>NZ_JARGEO010000007.1:0-241924 GCF_029210525.1 Mycoplana sp. MJR14
GCGATCACCGGCGTCTCGATCACCAACAACCACATCGAGAAGGGCTATTACGGCTACTACAACATCGAGAATTCCAACCCGACGGTCTCCGGCAACACCGAATATCCTCAGGGTGGCGCGCCCGAGCCGGGTGACGGGACGGTTTCGCCCACGCCGGAGCCGGAGCCCACGCCGACCCCGGATACGACAGTCTACAACGGCACCGCCGGCAATGACGTCATGCCGCGTTCCGGCCAGGCCAACGGCGGCAGCGAGACCCTGAACGGCCGCGACGGCAACGACACGCTCAAGGGCGGCGCCGGTGCCGACCATCTGAACGGCGGCGAAGGACGCGACACGGCGACCTATTCGGGTTCCAGCAAGGCCGTCGAGGTCAGCCTCAGGTCGGGCACCGGCGAGGGCGGCCATGCCCAGGGCGACAGGCTCTCCGGCATCGAGAACCTGACGGGCTCCAGCCACAACGACACGCTGAAAGGCAACAGCGGCAACAACGTCCTCAAGGGCGGCCTCGGCGCCGACAAGATGATGGGCGGCGGCGGCAACGACACCTATGGGGTCAACAGCGCCTGGGACAAGGTGATCGAGACCTCCGGCAACGGACACGATGTCGTCAAGGCGAGCGCCAGCTACAAGCTTGGCGGGAGCATTGAAGACCTGCGCTTGAGCGGCAATCACGACCTCAAGGGGACCGGCAACGGCAAGGCGAACGATATCGTTGGAAACAGCGGCGACAACGTCCTGTCCGGCGGCGGCGGCAGCGACGACATCAGGGGTGGTTCCGGCAACGACACGCTGACCGGCGGCACCGGCTATGACAAGCTGACCGGCGGCGGCGGCGCCGACAGGTTCGTCTTCCGTCAGGAGAGCCTGAAATCCGACCAGCCGGACCACATCACGGACTTCGCTTCGAACGACCTGATCCGTTTCGACGTCACGTCCGGCCACACGGGTGCCCTTGCCGACAGCGCCTTCCGCCTCGGCACGCACGCTGTCGACAGCAACGACCGCTTCATCTTCGACAAGAAGAGCGATGCGCTCTACTACGACCGGGACGGCAGCGGATCCGCGGCGCAGGTCAAGGTCGCCACCTTCGACAACGGCCATACGGTCTCTGCCGACGACATCTGGCTGTTCTGACGACGAAACGATTGCTTTCGGCTGAACGCCGATAGCATCGACAAGGCTTGCAGCGCGCCGGGGGCAACCCCGGCGCGCTTTGCTTTTTGGCGAGGCGGCGAAGGACGATGGCCGCCGTCGACAGGCTACCCCGCCGCCCGTGCGCCGGTGGTGGCGCGGCCTCCAGTGGGGTCACTCCTTCGAGCGAGGCGGCTAATCGCAGCCGCGAATACTGAGCATCTACCCCTGTCCGGATACACCTTTAGAGGAAACGACTACCGCGTTTTGTTTCCTTTACTCCCAGCCTGAAAAGAACTCTGCTGATCCGCAGAAGAACTTTGCCGTGGGCCGTGTCGCACATCGGTTCCGGTGCGCAGATGTTCTTGGGCTTTGGCGGGAACGGGGATCGATACGGAATGATCGCACCTTCAGTGACCCTCGGCGAGGGGGTCGTCATTCACCATCCCGATCTCGTCAATCTCTACGGCTGCACGATCGGGGCCGGCAGCCGCATCGGCACTTTCGTCGAGATCCAGAAGGGCGCTGCCATCGGCCGCGACTGCAAGATTTCCAGCCACTCCTTCATCTGCGAAGGCGTGACCATCGAGGACGGCGTCTTCATCGGTCACGGCGTGATGTTCACCAACGACATGCACCCCCGCGCCGTCAATCCGGACGGCAGCCTGCAGACCGACAGCGACTGGGAGCTCCTTCCCACCCGCGTCGGACACCGGGCCTCGATCGGCAGCAACGCCACCATCCTGCCGGGGATCGTGATCGGCGAGGGCGCTCAGGTCGGCGCAGGCGCCGTGGTGACCAAGGACGTGCCCCCTCATGCAATCGTCGCCGGGGTTCCGGCGCGTGTCATCGGCCGCGTCGCGGACGCGCCTTACGAGATCCGCTCTTCCGGGAGAAAATGATGATCGGCATCGCTGTAGTCGGCTACGGATACTGGGGCCCGAACCTGGTCCGCAACATCGCCGAAATCCCCAATGCGCGGGTGGTCTATGTCTGCGATCTCGCCAAGGAGCGGCTCGCGGGCGTCAAGCTGCGCTATCCGACGATCGAGATCACCGACGACTTCGAGGAGATCCTGCGCGATCCGCGGGTCGACGCGGTGGCGATCGCCACCCCGGTCTCGACCCACTACCCGCTCGCCATGAAGGCGATGATGGCGGGCAAGCACGTCTTCGTCGAAAAGCCGATGGCTGCGACGGGCGACGAGGCGCGGCGGATGGTGGAGGAGGCGGCCCGGCGCAAGCTCGTGCTGGCGGTCGACCACACCTTCATCCACACCGGCGCCGTCCGCAAGATGCGCGAGATCGTCGAGAACGGCCTCGGCGACATCTACTACTACGACAGCGTCCGGGTGAACCTCGGCCTGTTCCAGCACGACGTCAGCGTCATCTGGGATCTCGCCGTGCACGACCTGTCGATCATGGACTACGTGCTGCCGGAGAAGCCGGTCGCCGTCAGCGCGACGGGCATGAGCCATGTCGCCGGCGAGCCGGAGAACATCGCCTATCTGACGCTCTTCTTCGAAAGCAAGCTGATCGCGCACATCCACGTCAACTGGCTGGCACCGGTCAAGGTCCGGCGGACCCTCGTCGGCGGCAGCGGCAAGATGATCGTCTATGACGACCTCGAGGCCAGCGAGAAGATCAAGGTCTACGACAAGGGCATCACGCTGAACGGCAATCCGCAGAAGAACGGCGAGAAGGTCTACCAGATGCTGGTCGGCTACCGCACCGGCGACATGTACGCCCCGCAGCTCGACATGACCGAGGCGCTCGGACGCGAACTCAGGCAGTTCGTCGAATGCGTCGAGACCAACGGCCTGCCGGAGGCCGACGGCCTCGCCGGCCTGCGCGTCGTGCGCATCCTGGAAGCCGCCACCCAGTCGCTCGCCCAGCGCGGCCGCGTCATCGAACTCGAGCAGCAGAGGCGCATTGCATGATCCCGTTTCTCGACCTGAAGGCCCAGTACGCCTCGCTGAAGAGCGAGATCGACGCGGCAGTTCTCGGCGTGCTGGCCTCGGCCCAGTATGTGCTGGGCGAGGAGGTCGCCCAGTTCGAGCGGGAGTTCGCCGCCTATTGCGGCACGAAGCACGCGATCGCCGTCAACACCGGCACCAGCGCGCTGCACCTCGCCTTGCTCGCAGCCGGTGTCGGCCCCGGCGACGAGGTGATCACCGTTCCCTTCACCTTCGTCGCCACCGCGTCCGCGATCTGCTACGTCGGTGCGACGCCGGTCTTCGTCGATGTCGAGCCGGTGACGCTGACCATGGATCCGCAGCAGCTCGAGGCGGCGATCACGCCGCGCACGAAGGCGATCCTGCCGGTTCATCTCTATGGTCAGATGGCCGATCTCGACGCAATCAAGTCGATCGCCGACCGGCATGCCATCCCGGTGATCGAGGATGCCTGCCAGGCGCATGGCGCGGAAGACAAGGGGCGCCGTGCGGGTAGCATCGGCGTCTCCGGCTGCTTCAGCTTCTATCCCGGCAAGAACCTCGGCGCCTGCGGCGAAGGCGGGATCGTCGTCACCAATGACGACGATCATGCCAGGACGATCCGCATGCTGCGCGACTGGGGCCAGGAGCAGCGCTATCACCACGCCCTGAAGGGCTTCAACTACCGCATGGACGGCATCCAGGGCGCGATCCTGCGGGTCAAGCTCCGCCATCTCGAAGACTGGACCGAGGCGCGCCGCGCCCATGCGAAGCGCTATTCCAGCCTGCTGAAGGGGTCGCCGGAGGTGAAGATCCCCGTCGAGATCGAGGGCCGCCGGCACGTCTATCACGTCTATGCCGTGCGCTGCCGCGACCGCGACGCGCTGCAGCGTCACCTGCAGGCGGAGGGCGTCCAGACGGGGCTGCACTATCCCATTCCGGTGCACCTGCAGAAGGCCCATGCCGACCTCGGCTACAAGGCGGGCGACTTCCCGGTCTCCGAGGCCGCCGCGCGCACCGTGCTGTCGCTGCCGATCTATCCGGAGATGACGGTGGGGCAGGTCGAGCAGGTGGTGGCCGCGATGGAGCAGGATGCCTATGTCGGTTGAACAGCTCGCCGCCCGCATCGTCCCTTCGGTCCACGGCCGCCGCGAGGCGCCGGCCGATCCGGACCATCAGCGTGCGCTGGTCGAGGAACTGAAGCAGGCCTATACGCCCGCGGGCCTCGTCGAGCTCTACGGGCGCTTTGCCATGGGCGACGGCTTCCTCGACGCGATGATGCGCAAGCTGATCCTGAAGGCGCTGGCCCGCAGTTCCGGCTCCGGGCTGCAGGTCGGCAGCGGCGTCGGCTTCAAGCATGCCGAGACCTTCGAGATCGGCAGCGGCGTGTTCATCGGCGCCCAGGCCTACATCCAGGGCCGCTTCGACGGGAACTGCCGCATCGGCGACAACGTCTGGATCGGCCCGCAGGCCTATTTTGACGCGCGCAACCTGGTGCTGGAGGATCACGTCGGCTGGGGCCCGGGTGCGAAGGTGCTCGGCTCGAGCCATACCGCGATCCCCGTCGACGTGCCGATCATCCGCACCGATCTGGAGATCAAGCCCGTCAGGGTCGGCGCCTGGGCCGACATCGGTACCAATGCCACGATCCTTCCCGGGGTCACGATCGGCAAGGGCGCCATCGTCGGCGCCGGTGCTGTCGTCACCGCGGACGTCGAGCCCTTCTCGGTCGTTGCCGGCGTGCCGGCGAAATTCATCCGGTGGCGGCAGGAGCCAACGCCGGACCTCCCCTCGTGAACGGTGGATTGGTCATGAAGAACAAGCGGATTTTGATCACCGGCGGCGCGGGCCTGATCGGCTCGCATATTGCCGACCTCGTCGCGCTGGAGGAGCCGCGCGAGATCCTCGTGCTCGACAATTTCGTCCGCGGGCGCCGCGAGAACCTGGAGGCGGCGATCGCTGCCGCCCCGGTCACGATCGTCGAGGGCGACATCCGCGACCGCAAGCTGCTGGCCGAGATGTTCGAAGGCGTGGATATCGTCTTCCACCAGGCCGCGATCCGCATCACCCAGTGCGCCGAGGAGCCGCGGCTCGCATTCGACGTGCTGGCCGGCGGCACGTTCGACGTGATCGAGGCCGCGGTGAGCGCCAAGGTTTCCAAGGTCGTCGCCGCCTCGTCGGCGTCGGTGCTGGGACTGGCCGAGAGCTTCCCGACGACCGAGGACCACCATCCCTACAACAACCGCACGATCTATGGCGCCGCCAAGGTGTTCAACGAGGCGCTGCTGCGCAGCTTTGCCGAGATGTACGGCCTCAACTACGTGGCTCTTCGCTATTTCAACGTCTACGGCCCGCGCATGGATGCCTACGGCGTCTATACCGAGGTGATGATCCGCTGGATGGAGCGGATCGCCGCCGGCCTGCCGCCGATCATCTTCGGCGATGGCCTGCAGACGATGGACTTCGTCAACGCCCGCGACATCGCCCGCGCCAACATGCTGGCCGCCAAGTCCGGGGTGACCGACGAGATCTTCAACGTCGCGAGCGGCACCGAGACGAGCCTGCTCGAGCTCGCGCAGATGCTGGTGCGGATCATGGATTCGTCGCTGGAGCCGCAGTTCCAGCCGGCCCGCAAGGTGAACGCGGTCACCCGCCGCCTGGCCGACACCAGCAAGGCGAAGCGCCTGCTCGGCTTCGAGACGGAGATCTCGCTGGAGGACGGTCTGCGTGAACTCGTCGCCTGGTGGCGCAGCGAGGTCGAGCGGGCAAAGGGCGAGGCAGCGTGATGGCCATGATCCCCGTCGCAAAACCGATGCTGGACGAGCGCGAGGTCGAGGCGGTCCGGCGTGTCGTCCTGTCCGGCTGGGTCACCCAGGGTCCGGAGGTCGCAGCCTTCGAGAGCGAGTTCGCAGCCTTCGTCGGCGCGGAGCATGCCTGCGCGGTGTCGAACTGCACGACCGCGCTGCATCTGGCGCTGAAGGCCGTCGGCGTCGGGCCGGGTGACGAGGTCGTCACCGTCAGCCATTCCTTCATCGCCACCGCCAACGCCGTGCGTTACTGCGGTGCCGTGCCGGTCTTCGTCGATATCGAGGAAGGCGGCTTCAACATCGATCCGGCCAGGATCGAGGCGGCGATCACGCCGAGGACGATGGCGATCCTGTGCGTCCACCAGCTCGGAATGCCCTGCGACCTCGAGACGATCGTGGCGATCGGCAAAAAGCATTCCATCCCCGTCGTCGAGGACGCGGCCTGTGCGTCGGGCAGCGAGATCCTCTGGCAGGGCAATTGGGAGAAGATCGGCAAGCCGCATGGCGACGTCGCCTGCTTCTCCTTCCACCCGCGCAAGCTCCTGACCACGGGTGACGGCGGCATGCTGACGACGGCCAATGCCGAATACGATGCCAAGTTCCGCCTCTGGCGGCAGCATGGCATGAGCGTCACCGACGCGGTCCGCCATGGTTCCAAGCAGGTGATCTTCGAGCGCTATCCCGAGCTCGGCTACAACTACCGCATGACCGACATGCAGGCGGCGATCGGCCGGATCCAGCTCGAACGGCTTCCGGAGCTGATCGCGGCGCGCCGGCGGCTGGCGGAGCTCTATCGCCGGGGCCTGGAGACCGTCCCGGGCGTGGAGCCCCCCTCCGAGCCGTCCTGGGCGCGCACCAACTGGCAGAGCTACTGCGTGCGCCTCATAGACGACGGGCTGGACCAGCTGGAGGTCATGCAGCGGCTGCTCGATCGCGGCGTCTCCACCCGGCGCGGCATCATGAACAGCCATCGCGAGCCCGCCTATGCCGACGCCTCGACGCATCACGTTTCCGGCAGCCTCGCCAACAGCGAGGCGGCGCAGGAGCGGTGCATCATCCTGCCGCTGTTTGCGCAGATGACGGAGGCGGACGTGGCGACGGTGATCGACGAACTGCGCGAAGCCTGCCGGCTGTCGCCGCGGCAGCGCCCGGTGGCGGCGGCCGAATAGGGCAAGCTGCCCGGCGAGGCAGCGCGGGGGAGGTTGTCTGCGGCATGCTCGCCGATGCCGTCCCTTGCAGGCCGGTACAGGCATTTCGACGAACGGAAGCCCCGGGGATCCTGTCGGTTCCCGGGGCTTCTGTCGTTGCGGGAGGCTTCTCAGCCGAGCCTGGACGCCAGGGCGCGGATCGGTGCCGGCAGCGAATCCGGCGGCAGGAGGCTGAGCAGGCGACGCAGCGCGTGGAGGCCGAGGATCAGCGTCACGAGCGTCCCCACCGCCATCGCCTGCCAGGCCGGCAGGTAGCGGTCGGTGCAGAAGACGAAGCCGGCGGCAGTGATGAAGAGGGCGCCCGTCCTGACATTGGCGGCCGACCAGCGGAACTGCGTCAGGCGCCTTGCGATGGCATAGACCATGAAGCCGTGCCAGACATACAGGCCGAGGAAGGCGACGGCCGCGCCGGTCGCCCCGAAACGGGGTACCAGGATCAGGGCCAGCACGACGTTCATCCCGTGCGAGACCACCTCGGACCAGAGGAAGATCACCTGCCGGCCCTTGGCGATGATCACATAGCCGAGCGGCCAGGACACGATGCGCAAGAGCACGCCGAGGCAGATCCAGCGCAGGATGTCCGCAGCCGGATAGAACGCCGGCGAGTAGAACAGCCATATCGCGACCGGCGCGAAGGTCAGCGTTGCCAGCACGCCGGGCCCCCCGAGCAGCAGGCTGATCTGCGTCTGCTCGTTCACCAGGCGGTTCGCTGCCTGGTGATCGCCTGCGGCGGCGGTCAGCCGCGGATAGAAGTCCGCCCCCATCGCCTGCAGGATGAAGCCGGCATAGAGGCCGCCCAGCGCCCAAGCCGCCTGATACTGGCCGGCGGCGGCGACGCCGCCCTCCCAGGTCACGAGCAGCCTGACGACGTAGGCGGCGCCGAAGCCGAGGATCGCGCTCAGCATGAAGGCGAAGCCGAGCTTCAGGAGCGGTGCCACTTCCTCCGCCAGCTGGGCGGTCGACATCGGCGCCCGGCTGATCCGCAGGCGCCGGCCATACCACCAGCAGATCGCCAGCAGCGCCGCAGCGCTGGCGACGATCGAGGGTGCAATGGCGGCCGGTCCGAAGACGAAAACGAGCGCGACCGTGATGGCCGTGGTGGCGAGACCGGAGAGGATCTGGATGCGGGCGAGGCTGGCGATGTCGCGCATGCCCTGCGTCAATGCGATCTGCCCGCCGGCCACGAGTTGCAGGAAGATCGCCAGCGACAGCAGCGCCACGCCGAGCGTGTGCTGGTCGTCGCCGAAGGTGAAGCTGGCGATCGGCGCGGCGAGCGCCGCGAGCAGGACGGCACCGAGCAGGCCGAGGACGATCGAGGTCCGCTTCAGCGCCGCCGCCGTGCGGGCGATCCGGTCGGTGTCGCCGGTGCCGGTGGATTCGGCGATCTGGCGCACGCCGCTGGATTGCACGCCGAAGCCCGCAAGCGCCTGGGCCAGATCGACGATCGACATGTAGAGGCTCAACTGCCCGACGCCCGCGGGGCCGAGCAGGACGGCGAGTGCCTTGGTCCTGACGATCGAGAACAGCACGTTGATGGCCGACGATCCGCCGATCATCGCCATCGACCTGAGGATATGGAAATAGGACTGCTTCTCTACGTGCGGCGTACTCATTGCCATCGGTCCATGCAAACGCCCTCAAGGCGCCCGTCCCCCTGTCTCGTCAATCCTGCTGCAGCACGCGGCGGACAACCGCCGCGGTGCTCTCCTGCCAGGGCGGCGCGCGCCAGCCGAATGTCCGCTCGAATTTTCCGCAGCAGAGCCGCGAGTTCAGCGGCCGCCGCGCCCGCGTCGGGTATTCCGCCGAGGCAATGTCGTGGACCTCGGCGCAAGGGCCGCCGGCCGCCGCGCTGGAGGCGAAGATCGCCCGGGCGAAGTTGGCCCAGTTCGTGTCGCCGCTGCCGGCCACATGATAGATCCCCGACCGTTCCCTTGCGGGATGCGTCGCGACCAGAAGGATGGCTTCTGCGAGGTCCAGCGCGCTGGTCGGGTTTCCCCACTGGTCGGCAACGACGGAAATGGCCGGGCGCTCGCCCGCAAGCCGCAGCATGGTCTTGACGAAGTTCGCGCCGAAGGGACTGTAGACCCAGCTCGTCCTCAGGATGATGTGGCGCGGGTTGACGCTCGCCACAGCGTGCTCGCCGCGCAGCTTCGTATAACCGTACACCGTTTTCGGCTCCGTATCGTCGTCTTCCGAATAGGGCCGTGCCGCATCGCCCGAAAAAACGTAGTCGGTGGAGATGTGGATCACCGGGATCCGCAGGGTCGCGGCCGTCTCCGCGACGGCAGCGGCGCCGATGACGTTCACCGCATAGGCAAGGTCCTGCTCGTCCTCCGCCCGGTCGACGGCCGTATAGGCGGCGGCCGAAACCACGAGGTCGGGCCGCACCGCAAGGATTTCCCGCTGGATGGAGGCCGGGTCCGAAAGGTCGATCGCCGGCCGTCCGGCCGCCACGAGATCGATCCCGGGCATGGCCGCTGCGGCCTCCGCGAGGCTCGTCGCCAGCTGTCCATGCGTTCCCGTCACCAGGATCTTCATTATCCTGCAGCCAGTCTGCCGAGGCGGTCGCCGGCATAGGTGCCCTCGCGGATCGGCCGCCACCACCAGTCGTTGCCGAGATACCAGTCGACCGTGCGCGCGAGCCCGCTCGCAAAAGTCTCCTGTGGCGCCCAGCCGAGTTCGCGCTCGATCTTGGAGGTGTCCATGGCATAGCGCCGGTCATGGCCCGGCCGGTCGGCGACGAAGGCGATCAGTTCACGGTAGCTCTTGCCGTTCCGCCGCGGCTGCCGCCTGTCGAGGGCGTCGCAGATCGCTTGCACGACCGCGAGATTGGTCAGTTCGGCGCCGCCGCCGATGTTGTAGCTCTGCCCGATCCGGCCACGGGCGGCGACGAGCGCCAGCGCGCGGGCATGGTCCTCGACATAGAGCCAGTCGCGGACGTTCGCTCCCGTGCCGTAGATCGGCAGCGGCTTCTCGTCGAGCGCGTTCAGGATGACGAGCGGGATGAGCTTTTCCGGGAAGTGGAAGGGCCCGTAGTTGTTCGAGCAGTTGGTGAGGACGACCGGCAGGCCGAACGTATGGTGCCAGGCGCGCACGAGGTGGTCGGACGCGGCCTTGGAGGCGGAATAGGGTGAGGACGGCGCGTAGGGGGTGGCTTCGTGGAAGCTGCTGTCGTCGAAGGGAAGGTCGCCGAAGACCTCGTCCGTCGAGACGTGATGGAAGCGGAAGCTGTCCGCCGCCGGCGCCGGCAGGCCGCGCCAGTATTTCAGCACCGCCTGCAGCAGCCGGTAGGTGCCGACGATGTTGGTCTCGACGAAGGAGCCCGGCCCGTCGATCGAGCGGTCGACATGGGTCTCGGCAGCGAGGTGGATGACGCAGTCGATCGCCTCGGTCCGCAGCACCTCGCCGATCACAGCCTCGTCGCAGATGTCGGCGCGGACGAACCGGTAGTTGGGCTGGCCCGAGATCGAGGACAGCGAGGCCAGGTTGCCGGCATAGGTCAGCTTGTCGACGTTGACCACCCGGTTTGCAGGATCGGCGGCGAGGTGGCGGCAGAGGGCCGAACCGATGAAACCGGCGCCGCCGGTGACGAGTATGTTCATGGCGCGGTTCCCCCTGTTGGCCCGAAGACGTCCGCCTGTGCCAGGCGAGGTGCATTGCGGTCCTTGTCCGAAAGCTGGAATTGCGAGGCGGCGATCGGCCAGATGATGCCGATCTGCGGATCGTCGTAGCGGATGGAGCGGTCGTGCGCCGGCGAATAGGGATTGGTGACCTTGTAGATCACCTCGGTGTCCGGCTCGAGCGTGACGAAGCCGTGCGCGAAGCCCTTCGGCACCAGCAATTGGTTCCAGTCCGCCGCCGAGAGCCGCACCGCGCACCACCGGGCAAATGTCGGCGAGCCCTTGCGGATGTCCACGGCGACGTCGAAGATCGCCCCCCGGATCACGCGGACGAGCTTGTCCTGCGCAAAGGGCGGCAGCTGGTAGTGGAGCCCGCGAAGGACGCCGCGCGCGGCGGAATAGGAATGATTGTCCTGCACGAAATCGAGCGCGATGCCGGCGTCTGCGAAGGCTTGTGCGTTCCAGGTCTCGGAAAAGAAGCCGCGCGCGTCGCCGAACTTGCGCGGCCGTATCTCCAGCACGTCCTCGATCTCCAGGCGCCTGATTTCCAGCGTCATCCGGCACGTTCCTCGACGAGGCGGTTGAGGTAGGCGGCATAGGCCGTCTTGCCGAGCATGCCGGCGCGGCGGCTCACCGCCTCGACCCCGAGCCAGCCCATCTCCAGCGCGATCTCCTCGGGGCAGGCGATCTGCACGCCCTGGCGGCGTTCGACGGTGCGCACGAAGGAGGACGCGTCCTGCAGGCTGTCATAGGTCCCGGTGTCCAGCCAGGCATAGCCGCGGCCGAGCTGGCAGACATGCAGGTCGCCGCGCTCCAGGTAGATGTTGTTGACGGTGGTGATCTCCAGCTCGCCGCGGGCGGACGGCTTGATCGACTGGGCGATGTCGATGACGTCGTTGTCGTAGAAATAGAGGCCGGTGACCGCCCAGTTCGACTTCGGCTCCGCAGGCTTTTCCTCGATCGTCAGCGCCTTGCCGGTCTTGCGGTCGAAGCTGACGACGCCGTAGCGCTCCGGATCGTCGACATGGTAGGCGAACACCGAGGCGCCCTTCTTGCGCGCCGTCGCCTCGCGGCAGATGCCCGGCAGGCCGTGGCCGAAGAAGATGTTGTCGCCGAGGATCATGGCGACGTTGTCCCAGCCGATGAAGTTGCGGCCGATGATGAAGGCCTCGGCAAGGCCGTTCGGCTGCGGCTGTTCGGCGTAGGAGATGTCGAGGCCGAGATCCGACCCGTCGCCGAACAGGGCCCGGAAGCAGGGCAGGTCGCGCGGGGTGGAGATGATCAGGATCTCGCGGATGCCGGCGAGCATGAGCACGCTCAGCGGATAGTAGATCATCGGCTTGTCGTAGATCGGCAGGATCTGCTTCGACACCGCGATCGTGAGCGGATAGAGCCTCGTGCCGCTGCCCCCCGCCAGAATGATGCCTTTCATCGCGCTTGCCCCTCGTTGCCCCGTCTCATCATTGACTGGCCTGTTCCGTCGGATTTTCCGTCGCCGGCACGACGGCGGCCTCGTCCGGCGACGCCCCCGGGGCGGCCAGCCGCGTCCGCACCACGCGGACGACGTCGCCCGGCTGCACCGTCGTCGTTTCGTTTGCCGCGATCACGGCGACCTTGCCGTCGGCGCGCCGCGAGATGCTGTAGCTGGTGAGCGAGGGACTTGCCGCGCTGTCGCCGTTCGCATCGGCGCCCAGAGCGCCGGTGAGCACGTTGTTGCGGGTATCGCGACGCAGCTGCAGCTGTTTCAGCGCCCCTTTTTCCGCCTGCAACTGCGCGGTCACGTCCACCTGCCGGTTGTCGGTGAGCCCTTCGAGGTTGCGCGTCGCCTCGGAGATGTTCTGGCGGGCGCGCATGATCGCCGTGACCATGTCGAGCCGCGTCGCCTGGTATCCGCGCAGCGACCGCTCCAGGTCGGTCTGCCGCGTCGGCAGGATCACGCCGCGTTCGACCATCGGCTTGACGGTCTCGAGCTCCTTGCGGACCGATTCGATGTCCTCGTCGTTGCTGTCGATCTTCTTTTCCAGCGTGTCGATCTCCTGGCCCATCAGGTCGCGAAGCTCGACGAAGGATCGGGACTGCCGCTCCACCACGGCCGCGCGCGCGGCGAAGATCTGCTGCTCCTGCTTGTAGATGGCTGTTGCGAGCGGGTTGTCGCCATAGGGTTTCAGGTCGAAGGTGAAGTCCCTTGCGCCTGCCATCTCCGACTCGAGGCGCGCCACGCGAATGCTGCTGCGCAGGATGGAATCGTTGAGTTCGCGCAGTTCGCCCGCATATTCGACGCCGCGCGCGCCGGTGAGGCCTTCCAGCCTGAACTCGCCGCCAGCCATGGCGAGCGTCTGCAGCACGGTCAGGCCGGGGCGGAAGCGGTATTCGCCGGGCGAGGCCACGTCGCCGACCACATAGACCGGCGGATACTCGACCACCGCGATCGAGGCGTCGGGTCGTTCGACCAGCCCGATCCGGTTCTTCAGCTCTTCGGCGATCTTGGCGGCCAACTGGGCCTCGTCGAGATCGCCGACGGAGACGTTGCCGAGAACCGGAAGCGAAAGCGTGCCCTCGTCGGAAATGACGAACTCGCCGCCGAGCGCATCCCAGCGCTCGTAGGTTCCCCGCGTCGGCATCCACTGGACCACCTGCAGCCGGATGCGCGTTTGCGGCGCGAGTTTCGATGCGAGCGCCGGGGCAGGCGCAAGCGCGCCCGCCACGAGGATCGCGGCGAGGACGATCCCGGCCTTGAGGGACCTTGTGCGATGCAGAATGGCGACTGGCATATGGTTCTCCAACCCGGGAGGTGCAGATGCGCGCTCGATCAATGCTCACCGCTGCCTTCAAGACAGCTGTCCCAGTGTGCAAATTCCTGAAATATTGAGAAGGGGCAGGCGCTTGCTCGGGCTTCATCAATATTGGTGAAAGCGCATAGGCCGGGCCTACCCCCATCGCCGCTGCGTAGGCCCGGCCGGGACCGGTGCGACCTATGGGCGGTGCCGGGGATGGCGAGGTAGAAGCAAATTCGCGCCTGATGCCCAAGTTGGTGGGTAGGCTTCACCTTAGGTTAGTTCGTTTGGATGAATGCGCCTTGCCAGGCGCTTCCACATGCATTGCCCTTCGCCCCTTTTCTCAGCCCATTTGCGCCGTCGCGATCGTTCGTATCGTGCGCTAAGGTCTTGCCAATGGTGCACGATTTCGTGCGTTTCGTCGGCGGTGACGATTGCCGGCGACAAAAGCCGGGATCGGGCCGCGCGGGTGAAGGATATGGTGCTTTTGGACGGGAACGACTACGCGGAAGCCGGACCGGGCGCGGCAGGTATCAGGGGTGGGCCTGAACCACAGCGCGTGATGCTGATAGTCACGAACACGGGGAGCGTATCGAAGCGCCTGATCGAGGCGGTCGAGCGCGAGTTCCCCTGGGTTCTCGTCGAGCAGGTGGAGAGTGTCGTCGCCGGATGCCGGTCGTTTGCCCATCCGGTCGCCCTGATCCTCGTCGACGTCAGCCTGATGCACGAGGCCGAGGCCGCCGCGGCGATGCTGTCCAGGGTTCATCCGCATGCCCTGGCCGCCGTCATCGAGCCCTATGACAAGATGCAGACGACCTCCTTCTCGGCGATTGCCGATTCCGCCCTGTTCCGCAGTGTGCTGCCGATGGACATGCGGCTCGACATCTGGCTCTCGATCATCAGGCTCATGCTGTGCGGCGGCGAGTATCTGCCGCCGGGGTCGCTGGTCGGGGTGCGCGCCGGCGAGCCGGCCTCCCCGCCGCCTGCCCACAACGGCGTGCCGGTCGGTCAGCGCAAGGCGGAGAGCAGCGTGGCGGAATTGACGGCCAGGGAGCTCCAGATCCTGGAAATGGTCTCGCGTGGGCTCCAGAACAAGCTGATCGCAGCCGGTCTCGGCCTCTCCGAGCACACCGTCAAGATCCACCTGCACAACATCATCCGCAAGCTCGGCGTGCACAACAGGACGGAGGCGGCGGCCCGCTTCCGCAACGCGCGAAACAGCAACGCCGTCTTCGACTAGGCGTGTGCGCGGCCTTCGTCCGGCCAATGCAGCAACGAGCGCCATCGCCCTCGAGGAGACAGGCACGGTGCCCGCTTGTCGACGTCATCCGGCCGGCCGTCAGCTTGCCAACCGCCCGGCGCCCTGCGATCCTGCCCGGAATGGCCGCGTCAGGCTGATTCGTCAGCTCAAAATCGCGGCGGCTGCACATCCGGGGGGACGCGCATCATGAACATCAGAACCTGTTTTCTCGGCACGGCGGCCGGCCTTGTCTGGGTGTCGGCGGCCGGTGCGGCCGACGCCATCGTCGCGGCCGAGCCGGAACCGATGGACTATGTTCGCGTCTGCGATGCCTATGGCGAGGGGCATTTCTTCATCCCGGGCACCGAGATCTGCCTGAAGATCGCCGGCTATGTGCGCGGCGAAGTCTATTTCGGCGATCCGAACGGGCAGGACACCTTCCCCGGCGGCGGCGGCGATTCGCTGTTCACCCGCTCCCGCCTCGACCTGCAGCTCAGCACGTCCCAGGAGACCGACTACGGCGTGCTCGGCACGTATTTCGAGGTCGAGATCAACCGCGACGACAACACCGACGCCTATGACACGATGAAGGCCGCCTATATCGAACTCAGCGGCTTCCGCGTCGGCTTCAGCGATACGCTCTACACCGAGTTCACCGGATATGCCGGCAACGGCATCAACGACTACTATGAGGTCGACTACGGCGATTTCGGTCGCACCCAGCTCCGCTACACCTACGATACCGGCTCGGGCTTCAGCTTCGGATTTGCCGTCGAGGACAACGATCCGAGCAGCGACCGCGTCTACGACTTCGACGTGGCGGTCGACAGCTACATGCCGGATCTCGTGGCGGCGGCGGGCTATACCGCAGGCGACTTCATGATCCGCGCGGCCGGTGGATACGACGAATCGATGGAGGAGGGCGCCATCAAGGTCCGCATCGACGGCAAGGTGGGGATCGTCTCGCTCTTTGCGATGGGCGGCTGGAGCACCGATGGGGATCGGATCAACAGCTATGCGCTCTGGGACGGCGACTGGGCGGCCTGGCTGGGCGCCACGGCGGACATCTCCGAAAAGGCGCAGCTCAACGCCTCCATCAACTTCGACGACGGCGACGACATCGAAGCGGCGCTGAACGTGGTCTATACCATCGTTCCGGGACTGAGCATCACGCCGGAACTGAACTACGTCAACGACATGGACGAGAAGGCCGGACCGAAGGCCGAAAACTGGGGCGGGGTGATCCGGTTCCAGCGCGATTTCTGAGCCTGCTGCAACGAGCGCGGCAGCGCTACTTGCGCGCAAACCGCCCGATGTGCCGGGCGGTCCATTCCTCCCAGTAGTCGAGGCGCTCGCGATTGACCTTTCCGCGTGCGATGCCGGTATCGGCATCGGTCATCAGCGATCCCGGCCGATGGGCGCCGAAGGATAGCGGCTGGCGCAGCCGTCGCCATCCCCGCCATCCGAAGACGAGCTTCAACCGCGCGATATACTCGCTGTCGGCGCCCGTGCGGACATCCTCATAGTAGCCGGCGCGCGCAAGTGCCTCCTCGCGCCGGAACAGCGGCGAGGCGGGGTTGAGGCGTGTCAGCGGATAGATCTGCCGGGCATAGAACTGGCCGTGGTCGTCGACGCGGACCCAGTTGGACAGCGTGAAGAACAGCCCCTTGTCCTTCAGGAGCGGCTTGACCTGGCGGGCGATCTTTTCCGGATGCGCCCAGTCGTCGGAATCCTGGCAGGTCACGAAGACGCCCCGCGCATTGGCGAGCGCCAGGTTGCGCGCCGGATAGGGACCGCCGTTCTGGTCGCGCCGGATCAGACGGACGCGGTCGTCGCGCGCGGCCAGTGCCGCAACGACCGCAACCGTGTCGTCGGTGCTGGCGTCGTCGGCGACGAGCACCTCGATGTCCCGGTAGGTCTGGGCCAGCAGGGATTCGATCGAGCGGCCGATCCGCTCTGCGGTGTTGTAGGCCGGCATCGTCACCGTCACCAGCGGTCCGCGGATGCTGCCGGCGGCGACGCGGCTTGCCAGGTTCGAGGCCGAGATCGGCCGCTGCGGATCGAGCAGGGCGACCGGCGACAGCCCGTGGGCGGCAAGGAAATCGTTCGCGAGCGCCAGAGCCGCACTTTCGTCGCCCGTGGCATTGGCGAGCAGCAGGTGCAGGTCCGGCTCGCGCTTGCCCTCGCCGCGTCCGATGGCGGCCCTTGCCTCGCTCAGCGCCTCCTGCTGCTGCCCTCCGGCCAGAAGCAGGGCGATCCGCAGGCCGGTGCTGACCGGGGCGCCGGCGCGACAGAAGTCGACCGCCGTGTCCAGGCTGTAGGGCGCGACGGCTTCCACCGCGGCCGCAAGCTGCCTTCCGCTGAACTGTCCGCCTTCCTGCGCCTTGCGCAGCAAAGCGATCCCCGCCTCGTTCTCGCCCGAGGCGACGAGCGAGATGCCGAGCGCCAGCGCCTCCCGCCCCGAGCGCGGCTGGCGCAGCAGCGCGCTCGCCGACCTGTAGCAGCCGAGGCGATAGTAGGCCCAGGCGCGGCCCGCGCGGGTCGCCTCCGGATCCGCCTGCGACAGTGCGAGCGCTTCCGCAAACCGGTTGGTGGACAGGAGATAGTGAAATTGAAGTCGACGGAATTGCAGCACGATCCACCCGCTTGCCGAAATTCCCGAAGGAGAACAACCAGTACGGGTTTCGGCCGATCGAAGAAATTCCGCAGTAACCAATACTTTGTGGCATGGCAAGGTCGCCGGCGCCCGTGCTCCGGTCCGATCCCGCAGGAAAAAGGCCCCGCCTGGCATTTCGCAATTCCAAGTAGCAGGGCTGGTTGCATCCCCTGTTGACAAGGATCGTGGCGATGCGGCACCGATCGTCCATCATCAAGCGACCTATCCCGACGGCCAAGCCATGTCCAAGACCACTCGCGCCACCCAGGCTCTGCAAAAGGCGGGCGTTCCCTTCACGGTCCATACCTACGGCTACGACCCCTCCGCCGAGAAGGTCGGCCTGCAGGCGGCCGAGGCGCTGGGCGAGGTGCCGGACCGCGTGCTGAAGACGCTGATGGCGGAGGTGGACGGCAAGCCCGTCTGCGTCGTCGTGCCGTCCAACTGCGAGGTCAGCATGAAGAAGCTTGCCGCGGCCTTCGGGGGCAAGTCGGCGAGCATGATGAAGCCGGCCGACGCCGAGCGCCTGACGGGATATCATGTCGGCGGCATCAGCCCGTTCGGGCAGCGCAAGGCGGTTCCGACGGCGATCGAGGAGACCGCACTCGGGCATGAACGCGTCTACATCAATGGCGGGCAGCGGGGCCTGCAGGTCCGCCTTTCCCCGGAGGACGCCCGCAAGGCGCTTTCCGCCGTGGGCGCTTCCGTCGTCGCCTGAGAGGCTGAGACAGGGCGAGCAGGCAGGAAGGCGGGCGACTTATTTGCCTCCGCCTGTCGTCGTCGATCTTCTGTTTTCCGCCATTCCGTCCTAAGTAGAAGGCAACGCAATCGAAGACAGCAGGGTAGAGCGATGAACGCACCGCTTCGTACAGCAACCACGCCCGTCGATCCCGTCAAGCTCGATAGGCTCGCCGAAGTGGCCGTCAGGGTCGGCCTGCAATTGCAGAGGGGCCAGGATCTCGTGATGACGGCGCCGATCGCGGCACTTCCGCTGGTCCGCCTGATCACCAAGCACGCCTACATGGCCGGCGCCGGCCTCGTCAGCACCTTCTATGCCGATGAGGATGCCACGCTTGCCCGCTATCGCCATGCCCCCGACGAGAGCTTCGACCGGGCCACCGACTGGCTCTACGAGGGCATGGCGAAGGCCTATGCCGCCGGCGCCGCCAGGCTTGCGATCGCCGGCGACAATCCGATGCTTCTTTCCGGCGAGGATCCGGCCAAGGTCGCCCGCGCCAACAAGGCGAATTCGATCGCCTACAAGCCCGCGCTCGAAAAGATCGCCAACTTCGACATCAACTGGAACATCGTCTCCTATCCCAATCCGTCCTGGGCGAGGCAGGTGTTTCCGGACGATGCGGAGGACGTGGCGGTGGAGAAGCTGGCCAATGCGATCTTCGCGGCATCGCGCGTCGATCGCGACGATCCGGTCGGCGCCTGGAAGGCGCACAATGCCAACCTGCACAGCCGCTCGCGCTGGCTGAACGGCGAGCGCTTCGCCGCCCTGCATTTCAGGGGGCCGGGCACCGACCTGACGGTCGGGCTCGCCGACGGGCACGAGTGGCATGGCGGCGCCTCGACGGCGAAGAACGGCATCACCTGCAATCCGAACATCCCGACCGAGGAAGTGTTCACGACGCCGCATGCCTTGCGCGTCGAGGGCCACGCGTCGAGCACCAAGCCGCTGTCGCATCAGGGCACGCTGATCGACGACATCCGCGTTCGCTTCGAGGGCGGCCGCATCGTCGAGGCGCATGCCTCCAGGGGCGAAGCGGTGCTGAACAAGGTGCTCGACACGGACGAGGGCGCGCGCCGGCTCGGCGAGGTCGCGCTCGTTCCCCATTCCTCGCCGATCTCGGCGAGCGGGCTGTTGTTCTACAACACCCTCTTCGACGAGAACGCCGCCTGCCACATCGCGCTCGGCCAGTGCTACTCGAAATGCTTCCTCGACGGCGCCAGCCTTTCCGCCGACCAGATCGCGGCACAGGGGGGCAATTCGAGCTTAATCCACATCGACTGGATGATCGGCTCGGGAGAGATCGATATCGACGGGATCCGTGCCGACGGCAGCCGCATCCCGGTGATGCGCGCCGGCGAATGGGCCTGAGGCGGGCGTGGCGACGATCGGGGTCATCGGCGGCGGAGGCTGGCTTGCAGGCGCGTTGCTGACCCCTGCGCTGGAAGACGGCGTCATCCGGCCGCGCCAGTTGATCCTGTCCTCGAGGTCCGGCGAAATCGCCGGTTTCGAGGACTGGCCGGAGATCGTCACGACGAACGACAACGAGGCGCTGGTGGCGCGTGCCGATATCGTCGTCCTGTGCGTGCGCCCGCAGGACCTGGACGAGATCGACGTCGATCTGACAGACCGGCTGCTCGTTTCCGTGGTGGCCGGCGTCAGCGCGGCGGATCTTGCCGCGCGGTTCGGTGCCGCCCGCATCGTGCGCGCCATGCCCAATGCCTGCGCCGAATATCGGCTGTCGTTCACGCCCTGGTTTGCGACCGACCGCGTCACCGACGCGGATGCGGATTTCGTTTTCCGTTTCTTTTCGGCCTCGGGTCAGGCGCACGGCATCACCGAAGAGGCGCAGCTCGACTATTTCACGGCGCTGACCGGTTCCGGACCGGCCTTCCCCGCCCTCTTTGCCGACGCGATGATCCGCCATGCGATCGGTGCCGGGCTCGATCCGGAGACGGCCGATGCCGCGGTGCGCCAGCTCTTTCTCGGCGCCGGCGTGCTGATGGCGCAGTCCGAGACGCCGCCGTCCGATTTGGTCGACATCTTCCTTGAATACCGCGGCACGACCGCGGCCGGCCTGTCGGCGATGATCGAGGCCGACATCGCCTCGCCGATCTTCCGTGGGCTTTCGGCCGCCCGCCGGCGCGCCGAAGAGGGGCTGCTCTAGCATCCGGTCGGACCGCCCCGCTCCGGCCCGGTCGCATCTTCCGAACCTGATCCTTGCAGCGCGGCGAGTTGACGCAAACGGTTGACGTCCTGCATCCCGGCTTCTATTTTTAGAATAATTCTAAAAATAGGTTCAGACATGTTTTCCCGCCTCTTCCGTAGCGCCAAGCGCACCCTGGAATCGCTCAGTGAACAGGAAATTCTCGCCCTCGCCATCTCGTCCGAAGAGGACGACGGTCGCATCTATCTCGCCTATGCCGACGCGCTGCGTGAGAGTTCCCCGCATACGGCAGGCATGTTCGAGGAGATGGCGCGGGAGGAGAACGGGCATCGCCGCATGCTGATCGACATGCATGTCCGCCGCTTCGGCGACCGGATTCCCCTGGTCCGCCGCGAATTCGTCCGCGACTTTCCGGAGCGAAAGCCGGACTGGCTGATCGCCAACATGTCGGCGCAAGCCGCCCGCGCCCAGGCAGAGGCGATGGAGGAGGCCGCGCATCGCTTCTATCTCGCGGCGGCGGCACGAACGACGGATGCATCGACGCGCAGGCTTCTCGGCGACCTCGCCATTGCGGAGAAATCGCACGAGGGCAAGGCGCGGCGGATGGGCGAGGGGGAGGAGAACCGCGCGGCGATCGCCGAGGAGGACGCGGCGGGGCGCCGGCAGTTCATCCTGACCTATGTGCAGCCGGGCCTTGCCGGGCTGATGGACGGATCCGTGTCCACCCTCGCCCCGATCTTCGCCGCCGCCTTCGCCACTCAGGATACCTGGCAGACCTTCCTCGTCGGGCTTTCCGCCTCCATAGGCGCAGGGATCTCCATGGGTTTCACGGAAGCCGCCCACGACGATGGTAAGATCTCCGGGCGCGGCTCGCCGGTCAGGCGCGGCCTGTCGTCCGGCATCATGACCGCCATCGGCGGCCTCGGCCACGCGCTGCCCTACCTGATCCCGAATTTCGTCGTCGCCACCGCGATCGCCGTCGCCGTCGTCTTCGTCGAGCTGTGGGCGATCGCCTTCATCCAGAACCGTTTCATGGAGACGCCGTTCCTGCGCGCCGCCTTCCAGGTGGTTCTCGGCGGCGGACTGGTGTTTGCCTGCGGCGTGCTGATCGGGAACGCATGAAAAAAGCGGCTGAATACAGCCGCTTCCGAAACCGGTGCCGGGACGCTCCGGTTATTTTCCGACCGACGACACCATGACTGCATCGCCGTTCTCGATCGAGACCCAGCGGCCCGGATTGAAGGACGCCTGGCGCTTCAGGTAGCGATAGGGGGTTTCGGTCCACAGCTTCACGCCGTCGTCGAGATTGTCGAGGACGAAGTCGCCGTCCGTCGAGCGGATCGTCAGGACCGCGTGTCCTTCTCCGTCGGGCTTGCGCACGACGGTGATCAGCAGGTCGGCGGGATCGAAGCCGTGTTCCATCAGCTTGCGGCGCTTCAGCAGGACGAAGTCCTCGCAGTCGCCGGCGGCTTCCGGATAGGACCAGTACTCGTCCCGGCCGTAGAGGTCCTTGTCGGTCATCGGGCTGACGTCACGATTGACCTCGGCATTGATGTCCCGGACGACCGACCAGCCGAACGTCGTGACCTTCGCCGCACCGGGATCGCGCTGCGATGTCTTGCATTCCGAAGGGTTGGACCGGCAGAACTCGTAGTGCCCGATCGGCTGCGAGGTCACGCTACCCGTGCGCATCGAAAGGGACGATGCGGGGGCCGTCATGGCGACGGAAGAGGAAATGAACAGGGCTGAAAATGCCACAAAAATAGCCTTAGCACCAATCATTCGCGCCATGGGTGTCCCCTCAATCGTTAACAAAACGTTAAATTTTTAGGGGCCCGCTCGTCAATCACGATAATTCGCAATGCGACAACATGGTTAAAATGCGCCGCGTCGCGTGACCATTATGCAGCATTCACAAGGTGGGAAACCGCCTCCTTCAGCTTTTCGATGTCCTCCGGACGCGACAGGCGATGGTCGCCGTCGCGGATCAGGGTGAGCACGGCGTCGTCGCAGGCGAGGTGTTCCATCAGCCGGATGGCGTGCGTGTAGGGCACGTCCGGATCCTCCATGCCCTGCAGCACATGGATCGGGCAGCCGGTGTCGATCACCCCGTTCAGCACCCGGTTTCGGCGTCCGTCCTCGATCAGCTTCAGGGTATAGACGTTGGGGTCGGGGCCATAGGGCGTCGGCTCTTCGAAATAGCCGCGCTCGGAGAGCGAATGGCGTTCGGCATCCGTCAGGTTCGGCTCGATCAGTTCGCTGGTGAAGTCCGGCGCCGGCGCGATCAGGACCATGCCGGCGATGTCGGAGCCCTGTCCGCCCTGGCGCAGCTCCTGCGTCAGCCGCAGCGCGAGCCAGCCGCCCATCGACGAGCCGACCAGGATCATCCGCCGCATTCCGATCTGTTTGCGGGCGTGGCCGACGACGGCGAGCGCCTCCTCCAGCCAGCGCGAGATCGTGCCGTCCACGAAGGCGCCGCCGGAGGCGCCGTGGCCGGAATAGTCGAACCGGACGCAGCCGGTGCCGAGGTCGGCGGCAAGGCGCGCGAGCTCCTCGGCCTTCGTGCCGGTCATGTCCGAACGGTAGCCGCCGAGCCAGACGAGATGCGGATGGCCATTGCCCTCCCGTTCGGCGAGAAGGCGCATGGCGATCGCGCGCTGGTCGTTGCCTGTGCCGACGGCCAGCATGCCGCTCGTTTCGGTGGTGTCCCCTGAGGTCATGAAATGCTCCTGAAATGATGGCGGCGACAGCTTGCCACACCTGCCTCGACCGCCTCTGTGGCTCCGATTTACACGATTTCGCACGGGGCGGCACAGGTGGTGATTTTTTCCGCGCGACGTGGTATTGACTTCGCCTCGGCGATCGACACATTGCCCGCAAGCAGCGCACCCGCGCGATGCGGCGGTGAAAATTGCCCCGAAAAATTGGAATGCCTATCCGAAACTATTCGAGGAGAATACGACCATTCGCAGACCCTTCAAAGCGGACGCCCCGGTCAAGGACGGCCCGCGCTCAAACCGAGAAATCCGGATTCCCCGGGTTCAGCTCATCGATGCCGAAGGCGTGAACCACGGCATCGTTCCCACCGATCAGGCCCTTCGCATGGCGGAAGACGCCGGCCTCGATCTCGTGGAGATTTCCCCGAACACCGATCCGCCGGTGTGCAAGATCCTCGACCTCGGCAAGCTGAAATACGCCAACCAGAAGAAGGCGGCCGAAGCGCGCAAGAAGCAGAAGATCGTCGAGATCAAGGAAATCAAGATGCGCCCGAACATCGACACGCACGACTACGACGTGAAGATGAAGGCGATGAACCGGTTCTTCGAAGACGGCGACAAGGTCAAGGTGACGCTCAAGTTCCGCGGGCGCGAAATGGCGCACCAGGAACTCGGCATGAAGCTTCTGCTGCAGGTCAAGGAAGACACGCAGACGATCGCCAAGGTCGAGGCCGAGCCGAAGCTCGAAGGCCGCCAGATGATGATGGTGCTGGCGCCCCGCTGAGGCGCGCGACGAGACGCATGAGCCGCCCCCCGGGCGGCTTTTTGCTTTTCCGGCGCAACCGCCCGGTTTTCAGGAATCCGGTTGCGCTTTCGGGGGACTTCGGTTACAAGCCCCCGTCCGAACGGTCCGGCAGGGCATGCCGTGGCCGTTCTTTACGCTGGAGACGGGCCTCGTCAGCCGTCTCGAAACCAAGAAGAATGGAGTAGCAAAATGCCCAAGATGAAGACGAAATCGTCTGCCAAGAAGCGGTTCAAGATCACCGCGACCGGCAAGGTCCGTGCTGCCGCCGCCGGCAAGCGCCACGGCATGATCAAGCGTACCAACAAGTTCATTCGCGACGCGCGTGGAACCATGGTTCTCGCCGAGCCCGACGGCAAGAAGGTCGTCAAGAACTACCTGCCGAACGGTCTCTGAGACTTTCGGGCTATTTGGATACGTTAAGGAGATCATGACATGGCACGTGTAAAACGCGGCGTTACCGCCCACGCCAAGCACAAGAAGACCCTCAAGGCAGCCAAGGGCTTTTACGGCCGCCGCAAGAACACCATCCGCGCCGCCAAGGCTGCGGTTGACCGTTCCAAGCAGTACGCCTATCGCGACCGCAAGGTGAACAAGCGCAATTTCCGCGCTCTGTGGATCCAGCGCATCAACGCTGCCGTCCGCGAATTCGGCCTGACCTACGGCCGCTTCATCGACGGCCTGAACAAGGCCGGCATCGAAGTCGACCGCAAGGTTCTCTCAGACATGGCGATCCACGAGCCGGCAGCCTTCGGCGCCCTCGTCGAAGCTTCCAAGAAGGCGCTCGCCTACCTCAAGGACGCCGGCACGAAGAACGAGTTTGAAAGCGCGGTTCGTTAAGACCAGCGCTTCCCAAGCCTTTGTATCTAGAATTGGGAAACCCGCGCTGGCAGGGCTGGCGCGGGTTTTTCTTTGGGCCCAATGGATTTGAAACGATGTCCGATCTTGATTCCCTGAAACAGACCCTGTTGGCGGACGTCGGGGCCGCCGGCGATGAAGCGGCCATCGAGGCCGTGCGTGTCAACGCGCTCGGCAAGAAGGGCTCCGTCTCCGAGCTCTTGAAGACGCTGGGCACGATGACCCCGGAAGAGCGCCAGACGCGCGGCGCGGCGATCAACGCGCTGAAGAACGAGCTGACGGAGGCGATCACCGCCCGCAAGAGCGAACTGCGCGACGCCGCGATCGCCGCAAGGCTTGCGGCCGAGACCGTCGACGTCAGCCTCCCGGTGCGGTCCTCGCCGGCCGAGCGCGGTCGCATCCATCCGATCAGCCAGATCATCGACGAGATCACCGCCATCTTCGCCGACATGGGCTTTTCGATCGCCGAAGGTCCGGACATCGAGACCGACTACTACAATTTCACCGCGCTGAACTTCCCCGAGGGCCATCCGGCGCGCGAGATGCACGACACCTTCTTCTTCCCGCCGGATGCAAACGGCGAGCGCAAGGTGCTGCGCACCCACACCTCGCCGGTGCAGGTCCGCACCATGGAGGCGCAGAAGCCGCCGATCCGCATCATCATCCCCGGCAAGACCTACCGGCAGGATTCGGATGCGACCCACTCACCGATGTTCCACCAGGTGGAAGGCCTCGTGGTCGACAAGACCGCGAACGTCGCCAACATGCGCTGGGTGCTGGAAGAGTTCTGCAAGGCCTTCTTCGAGGTCGACGGCGTCACCATGCGTTTCCGCCCGTCCTTCTTCCCCTTCACCGAGCCCTCCTTCGAGGTCGACATCCAGTGCGACCGCTCGTCGGGACCGATCGTCAAGTTCGGCGAAGGCACCGACTGGATGGAGATCCTCGGCTGCGGCATGGTGCACCCGAACGTGCTGCGCGCTGGCGGGCTGGACCCGGACGAGTACCAGGGCTTCGCCTGGGGCATGGGGCTGGACCGCATCGCCATGCTGAAATACGGCATGCCGGACCTGCGCGACTTCTTCAACGCC
This sequence comes from Mycoplana sp. MJR14, assembly GCF_029210525.1. NCBI lineage: Bacteria > Pseudomonadati > Pseudomonadota > Alphaproteobacteria > Hyphomicrobiales > Rhizobiaceae > Mycoplana > Mycoplana sp. MJR14. Next base: position 25,738 of record NZ_JARGEO010000007.1, read on the forward strand.
GATGTCCGCTGGATGAACCACTACGGCTTCCGCCCGCTCGACGTCCCGACCCTGTTCGGCGGCCTCAGTGCTTAAGTCGCGCGCGTAAGGATCAGAAACGATGAAATTCACACTCTCCTGGCTGAAAGAGCATCTGGATACGGATGCGACGCTGGAACAGATCTGCAAACGCCTGACCGCGATCGGGCTCGAGGTCGAGGACGTCGACGACAAGGCCTCGTTCCGCCCCTTCGTGATCGCCAAGGTCGTCTCCGCCGAGCAGCACCCGAACGCCGACAAGCTGCGCGTGCTGATGGTCGACACCGGCGCCGGTGCACCGGTTCAGGTCGTCTGCGGCGCGCCGAACGCGCGCGCAGGCCTCGTCGGCGCCTTCGCATCGCCCGGCACCTACGTTCCCGGCATCGACGTGACCCTTTCCGTCGGCAATATCCGCGGCGTCGAGAGCCGCGGCATGATGTGCTCGGAGAAGGAACTCGAGATGTCGGACAACCACGACGGCATCATCGACCTGCCGGCCGATGCGCCGGTCGGCACGAGCTTCGCCGCCTATGCCGGCCTCGACGATCCGGTCATCGAGATCAACCTGACGCCCAACCGCCCGGATTGCACCAGCGTCTTCGGCATCGCCCGCGATCTCGCAGCCTCCGGCCTCGGCACCCTGAAGCACCCCGTTTCGCCGTCGTTCAAGGTCGAGGGCGAGACGCCGGTGAAGGTGAAGCTCGATCTGGGCGAGGATGCCCATCTCTGCCCGGGCTTCGCGCTCCGGCTCGTACGCGGCGTGAAGAACGGCCCCAGCCCGCGCTGGATGCAGCAGCGGCTGATCGCGATCGGCCTGCGCCCGATCAATGCGCTGGTGGACATCACCAACTACATGACCTTCGACCAGGGCCGGCCGATGCACGTCTTCGACGCGGCCAAGGTCAAGGGCGATCTCGTCGTCCGCCGGGCGAAGGAGGGCGAGAGCATCCTGGCGCTCGACCAGCGCGAGTACAAGCTGTCCCCCGCCAATGTCGTCATCGCCGACGACAGCGGCCTGGAGTCCATCGGCGGCGTCATGGGTGGCGAGCATTCGGGCTGCGACGAGTCCACCACCGACGTCCTGATCGAGTCCGCGCTCTGGGACCCGATGAACATCGCGCGCACCGGCCGCACGCTCGGCATCATCACCGATGCCCGCTACCGCTTCGAGCGCGGCGTCGATCCGGAGTACATGACGCCCGGCCTCGAGCGCACGACCGAACTCGTGCTCGAGCTGTGCGGCGGTGTCGCGGCGAAGGCCGACGTCGTCGGCTACCGGGGCTACGAGCCGAAGGTCGTCGATTTCCCGGTCTCCGAGGTCAGGCGCCTGACGGGCCTCGAAGTCTCTTCAGAGGAGAGCCGCGCGATCCTGACGAAGCTCGGCTTTGGCGTTTCCGGCTCGGGTGAACGGCTCTCGGTATCGGTCCCGTCCTGGCGTCCGGATGTCGACGGCAAGGCCGACCTCGTCGAGGAGGTGATGCGCATTCATGGCGTCGACAACATTCATGCGGCGCCGCTCGAAAACCACGCAAGCGTCAACGGCAAGATCCTGACGACGCTGCAGATCCGTTCGCGCCTCGCCAAGCGCGCACTGGCCGCTCGCGGCATGATGGAGGCCGTCACCTGGTCCTTCATTCCGAAGGCGCAGGCCGAGCTTTTCGGTGGCGGCGCGCCGGAACTGGCGCTGTCGAACCCGATCGCGGCCGACATGTCCGACATGCGGCCCTCGCTGCTGCCGGGCCTCCTGACGGCGGCGCAGCGCAATGCCGACAGGGGCTTCGGCGACGTCGCGATCTTCGAGGTCTCGGGCACCTACGAGAACGACCGGCCGGAAGGCCAGCGTCGCGTGGCCGGCGGTATCCGCCGCGCAACGGCCTCGCTGTCCGGGGCCGGGCGCCTCTGGTCGAATCCGGCCAAGGGTGGCGGCAAGCCGGTCGACGTTTTCGACGCCAAGGCCGATGCGCTCGCGGTAATCGAGGCCTGCGGCCTGCCGATGGCCAATGTCCAGATCGAGCCGGGCGGCCCGGACTGGTACCATCCCGGTCGCTCCGGCACCATCAAGATGGGTCCGAAGATCGTGCTCGGCCATTTCGGCGAGTTCCATCCGAAGACGCTGGCCGCCCTCGACGTCTCCGGCGCCCTCGCCGGCTTCGAGATCTTCATCGACGCCATGCCCGAGCCGAAGAAGAAGGCGACGCGCACCAAGCCGGCGCTGGAACTGTCGCCCTTCCAGGCGGTGAAGCGCGACTTCGCCTTCGTGGTCGACAAGACGGTGGAAGCAGGCGCCATCGTGCGCGCTGCCGCCGGCGCCGACCGCAAGCTGGTTACGGCCGTGACCGTCTTCGACGTGTTCGAGGGGGCCTCCGTCGGCGAAGGCAGGAAGTCGGTTGCGATCGAAGTGGTCATCCAGCCGTCCGACAAGACGCTGACGGACGAGGACTTCGAGGCGCTGACCGCCAAGATCGTCGCAAGCGTCGCCAAGGCGACGGGCGGTGTCCTTCGCGCCTGATCGGGTGACGAATGGAAACGTAACGGAATGACGGGCGAGGGATCCGCCGGCCGCTTCGATGGCCTCCCCGCCCGTCATTCTTCATGCCCGGCCCCGGTCGCTCGATCGGGTCCGGCGAAACGTCAGGCCGCCTTGGCGGCCCTCTTGTTGGAGGTCGCGACGGCCAGCCTGGTCAGGTCCTCGTCGGTCTGGCCTTCCTCCTGCAGCGTCGCATCGAGGAGCTTGACGGCCTCCTTGTGGCCGAGCGTCTGCGCCCAGGTCTTCAGCGTGCCGTAGCGGGAGATCTCGTAGTGCTCCACCGCCTGCGCGGCGGAGATCAGGCCGGCGTCGAGCGCCGCGGTGCCCTTGAATTCCTCCATCACCTCCTCGCCCTCGGCGAGAATGCCTTCGATCGCCTCGCAGGTCTTGCCCTGGGCGCGCTTGCCGATGATCTCGAACACCTTCTGAAGGCGCTCGATCTGGCCCTGCGTCTGTTCCTTGTGCTTCTCGAAAGCCGCCTTTAACTCGGCCGACTGGGCGCCGCGGGCCATCTTCGGCAGCGCCTTCAGGATCTGCCGCTCGGCGTAGTAGATGTCCTTCAGCGTGTCGTAGAACAGGTCGTCCAATGTCTTTTCCTTGGCCATCTGCCTCGTCCTCCTGGGGAAAATCTGGGAATGCCACGTCGCGGTGGCTCCCCGACAACGATGGTCGAACGCAGTTGTTCCGTCGTGTGGACGTTTTCCTGATGCGAGATCGCCCACCCGCACGGCAGGACCGGCCCGAAGGCGCGTCGGCCGGACCATGCCGTTGCGGAGCGGCGGCCGGTCAGGCGCCGGCGGCGTCCAGTGCCGCCATGTGTTCGGCCGAGAGCGCGAGACCGGCCGACCTGGTCAGGCTCTTCAGTTGCTCGAGATTGGTTGCGCTGGCAATCGGTGCGGTGACGGCGGGCTTGGCGATCAGCCAGGCGAGAGCGATCTCGGCAGGCTTCGCACCGGTCTCGGCGCTGATCCTGTCGAGGGTCGCGAGGATGGGCAGGCCCTTGTCGTCAAGATATCCGGCGACACCGCCGCCGCGCGCCTTGCCTTCCGTGTCGGCGATCGAGCGGTACTTTCCGCTGAGAAAGCCGCGGGCGAGACTGAAATAGGTGATGACGCCGATATGCTCGCGCGTGCAGAGCGCCGCAAGGGGGCCCTCGAATCCGGCCCGATCGTAGAGATTGTATTCGGGCTGCAGCGCGCCGTAACGCGGCAGGCCGGCCCGGTCGGCGGCTTCGAAGGATGCCTGCAACTGCGCGGCATTGAGATTGGAGGCGCCGAAGGCGCGGACCTTGCCGGCCGAAACGAGCGCGGCATGGGCCGCGAGCGTTTCCTCGTACGGGGTGCGGTCGTCTGGCCAATGCGAAAGATAAAGATCGATGTGGTCCGTCTGCAGCCGCCTCAGCGAAGCCTCGACCGCCTCCATGATCCACTTGCGCGACAGGTCGCGGTGGCCCTGGCCCATGTCCGAGCCGACCTTGGTGATCAGGACGACGCTGTCGCGCGGTCGACCGGACTGCTTCAGCCAGTTGCCGATGATGGTCTCGGACTCGCCGCCCCTGTTGCCCGGCACCCAGGACGAATAGACGTCGGCCGTGTCGATGGCGTTGAAGCCGGCATCCGTGAAGGCGTCGAGCAGGGTGAACGAGGTCTTCTCGTCGGCGGTCCAGCCGAACACGTTTCCGCCGAACACGAGCGGCGCGATGTCCAGGCCGGTTCGCCCGAGGTTGCGTTTCTGCATGGTGCATTCTCCATTGTCAGGTGGCGAGGCAGGCGGGTGGCGCCTGCAAGCATAGGGCAGGCGGCGGACTTTTGAACCAGCGGCAAAGGAATTTCGCTGCAGGTCACCCTTGCTAGGCACGTACCTCAGGCATAGTCTGCGGCCGATTCAAGGAGGAGCCGCCATGTTGCGTTTCGGTATTCTGTCTACGGCCAAGATCGGCCGTGAATTGGTCGTGCCCGCGATCCAGGACGCGGAGAACTGCGTCGTCACCGCAATTGCCAGCCGCGATCTCGCCAAGGCCCGCGCCATGGCCGACCGCTTCTCGGTGCCGCACGCCTTCGGCTCCTACGAGGAGATGCTCGCCTCCGATCTGATCGACGCCGTCTACATCCCGCTGCCGACCTCGCAGCACGTCGAATGGACGATCAAGGCGGCCGACGCCGGCAAGCATGTGCTCTGCGAAAAGCCGATCGCGCTGCGCGCGTCCGAGATCGAGACCCTGATCGCCGCGCGCGACCGCAACAAGGTGCTGATCTCCGAGGCCTACATGGTCACCTATGCCCCGGTGTGGCGGAAGGTCCGCGAACTCTTGAAGGAGGGTGCCGTCGGCAGGCTTCGCCATGTCCAGGGCGCCTTCACCTATTTCAACCGCGACCCCGGCAACATGCGCAACATTCCCGCGCTCGGCGGCGGCGGCCTGCCGGACATCGGCGTCTATCCGACCATGACCACGCGCTTTGCCACCGGCAAGGAGCCGATCCGCGTCCAGGCGGCGACCGAGCGCGATCCCGACTTCGGCACCGACATCTATTCCACCGTCCGCGCCGACTTCGGCGACTTCGACCTGAGTTTCTACATCTCGACCCAGCTCGCCGCCCGCCAGGTGATGGTCTTCCACGGCGACAAGGGTTTCATCGAGGTCAAGTCGCCCTTCAACGCCGACCGCTACGGCGCCGAGGAAATCGAACTGACCAACCAGAACCACTCGCAATCGCAGCTGTTCCGTTTCCAGGACTCGCGACAGTACAAGCTGGAGGCCGAGGCCTTCGCGCGTGCGGCGCAAGGCGAGCCCGAGGAAGTGGTGACGCTCGAGAGCTCGATGAACAGCCAGAAGCTGATCGACGCGATCTATCGCGCCAGCGAGAAGGACGGCTGGGAAACGGTCTGACGCCCGGCCGTTTGTCGGGACAGACGAAAGGCCTTCCGACGATCACGGCGGAAGGCCTTCACCTGCATCTCACGCCATCGCTGCCCGCTGGCGGTGCAGCCCGGCCATCTTCAGCAAAAGAATACCGAAGACGGCGACAGCGGCGACCGTGATGACGCCGATCGCGGCTGCCGACAGGCCATCGCGGCCGGCAAGAAGGATGGCTGCACTGCCGATGATCCACGCGGCGTCGCCGGCGATGGCGAAGCGAACGGCGCTTTCAGCCGGGTGCGCCGGTTGCGCCGACACCAGGTGAAACAGGCCCCAGCCGAGCAGGAAGACACCGACGGCGATGACGATACCGGGCGGAACGGCGGGGCCGGCAAGGGTGGCGATCTGACCGGACAGGGCGAGGAGCCCCGCTCCGGCCGCGAGCGAGAAGGCGCCGTCGGCGAGCATGACGGACTTCAGGAGATTGCGATTGATGCTGGCAAGCATGAGATGCTCCTTTCGTTGCGGATGGGGCGATCCTCGATGGTGCCGGAACCAAAACCAATTACCTCTGAGGTAATGGATTTGCTCCCGCGGATCCTCTTTGATGGCGCGGAACGGAGGGGAGAGGTTATGGAGTTCGGCGAGCATCTCAAGGAATGGCGCGGCCATCGGCGCATGAGTCAGCTGGACCTCGCCGTGGAGGCCGGTATTTCCGCGCGCCATCTGTCCTTTCTCGAGACCGGCCGCTCACGGCCGTCCGAGGGCATGATCCTGCGTCTGGCGGATGTGCTGGCGATCCCCGCCCGCGACCAGGGCGCCCTCTTTTCCGCCGCCGGTTTCCGGCCGCGCCACGAGACCCATCCCGCACGTCGTCTGGAAGCCCTGCCGGCGCCGGTGATCGAGGCGATCAGGCTTATCCTGGAGCGTCACGATCCCTATCCGGGCGTCGTCTTCGATCACGATTACAACGTGCTTGACGCCAATGCCGCCTTCCGCGGTCTGGCGGCAATGGCAGGCATGACGCTTCAGATCGGTGACAATTTCCTCGATGCCTATCTCGGGCCATCCCCGTTCCGGGCGCTGGTCGTGAACTGGCCGCGAACAGCCGCCGATCTCGTCCACCGCATCCGCACCGACGCGTGGCTGCAGGGCCCGCGCAGCGCGCTGGCGCAAAGGATCGAGCGGCTGTCGGCAGATCCGGCAGTGCGCGCCGCGCTCGAAACCTATCCGGAGACGGAACGCCTGCCCGTGCTGCCGATAGAGATCCGGCACGGCATCGAGCGCCTGAGCTTCATCACCACGCTCACCTCGTTCGGCTCGGCGCAGGACGCGCTGGTGCAGGGTGTCCTGATCGAAACGTTCTTCCCCGGCAACGAGGCCACCCGTGCCTATTTCGGGGAGGCGGGCGAGCCGAAGACGATGCGGGAATAACCGAACCACGACCAGAGCATCGCGATTGCCGAAGCGGCAGCCACGGCCAGGACCGGTGGTGTCGACGGCACTGCAAGCAGAGTTCCGGTATAAAGCAGGTAATTGAGGGCGGCCGACGTCAGGCCCACGCCACCGTAACGGGCGCCTTCGGATACGAGCGACCGTCCGCTTCGGCCAAACGTCAGCTGACGGTTGAGCACCCACGTCGCAGCCATCGCCGTAACGATGGAAACGACGCGCGCGGTCAGCGGACCGAGCGGCGTCGCAGCCAACAGCAGCGCAAGCAGGCCCGCATCCACGAGAAATCCGGTTCCGCCGGCAACGGCAAACCAGACGATCCGCCTCATGCCGCATCCACCGATGCGGCGCCTTCAGCAAGAGGTGTTGCAAGCGGTGCGGTCAGGCCCGCGGGAAGCTTGGGCAGCGTCATGTAATGCATGCGCAGCTGCTCGTTTCGCGCACGGGCGAGCGAATCGAGGATGAGGCCGGCGGAGAAGACGAGGAAGGAAATCATCATCAGCGCCATCGACAGGACCCAGGTCGGCAGCCGTTGCACGAGGCCGGTCTCGAAATACTCGACGAGCACCGGCGCCATGAAGACGAAGCTCGCCAGCATGAACAGGCCGCTGAAAGCGCCGAAGAAGGTGAAGGGCCGCGTCTCTTTCATCAGCATGGCGAACATCCACAGGATCTTGCCACCGTCGCGGAAGGTCGAGAGCTTCGAATGCGATCCCTCGGGCCGGCGGCCGTAGTCGAGTTCGATTTCGTGGATCGGCGCCCTCAGTCGGCTCGCATGGACGGACATTTCCGTCTCGATCTCGAATCCGGCGGACATAGCCGGGAAGCTCTTGGCAAAGCGCCGCGAAAAGGCCCGGTAGCCGGAGAAGATGTCGGTGAAGTCCGTGCCGAACAGTGTCCGATAGAGGCGGTTGAAGATCCGGTTGCCGAAGGCATGGCCCTGCCGGCCGGCATCGGCGCGCACGCCGCGCCGCGTTCCCACGACCATGTCGGCCCGTTCGGAGATCAGCGTGTCGATCAGCTGCCGGGCATCCTGCGGCGCATAGGTCCCGTCGCCGTCCGCCATGATGTAGACGTCGGCGTCGATGTCGGAGAACATCCGCCGCACCACGTTGCCCTTGCCCTGGCGCCGTTCGCGCGCCACGGTGGCGCCGGCAAGAAGGGCGCGGAGCGCCGTGCCGTCGGTCGAGTTGTTGTCGTAGACGTAGATGCGCGCGCCGGGGAGGGCTTCCCTGAAGCCCGACACGACCGCACCGATCGTCTGGGCCTCGTTGTAGCACGGCAGCAGGACTGCCACATCGAGCGGCAACTGCGACGAATCCGACATGGTCTGTTCCGTTGTGCCGTCAACGCAATACCGGCGGGGCCGCAGGCACCGGCGTCTCCCCCCGCTTTACTATTTCTTGAGAAGGTTAAGGCTAGGTTTCGCTGCGGGAAAATGCAGCGGCACGGGGAAGAGGGATGACGGACGGCACGGCGGACTTGCAGGATGTCCCGGCCGCATGCGTGCCTGGTCCGAAGGACACCGAAAGGCTGCCGCTCCGACCGGTTGCCCTCTATGTGGCAGGCACGATCCTCTACATCCTCTCCGTCTGGCTGATCTTCGGCAACGACTATGTCGGGCGCGACAACGACGACGCGATGCGCCTCGTCGAGGTGCGCGATCTGCTCGCCGGCCAGGGCTGGTTCGACATGATGCAGTACCGGCTGGGGCTCGCCGGCGGCACGCCCATGCACTGGTCGCGCTTCGTCGACCTGCCGATCGCCAATCTCATCGATTTCTTCGGCCTGTTCCTGCCGAAGGAGCGTGCGGAGGCGGCCGCATTGGCGGCCTGGCCGCTCATGCTGATCGCTCCGTTCCTGCTCGGCATCGGCCTGGCTGCGTTTAGGCTCGGCGGGCGGTCCGCCATGCACGCCGCCCTGGTTCTGGCGGCGATCTATGTCATTGCCGTCGGCCGCTTCCGGCCCGGCGCGATTGATCACCACAACGTCCAGCTTGCGATCGTGGCGCTGCTTACCGCGATGCTGCTCGATGCGCGGCATCGCGGCCGAAGCTATGCGCTCGCCGGCATCCTGTGCGGGCTGGCGATTGCGATCGGCGCCGAGACCACGCCCCTGATCGGCGTGATCTGCATCGTCACCGCCTTTCGCTGGGCCTGCCACGGCATGGCGTTCCGGCGGGCGGCGACCGCTTTCGGCCTGGCGTTTGCGGCAACGACCAGCTTCGCCTTCTTCGCCACGGTGCCGCCCTCGCACTATGGCCAGGTGACCTGCGACAGCCTGTCCTACGGCTTCTACGCGCTTGCGACCTTTGGCGGCTCGGCGCTCTTCCTTGTGGCGGCGGTGGCGAGCGGATGGAGCGTCAGGATGCGCCTCCTCGCGCTGGCCGGGACCGGCGCCGTCCTGTCGCTGGCGGTCCTCGTCATCGCGCCGCAATGCCTGCGCAGCCCGCTGGCCGATCTCGATCCCATGTTGAACACCTTCTGGCTTTCCGGGGTCGTCGAGGCACAGTCGGTGTTCAGCCAGTGGCGCGGCAATCCGGTCCCGATCGGCGGCTTCTACATGCCGGGGCTCATTGCCATGGCCGTCTGCCTGTATCGGGCAAGGCGGCGGCAGCAGGCGGACGCCTATCTTGCGCTCTTGCCCCTCCTTGCCGTCTCGTTCGCGATCTCGCTGATTCAAGTGCGCGGCTACGTCTTTACCAACCTGCTCGCCATGCCGCCGCTTGCCGCGGCGATCGTCGACCTTCGCCGGCGCGCCAATGCGGACACGAAGAACTGGCGGCTTGGCCTCGGCTTTGCGGCGTTCACCCTGGCGAGCGTACCGCCTGCCTGGGCGCTCGCAGGCTTTCTGGTATCGAAGGTGACGACGACGGAGAAGCCGGCGGCCGAGACCGTCAGCGAGGACGACGCAGCGGCCTGCGACAGCCGCGCGTCCCTTCTCGCCCTCGCAGCCGAGCCGACCGGCGTCGTCGCCGCGGCGACGGACCTCGGCACCGACATCCTCCGGTTCACCGGTCACCGGGTGCTGTCCGCGCCCTACCACCGCAACCAGGGCGGCATGCTGACCGAAATGCATATCGGCCTGTCCGAACCCCATCAGGCCGAAGCCTTTCTGCGCGGCGCCGGGGTGACGCTCCTGGCCTTCTGCCCGTCGGATCCCGGCGTGCGCAGCCTGGTCAGGGCAGAGCCGGGCGGGCTCTACGCGGAGCTGACCTCCGGCAACGTCCCGGACTATCTGGAGCCGGTCGACAATGGAGCGTCGCGATTGCGGATCTACCGCGTGCGGGCCGCGCAATAGGTCCGGCGCAAGCGGGCGCCTTCCCCTTTGCCGGGACGGGACGAGGGCTCCCTCTGGCCAGGCGGCGCGGAGCCGGTCAGAATGGGCCATGAGCATGTTTCCGGAAAACGATTCGCCCACCAACCTCGCCGAGTACTCCGTGTCGGAGCTTTCCGGCTCCATCAAGCGCACGGTCGAGCAGGCCTTCGATCAGGTGCGGGTGCGCGGCGAGATATCGGGCTATCGCGGCCCCCACTCTTCCGGCCACGCCTATTTCAGCCTCAAGGATGATCGTGCCCGCATCGACGCGGTGATCTGGAAGGGCAGCTTCTCCCGGCTTCGCTTCCGTCCCGAGGAAGGCATGGAGGTGATCGCCACCGGCAAGGTCACCACCTTCCCGGGCTCCTCCAAGTACCAGATCGTCATCGAGACGCTGGAGCCCGCCGGCGCCGGCGCGCTGATGGCGCTTCTGGAGGAACGACGGCGCAAGCTTGCGGCCGAGGGCCTGTTCGAGCAGGCGCGCAAGCGGCCGTTGCCGTTCATGCCGCATGTGATCGGCGTGGTCACCTCGCCGACCGGCGCCGTCATCCGCGATATCCTGCACCGCATTGCCGACCGCTTCCCGGTTCATGTGCTCGTCTGGCCGGTGAAGGTCCAGGGCGAGGGCTCGGGCGAGGAGGTCGCCGCCGCGATCAGGGGGTTCAACGCGTTGCAGCCGGGCGGGGCGATCGCGCGCCCCGACGTTCTGATCGTTGCGCGTGGCGGCGGCAGCCTGGAGGATCTCTGGAGTTTCAACGACGAGATCGTCGTGCGGGCCGCCGCCGCCTCGGCGATCCCGCTGATCTCGGCCGTCGGCCACGAGACCGACTGGACGCTGATCGACCATGCCGCCGACCGTCGCGCCCCGACGCCCACCGGCGCGGCTGAAATGGCCGTTCCGGTCAAGGCCGACCTGGAGGCGGCGGTATCGGCGCTGGCCGCGCGCCTGCGCAACGCCGCAAGCCGCCAGATGGACGGGCGCCGGCAGGCCGTGCGCGCGCTGGCCCGGGCGCTGCCGTCGCTGGATCAGCTGCTGGCGCTGCCGCGGCGGCGTTTCGACGAGGCGGCCGCCGGCCTCGGCCGCGGGCTGCGGATGAACACGGTCAACAAGCGCCGCGCCTTCGAGCGGGTCGCGGCGCATGTGCGGCCGGAGCTTCTGTCCGGCCGGATGGTCGAGCGCCGCCAGAAGCTGAGCGATGCCCTCCGCCGGGCGGATCGGCTCGTCGAGCGGCGGCTGGACCAGGGCCGCAGCCGGGTTGCTGCGCTGGATGCGGCATTGCGCACGGCCCCGTCGCGCATCCTGGCAAGAGCAGGCCGCTCGCGCGACCGGCTCGCGGGGCTCGCCCTTCGCGCCGACACGGCACTTTCGGCGGACCTTGCCCGCCGCAAGGCACTGCTTTCGGGGCAGGGCCGGATCCTGCAATCGCTGTCCTACAGGAACGTGTTGAAGCGCGGCTTCGCGCTGGTCCGCGATGAAGCCGGACATGCCGTCAAGCAGGCCGCGGACCTCTCGGAGGGAGCGGCCATCAGCCTCGAGTTCTCCGACGGCACCATCGAAGCGGTGGCCGGCAAGCCCTCGCAGGGCGGCGAAACGCCGCCCACCACCCCGCCGGCACCGCAGAAGCGAAAGATCGCAAGGCCCGCCGACGCCGCGGCCGATCCGCCGAAGCAGGGCTCGCTGTTCTAGACGACCACGCGCGTCGCTGGTCTGATATTCCGGCGACGATCCGGCAGTGGCCGCTGGCCGTGCCGCTTTGCCTGCAGTCCAACGAGAAACGCGCACCCCGGCGGGGTGCGCGTCCGAAGATCATGCGCTTGTGGCGATCGGCGGCGATCAGCCCTGGCGCAGCGGCGAGATCGAGATTTCCACGCGGCGGTTCTGGGCGCGGCCGGCCTCGGTCGCATTGGAGGCGATCGGGCGGTCCTGCCCGTAGCCCATGGCCGAGATACGCCGCTGGTCGACGCCGCGGGAGCCCAGATAGTTGGCGACCGAATAGGCGCGGCGTTCCGAGAGCGCCTGGTTGTGGGCGGCGGTGCCGGTGGAATCGGTGTGGCCGTCGACGTCGATCAGCGACTTGTTGAACTTGCGCAGCACGATCGCGACCGAATCGAGCGTCGGATAGAAGGCCGGCACGATCTGGTCCTGGTCGGTGGCGAACGTGATGTTGGAAGGCATGTTCAGGATGATGCGGTCGCCGGCGCGGGTGACCGAGACGCCGGTGCCCTGCAACTGCGCCCGCAGTTCGGCCTCCTGGTTGTCCATGTAGTTGCCGATGGCGCCGCCGGCGAGCGCGCCGACGCCCGCGCCGATCAGCGCGGCGTTGCGCCGCTGTACCGGGTTGTTGCCGACGAGAAGGCCGGTCGCCGCACCGAGGCCCGCACCGATCAGCGCGCCGCCGGCGGTGTTGGAGACCTTCTGTTCCCCCGTGTAGGGATCGGTGGTGGTGCAGGCGGAGAGGTAGATGGCGGAAAGGGAGACGATTGCGATCTTCTTGTACATGGAGAGGTGATTCCGAGCGTTTATCCTGATTCTGCTTCAAACTAGCGATTGCGGCGGCAAGATGGAACCGCCGCCGTCGTCCCCAGCTTCGCGGCACACGACGGCCCCGCCGTGTGGCCGGCCGGCCACCATGGCCCTCAGCCGGCGATGCCCTTCAGCACGTTTGCCACGTTCAGGCCGATCTCCGGCACGCCGTAGCCGCCTTCCATCACGACGAGGACCGGCACGCCGTTCGAAGCGATCTTGTGGCCCATGTCGATATAGTCCGGGGAGGTCAGCTTGAAGAAGGAGATCGGGTCCTTTTCGAACGTGTCGACGCCGAGGGAGACGACGATCGCCTCCGCGCCGAAAACCGCGATCTGCTTCAGCGCGTCTTCCAGCGCGACCCGCCAGACCGAATAGGGCGTGCCCCGGCCCATCGGGTAGTTCCGCGTCGCCCCCGCCCCGGCACCCTTGCCGGTTTCCTCCTCGTAGCCGAGGAAATGCGGAAAGGCTTCGGCCGGGTCGCCGTGCAGCGAGGCGAAGAACACGTCGCCGCGTTCGTAGAAGATGTCCTGCGTGCCGTTGCCGTGATGGAAGTCGACGTCGAGGATCGCCACCTTGCCGGCGCCGGCGTCGAGCAGGCGCTGGGCGGCGACGGCGGCGTTGTTGATGAAGCAGTAGCCTCCGAACATGTCGATGCCGGCGTGGTGGCCCGGCGGCCGGCAGAGCGAGAAGGCGGCCCTGTGGCCCGCGGCGATCACATCCGCGCCGTCGAGGGCCGACGCCATCGAGGAGAGCGCGGCCTCCCAGGTGCCGGGCGAAATCGCGGTCTCGGCGGCGTTGCAGTAGTAGCCGATCTGTCCGTCGATGTCGGTCGGGATGCGCGGCGAGGTCCGGCGCACGGGAAAGGAGGTGGCGATCGCCTCGCCCCGGTATCCGGCGGCCTGCCAGCGGTCCCATGCGGTCTCGAGGAATTTCAGGTAGCCGGCGTCGTGCACTTTCAGCGCCGTCTCCAGCCCGTGCCTTGCCGGTGCCACCACGTCGGTGAACCCTGCCTCCTTCACCGCCGCAAGGATCCATTCCGCCCGGAACGGTGCCTCGAATGGCGGTACGAGCTCCCCGCCGTGCAGTTCGGTCTTGGCATTTCTGAGCTTGTGATCCTCTGAGAAAACGACGCGCATGTGGAGCTCCCGGTTCGGTCGGCGCGAGGTTAGCCTCGAAGCCGACCGCAAGGCAAGGCGGCCGGGAGGCGGGTTTCCGGCCGCGATGGTGCCCTGCCATCCACAGAGGCGCCTGCTACCACAGATAGAAAGGCGTCGAGGTTCGAAAATTCCGATCGACCCGTTTGGGGAACGTGTGCGCCGGACAGTCCGCTGCCGCCCGCAAACGAAAGATGAAGGCGACCGGCTTTCGCAATTCCACATATTACGTAAGCGGCAGTCCAGCATTCGAAAAATTGCGCGGCGGCCGTCGCGGGCCGTCCGCGTGCCCGCCCGCGATCGCGATGATCTGCTTTGGAACACGGCGCCGGGGAACGATCAGGCCTACAATCATGGCGTTCACCCTTCTGCGCGCCTTCGACCGATTTGGCGGGCCTCCGCGCAAAAATCCTTGCGTTTCCGGTCTTTCTGGCATTCACTTCGGCCTTCAAAGCAAAAACAACACGGGGAAGGTAACTTAAAATGACACCTCGAATTCTCAACCTGCGCGCAGCCCTCCTGCTCGGGGCAACCTTGCTCGCGAGCAGCCCGGCGCTGGCTGAAGCCGTCCTGCATCGCGGCAATGCCGGCGAACCGCAGACGCTCGATCAGGCGCACACCTCGATCAACATCGAGGAATTCATCCTCAAGGATCTCTACGAAGGCCTGACGGTCTATGACGCCAGCGGCAAGATCGTGCCCGGCGCCGCCGAGACCTGGGACCTGTCCGACGACGGCCTGACCTACACGTTCAAGCTGCGCGCCGACGCCAAGTGGTCCGACGGATCGCCGCTCACGGCTGAGGACTTCGTCTTCTCCTACCAGCGCGTCGAGGATCCGAAGACCGCAGCCGGCTACGCCAACATCCTCTACCCGATCAAGAATGCCGAAAAGGTCAACAAGGGCGAGGTTCCGCCCGCCGAGCTCGGCGTGAAGGCGATCGACGAAAAGACGCTGGAAGTGACGCTGGAGCGCCCGACGCCCTTCTTCCTGGAGCTGCTGGCGCACCAGACGGCGCTGCCGGTTTCGAAGGCCAGCGTCGAGAAGAACGGCGCCGATTTCGTCAAGCCGGGCACCATGGTTTCCAACGGCGCCTTCAAGCTCGTCAGCCACGTGCCGAACGACAATCTCGTCGTCGAGAAGAACGCCAGCTACTGGGATGCCGCCAACGTCAAGCTGGACAAGGTGATCTTCTACCCGATCGACGACCAGGCCGCCTCGGTCCGCCGTTTCGAGGCGAAGGAAATGGACCTCGTCTACAACTTCTCCGCCGACCAGATCGACCGGCTGCGCGGTGCCTACGGCGACCAGGTCCACGTCTCGCCGACGCTCGCGACCTACTACTACGCCTTCGACACCCGCCAGGAGCCCTATAGCGACGTCCGCGTCCGCCAGGCGCTGTCCATGGCCGTCGACCGCGACTTCCTCGCCAAGGAGATCTATTCGGGTTCGCAGATCCCGGCCTATTCGATGGTGCCCCCCGGCATCGAGACCTATGGCGAGCCGTCCAAGGCCGATTTCGGCACGATGTCGCAGCTCGATCGTGAGGACAAGGCGGTCGCCCTGATGAAGGAAGCGGGCTATGGCGAAGGCGGCAAGCCGCTGAACATCGAGATCCGCTACAACACCAACCCGAACCACGAGCGCGTGGCGACGGCGGTTGCCGACATGTGGAAGAACACCTTCGGCGCCAACGTCTCGCTGGTGAACCTCGACGTCTCCTCGCACTACGCCTACCTGCAGGAGGGCGGCAAGTTCAACGTCGCCCGGGCCGGCTGGGTGGCCGACTATGCCGACGCCGAGAACTTCCTGGCGCTGAGCCTCAGCTCGAACAAGACCTTCAACTACGGTCACTACGAGAACCCGGCGTTCGACGACCTGATGAAGAGGTCCTACGAGGAAACCGATCCCGCGGCCCGTTCGAAGCTGATGCACGAGGCCGAAGCCATGCTGATGAAGGACCAGCCGATCGCGCCGTTCCTCACCCAGGCGGATCTCTGGCTCGTTTCCGGCCGCGTGCAGGGCTGGCACGACAATGCCGCCAACCAGCACCTGAGCCGCTTCCTCAGCGTTTCCGAGTAACATTGCCATACGAGGCGGCGCGCGGGTCTGCGCGCGCCGCCTCGCGGGAGAACGGGCATGATCGCCTTTGTCTTGCGCCGCCTTGCGAGCGCCGTGCCGACGCTGTTCATCGTCGTCACGATTTCCTTTTTCCTGATGCGGTTTGCCCCGGGCGGCCCCTTCAATCTCGAACGCCCGCTGCCTCCGGCCACGATGGAGAACCTGGTCCGCACCTACCAGCTCGACCAGCCGCTCTGGCGCCAGTACGTGACCTACATCACCAATGCGGTCACCGGCGATTTCGGCCCCAGCTACATCTACAAGGACAACACCGTCGCCGAACTGATCGGCAAGGGCCTGCCCTATTCGATGGAGCTCGGCTTCTACGCGCTGCTGCTCGCGCTGATCGGCGGCGTCACCATGGGAACGGTGGCCGCCCTGCGCCAGAACAGCGCCCTCGATTTCTCCATCATGTCGCTTGCGACCGTCGGCACCACGGTGCCGAACTTCGTCGTCGGCCCGGTCCTGACCTTGATCTTCGCCATCGCCCTGTCCTGGCTGCCCGCCGGCGGCTGGGGCGACGGTTCGCTGCGCTTCCTGATCCTGCCGATGATCGCGCTCGCCCTGCCGCAGCTCGCCGTCTTTGCCCGCCTCACGCGCGGCTCGATGATCGAGGCGCTGCACGCCGACCACATCCGCACCGCGCGCGCCTACGGCCTGCCGTCGCGGGTCGTCGTCGTCACCCATGCCATGCGCGGCGCCATGCTGCCGGTGGTCTCCTATCTCGCGCCCTGTGCCGCGGCACTGCTGACGGGCTCCGCCGTGGTCGAGACGATCTTCACCATCCCCGGCGTCGGTCGCTACTTCGTGCTCGGCGCCATCAACCGCGACTACACGCTGGTGATGGGGACGGTGATCCTGATCGCCATCTTCGTCATCGTCTTCAACCTCTTGGTCGACATCCTCTACGGCCTTCTCGATCCGAGGGTCCGCCATGACTGACCTTGCCGCAACCCCGATGCACGAGGCGCCGAAGACGGCGAGCCGCAGCCTGTTCCAGCTGGCGCTGATCCGCTTCCGCCGCAACAAGGCGGCGATGGCCGGCTGCGTCATGCTTCTGCTGATCGCGCTCTTCTCCTTCGTCGGGCCGCTCTTTGTCCCGCACACCTACGACCAGGTGTTCTCGTCCTACGTGACGGTCCCGCCGAGCCTGCAGCCACGGCCGGACACCTCGACGCTGCAGGAGGTGATGGAGGGGGTTGCCGCCCGCGCCCGCGTCAATCTCGACGCATTTGCCGTCGACGGGCAGACCTTCACCGCCACGATCAGCGCCGACGAACCGATCGACCCGCGTGCGACCCGCTATTTCGATCGCGCTAACGAGTTCAGGGAAACCACGGTGGCGGCGACGGAGAACGACGGCCGCGTCCTCAAGCTCACCGGTCAGGTGAACCGCGAATATTTCCCGTTCGGCACCGATCCCAACGGGCGAGACCTTCTGGCGCGCGTCATGCTGGGCGGGCAGATCTCGATCGCCGTCGGCTTGCTCGCAAGTCTCGTCTCGCTCGGCATCGGCGTCGTCTACGGCGCGACCTCGGGCTATATCGGCGGGCGCGTCGACAACGTCATGATGCGCTTCGTCGAAATCCTCTATTCGCTGCCCTTCGTCTTCCTCGTCGTCGTGCTCGTCGTCTTCTTCGGCCGCAGCTTCGTCCTGATCTTCCTGGTCATCGGCGCGGTCGAGTGGCTCGACATGGCGCGCATCGTCCGCGGACAGACGCTGGCCCTGAAGCGGCGGGAGTTCGTCGGCGCCGCCCAGGCGCTGGGGCTGACCGACTGGCAGATCATCCGCCGCCACATCATTCCGAACACGATCGGCCCGGTCATCGTCTTCGTCACCGTCGTCGTGCCGAAGGTGATCCTGCTGGAGAGCTTCCTGTCCTTCCTCGGCCTCGGCGTCCAGGCGCCGCTGACGAGCTGGGGCGCGCTGATCTCCGAGGGCGCCAACAACATCCAGTCCGCGCCCTGGCTCCTGATCTTCCCCTCGATATTCTTCGTCGCCACCCTCTTCTCGCTGAATTTCGTCGGCGACGGCCTGCGCGATGCGTTCGATCCGAAGGACCGTTGAGATGGCAGACAAGAACGAAACCATCCTCGCCATCCGCGACCTGAAGGTGGACTTCACGACCCCGGACGGCACCGTGAACGCGGTCAAGGGCATAGACCTCGACGTCCGCGCCGGCGAGACGCTCGCCGTCGTCGGCGAATCCGGTTCCGGCAAGAGCCAGACCATGATGGGCATCATGGGGCTGCTCGCCCGCAACGGCGCCGTCACCGGCTCGGCCAGCTATCGCGGCAGGGAGCTGATCGGCCTGCCGCCGGCCGAGCTGAACAAGGTGCGCGGCGCCAAGGTCACGATGATCTTCCAGGAGCCGATGACCTCGCTCGACCCGCTCTACCCGATCGGGCGGCAGATCGCCGAGCCGATCGTCCACCATCGCGGCGGCACCTGCAAGGATGCGCGCAAGCGCGTGCTGGAACTCCTGGAGCTCGTCGGCATCCCCGAGCCCGGGCGGCGCATCGACAGCTATCCGCATGAGCTTTCCGGCGGCCAGCGCCAGCGCGTGATGATCGCGATGGCGCTCGCCAACGATCCCGACATCTTGATTGCCGACGAGCCGACGACGGCCCTGGACGTCACCATCCAGGCGCAGATCCTCAAGCTCCTGCGCTCCCTGCAGGAACGCTTCGGCATGGCGATCGTGCTGATCACCCATGACCTCGGCATCGTCCGCCATTTCGCCGAGCGCGTCGCGGTGATGCGGCGTGGCCAGGTGGTGGAGCAGGGCACGACGGCCGACATCTTCGAGCGGCCGACGTCCGACTACACGAAGATGCTGCTCGCCGCCGAGCCGCACGGGCGCAAGGCGGCCCCCGCCGACACCGCACCGATCATCCTGGAGGGCCGCGACGTCGTCGTCGACTACCGGATCGGCGGCGGCCTGTTCTCCGGCGGCAAGGCGATGTTCCGCGCCGTCGACCGCGTGACGGTGCGGCTCAGGGAGGGGCAGACGATCGGCATCGTCGGTGAATCCGGATCCGGCAAGTCGACGCTCGGTCGCGCGCTCCTGCGCCTCATCCCCGGCGCCGGCTACTACCGCTTCGGCACGACCGACATCTCGGGCTACGACCGTGCGCGCATGCGTCCCCTGCGCAAGGCGATGCAGCTTGTCTTCCAGGATCCCTACGGCTCGCTTTCGCCCCGGCAGACGGTCGGCGAGGTGATCACCGAGGGTCTGCTGGTACACGAGCCGGATCTCGGCAAGGCCGAGCGCGACCGGCGCGCGATTGCCGCCCTGAAGGAGGTCGGGCTCGATCCCGATGCCCGCAATCGATATCCGCACGAATTCTCCGGCGGCCAGCGCCAGCGCATCGCGATTGCCCGGGCGATGATCCTCAAGCCGAAGGTGGTCATCCTCGACGAGCCGACCTCGGCGCTCGACCGCTCCGTCCAGGGCCAGGTGATCGACCTTCTGCGCACGCTGCAGCAGAGCCACAGCCTGTCCTACATCTTCATCAGCCACGACCTGTCCGTCGTCAGGGCCATGTCGGACTATGTCGTGGTGATGAAGGACGGCCGGATCGTCGAGGAGGGAGAGACCGATCTGATCTTCGAGGCGCCGGCCGATGCATATACGAAGGCCCTGATCGGCGCGGCCTTCCACATCTGACAGGCTTGACGACGGGGTCAGCTCTCACCGGAACGCGCCGGATGGCGGCACGGCTTCACCTGTTGCTGTCCGGCTCCGGGTAGGAGTAGGGCTGGCGCGTCGCACGGCCCTCCTGCTGGAACATCTTGAAGCTGAACGTCGAGCCGGATCGCATCGCCTGCCGCATGCTGGTCTTGCCGTGGACCACCACCGGGAGCTGGTAGGATGCATCCTCTTCCGGTTCGGGCGGGGCGGCCAGTGCGGTGCCGGCCATCGCCAGGGCGGCGGCGAGGACGAAAATGGTTCGCAAGTGCATCGTGACACCCCCTGGCCGGCAGCCGGCCGTCTGGCACCTCCGCATTCCTGCTTTCCGCGGCCCGGCGCCGATATCTTGATAAAAGATAGGCCCCCTTGCGCCCGGACGCCAGTATCCTGCGGATGAATGGACTGTACACCAAAGCACAGGCTTTCCCGATCGTGAACGCGCCGGCGTTGCCTCTTCGGCGCTGGCACTGTATCCCAGGGTCCGCGCGCCCTGTCGGCGCACCTGTTCCCCCAAGATGAATGGACCAGACGTGGACGCACAGACCTTTCCGATCTTTGGCAAGACCTTCGACGCCTTCCTGTTCGATATGGACGGCACGCTTCTCAATTCCATCGCCTCGACCGAACGGGTGTGGAGCAGGTGGGCGCGCAAGCACGGTCTCGACGTGGAGGCCTTCCTGCCGACCATGCACGGCAAGCGCGGCATCGACACGATTACCGCGCTCGGCCTGCCGGGCATCGATCCGCGCGCCGAAGCGCTGGAGGTCGAGCGGGGCGAGATCGAGGATGTCGAGGGTGTGGTGGCGATCGATGGCGCGATCGCGTTCCTCTCCGCGCTGCCGAAGGATCGCTGGGCGATCGTGACCTCCGCGCCCGTGGCGCTCGCAAGACGCAGGCTGGCCGCCGCCGGCATTGCCGTTCCGCAGACCATCGTGACGGCGGAAGACGTCAAGACCGGCAAGCCGTCGCCGGAAGGCTATCTCCTGGCGGCATCGCGGCTCGGCGTCGATCCCGCCCGCTGCCTCGTGTTCGAGGACGTCGAGGCCGGGGTCCAGGCCGGCGAACGGGCCGGCGCCGGTGTCGTGGTCGTTACGGCAACGCATCGACACAGGATGGACACGCCCCATCTGACGATCGCAAGCTATCAGGACCTGCATCTGCAGTCTGTGCAGGGCGCATTGGCCCTGGCACCGTCGAAAAACTGAACCTGCGCCGGAGCGGCCGGTGTTCGTCAGAAACGGCCGCAAGAGTTGCGGCCGCAATGGTCGACTAACCTGAGGCGATAAGTGATGGGGGATGACGGTCGTGGCACTGAGGACTTCGCGCACGATGCCGCCCGCTTTTTTCTCCTGTCAGGCTGTTCGGGCGGCGGAAAGTCGACGCTGCTCGCCGCCTTGCAGGAGCAAGGTCATCTCGCCTTCGAGGAACCCGGGCGACAGGTCGTCAAGGCGCAGATGCTGATTGACGGCCCTGGGCTGCCCTGGCGCGACCAGGCCCTCTTCGCCGAGCTGTGCGTGTTCTGCGCCGTCGAGCAGATGGAGACGGCCGCCGGCAGCACGGGACCGGTGTTCTTCGATCGCGGCATCGTCGATGCCGTCGCGTTCTTCGACTACCTCGGCCGCGAAGTCCCCGCCCATCTCGAACGGGCGGCGCAGCTGCTGCGCTACAATGCGACCGTCTTTCTCACCCCGCCCTGGCGAGCGATCTATGCCGGCGACAACGAGCGAAGGCATTCCTACGAAGAGGCCGTCGCGCAGTACCATGCGTCGCTGAAGACGTTTGCCAGGTTCGGCTACCGGCCGGTCGAACTGCCGAGGGCTTCGGTCGGGGAACGGGTCGATTTTGTGCTTGCCTGCCTGGAAACCGCTGCCGCGGTCTGATGTCGCACCGTGCCGTTTCTGCCGTGCAGACCAGGCCTCGAACGCCCGAAAACCCCGTGAGCCATGACAAAACGCAATGACGATATGTTAATGCCTGCCTGAAAAGCATGGCGTGACGCATGATCGCGTCGTTGAAACGGCATGAGGCCCGGAAACTAGAGGCTCTCATGCGTATCACCGACATCTCCATCAATCGGCGGCTTTGGCTTGCCGTCCTTCTTCCTCTCCTGGCGATGGGCTATCTCGCGTCGCTCCAGGTTTCCGACATGTGGGCTTCCTACAGGCGTATGGAAGTGGTGGTGACCGTCAGCGACAACATGGCGATCATCGGCGAGATGGTGCACGCGATCCAGATCGAGAGAGCGCGCAGCGCCGAGTTCGTCGGCTCTGCCGGAAAGCGCGGCGCATCCGAGCTGAGCGCGGCGCGCAAGGAAAGCGACGCCGCACTGCGAAAGCTGCCGGCGTTCCAGAGGGGCGTCGGAACGCTCGAGGATGCGCGTCTTCAGGAGAAGGCGAAGGGGCTCGGCGACACGGTGAGGCTGCTGGAAACGACGCGGCAGGCGATCGACGGCGCCGCCCTGTCCGGCCAGCAATCCTTCGAGGCCTACACCGGCATCATCGGCTCTTTGGCCACATTGTCGAACGACCTGTCGATGCGGGGGCTGGGGTCGGCGATCTCAGCCGAGGTCGTCGCCTATACCCAGCTGATGCAGGCGAAGGAGATCGCAGGACAGGAGCGCGCCACCGGAACCGGCTTCATCAAGGCCGGGCGGCCCGATGCCGATCGTCTCGTCGCCTTCGCCCAGATGGCGGGTGCGCAGAGCGCCCTGCTCGACGATTTCCTGTCCCTCCAGGACCAGGACCTGCGCGGCAGCTACGCCGCCGGCCTCGACGTTGCCGCTCTCGGCGAGATCGAGGCCGTTCGCCGTACGATCGTTGCAGGCGGGGCGGCGGCCGACCTCACCGGCCTCGACAGCCTGAAGTGGTTTGCCGCGACCACGCAGCGCATCGACGCCATGCGGCAGGTCGAAGCCAGGAGCCTCGCGCATCTGTCGCAAATGGCGCAGTCCGATGCTGCCGGAGCGCTTGCAGGCCTGGTCACGATCCTGGTCCTGTGCGTCGGCGGCGGCATCGTCATGATCGGCCTGTCGGGCTTCATGGCCGCGACGATCGTTCGGCCGCTCAACAGGATGGTTGCGGCGATGCGGGCGCTGGCCGGCGGCGATCTCGAGGCGCGCGATACGGGCGCGGGTCGCAAGGACGAGATCGGCGACATGGCGCGTGCGGTCGACGTCTTCCGCGAAGCGGCCATCCGCAACGGCGCGCTCGAGGCGGAAGCGGCCGCGTCCCGGGAAAGGGCCGAGCAGGAGCGCATCGAGACGCAGCGCCGGGCCGAGGCGGAAGCGGAGGAGCGCCTGAACAGGGCCACCGGGACGCTGGCCGCCGGCCTCCGCAAACTGGCCGAAGGCGACCTGCTCTGCGAGATCGACGAGCCGTTCGCGCCGCAGTTCGAGGCCCTTCGCCAGGACTTCAACAGCTCGGTCGGCCAGCTGCGCCGCACGCTTCTCAGCGTCGGTCGATCGGTCCTGACGGTCAACAGCGGCGCTGCCGAGGTGTCCGCCGCTTCCGACGATCTGTCGCGCCGCACGGAGCAGCAGGCAGCTTCGCTCGAGGAGACCGCGGCGGCGCTGGAGCAGATCACCGCCAACGTTGCGGCAACCTCGCGCCGGTCGACGGAAGCGCGCGACGTGACGCAGGAAGCGCATGCGCAGGCCGGACGATCCGGCGAGGTCGTCCGCGAGGCTGTTGCGGCGATGGAGCGGATCGAGCATGCCTCGGGCCAGATCAGCCAGATCATCAGCGTCATCGACGAGATCGCCTTCCAGACGAACCTCCTGGCCTTGAACGCAGGCGTCGAGGCGGCGCGCGCCGGCGACGCCGGCAAGGGCTTTGCGGTCGTGGCCCAGGAGGTGCGGGAGCTGGCCCAGCGTTCCGCCGCCGCGGCGCGCGAGATCAAGACGCTGATCGGCAATTCCGAGGTCGCCGTCGCCGAAGGCGTAAGGCTCGTCTCCGACACCGGCGAGGGGCTGGCGGACATCGTGCAGCTGGTGCAGCAGGTCAACATGCATATGGAGGCGATCGCGACGGCCGCCCACGAGCAGTCCGCCGGCCTTTCGCAGGTCAATACCGCCGTGAACCACATGGACCAGGCAACGCAACAGAACGCCGCAATGGTGGAGGAGATGAATGCGGCCGGGGCCGGGCTTGCGCAGGAGAGCGGCACGCTGGAACGGCTGCTCGCCGGCTTCCGGTTGTCCGATCAGGCGCAAGCCGCCTCGGACTACCGCGCGCCCGAGCGGCTGCGCGCCTAGCCGGCAGAAAGGGTCCGGGCCGCGGCGACCCGGAAGCGCGCGAACAAACGACCAAGGCCGCCCGCGGGTTCGATCGCGGGCGTGCCTCGGTTCTGACTGCAAGTGAGGCCCTGTTCTCCGGAACCCGCCTCGATGCGCGCACGGGCGTTCAGCGGGCCGGAGGGCGTTCGGGGCGCTCAGCCCTCGAAGAATTCCTTCATCCGGGCAAAGAAGCCGGTAGATTCCGGATTGTTGTCCTTCGAGGAGATTTCCTGGAACTCCTTGAGCAGCTCGCGCTGGCGCTTGGTCAGCTTTTGCGGCGTCTCGATCATGATCTGGATGTAGAGATCGCCGACCTGGCTCGAGCGCAGCACCGGCATGCCCTTGCCCTTCAGGCGGAACTGCCGGCCGTTCTGGGTGCCTTCCGGCACCGTCACGCGCGACTTCGTGCCGTCCAGCGTCGAGACGTCGAAGGTGCCGCCGAGTGCGGCCGTCGTCATGGAGATCGGCACGCTGCAATGCAGGTCCGCGCCGTCGCGCTGGAAGATCTCGTGCGGTTTGACCGAGAGGAAGATGTAGAGATCGCCCGCCGGCCCGCCGCGCACACCGGCTTCGCCTTCGCCGGCGAGCCGGATGCGGGTGCCGTCCTCGATCCCTTGCGGAATGTTGACCGACAGCGAACGCTCCTCGGTGACGCGGCCGTGGCCGTGGCACTTGGTGCAGGGGTCGGGAATGGTCGTCCCGCGGCCCTGGCATGTCGGACAGGTCCGCTCGATCGAAAAGAAGCCCTGTGCCGCACGTACGCGCCCCGCACCCTGGCAGGTCGAGCAGGTCTGCGGCTTGGTGCCGGGCTTGGCGCCTGAGCCTGCGCAGACGTCGCAGGTGATCGAGGTCGGCACGCGGATCTGCGCCGTCTTGCCGGTGAAGGCCTCTTCCAGCGAGATCTCCATGTTGTAGCGCAGGTCGGCGCCGCGTTCGCGGCCGCCGGAGGAGCGCCGCTGGCGACCGCCGCCCATCATCTCGCCGAAGATGTCCTCGAAGATGTCGGAGAAGCCGCCGGCACCGAAACCGCCGCCGCCCATGCCGCCGCCACCCATGCCGCCGTGCTCGAAGGCCGCATGGCCGTAGCGGTCGTAGGCGGCCCGCTTCTGCGGGTCCTTCAGGACCTCGTAGGCTTCGTTGACTTCCTTGAAGCGGATCTCGGCCGTCGCATCCCCGGGGTTCTTGTCGGGGTGGTATTTCATTGCCATCTTGCGAAAGGCGCTTTTCAGCTCCTTTTCGTCGGCGGTCCGGGAAACGCCCAGCGTCTCGTAGAAGTCACTCTTAGCCATATTGGTGCCGCGCCCGTCTCGTGAACGGAGTTCTTGTTCGTTGAAGGTGGAAATGCCAGCCGTAGCTTGATGTATCCGGCTTCACGGCCAAAAAGCAAGGAGGCGGTGCCGTGGGAGCAAGTGAAGCCATGACATCGTCGCCGCCTCGAACGGGATGCATCATGGAACTCGCCCCTTGGTTTCTTCCGCCCCTGCTGAAAAAGACAGGCTGGCCGCGCCGTTTGCGCGGCCAGCGATCGTCATGATCAGGAAGCCGAACGCTTCCGGTCGTCGTCGTCCTTGACTTCCTCGTAGTCGGCATCGACGACGTTGTCGCCGGCGTCGGAGGACGAGGCGCCCGCCTCGGCCTGCTGGGCCTCGTAGATCGCCTGGCCGAGCTTCATCGAGGCTTCCATCAGCGTGTTGGTCTTCGCCTTGATGTCCTCGGCGTCGGGCTCGGAAGCCTCCACGGCCGTCTTCAGCGCGGCGATCGCATCCTCGATGGCCTTGCGGTCATCGGCGGAGACCTTGTCGCCGTATTCCGTCAGCGACTTCTCGGACGAATGGATCAGGCTTTCGGCCTGGTTCTTCGCCTCGACGGCCTCGCGGCGCTTCTTGTCGGTCTCGGCATTGGCCTCGGCGTCCTTGACCATCTTCTCGATATCGGCGTCCGACAGGCCGCCCGATGCCTGGATGCGGATCTGGTGCTCCTTGCCGGTGCCCTTGTCCTTGGCCGAGACCTGCACGATGCCGTTGGCGTCGATGTCGAAGGTGACTTCGATCTGCGGCACGCCGCGCGGTGCCGGCGGAATGCCGACGAGGTCGAACTGGCCGAGCAGCTTGTTGTCCGCAGCCATCTCGCGCTCGCCCTGGGAGACGCGGATCGTCACGGCCGACTGGTTGTCCTCGGCGGTCGAGAAGGTCTGGCTCTTCTTCGTCGGGATCGTCGTGTTGCGCTCGATCAGGCGGGTGAACACGCCGCCGAGCGTTTCGATGCCGAGCGACAGCGGGGTGACGTCGAGAAGCAGCACGTCCTTGACGTCGCCCTGCAGGACGCCGGCCTGGATGGCGGCGCCCATGGCGACCACTTCATCCGGGTTCACGCCCTTGTGCGGGTCCTTGCCGAACAGCTGCTTGACGACTTCCTGCACCTTCGGCATGCGGCTCATGCCGCCGACGAGAACGACTTCGTCGATCTCGGCTGCGGAAACGCCGGCATCCTTGAGCGCGGCCTTGCACGGGGCGACGGTGCGCTGGATCAGGTCGTCGACGAGGCTTTCGAACTTGGCGCGCGAGAGCTTCATCGTCAGGTGCTTCGGGCCGGACGCGTCAGCCGTGATGAACGGCAGGTTGATCTCGGTCTGCTGTGAGGAGGACAGCTCGATCTTTGCCTTTTCCGCAGCTTCCTTGAGGCGCTGCAGGGCGAGCTTGTCGTTCTTCAGGTCGATGCCCTGGTCCTTCTTGAACTCGGCCGAGAGATACTCGACGAGGCGCATGTCGAAGTCTTCACCGCCGAGGAAGGTGTCGCCGTTGGTGGACTTCACCTCGAAGACGCCGTCGCCGATCTCCAGGACCGAGATATCGAACGTACCGCCGCCAAGGTCGTAGACGGCGATCGTCTTGCCATCCTTCTTGTCCAGGCCGTAGGCGAGGGCTGCAGCCGTCGGCTCGTTGATGATGCGCAGCACGTCGAGGCCTGCGATCTTGCCGGCGTCCTTGGTGGCCTGGCGCTGGGCGTCGTTGAAGTAGGCCGGAACGGTGATGACGGCCTGCGTGACCTTTTCACCGAGGTAGGATTCGGCGGTCTCCTTCATCTTCTGAAGGATCATCGCGGAGATCTGGGAGGGCGAATAGGTCTCGCCGTGCGCCTCGACCCAGGCGTCGCCGTTGGAGGCCTTGACGATCTTGTAGGGCACCATGCCCTTGTCCTTCTGGGTGGTCGGGTCCTCGAAGGTGCGGCCGATGAGGCGCTTGATCGCAAAGAGGGTGTTTTCCGGGTTCGTGACAGCCTGGCGCTTGGCCGGCTGACCGACGAGGCGTTCTCCGTCGTCCGTAAAGGCGACCATGGAGGGCGTCGTGCGCGCGCCTTCGGCGTTTTCAATCACTTTCGCGTCCTTGCCATCCATGACGGCGACGCAGGAATTCGTTGTTCCGAGGTCGATACCGATAACTTTTGCCATGTCATTCTCTCCTTGAAGCGAACTGCCGGAACCCAATCAGGCATTCGTTTGGCAGTCCCTAGTGGGATGGTATTGCAGGAATTCGCGAACGGGGCCGCGGTTTCCGGCTATATAAGGATCAGTCTAGGTGACTGCAAGGCGTCAATCTCCCTGGAATGCGCCTTCCAGACCGGCGCGGACAGTCGAAAAAGGCCGATGCCTCCGGCTGAAATGTGGTGGGGCCGCCTGTCTCCGTCAAGGTTGCCGGCGCCTGTCGGACGGGCGGAACCGATGCCTCGTCGCCCGGCCCGATCATCCGCCGATGAGCACGTCCAGCAGGCTGGAGCGCCGCGGCCGTGCCGGCTGCGCGCCGACATCGGCCGGCGGGACGGGCAGATCGCCGCCGATGCCGCCGGTCTGTTCCGGCGCCGTGGCCGTCTCGCCGCCGCCGTCGCGGCTGCTCGTGCCCAGCGCGCGCGCCACCATCTCCGCCAGCGATTCCTCGCCTTCCCCGGCAGCCGGTGGAGGTTCGGCGCTCGCCACCGGCAGTCCGCCGCCGGTGGTGCCGAACAGCGGCGACGGCGAAAGCCCGTCATGTGCGGCGATCATGAACCGGCTCCAGGCCTTCGCGGGCAGCCCGCCGCCGGTCACCTTCTTCATCGACTTGCCGTCGTCGTTGCCGAACCAGACGCCGGTGGTCAGGTTGCTGGTGTAGCCGACGAACAGCGCATCGCGGAAGGACTGGGTGGTGCCGCTCTTGCCGGCCGCCTCCCAGCCCGGGATCTTCGCGTTCTTGCCCGTACCCTCGGTGATGACGCGGGTCATCATACCGTTCATCATGGAGACGATCTCGGGCTGGAGCACGCGCGGCGGGTTGTCATAGGTATTCTCGTAGAGGACCCGGCCCTCGACGGTGGAGATGCGGCGGATGATATGCGGCGTCGCCTTGTATCCGCCGTTCATGAACGGCGCATAGGCCGATGTCAGCTCGACGAGCGAGACTTCCGAGGTGCCGAGCGCGATCGAGGCGTTCGACTGCATCTCGGATTCGATGCCGAGCCGGTGGGCGAGCTTGATGACGTTGTCCGGCCCGACCTCCATCACAAGCTGGGCGGCGATCGTGTTCAGCGAGTTGGCCAGGGCGGTCGAAAGCGTGACTTCGCCGCGATATTTCTGGTCGTAGTTCTCCGGCGTCCACTTGCCGATGCGCACCGGTGCGTCGTTGCGGATCGACAGCGGTGAGCGGCCCATTTCCAGCGCGGTGGCATAGACGAACGGCTTGAAGGCCGAGCCCGGCTGGCGCTTGGCCCTGGAGGCACGGTCGAACTGACTTTCGGCATAGTCGCGGCCGCCGACGAGCGCCCGGATCGCGCCGGTGCCGTCGATCGAGACGAGGGCGGCCTGCGAGGCGTTGAGCTTGGCGCCTTCGGCGTCGAGCACGGCGGCAATCGCATCCTCCGCCTTCTTCTCCAGGTCGAGATCGATCGTCGTCTCGACGACGAGGTCCTCGGTGATGTCGCCGATCAGCGCCGGCACCTGGTCCATGACGAGGTCCGCCGCATAGTGCTCGGCCCCCGACCAGTAGCTCTTTGCCCGTGTCGGCGGCTGGGACATGGCGGTGGTGATCTCCCGCTCGGTCACGAAGCCGGCGTCGCGCATCGCGCCGAGCACGACCTGCGCCCGCTCTTCCGCCGCCTCCGGATCGCGCGCCGGCGAAAGCCGCGAAGGCGCCTTCAACAGGCCCGCGAGCATCGCCGCCTCGCCGAGGTTCACGTCGCGGGCGGACTTGTTGAAGTAGCGGCGCGACGCGGCCTCGACGCCATAGGCGTTGGAGCCGAAGAACACGCGGTTCAGGTACATCGCCAGGATCTCGTCCTTGGTGTACTTGTGCTCCAGCCAGAAGGAGAGCAGCACCTCCTGGACCTTTCGTTCCAGCGTCCGTTCCGGCGAGAGGAAGAGGTTCTTGGCGAGCTGCTGGGTCAGCGTCGAGCCGCCCTGGACCATGCGTCCGGTCGCAATGTTCGTCACCATGGCGCGGGCGAGCCCGAGCGGGTCGATGCCGAAATGCGAGTAGAAGCGGCGATCCTCGATGGCGATCACCGCCTGCGGGATGTAGGGCGACATCTGTTCCAGCGCCAGCGCTTCGCCGCCGGTGGTGCCGCGGTTGGCGATCGCCGTGCCGTCGGTCGAGATGATCTTGACGTTCGGCGGGCGCGCCGGAATGTTCCAGGTCGTCGCGCTCGGCATCTGCGCGCCGTAGTAGAGAACGAGCGCGCCGATCGCCATGCCGCCCCAGATGCCGAGCACGACGCACCAGTAGGCGAGGAACCGGACGGCACCGAGGAGGCCCCCGCCGCCGCTGTGGCGGCGCTTGCGGGCCGGAGCTCTCCGGCGCGACGCCGGCGCCTTGCGGGCCGCGGGCTTCGCCTTGCGCGTCGCAGATCGGGTCACGCGATCCTCCTCGTCGATGCGCAGATCGTCATCGTCGTAGTCGTCCTCGTCGTTGAACGAGGGCTCGATCCGCTGTGATTTGCGCCGGCCTGCCATCCTGGAAGAAATATGCCTTTCGTGTCCGTGCCGCTCGAGCCAGGTCCGCAGCGCGGACAGGGCGTTACGGTAGCGCCTTTATTCTGAAGAGCGGCCGCGAAGGCAGGGCTCTCGGTCCGTTGAACTTTAAATGCGGCGATTTAAGGGGTGGTTAAGGACGACTTAATGGGGAGAGAGAACGGGGCGTTCTCTCCTTGATTGTGCTGTCGCGACGTTCATCTGACGCGACGCGCGCGCAATCGTGATTTCCGCTTTGCGGCCTGCGCCGATATCCTCTCGCTGCAACGAACAAGGAGACGATTGATGAAACGCATCCTCGTATTTGCATGCGCGCTCGGCCTGTCGGCTCCCATGGCTTTTGCCGATTGCGCCTATCACCAGACCAACGCCAAGGCCGACGTCGACACGACGACCACGACGGCCAGCATTTCGGAAAAGTCCACGCCCGCCTCGGATGAGGTCGTTCTCCTGAAGAAGAACGACACGGCTGCCGAACAGCAGCAACCGGCAGAGTGAACGGGCTTCAGGCGCGTGACAAGGGAAAGGGCGGCCTCGTGGGCCGCCCTTCGCTGTTTCAGTAGTAGGGCGACAGGCACTGCTGGCGCGGCCCGCCATAGGGCTGGAAGGTGTTGTCATAGGCGCGATACGAGCGGTAGCGCGCGGCACACCATTCGAAATGGCGCGGATTGACGCCGCCGTCGACGTAGCGCGGCTGGCTGGCGATCGCCCCGCCGATGATCGCGCCTGCACCAAAGGCGGCCAGCGGATACCAGTAGCCGTCGTCGTAGCGGCGGTAGCCCTCGCGATAGTAGGGATAGCCGCGGTAGCCGCGATAGTAGCCGCTGCGATAGTAGCGCGAACCGCCGTAGTGGGGCGGCGGCGGACGATAGCCGCGGCGGACATAGTAGTCGACGTTCTCGACGTCCGACTGGACGGTGACGTCGGCACGCGGCATTCCGGCCGCCTGCGCCGGCACCAGGCTGGCTGCGAGCGTTGCCGCTGATAGCGCGGCCGCCATGAGGCCGCTGACGATCTTTCTCATCTTTTCACTCCTGAGAGCCATCAAACCTTCCAATGACGTGCCGGATGATGCAGGAATTCGGCTGAACGGGCGATGAACCGCCTATCCCTGCCGACGGTTGCTCTCCTCCCGCCGCATTTGCGTATAGCGTGCATGCTCGAACACCAGCACGGCGCCGAGGCCGAGCACGAACGGAATGATCAGATAGAAGATCCGGAAGACGGCGAGCGCAGCCAGGACGTCGACGGGATCGAGTTCCGGCAGGCCCGCGATGAAGATCAGCTCCAGCACGCCGATGCCCCCCGGCGCATGCGAGAGCAGGGCTGCGGAAAACGAGGCGAGGAAGATGCCGAGCACGACGAGATAGCCCGGATTGTTGGCTTCCGGCAGGACGAAGTAGATGATCGCCGCCGCCGCCACCAGTTCGACCGGCGCGATCAGGAGTTGCCGGAAGGCCACCGACGGCCGAGGATATTCCAGTTTCAGCCAGCGGGTCCTGACCGGCCGGAACCCAACGAGGCTGCCGGTGAGGTAGATCGCGACCAGCGTAAGGATCAGCACGCCGGTCGAGAATGCCGCTTCCACCGGCAGGAATTTCGACACCCGCTCGATGATCTCCGGCTCGATGATCAGCACCAGCCCCATCAGCACCGCCGTCCCGAGCGCGAAGGTGAACGAGCAGAAGGCGACGAGCACCCCGACCTCGCTCGCCGACAGTCCCTTGGAGGTGTAGGCGCGGTAGCGCACGACGGCGCCGGAGAAGACCGATGCGCCGATATTGTGGGCCAGCGCATAGGCGGTGAACGAGGCGACCGTGATGAACCAGAGCGATATCCGGTGGCCGAGGTGCTCGAGCGCCAGGTGGTCGTAGGCGGCAAGCGCCGCATAGGCCGCGATCGTCGCAACAGCCGCGAGCGCCCATCCCGAAGGCGGAATGGCCAGAAGGCTGTCGCGGAACTCGTGGAACGACAGCCCCCTGAGGTCGTGGTACAGGATCCAGAGGGAGAAGATGATCGCGGCCCCCCCGACGAGGGGCCAGAAGAGCTTGCCGAGTTTCATGCGCCCGGTGCCTGCCCGGACCGGCGACGGCTGCGTCGGAACAGACCGGGTCGCAGGCGATGTCCAGGATTGTCGTTCATGCCGTTGCTTCCCTTCCGGGCCGTCTTCTGTCGCGGCAGCGACCCCGTCGGGGTCTGCACCCGTCCCTGGTTCCCATCCGCTCGACGTTAACCACTCTCGGCCAACCGGACAACGATGCGACCGCGAACGCGCGCGATTTGCGCGCCCTCGACGGTCAACAATTCGTCAGCGTGCCGCCAGGGCCGAAAGGATGCGCACCCAGGAGCGGATGCCCTTCTCGAAGGACCGCAACTCGTATTTCTCGTTCGGCGAGTGGATGCGGTCGTCGGAGAGCCCGAAGCCCACCAGAAGCGATTCCATGCCGAGCATCTTCTGGAAGTCGCCCACGATCGGGATGGAGCCGCCCATGCCGACCATCACGGCGGGCTGTGGCCATTCCTGCGAAAGCGCATCCTTCGCCTTGTTCAGGAGTGGCGAATCATAGGGCAACTGGATCGCCGGCGAACCGCCGTGGGCGTGGAAGCTCACCGAGCAGTCGGCCGGTATCTTCGCGCGGACATAGGCGCGGAAGGCGTCGCGGATCTTTCCCGGGTCCTGCTTGCCGACGAGCCGGAACGAGACCTTCGCCGTGGCCTCGGCGGCGATCACCGTCTTGAAGCCGTCGCCCGTATAGCCGCCGATGATGCCGTTGACCTCCGCCGTCGGCCGCGCCCAGGTCAGTTCCAGCACCGAGCGGTTCTTCTCGCCCGAGGGAAGGGCCAGGCCGATCTCGCCCAGGAATTTTTCCGCCGTCTGGCCGAGCTTGTCCCAGGTGGCCTTGATGTCGGCAGGCGTCTCCTCGACGCCGTCATAGAAGCCCTTCAGCGTCACGCGCCCGTCCCGGTCGTGCAGTCCGGCGAGGATGTCGGCGAGGATATGGATCGGATTGGCCGCGGCCCCGCCGAAATAGCCCGAATGCAGGTCGCGGTCCGCCGCCTTGACGACGACTTCCTCGCCGACCAGCCCGCGCAGCCCCGCCGAGATCGCCGGCGTCTCGGCATCCCACATGTTGGTGTCGCAGACGAGCGCATAGTCGGCCTTCAGCTCGGCCGCATTGGCCTCCAGGAAGGGCTTGAGCGACGGCGAACCGGACTCCTCCTCCCCCTCGAACAGGATCGTGACCTTGCAGGGCAGCGTTCCGGCCGTCTCCTTGTAGGCGCGGCACGCCTCGACGAACGTCATCAGCTGGCCCTTGTCGTCGGAGGTGCCGCGGCCGGTGATGATCCGGCGTCCGCCGCCGATGTCGCGCACCGCCGGCTCGAACGGGTCGTGCTCCCAGAGCTCCAGCGGATCGACCGGCTGCACGTCGTAGTGGCCGTAGAAAAGAACGTGCGGCGCATCGGCGCTGGCCCCCTCGTGGTGGGCGACCACCATCGGGTGCCCGGCCGTATCGCGCACGGTGGCGTCGAACCCGAGCGTGCGCAGTTCGCTCACCAGCCACTCCGCGCCGCGCCGCACATCGGCCTTGTAGGCCGGGTCGGTCGAGATCGATTTGATACGGACGAGTTCGAACAGGCGCTCCAGGGCGGCGGGCACGTTCGCGGCGGCGTGGTCGAGTACGGGTAACAGGTTGGTCATGGTCGAATCCTCTTTGCGGACGGACCATAATGCATGTCTGCCGAAAGTGGGAACGGGGAAAAGCGATGGGTGCGCACAAAGCCACGACGGTTGCCGCGGCGCGGCTTCGTCGTGGGGCCGGGCGGGGACGCACATCGGGGCGGGGAAACGAAAAGGGCCGCTTCGGACGGGAGGTGCGTTCGAAGCGGCCCTTATGAATTGTGGACAAAGGCCCGGAGAGGGGGATAAGGCCTTTGTCCTCTGGTCTGGCGCGGCGGGGGACAGGCCGGGATGCCAGACCACGGCTTGATCAGGTGCCGATGACTGTCATTTGGGCCTCGGAATGTGGCTTTTCAAGGGATTTGCGCGGCACCGGAAATTACAAATTGGTAACGTTTGTGTGAGGCTCCAAAGCGGTTTGGCAAGCCTGGCGGCAAGCGCAATGGACGATGGACGCGAGGACCCGCGCACGCTATCCCTAACGCCATGAAAAATGGTGACCATCTCTTCCTCGTCGACGGCTCGGGCTTCATCTTCCGCGCCTTTCACGCGATCCCGCCGCTGAACCGCAAGTCGGACGGCTTGCCGGTCAATGCCGTCTCCGGCTTCTGCAACATGCTGTGGAAGCTCCTGAAGGATGCGCGCAACACCGACGTCGGTGTGACGCCCACCCATTTCGCGGTCATCTTCGACTATTCCTCGAAGACCTTCCGCAACGAGCTCTACGACCAGTACAAGGCCAACCGCACGGCCCCACCGGAGGACCTGATCCCGCAGTTCGGGCTGATCCGCCACGCGACGCGCGCCTTCAACCTGCCCTGCATCGAAAAGGAGGGGTTCGAGGCCGACGACCTGATCGCCACCTATGCGCGGCTGGCCGAGGCGGCCGGGGCCGATGTCACCATCGTGTCGTCCGACAAGGACCTGATGCAGCTCGTCACCCCGAAGGTGTCGATGTACGACAGCATGAAGGACAAGCAGATTTCGATCCCCGAGGTGATCGAGAAATGGGGCGTGACCCCGGACAAGATGATCGACCTGCAGGCGATGACCGGCGATTCGACCGACAACGTGCCGGGCATCCCCGGCATCGGGCCGAAGACCGCAGCCCAGCTGCTGGAGGAATATGGCGATCTCGACACGCTGCTCGCGCGCGCGGAGGAGATCAAGCAGCAGAAGCGCCGGGAGAACATCATCGCCAACCGCGCCCAGGCGCTTTTGTCGCGCCAGCTCGTGACGCTCAGGACCGACACGCCGCTCGACGTGCCGCTGGAGGATCTGGTCCTCGAAACGCAGGACGGCCCGAAGCTGATCGCCTTCCTCAAGGCGATGGAGTTCACCACGCTGACGCGGCGCGTTGCCGAGGCCTGTGACTGCGACGCGTCCGCGATCGATCCCGCCAACGTGCCGGTGGAATGGGGCGCCGAGGCCCATGGCCCGGACCTCGACAAGGGCGGGGCTTCCGGACCGGATGCTGCCGGCGTGCCGGAGGAGAGTGCCGCCGAGGCGGCCGAAACCTTGTTGCCGGTCGCATCGGCCGACGGGCACGAACCCGCGACGCTCGCCCGGACGCGCGCGGCCCGCCTCTCCGGCCAGCCGATCGATCATTCCGCCTATGTCACGATCCGCGACCTCGATACCCTGGACCGCTGGATCGCGGCCGCGCGCGAGACCGGGCTCGTCGGCTTCGACACCGAGACGACGTCGCTCGATGCGATGCAGGCGGAGCTCTGCGGCTTCTCCCTGGCGATCGCCGACAACGGCAGGGACCCGTCCGGCATATCGATCCGCGCGGCCTACGTGCCGCTCTTGCACAAGTCGGGCGTCGGCGACCTTCTGGGCGGCGGGCTCGTCGACGGGCAGATCCCGATGCGCGACGCGCTGTCGCGGCTGAAGGACCTGCTGGAGGACGCGTCTGTCCTCAAGGTGGTGCAGAACCTGAAATACGACTACCTCGTGATGAAGCGCCACGGCGTCACCATGCAGGGTTTCGACGACACGATGCTGATGTCCTATGCGCTCGATGCCGGCGCCGGCACGCATGGCATGGATTCGCTCTCCGAGCGCTGGCTCGGCCACAAGCCGATCGCCTACAAGGATGTGGCCGGCAGCGGCAAGGGCGCGCAGACGTTCGATCTGGTCGATATCGACCGGGCGACGGCCTATGCCGCCGAGGATGCCGACGTGACGCTGCGGCTGTGGCACGTCCTGAAGCCGCGGCTCGCGGCGGAGAAGATGACGACGGTCTACGAGCGCCTGGAACGGCCGCTGGTGCCCGTCTTGGCGCGGATGGAGGAGCGGGGCATCACCATCGACCGCCAGATCCTGTCGCGCCTGTCGGGAGAGCTGGCGCAGGGTGCCGCCGCGCTCGAGGACGAGATCTACGCGCTCGCCGGCGAACGTTTCACGATCGGCTCGCCGAAGCAGCTCGGCGACATCCTGTTCGGCAAGATGGGCCTGCCCGGCGGCTCGAAGACGAAGACCGGCCAATGGTCGACCTCCGCGCAGGTGCTGGAGGACCTGGCCGCCCAGGGCGTGCCGCTGCCGCGCAAGATCGTCGACTGGCGCCAACTGACCAAGCTGAAGTCCACCTATACCGACGCGCTGCCGGGCTTCGTCCACCCCGAGACGAAGCGGGTGCACACCTCGTATGCGCTGGCGGCGACCACGACCGGCCGCCTGTCGTCGTCCGACCCCAACCTGCAGAACATCCCGGTGCGCAATGCCGAGGGCCGAAAGATCCGCACCGCCTTCATCGCGACCCCCGGCCACAAGCTGGTCTCCGCCGACTACAGCCAGATCGAGCTGCGCGTGCTGGCCCATGTCGCCGACATCCCGCAGCTCAGGCAGGCCTTCGCCGACGGTGTCGACATTCATGCGATGACGGCGTCGGAGATGTTCGGCGTGCCGGTCGAGGGCATGCCCGCAGACGTCCGCCGCCGCGCCAAGGCGATCAATTTCGGCATCATCTACGGCATCTCCGCCTTCGGCCTTGCCAACCAGCTGTCGATCGAGCGCTCCGAGGCCGGCGACTACATCAAGCGCTATTTCGAGCGCTTCCCCGGCATCAAGGACTACATGGACGAGACCAAGGCCTTTGCCCGCGAGCACGGCTATGTCGAGACGATCTTCGGCCGCCGCGCGCACTATCCCGAGATCCGCTCCTCCAATCCCTCGGTGCGCGCCTTCAACGAGCGGGCGGCGATCAATGCCCCGATCCAGGGCTCGGCCGCCGACATCATCCGCCGGGCCATGATCAAGATGGAGCCGGCGCTTGCCGACAACGGCCTGTCGGCGCGGATGCTGCTGCAGGTGCACGACGAGCTCGTCTTCGAGGTCGAGGACGCGGAAGTGGAACGCGCCATTCCCGTCATCGTCGGCGTGATGGAGCACGCGTCCATGCCGGCCTTGTCGATGAAGGTGCCGTTGAAGGTGGATGCGCGCGCGGCCCTCAACTGGGACGAAGCGCACTAGGCGTTTCGTCGGCGCAGCCGGTGCAACTGTTGCGGGTCCGTTTACCACGTACCGACGTTTCGCGCGGAACTCAGCCCCGGCCGGCCGGCCTTAACGCGGCCTTAAGGGCTTCCTGCGCTTCTGCGGGAGGCTTGGGGGGCGCGTGTCATCGACCGGCGCCTGGAAATTGCGGATGACCCGCAATGCGATGCGGCACGGATGACGGCATGGACGCATTTCTGCAAGGCAGTCTTTCCAGCGATCCTGACAGGCGCGCGCCGCTGGCCGTGCAGGTCGTGCGCCAGTTTCCGCCGAGCCGCGGCGGGCTGGAGGATGTCGTCCTCAACCTGTCGCGCCAGCTTTGCGCGCGCGGCTACCGCGTTCGCGTCGTGACGCTGGATCGCCTCTTCACCGCCCCCGATCGCAAGCTGCCGGACCGCGAGCTTGTCGACGGGATCGAGGTGGTGCGCATTCCGTTCTCCGGCAGCACCCGCTATCCCATCGCGCCGGGCGTATTCCGGCATCTGAAGGATGCCGACCTCGTGCATGTGCACGCTATCGACTTCTTCTTCGACGCGCTCGCCTGGGGCAAGCTCCTGCATGGCAAGCCGCTGGTCGCCACGACCCATGGCGGCTTCTTTCACACCGACCGCTATGCGGCACTCAAGCTCGCCTGGTTCAACGTCACGACGCGCCTGTCGGCGCTCGCCTACCGCCGGCTGATCGCCTGCAGCGCGCAGGACGCCCGGCTGTTCCGCAAGATCGCCGGACGCCGGGTCGTCGAGGTCGACAACGGCGCCGACGTCGCCAAATTCCGCAACGCGGGCGCCGGCAAGCCGCTGCGCCGCATCGTCACCATCGGCCGTTTCTCGTCCAACAAGCGGCTCGACCGTCTTTTCGAAGCCCTGTCGCGGCTCGTCGTGCACGAGCCGGACTGGCGCCTCTCGGTCGTGGGTGTCCCGGGCGACCTAACCGAGGCGGACCTTGAGCGGATGATCGGCCAACGGGCGCTCGAGGACCATATCGAGGTGCATGTCGGCCTGTCGAACGAAGAGATCCGGACGCTGATCTCGGGATGCTCGCTGTTTGCCTCCGCCTCCGAATACGAGGGCTTCGGCCTCGTGGCGGTCGAGGCGATGAGCGCCGGTCTCATGCCCCTGCTGCATCCGAACCAGGCTTACGAGGACCTCGCCGCCAAGCATCCGGAGATTCGCCTCTGCGACTTCGAGGACGCGGAAGCGGCCGCCGGAACGATCCACTCGGCCTTCCTGGCGCTCGCCCGCGACGTCGCCGGCTACCGGACGCGGGCCATGCGCGCGGCAGACGGCTATGCGTGGGATCATGTGGCCCGGCGCTATGCCGAGATCTACACTGAGATACTGGGGGGCGTCGCGCCGCCCGAATGGGATCCGGCGGCAAAGGGCAGTGAAGGCAATGAAGTGGCGGCCAATGGCTGAGCGCCGGCGTACCGGGCGGATCGCATCCCGGTCCGCGCATGCCAGACGTGGGGCACTGCGGATCGGCGGGCTGGCGCTGGCCCTGGTTCTTCCGCTCGAGGCCTCCGCCGCCTGCATGCGCGGCGTCAACTTCGCCGGCGCCGAGTTCGGCGATCCGCCGGGCGTCTACGGCAAGGACTACATCTATCCCAGTGACGAGACCATCCAGTATTTCGCCGGCAAGGGGTTCAACGGCGCGCGGCTGCCGTTCCGCTGGGAGCGTCTCCAGCCGAGGCTCGGCCGGGCGTTCGCGATGGGCGAGCGCCGGCGCCTCGTCGACACCGTCAAGCGCCTGAAGGCGGCCGGCTTCACGGTGGTTCTCGATCCGCACAACTACGCCTATCACGCCGGCCGGCAGATCGGTTCCGACGAGGTCCCCGTGGAGGCCTTCGCCGACTTCTGGCGCAGGCTTGCCACCGAGTTCGCCAACGACCCGGCCGTGCAGTTCGGCCTGATGAACGAGCCTCACGACATTCCGGCCGATCAATGGCTCGTTGCGGCCAACGCCGCCATCGCCGCGATCCGCAGCGCGGGGGCTGACAATCTCGTCTACGTCCCCGGCACGATCTGGACCGGCGCCCACAGCTGGGAGAGCGACCGGCCCGGCGGCTCGAACGCCCGCGTGATGCTGGGCGTCGAGGATCCAGCGAAGAACTACGCCTACGAGGTCCACCAATATCTCGACGACGATTTCTCCGGCACGCACGACACCTGCGAGGGCGCGGAGAGCGCCGTCGCGGCACTCGAGCGCTTCACCGCCTGGCTGCGCGAGAACGGCAAGCGTGGCTTCCTCGGCGAGTTCGGCGCATCCGCCAAGACCGAATGCCTGACGGCGCTGTCCCGCATGACCGCCGTGGTCGACGGCGCGCCGGACGTGTGGACCGGCTGGACCTACTGGGCGGCCGGTGACTGGTGGCCGCCGACCGAGGCACTCAACATCCAGCCAACCAAGGACGGCGACCGGCTGCAATTGCGCGCCCTCGAATATGGCGGCAGCATCCCGGCGAAGACCGGCGCCTGCCCGGCGCTCGGCCAGACCGAGTAGGAGCGTCACGCGTGCCGTGGCAGGGTCGTTGCGACCCGCCGTAGCGGCGTCTTCGCGAGGACGGGCCGTCGCGGCGGGGTCGCATCCCGGCAGGCGCCGGCGGTGCCCACCAGGAACCACATCAGGGCGGCGGTCTTGATCGAATAGAACGAGTCGCTGATCAGCATCAGCAGCAGCAGGTAGACGATCATCATCGAGTGGAAGCGCCAGGCCCGCGCCTCCTTCAGCGGCGCGTGCACGAACATCGTCCAGAGCCCGATGAAGCCGAAGATGCCGAACGCGGTCAGCGAGTAGGAGATGCCGGAATCGGCGGTGAATGCGTCGGTCGTCTCCGAGCCGAGCACGACGCCGAGGTCGAGCTGCGTGAGGATGTGTGCAGTGACGGCGAAGCGTCCGGCGAGATCGTTCGGGCCGCCGCCGGAGACCGAGGTGATGCCGTAGATCGTCAGCACGGCGAGCAGGAAGAAGGGCAGGACCACCCAGACCAGTCGCGGCAGGAACGAATAGACCGGATAGAGCAGCGTGATCAGCACGCAGCTGTAGAGCCCGAAGCGGGCGTCGGCCAGCGCGATCACGGTGAAGGCCAGCGCGAACACCAGCCACCGGCCCGGAAAGGCGCGCCCGCGATAGAGCGCCCATGAGTAGATGATCACGGCGAAATTGCCCATCGAGACCGGCTCCAGGAAGACGGAGGAGACGCGGTGCTGGCCGAGGAAGGGCAGGATCGTGCGGGCCTCGGGGCGCTGGCCGGAAATGAACAGGCCCTTGGTCTGACCGAACACCTGGTCCAGCGTCACCGTGCCGCGCGCCAGATAGTAGCCGATCACGTTGAAGTATTCGAGGAAGGTCTCGAGGAAGAGATATTCGAAGAGCCCGAAGCCGACGACGATCAGGCCGCTCGCCATCACGAGCTTGTCGGCGAGCTTCGCATCCGCGATGCGGGCGGCCATGAAATAGAAGGTCAGCGGGATCAGGATGTCGCGAATCGCCTTCGGGTTCACCTGCCCGCGCAGCATGAACAGGAACATCATGTAGCTGACGAAGACGCCGAGGATCACGTAGAGCGTCGATCGTCGCGTCATCGCCGCGAGAAACGCGCAGCCGACGATCGCGAGCTCCGACATGATGACATGGCGGTCGGCCGTCCCCATGAAACGGGTGTTGACCAGGCAGAGGAGGGCGTTGAACACCAGCCCGCCGATCACCGTCACGATCGCCGCAATGCGCACGGGCTCGATCCCCGCCGGCACAGCAGCGTC
This sequence comes from Mycoplana sp. MJR14, assembly GCF_029210525.1. NCBI lineage: Bacteria > Pseudomonadati > Pseudomonadota > Alphaproteobacteria > Hyphomicrobiales > Rhizobiaceae > Mycoplana > Mycoplana sp. MJR14. Next base: position 66,604 of record NZ_JARGEO010000007.1, read on the forward strand.
GTGGCGCACATCGGGGCTGCTGCGGCCGAACCGGTTGCCGAAACCCGTCCCGGTGCCGATCGTTTCCGTGCGGGCCATCCTCAGCGTCTCCTATGAGGCCTTGCCGGACAGGAGGACGTTGCCGAGGATCTTGTCGCGCCACGGGCCGATCTCCGCCATCAGCGTATCGAGCGCATCGCCCCCCGAAGCGCCGACCGTCGAGACGATGATGACGGCGTCTGCGTGCTTGAGCACGGTGGGGATGACCGTTTCGGCGGGCGTGCCGCTGCAATCGACGACGGCGAAGTCGACGGGCTCGGACCTGGGCGCGGTACTGACGCGGGAGGATCCGAGCGCCGCGATTCTTCTCAGCCCGCCGGAACCGATGCGTTCGAAGTGCAAGATATCCTGAAGCGCATGGTCGCGCGGCGCTGCGGCATCGAGGCGGATCTTGACGCTGGCGGACGGTCGTGCGGCCAGATGGTCCCTGCGGCGAAGTTCGCCGTTACAAAAGAGCACGACCTCGCCGGCCAGATGCAGCTCGCGCGCCACCGCGGCGGCGACCTTGTCCCGGCCGCTGCCGTCGGGCGACAGGAAGGCGATGGTGGCGGGTCGGGTCGTGCCGAATTCCGCTTCGAGCAGCTGGCCCAACCTGCGGATCCCGGCCTCGTGCGGCAAGGCCTCCGGTGCGGCCGGCCGTGCGAACGGCATCCGGCGCGCCAGCCTGTCGAGGCGGCTTGCGGGGGAAGGCTCGCTGCCCGCCATCACGGCCAGCATGGGTGCGCCGGTCTTTGCGACGAGGCTCCGTTCGATGCGCCGGGTGCCGCCGAGCAGCTCCCGCAGGACCGCAAGCGCGGCCCCGGCGGCCGCACCGAACAGAATGGCGGCGATCAGCACCAGCAGCTTCGGCGCCTGCACGGCCTTGTCCGATGGCACAGCTTCGGAAATGATCCGGGAGTTGCCGTTGCCGAGATCCTGCTGGCGGCTCAGTTCTTCCGCGCGGGTGAGGAAGGCCTTGTAGACCGCATCGATGGCCTGTGCCTCGCTCGTCAGCTGCACCAGCTGGAAGCGGAGCTTGCCGCTGTCCTTCGTCGACGCCGCCTGCTCGTCGAAGCGTTTTTCCAGCGAGGCGAGGTTGGCCCGGCTGCGCTCGTAGGTATTGGCCGACAGCTGGCGGATACGCTCCAGCTCGATCTCGATGGCGTTGCGGATGCTGGCGATCTGGGAGCGGATGGCACGCATCTGCGGATGGTCGTTGCCGAGGTTGGCCGCCAGTTCCGCCTGGCGGTCGAGCGCTTGCGAATAGCGGCTGCGCAGCCCGGAGAGTGCGCCCGAATTCAGCGTTTCGGGAATGGCGCCCGCTTCGACATTGGACACGTTGAGCTGGCGCGCCTGTTCGTAAGCCGTCTTCAGTTGCTCCACCTGCTGGCGCGCGGTCAGCAATTGCTGGTTCAGGCCGGCAAGCTGCTGGTCGGTGATCAGACCCTGGTCGCCGGTGCTGATCATGCCGTTCTCGGCCCGGAAGTCCTCCACCGCCTTCTGCGCGTCCAGCGCCCGCTGGCGCAGCTCTTCCGCCTGCTCGGCGATCGTGCGGGTGGTCTTCAGGCTGACGTCCAGGCGTGCCTTGTCGGCGACCGCCAGATAGCTTTCGGCAATCGCATTGGCGATCTTCGCGGCCATCTCGCTGTTTCCGTGCTTGACGGTGATGGTGAAGACGAAGCTGTCGCCGTTGCGAGCGACGCTCAGGTTCTCCAGAAGCGCATTGATGATGCCGTCGACCGTCGCGGCATCGGCCTTCGCGCCCCCCAGCAACCGGGACAGGAGCCCGCGGTGGTTGAAATAGGGATCGCTGGTGAGGTTGAGCTTTGTGACGACCTGGTGCAGCACGTCGCGGGACTGGATCAGATAGACCTGGCTGCCGATCACCTGCTGCACGTTGAGGGAACCGCCCGTGTCGGTGCCGACGACGGGGCCTGCCCCGATGTCGACGAAGATCTCCGCGGTCGAGCGGTAGAAGGGCTTCTGTGTGAGGACGAAGGCCATTCCCAGCAGGGCGCAGACCACCGCGGCGAGGATCACGTAGTGGATCCTCTTCCTCACGATGCCCGGCAACTGAAAAATGTCGATGTCCATCACATGCCCGATTGCCGGTCCCTCTCGGAAGCGGCCGAATCCACGGTCCCCGCCGCCGCCCGATCGCGCGGCGCTTGCTGAGAACCGTCCCGCAACCTCTCAGATTATGGTTAACAACCTCTCAACCGGCGCGCAGGAAAGACGGCGGCGGCAGGGGCGGGGGACATATAAAGGATATTGAAAATACGATGCTTTTCGGGGCGGCCGGTCTCAGGGCGGCCGCCGTTCCCCGGCCAGATGCGCCAGCCGGGCCGCCTTCATGGAATCTTATCCATGTCCCTTCAAGCGTTCTTATCTCTCGTTCTGTATGCCTCTGGTTGAACGAGACCGGGCGGGCGGCGTGGCCTGCCGACAAGAAAACAGCACGGGAGAGTGTCGCCATGAAGCAGAAAATCCGTGAGTTGCTCGCCAAGCATGGCGGCTTGCCTGTCGCCGTCGACCAGATCGCCGACGACCAGGACCTCTACGCGGCGGGCCTGTCCTCCTTCGCCTCCGTCCAGATCATGCTGGCGATCGAGGAGGCCTTCGACCTGGAGTTTCCGGACAATCTTCTCAACCGCAAGTCGTTCCAGAGCATTGCGGCCATCACGCGCACGGTGGAAGGGCTGACCGGCAACGCGGAGGCCGCCGAATGAACATGTCCACCGGGGCGGGCCTGGCCGAACGGGCCGCCCGCGTTGCCGCGGTAGCCGAGGCGCATGCCGACGACGTCGACGCCAAGGGGCGCTTCCCGCAGGAGGCGGTGGATGCCATGCGCGCCGAACGCCTGCTGTCCATCCAGATCGCTGTCGAACTGGGCGGCGAGGGGGCGAGCATCGCCGAGATCGCCGAGGTCTGCTCCATTCTGGGCCAGTCCTGCGCTGCCGCCGCCATGGTCTTCGCCATGCACCAGATCAAGGCGTCGAGCCTCGTCTCGCACGGCGCGGACGCAGCCTGGCACCGCGCCTTCATGCGCCGCATCGCCGACGAACAGCTGCTTCTGGCCTCCGCCACGACGGAAGGCGGCATCGGCGGCAACCTGCGCAACAGCATTTGCGCCATCGAAGTCGAGGGCGGCCGCTGCCGGCTGGAGAAGGACGCGACCGTCATCTCCTACGGCGCAAACGCCGATGCGATCCTGATCACCTCGCGCAGCCATGCCGAAGCCGCATCCACCGACCAGGTCATGACCGTCTTCACGAAGGACCAGTATACGCTCGAGCGCACCCATGTCTGGGATACGCTCGGCATGCGCGGCACCTGCTCGGACGGCTACCTGTTCAAGGGCGAGGCCCCGGCCGAGCAGATCCTGCCGAAGCCCTTTGCGGAAATTGCCGCCCAGTCGATGCTGGCCACCTCGCACCTGCTCTGGAGTGCCGTCTGGTACGGCATCGCCGTCAACGCCTTTGCCCGCGCACAGGCCTTCGTCCGGGCCGCCGCCCGCAAGGCGCCGGGGCAGACGCCGCCCGGCGCGCTCAGGCTCGCCGAGGCCTCCAGTCTGCTGCAGCTTCTGAAATCCAACGTGGTCGCCGGTCTGAACGCCTTCGAGGCGGCAAAGACGGATCAGGACGTCCTGTCCTCGATGGGTTTCGCCGTCGCCATGAACAATCTGAAGATCGGCTCGTCGGAAACGATCCTGACGATCATCAACCACGCCATGCTGATCTGCGGCATCATGGGCTACAAGAACGGCACGCCCTACAGCCTCGGCCGGCACCTGCGCGACGCGCATTCGGCCCAGCTGATGATCTCCAACGACCGCATTCTCGGCAACACGTCCAATCTCCTGCTCGTCCACAAGCAGGACACCAGTCTTCTGGGGTGAAGAACCATGGATATGCAGACCTCGTTTCTCGACCGCCTGTTCGATGCCGGCCTGCTGATCGATACCGGCGTTGACGGGCTCTACGGCCGCAGCGGCCGCTTCGAGGACGTCATCGTCGCCTTCGAGCGGCTGATCGATCGCTTCGGCGGGGCCGACGGCGCGGAAGCCATGCGCTTCCCGCCGGGCATGAACCGCGCCTTCTTCGAAAAGAGCGGCTACATGAAGAGCTTCCCGCAGCTCGCGGGCACCGTCCATTCCTTCTGCGGCAACGAGCTCGACCATATGAGCCTGCTCAAATGCATGGAGGTGGGCGAGGAGGACTGGACGAAGGACCAGAAGGCGACCGACATCGTGCTGACGCCGGCGGCCTGCTATCCGCTGTACCCGACGGTGGCAAAGCGTGGACCGGTTCCGGCCAAGGGTGCCCTCTACGACCTGCAGTCCTACTGCTTCCGTCATGAGCCCTCGCAGGACCCGGCGCGCCAGCAGCTCTTCCGCATGCGCGAATATGTCTGCATGGGCACGGAGAAGCATGTCACCGATTTCCGCCAGTCCTGGATGGACCGCGGCGTCGCCATGATGAAGGAGGTCGGCCTCGAGGTTGCGATCGATGTCGCCAACGATCCCTTCTTCGGCCGCGCCGGCAAGATGCTGGCCAACAACCAGCGCGACCAGAACCTGAAGTTCGAGCTGCTGATCCCGATCACCTCGGTCGCGAAGCCCACGGCCTGCATGAGCTTCAACTATCATCAGGATGCGTTCGGCGCGAAGTGGGGCCTGGTCATGGAGGATGGCAGCGTGGCGCACACCGCCTGCGTCGGCTTCGGCCTGGAACGGATCGCGCTGGCGCTGTTCCACACCCATGGCCTCGACGTCGCCGACTGGCCCGAGAGCGTCCGCAAGACCCTCTGGGGCTGACCTTGGCCGCGCCTTCCGTCTTTCCCGGGCTCGATCCCGCCGCCTACCGGCCGCACGCGCTGCACGATCACGAGCGCATGTGGCCGGAGACCAACTGCTATGTCGACCTGTGGATCGAGGTGCTGAACGCCCGCGCCCTGCCGCCGGAGGCGATGCTGGGCTTCACCCTGACGCAGGACTTCGAGGGCGACCAGTTCACCTTCTTCAAGGTGCCGCTGGAGGACCTCGAGGTGCTCTACGGTATCCGCTGCACCGAGCTTGCGATCTACGACCGGGTGGAGCGCCACGTCCTGGAACAGATCGGTCGCGGCCGTCTCTGCCTGGTGGAGATGGACAGTTTCTACATGCCCGATACGCGCGGCGTCGCCTACCGGCTGGAACACGGCAAGACCACGGTGGCGATCAACCGTCTCGACCTTGCCGCCCGCACGCTCGACTATTTCCACAATGCCGGCTTCTTCCGGCTGGAGGGCGAGGATTTCGACGGGCTGTTCCAGCTCGACGCGCCGGCCGATGCGCTGCCGTTCCTGCCGTACACGGAATTCGTCAAGTTCCCCGCCGCGCGCCCTGCCGCGGCCGACATGGCAAGAGCCGCCCGTCGCCTGCTGCGGTTCCACCTGCAGCGCCGGCCGCCGGAAAACCCCGTTGCCGCCTTCGCGGCCGTCTTCCCGGGCCAGGTCGAGGCCGTCGCGGAACGCCCGTTCGGCTTCTTCCATAAATATGCCTTCAACACGCTGCGCCAGCTCGGCGCCAATTTCGAGCTCGCCGCGAGCCACCTGGACTGGCTTGCCCCGGACGGCACGCTGTCGGATGCAGCGGCAGCCGCCCGCCGCATCGCCGAGACCGCCAAGTCCGTGCAGTTCCAGCTCGCCCGCGCGGTGACCCGCAAGCGGTTCGAGCCGCTTGCGACCGCGCTCGATCCGGCGGCCGCCGCCTGGGACGAGATGATGGCCGTGCTCGAACGCCGGATCGACTGAGGCTGGGGGATGCGCATGAGCGATCCGGCAGAGCGCACGTCTCCGTCCACGATCGAACTGGACAGGGGCTGGAAGCTGTGCCTGACGGCGGCCGGCGCCTGGTCCGACCCGTCGATGATCGACCGCGACGCCGAGAGGCTGGAGGCGCCGATGCCGGGAACGGTCGCGGGCGCCCTGGAGCGCGCCGGTCGCTTCGACCGCGACGACCCGGAGCCGCTCGACGGACACGATGCGTGGTACCTGCTCGATCTGTCCGGTGAGCGGCCGGGCCCGGCCGTGCTCGAGCTGGAAGGCCTGGCGACGATCGCGGAGGTCTACTGGAACGGTGCGCTCCTGCTTGCCTCGGATTCGATGTTCATCGGCCATCGGATCGACGTGCAGGTCAACGGCACGGACCATCTGGCGATCTGCTTTCGCGCGCTCGCGCCGCATCTGGAGCGGCGCGGCCCGCGTGCCCGCTGGCGCCCGCAGATGATCGTTCCGCAGGGCCTCCGGCTCACCCGCACGACCCTGCTCGGCCGGATGCCGGGCTGGTGCCCGTCCGTGCACGCCGTCGGTCCCTATCGCCCCGTCCGGCTCGTGCGGCCGCAACCGGGCCGTCCGCGGGACATCCGCATCGCTTCGAGCCTTGCGCCGGACGGCACCGGGCATCTTGCCGTTTCGCTTTCGGCGGACGCGGGCACACGCGTAGCCGTGCTGCACTGTGCCGGCACTGCCGTGCCCATGCATCGCACCGCCGACGGCCGCTGGAGCGGCCAGCTCCGGATCCCGGACGTCGCCGCCTGGTGGCCGCACACCCACGGTCGCCCCGTCCTCCATGCGGTCGAGGCCGATCTGGATGGCGAACGCCATGCGCTCGGCCGCACCGGCTTCCGCCGCATCGACATCGACACCGGTCCCGATGGCAGCGGTTTCGGTTTGCGGGTGAACGGCGTCCCGGTCTTCTGCCGTGGTGCCGTCTGGACGAATGCGGACATCGTCGACCTGCCGGGCACGCGGGCGGGCTACGCGCCGACCCTGCGGCTTGCGGCCGAGGCCGGCATGAACATGCTGCGCATCGGCGGCACCATGGCCTATGAGACCAATGCCTTCTTCGAGTTGTGCGACGAGCTCGGCATCCTCGTCTGGCAGGACGTCATGCTGGCGAATTTCGACTATCCGGCCGCCGATGAGCATTTCGTCGCCCTGCTGCAAACCGAAGTCGAGCAGTTGCTGCTGCGCACTGCCGCCTCGCCGTCGCTGGCCGTCCTTTGCGGCGGCAGCGAGGTGTTCCAGCAGGCGGCGATGCTCGGTCTGCCGGCGGACGCATGGCGCGGGCCGCTGACGGAGACGGTGCTGCCCGAGGTCGTGCGAACGCTCCGCCCGGACGTTCCCTTCGTTCCCAACTCGCCCTTCGGCGGCGCCATGCCGTTCTCCCCCAATGCCGGCGTCGCACACTACTACGGCGTCGGCGCCTATTGCCGGCCGCTCGAGGATGCGCGCCGGGCGGCGGTGCGCTTCGCAGCCGAAGCGCTGGCGTTCGCCAACGTGCCGGAGCAGGCGACGCTCGATGCGCATCTGCCCGTCCCCGCCGTTCACGATCCCCGCTGGAAGGCGCGGGTCCCGCGCGACCGCGGCGCTTCGTGGGACTTCGAGGACGTGCGCGACCACTATCTCGGCCTGCTCTACGACCATGATCCGGCGCGCCTGCGCCGCGAGGATCCTGCGCGCTACCTCGACCTCTCCCGCGCCGTCACCGGCGAGGTCATGGAGGCGACCTATGCCGAATGGCGTCGGCCGCAATCGACCTGCAACGGCGCGCTCGTCTGGACGCTTCAGGATCTCCAGCCGGGCGCGGGGTGGGGCATCGTCGACGCCACCGGCCTGCCGAAGCCGGCCTGGCATGCGCTGCGGCGGGCTTTCCGTCCGCTCCAGGTGCTACTCTCCGACGAGGGCACCAACGGCCTCGACGTGCACGTGATCAACGAGACGGGTAGCGGCCGCGCGCTTGTCCTCGAGCTCGCCTGCCTGCGAGACGGTCGCCAGCCCGTGGTCAGCGGCCGCCGCGCCCTGACGCTTGCGGCCCACGGCACCGCCACCATCGCCGCCACCGATCTCTTCGGCGCCTTCTACGATACGACCTATGCCTTCCGCTTCGGCCCGCCCGCGCATGACGTCACGATCGCGAGCCTGCGGGAGGAGGCGGACGGATCGGCGATCCTCGCCGAGGCCTTCCATTTCCCGCAAGGCCGGACCCGCGCCCTTCACCCGGCAACGGCGACGGTTGCGCTGGAAGAGGGGGACGAGGGCTGGCAATTGCGGGTCGCTGCGGACCGGCTGCTGCAGTCGGCCCATATCGCCTGCCCTGGCTTCCTGCCTTCGGACAACTGGTTCCATCTTGCGCCGGGGCGGGAGCGCGTGATCCGGCTGGCGCAGCTCGGTGCCGTGGATCGCCCCGTCGGAGAGTTCTCCGCGCTCAACCTGCAGGCTCCGGTCTCCTTCTGAGCCGGTGCCACCACGCCTGTCATTTCGGTCAGGTCAGCCCTTGCCGCTCAGTCGTCGGCCAGCGCGGTCTCGATGATCCGCCGTTGCAGGAGGGCTCTGGCGGCGGGCGGCGACATGTTGTGATCGGCATCGGGGACGACCTCGACTGAGACGTTCGCAAACGCCCTCAGGCCCGACCCATCCGCCCCGAAATAGGCGTGGTATCGTTCGAGCCCCACGTCGGTCTCGCTGTAGATCAGCCGCACGGGCGTCCGCCGCCCGGCAAGGGTGCGGAAGGCGGACAGCGCCGACCGCTGCAGCCGGCCGTACTTCGTCAGGCGTCCCAGCAGGCCCGGTGCCGCCGCGGCCGCCCGGCGGCCGAGCTGCCTGCCGATATTGGCTGCGGCACGCCCGAGATCGATCTGGCCGGCGGCGAGCCGGCGCAAGGTGTCCAGCCGCAGCGCCCGCTTGCGGTAATCGCCCAGCGAGCGCGGATTGTACCGCAGGGCCTCGTCGACGCTGTCGTCGGGGTCCCAGACGAAGGTGAAGGGGTTCACGGCGACGACGCCGCGGCAGCGTGGCTCGTCGAGCGAACTCTGGAAGGCGAGATAGGCGCCGCTGCATCGCCCGGCAAGAACGGCCGGCGCGAGCCGGCGCGCCGCCATCAGGTCGAAGGCGGCCTTCACGTCGTCCTTCTGGCCCGCCGAAAAGAGCACCTGCCCCGGCGCGCCCCCGACCGGCGGGCTGTCGCCGACATTGGCCGCGTCGAACCGCAGCGAGGCGATGCCCTGCAGCGCAAGGCACCTGGCCGTCTCCACGGTCGAGCGCGCCCATCCGGCGTGACGGTCATAGGCGGTGCCGAGGAGGATGACGGATGCGCCGCGCCGCGCCGCGACCGGCGTGCAGAGGACGCCGGAAAGCCGGCCGCGGGGCCCGAACCGCAGCGGCTCCTCGAAGAAGCCGTCGCCGCCCAGAACGGCTGTGCCGGGCGACGACCATGGCCGGCTCGCAGGCCCGGCCGCGGCCGCCAGCGTCCCGACCCATTCGGCAACGCGTGTCGCGACCGCGTCGGGCTGGGTCGCGATGGTCGGGTTGGAGACGAGCTCGTCGTAGCCGAGATAGGCCTGTCGGGAAACGGCGGCACCGAGCTCTTCCAGCCGGGTGGCGAGTGCCGCCTCGTTCTCCCGGGCAGGCCTGTGCACCATCAGGATCGACGGGGCCGGGGCGATCTCCGTGGCCTGGAGATTGATCCTGCGCACCGCCTCCGCGACGTCGTCCGGCATGACCAGGCCGGCGATCGAGGTCTTCGACGTGATACGCTGGTCCTCGCCCAGCCCGAGGCCGTCGTCCACCATCTTCGACCAGGCCGACAGTTCGCGCAGGTAGAAGCGCCCGCTGACCACCGGCGCCATCAGCGCCATTCCTTCTACGGCTCCGAGCTTCCCCGCCGACAGGACCGCGAGCGTCGCGCCGAGCCCGTGCCCCACGAGGACCAGCTTCGAGGCGCCGGACAGGCGGCGCAGTTCGGCCGCCGCGGCCTCGATCGCCCCCTGCCACACCGGCAGGCCGCCGGGAAACTCCATCGCGTCGAGAGAGTCGCCCGTCCCCGGATAGTCGAAGCGGAGGCTCGCAACCCCGAGGCCCGAGAACCGTTCCGCGAGCTGCCGCCAGAGCTTGCGCGTGCACATCTCCTCGAAGCCCCATGGGCTGAGAAGGAGCACGGCGCAGTCGGAGGGTGCCGCCCCCGGCCCCGGCGGCGTGAAGAGGCCGACGGTCCTGGCGAAAGAAACGGGCAGGGCCGCCGACCCTGGCGTCCAGGTGGCGCTTTCGTCGGCGGCCGCCGCAAGGTCGTTGGACTGCAGCATGGTCGTCACTCTGCCGCCCTCCGCCATCCGTCCAGACGGCCGATCATGATCTGTTGCGAGCGCCGCGCCATCGCCGGGCGGCCCGTCAGCGCGTAGACGCTCATTCCCGCGAGCGGCCGCAGCAGGCGCGGCAGGAAACCGGAAAGGCCGAAGCCGTGCTTGCGCATCACATAGCCGAGGCCGGCGCTGTAGCAGCGGATCTTGGCGATGTTCGCCGGCACGGTCTGGTCGGTCATGTCCTCGGGATGGTGCCCGGCAAGCGTCGGATCGTACCGGCCCATGAGCCCGCGCTCCAGCAGCGTCAGCACGAAATCCTGCACCTCGTAGGCGCCCCACGGCGTGCCGGAGCCCGGCCCGATCTTCTCGTCGAACCCGCCTGCCGCGGTGAAGTCGTGCTTTCGCACCGCCAGCATCCACTCGATCAGCGTCGTCCAGACGTTGCCGCGCCGGATCCGCACCGGACGGGTCTCGAACGTGCCCATGATCGTCTGTCCGGCCGCGTTGGTGGCGCGGCCGCAGTAGAAGTCGGCGGGCATCGCCTCGGTCACGTGCCGATAGCGCTCCAGAAGGCTTTCCGGATACCAGCAGTCGTCGTCCGGAAACATCAGCCAATCGCCGCGCGCCACCGACGCGCCGAGGTTTCGCGCGCGGCAGACGCCTTTCCTCGGTGTCCTGACATGCACGATCTCGAGGCGGCGGCTGTGCTGCGCGATCGGGCCGAGCACGCGATCGTCGCTGTTCTGGTCAACGATGATCACTTCGAAGTCAGACACGGTCTGTGCTGCGAGCGAGCCCAGCAGTCGCGCCAGCTCGTCCGAGCGGCCGAGGGTGGCGACCACGAGCGAGAGGCGGAATGAGCGGTCGTTTGGCGGCATGAAGATCCTGGGGGTGAGCCGGCCCCAACAGGCGGCAGATACGGCCGCGACATTGTCCCGACGAGGCGTTAAGGCCCGGTGAACGGACTTGCCGATTTGCAAGAATGGGTTGCGCCGGACGGGCGGGCTTGCCTTGGCGCCCGCTTCGGCATAGCTCTCTGGCGAAAGATCCGGATGCCGATGCCTCACAAGGTCACCATTTTCAGCCTGAAGCTGCACGATTTTCGCAACTATGCGTCGATCGCGCTCGGGCTCGATGGTCGCCATGTCGTGCTGACCGGCGCGAACGGCGCCGGCAAGACCAACCTGATGGAGGCGGTCTCCTTCCTGACCCCCGGCCGCGGCCTGCGCCGCGCCGCCTATGCCGACGTCGCCCGCGAGGGGGCGCCGGGCGGCTTCAGCGTCTTTGCGGCGATCGACGGCATGCAGGGCGAAGTCGAGATCGGCACGGGCACGGAGGCCGGCGAGGAGGGCCAGTCGCGCCGCCTCCGGCTGAACGGAACCGCGGCCCGGTCGGTCGACGAACTCCTGGAGCACCTGCGCGTCGTCTGGCTGACGCCGTCCATGGACGGGCTCTTCACCGGGGCGTCGTCGGACCGCCGCCGCTTCCTCGATCGCCTGGTTCTGTCGCTCGATCCCGACCACGGCCGCCGGGCTGCGGACTTCGACAAGGCCATGCGTGGCCGCAACCGGCTGCTGTCGGAGCCGCGGCCCGACGCGCGCTGGCTGGACGCGCTCGAACTACAGATGGCCGAGATCGGCGTCGCCATGGCGCTGGCGCGGCGCGAGCTCGTGGGCCTCCTGGCCGGCATCGTCGAGGCGGCGCGCGACGAAGGGCCCTTCCCCTCCGCAGCGATGGCGCTCAGCGGCTTTCTGGACGACGAACTCGATCGGCCGGCCTACGAGATCGAGGAGGTCTATGCCGCCATGCTGCGCGACGGCCGGTTCCGCGACGCTGCCGCGGGCCGCACGCTCGACGGCCCGCATCGGGTCGATCTGATGATCCGCCACCGCGAGAAGGACATGGATGCCGCGCGCTGTTCGACCGGCGAGCAGAAGGCGCTGCTCGTCGGCATGGTGCTCGCCCATGCCGGCCTCGTCGCCGGCATGACCGGGCATGCGCCCATCCTGCTGTTGGACGAGATTTCCGCCCATCTCGACGAGGGCCGCAGGGCGGCGTTGTTCGACCGCGTCGACGCGCTCGGCGGTCAGGCCTTCATGACCGGGACCGATCGTGCCATGTTCGAGGCGCTCGGCGATCGCGCTCGCTTCCTGACGGTGGCGAACGGTGCGATTGCGGGATAGCAGACCGACGGAGTGCGCGTGTGACGACCGAAGAGCCCCTTGGACCGGATGAGATCGAGCGCTACCGGCGCCATATCGTGCTGGCCGAGATCGGCGGCGCGGGTCAACAGAGGCTGAAGAACGCCGCCGTGCTGGTGATCGGCGCCGGCGGCCTGGGCGCGCCGGTCCTGCAGTACCTGGCAGCCGCCGGCATCGGGCACATCGGCATCGTCGACGACGACACCGTCTCGTTGTCGAACCTGCAGCGGCAGGTGATCCACGGCACCGACGCCATTGGCCTCAGCAAGATCGAGAGTGCCGAGGCGGCGATCGCCGCGATCAATCCGCATGTCCGCGTCACAGGCTTCAGGACGCGGTTCACGCCTGAGGCGGCCCCGGGCCTCCTGGCGGGTTTCGACCTCCTGATCGACGGCTCCGACAATTTCGAGACCCGCTATGCCGCCGCCGACGCGGCGGAGGCGGCGCGCCTGCCGCTGGTGACCGGCGCGGTCGGCCGCTTCGACGGCTCGCTCACGGTGCTGAAGCCGTGGGAAACCGATCCCGACGGACGGCTGAACCCCGGCTACCGCGACCTCTTCCCGCAGGCGCCGCCGCCTGGCGTCGTCCCGTCCTGCGCCGAGGCCGGCATCGTAGGCGCGCTGACCGGCGTCATCGGCACGCTGATGGCGATGGAGGCGATCAAGGTCGTCACCGGCGCCGGCGAACCTCTCATTGGTCGCTTGATGCTCTATGACGGCCTCGCGGCCCGCTTCGACGTGATGCGCTATCGGCGGCGCAGACAGTAGGATCGGGGACGGGCGGCTCAGGTGCGTCCGGGCAGCACCCTGTCCGGCGGCCGGTGTCCGTCGAAGAAGGTGCGGATGTTGATCACCACCTTCTCGCCCATGTCGATCCGGCCCTCCAGCGTCGCCGAGCCCATGTGCGGTAGGAGCACCACCTTGCCTTCGGTCGCGAGCTTGACGAGCTTCGGGTTGACCGCCGGTTCGTGCTCGAACACGTCCAGCCCGGCGCCTGCGATCTTGCCTTCGCGCAGGGACTTGATCAGCGCCGCCTCGTCGATGATGCCGCCGCGCGCGGTGTTGACGATGTAGCTCGACGGCTGCATCAGCGCCAGCCGCCGCGCCGAGAGCAGATGGTAGGTCGCAGGCGTGGACGGGCAATTGACCGAGACGATGTCGACGCGCGCCAGCATCTGGTCGAGGCTGTCCCAGTAGGTCGCCTCCAGCACCTCCTCGGTCGCGGGGCTGACGCGGTGGCGGTTGTGGTAGTGGATGGAGAGGCCGAAGGCCTTGGCGCGACGGGCGACTGCGGTGCCGATCCGGCCCATGCCGACGATGCCGAGCCGCTTGCCCCAGATCCGGTGACCGAGCATCCAGGTCGGCGACCAGCCGGCCCACTCGCCTTTGCGGTCCGTCAGCAGGTGCGCGCCCTCGGCGAGCCGGCGCGGCACGGCGAGGATCAGCGCCATCGTCATGTCGGCGGTGTCCTCGGTCAGGACGTTCGGGGTGTTGGTGACGGTGATGCCACGGCGTGCCGCCGCGTCGACGTCGATGTGGTCGACGCCGTTGGAGAAGCTGGCAATCAGCTTCAGCTGCGGTCCGGCCTGCTCGATCAGGGCCGCGTCGATCCGGTCGGTGACGGTCGGCACCAGCACATCATGCGTCCTGACCGCGGCGACGAGCTCCGGCTGCGAGCGCGGCGTGTCCTCGATGTTGAGCTCCGCGTCGAACAGTTCGCGCATGCGCGTTTCCACAACGTCTGGCAGGCGGCGTGTCAGATAGACCTTCGGTTTTTTCTTGTTCGTCATGGTCCGATCGGCGTCCTGTTGACGGGTCCTTAACCAAGATAGGCAAGACTTGCTTCATCAAGGGCATTTTCTACCAGACCCCATCGCGAAGACAATCCGCTCTGAAAGCCGGACTTGCGAATTGCCTGGTCCGGCCAGGTCCGGTTGCCGGATGCCCGCATGTTTTTGAGTGGATCACGTCATGCATCGCTTACCCATCCGCGTTTGCACCCTCGCGCTCGCCGCCCTGTCCCTTCTGGCCTCCCATGGCGTCCCTGCCGCCTTCGCGCAGGCGGCGAAGGGTTCGAGCGGCCTGCCGCTGCCGCGCTTTGTCAGCCTGAAGGCGAAGAGCGTCAATCTGCGTGTCGGCCCGAGCGTCGACTATGCGGTCGCCTGGCGCTACATGAAGTCCGGCGTGCCGGTCGAGATCATCCAGGAATACGACAACTGGCGGCGCGTCCGCGATGCGGACGGCACCGAGGGCTGGGTCAACCAGGCGCTTCTTTCGGGGGAACGCACGGCGGTGACGGCGCCCTGGATGCGCGGCAAGGGCGCCGACATCTACGTCAACATGCGCCGCGATCCGCAGTCCTCCAGCGCGATCGTCGCCAAGCTCGAACCCGGCGTCGTCATCAAGGTCGGGGAATGCAACGGCGACTGGTGCCGCGCCGAGGTGGACGGCACCGAGGGCTGGGTAGCCCAGGCCGAGATCTGGGGCGCCTATCCCGGAGAGGCTTTCAAGTAGCAGAAAGGCTCAGGCGAGCCTTGCCTGCACGGCCGCCGCGGCGAGCGAGCACATCGGTCGCGGCCCGATCTGCTCGATGACGATCCCTGCCGCGAGGCTGCCGAGCTTGCCGCAATCCTCCAGCGCGCGCCCCTGCGTATAGCCATGGAGGAAGCCGGCCGCATAGAGGTCGCCGGCGCCGGTCGTGTCCACCACCCGCTCGATATGCGAGGCATGAACCCGTGTCCGCTCGCCGCCCTTCAGGATCACCGATCCTTCCTCGCTCATGGTGACGATGGCGAGACGGCAATCGTTGGCGATCCGCTGGAGCGCGTGGTCGAAGTCGTCCGTCTCGTAGAGCGCCAGCGCTTCGGCCCGGTTGGCGAAGACGATGTCGACGGTGCCCGAGCGCATCAGCTCGAGGAACTCGTCGCGATAGCGATGGACGCAGAAACTGTCCGACAGCGTCATCGAGACTTCCCGGCCGTTCGCATGAGCGATGCGCGCGCAGGCGCGGATGGCCTCCTTCGCGCGCGGCGGGTCCCAGAGATAGCCCTCGAAATAGGTGACCTTGGCGGCCGCCACCACGGCCTCCTCGACGTCTTCCGGCCCGAGCTCGACGCAGGCGCCGAGATAGGTGTTCATCGACCGCTCGCCATCCTCGGTGACGAAGATCATCGACCGCGCGGTCGGCGGGAAACGGTCGAGCGGCTTCGTGGCGAAATGGACGCCCTGGGCATGGATGTCGTGGGTGAAGATCTCGCCGAGCTGGTCCTTCGCCACCTTGCCGAAATAGGCGGCGCGTCCGCCGAAGCTCGCAATGCCGGCCGCCGTGTTGCCGGCGCTGCCGCCGGAGGCTTCCACCGCAGGTCCCATCCGCGAATAGAGCAACTCGGCGCGCTCGGCGTCGATCAGGTTCATCGCGCCCTTGATGATGGCATTGTCGGTGAGGAAGTCGTCGTCGCAGCGGGCGATGATGTCGACGATGGCATTGCCGACCGTCAGCACGTCGAATTGGGTCATGCGGTATCAGATCCGTCTCGTTGGGGTAAGAGCCGGATACCGGTCATAGCGGATTTTCGACGGATTGTAAGGGGTGCCGCCCGATCGGGTTCCGTCGGGCGGCCGAAATGGGCTCAGTCCTTGGCGCGCTCGACGTAGGAGCCGTCCTCGGTGGCGATGACGACGCGGGTGCCGGCCTGGATGTGCGGCGGAACGAGCGTGCGCACGCCGTTGGACAACATGGCGGGCTTGTAGGAGGAAGATGCCGTCTGGCCCTTCACGACCGGCTCGGTCTCGGTGATCTCGAGCGTGACGTGGCGCGGCAGGTCGAGCGCGATCGCGACGCCCTCGTGCGTCGACAGGATCACGGCCATGCCCTCCTGGAGATAGGCCTTGGCGTCGCCGACGTCTTCGGCGGACATGGTCAGTTGGTCGTAGCTCTCCGGGTTCATGAAGTGGAAGCCGTCGCCGTCTTCGTAGAGGAAGGTGTGCTCGCGGTCCTCCACATGGGCGCGCTCGACCTGTTCGGTCGTGCGGTAGCGCTCCGAGACCTTCACGCCGTCGGAGATGCGGCGCATGTCGATCTGCGTCACGGGCGTACCCTTGCCCGGATGGAAGTTCTGCGCCGTCAGAACCACGTAGAGTTTTCCGTCGACGTCGAGCACGTTGCCCTTGCGGACGGAAGAAGCGATGATCTTTGCCATAAGTCTTCCTTGTATCTGGAGCGGCCGCGTCGTAGAGGACACGGCAAGTGTCGTCCCGGGCCGCCGGAAAGCGGGTTCGGGCCGCAACTACCCTAAATTCCGCCAAAAGGCCAGCGCGTCCGCCGGAATCTGATAGAAACTTGCCATGACCGCGAGCACCCCCGCACCGTCCCCCTGGTGGACGCCAGACGTCCATGCCGATCGTCGCCCGTTCCTGATGGCGCGCAACCGCATCCAGGCGGCCCTGAGGGGATATTTTGCCGATCGCGATTTCGTCGAGGTCGACACCGCGACCTTGCAGGTCTCGCCCGGCAACGAGGCGCATCTGCATGCCTTCCGCACCGAGGCGATCGGGCACTCGGGCACCGAAACCCCGCTCTACCTGCACACCTCGCCCGAATTCGCCTGCAAGAAGCTGCTCTCCGCCGGCGAACGGCGCATTGCCTGCTTCGCCCATGTCTATCGCAATCGCGAGCGCGGCCCCCTGCATCATCCCGAGTTCACGATGCTCGAATGGTATCGGGCGGGGGCGACCTATGACGAACTGATGCAGGACTGCGCGGAGATCCTGGCGCTCGCCGCGAAAGCGGCCGGGACGCAGCAGTTGTCCTGGCGCGGCCGTGCCTGCGATCCCTTTGCCGAGCCCGAGCGGCTGACCGTGGCGGCGGCCTTCGCGCGCCATGCCGGCCTCGACCTGCTGGCGAGCATCGGCCCCGAGGGTGCGACCGACCGCGCGGTGCTGGCAAGCGCGATGGGCAGAGCCGGCATCCGCGTGGCGCCCGACGATACCTGGGCCGACCTGTTCAGCCGGGTGCTGGTGGAGCGCATCGAGCCGAAGCTCGGTTTCGGCAGGGCGACGATCCTTTGCGAGTATCCGGTCTCCGAGGCCGCCCTGGCGCGTCCGGCGGCGCATGATCCCCGCGTCGCCGAGCGCTTCGAGCTCTATGCCTGCGGCGTCGAGCTCGCCAACGCCTTCGGCGAACTGACCGACCCAGCCGAGCAGCGCCGCCGCTTCGGCCTGGAGATGGCGGAGAAGCAACGGGTCTACGGCGAGTCCTATCCGCTCGACGAGGATTTTCTCGCGGCGCTGCGGATCATGCCGGAGGCGAGCGGCATCGCCCTCGGCTTCGATCGCCTGGTCATGCTGGCAACGGGGGCCGCCCGCATCGACCAGGTCATCTGGGCGCCGGTGCCGGACACAGCGCCATGACGACGGCAAGGACGCTTCGCTCGGTCGCCGAACTGGTGGAGGCCGGCCTGATGCCGCCCGAAGCCCAGCATGCGGGAGCGGCGAAAGTCGGTGAGCGCTACGCGATCGCGCTGACGCCTGCGGTCGCAGCCTTGATCGAGCCGGACGATCCGCACGACCCGATTGCCCGGCAGTTTCTCCCCGATCCGGCCGAACTCCTCGTTCGCGCCGAAGAGCGGGCCGATCCGATCGGCGACCTCGCCCACAGCCCCGTGGCGGGCATCGTTCACCGCTATCCGGACCGGGTGCTGCTGAAGGCCGTGCATGTCTGCCCGGTCTATTGCCGCTTCTGCTTCCGCCGCGAGATGGTCGGGCCGTCGGGACTGGGCACGCTCGCCCCCGACGAGCTCGACGCGGCCATCGCCTATGTCGCCGCACGGCCGGAGATCTGGGAGGTGATCCTCACCGGCGGCGATCCGCTGGTCCTCTCCGCTCGACGCCTGCGCGACCTGATGGAACGGCTGGCGGAGATCGACCACGTCAAGGTGGTTCGCTTCCACACCCGCGTCCCGGTCGTGGAACCCGACCGCATCGACGCCGAACTCGTGGATGCTCTGAAGGCGTCCGGCAAGACGACCTATGTGGCCCTCCACGCCAACCATCCGCGCGAGCTGACGGCACAGGCGCGGGCGGCCTGCGCCCGGCTCGTCGACGCCGGGATCGCGATGATCAGCCAGACGGTGCTCCTGAAGGGCGTCAACGACGACGCCGGCGTGCTGGCCGAACTGATGCGCGCCTTCGTCGAAAACCGCATCAGGCCCTATTATCTCCACCACCCGGATCTGGCGCCGGGCACCGGCCACTTCCGCCTCGGCCTCGCCGAGGGCAGGGCGCTGGTGGAGCAGCTGCGCGGCCGCATCTCCGGCCTCTGCCAGCCCACCTATATCCTCGACATACCGGGTGGTCACGGCAAGGTGCCGGTGCTTTCCGATGCCGTCCGCGAGAGCGATGACGGCTGCTTCCGCATCCGCGATTTCCGCGGCGGCGAGCACAGCTATCCGCCGCGCCACGACTGACGGACAAGAGGCGCCGCCTCAACGCAGGAACACCGCAAGCTGCCAGGCCCTCGAGCCTGCCTCACCGGGAGCGCCTGCCGCCGCCCGCAGTCGCGGAGGATCAGAATTCTTCCCAGTCGCCGTCCTTGGTGTCGGCCTGCCTTGCCCCCAGTGCGCCCGCCAGCTTCTGGTTCAGCAGATGGGCCGGCGAGGTGACGGCCCGCGATGTCTTGCTGGCGGCCTTGATGTTCCACTGGCCGGCTGACTTGCGCGGCAGCTGGGAGACCACGCCCTTGGAGGGGGCGCGCGCCGCGTCGGCCGGTGCCGTTCCGGCCGGTGCGGTTCTGGGCGAAGCCGTTCCGGGCGGCAACGCAGACGGCGTCGGGCCGGCTGCGGCGGGTTCCGCTCCGGGCACCACATGCAGTTGCGGTCCGCGCGAGGCCTGGCTCATCGAGCCGCCGACGTTGAAGCGGCCGATCAGGGCGTTGAGCGCCTGCACGTCGCTGGCCAGCCCGTGGCTTGCCGCCGTCGTTTCCTCGACCATGGCGGCATTCTGCTGCGTGCCCTGGTCCATGGCCCCGACGGCGGTGTTGATTTCCGAAAGGCCGAGTGCCTGTTCGCGCGCCGCCATGACGATCGCCTGGACGTGCCCGTTGATCTCCTCGACCTCCACGACGATCGTCTCCAGCGCCTTGCCGGTCTCGCCGACGAGCGCCACGCCGTTCTGCACCTGGCTGCTCGAGGTGGTGATGAGGGCCTTGATCTCGCGCGCGGCCTTGGCCGAGCGCTGCGCCAGTTCGCGGACTTCCTGGGCCACGACGGCGAAACCCTTGCCCGCCTCGCCGGCGCGCGCGGCCTCGACGCCGGCGTTCAGGGCCAGGAGGTTGGTCTGGAAGGCGATGTCGTCGATGACGCCGATGATGTTGCCGATCTCGCCGGACGACCGCTCGATCTGCTGCATGGCTTCAATCGCCCGGCGCACCACCTCGCCGGATTTTTCCGCGCCGGCGCGGGTGCGCCCGACGAGGTCGCCGGCCTCCTCGGCGCGCTTGGTGGAATCGCGCACGGTCGTCGTGATCTGGTCCAGTGCCGCCGCCGTTTCCTCGACGGAGGCCGCCTGCTGCTCGGTGCGCCGGGCCAGCGCATCGGCGGCCGCGCGGATCTCCCGGGCGCCGGAATCGATGGCGCGCGCATTGTCGCCGACCTCGCAGAGCGCCTCGCGCAGCCGCGCCACCGACGTGTTGAAGTCC
This sequence comes from Mycoplana sp. MJR14, assembly GCF_029210525.1. Taxonomy (NCBI): domain Bacteria; kingdom Pseudomonadati; phylum Pseudomonadota; class Alphaproteobacteria; order Hyphomicrobiales; family Rhizobiaceae; genus Mycoplana; species Mycoplana sp. MJR14. Next base: position 86,633 of record NZ_JARGEO010000007.1, read on the forward strand.
TGCCGCAGCCGGTCGAGCTCGCCTTCGAACGGCGCGTCGATCGCGCACGTCATGTCGCCCGAGGCCAGCCGGCCGAGCGCATCGCCGAGCGAGCCCACCGCCGCCTCGACCTTGCCGCTTTCCCGGTTGCGTTCGGCATCCCGTGCCATCCGCTCGCTCTCGGCGCTGGCGCGATCGGCGGCGGCCTGGCGCTCCAGGCGCATCCGCTCGCCGGCGTTGTCGCGGAAGATGGCGACGGCCGCGGCCATCTCGCCGATCTCGTCGCCGCGCTCCGCGTGCGGAATGTCCTGGTGGATGTCGCCGTCGGCCACCTTCTTCATCGCAGCCGCGATGCCGTCGAGCGGACGCACGACGCGCCTGTGGACGATGAAGATCGCAGCGATCGCGAGACTGACCGACAGCACGAGCGAGGCGATCGTCAAGAGATAGGCGGAATCCTGCTCGGCCTGCGCAGCGTCGATGGCCTCGGACGTCAGAGATTGGTTGGTGGCCACGAGGTTCTTCAGGCCGGCATCGATCGTGTTGGCCTGCTGCTTCATCGCGCCATGGAAGATCTCCAGCGCCGGACCCTTGGCGGCAATCGCCGAGAACTGCTTCAGCTTTTCGGACTCGGCCAGATAGGCCGCCAGGCTGTCCTTGATGCCGGCGACCGTGCCGGCGGCTGCCGGATCGCCCGACACGGCGCCCGCATAGGCATCGATCCTCTGGTTCAGGATGGCGGCATCGTCGGCGATCTTCTTTTCGATCGCCGTCAGCTCGTCCGGGTCCATCGACAGCAGATGTTCGGAGAAGGTGCCGTTCAGGACGGAGAAATCGTTGCTGATCTGCAGGATCTCGCTCATCTGGGGCATGCGTTCCTGCCCGATGCGCTCGAACTGGCCGGTGATCGTCGAGAGCGACCGGAAGGCCACTGCACCCTGCAGTCCGCCGAGCAGCACCATCAGGACGAAGAGGGCGGGAAGGAGCCTGCTGATCTTGATGCTGCGCATTTTTCAAACACCCGGACTGGAATTTCGACCTCGACTGACGTGAGGTGAACTCTAGATCCGGCCCTTTAACGCAGGCTTAAACTGCATGGTCAAAAGCCACGGCTTGCGGGCCGGTTTTCCACACCCTACATCGGTCGGCACAACAGGGAGTATAGGGATGATCCTCGACGCGGCGCGCCTGGCGCTCGGCAATCTCTTTGCGCCGGACACGCGCCGCGTGTTCTGGAAGGTGCTCGGCCTGACGATCCTGGTCCTGATCGGGCTCTGGTTCGCGCTGCGCGAAAGCTTCATCGCCTACGCCTTGCCCTGGGTCTCGGGCTACATGCCCACGGTGCCCGACTGGGCGGGCTGGCTGACGGTGGTCTTCGGGATCGTGGCCAGCATCGGGCTGGCCCTGTCGCTGGCCCTGCTGCTCGCACCGGTGACGGCGATCATCGCCGGCTTCTTTCTCGACGACGTGGCCGAGGTGGTCGAGGCGCACCACTACCCGGACGATCCGCCGGGCAAGGCGCTGCCGCTGTGGCCGGCGATCGCCGGCTCGGTCAAGTTTCTCGGCGTGGTGCTGGTCGGCAACCTGATCGCCCTGTTCCTCCTCTTCATCCCCGGCATCAACCTCATCGCCTTCTTCCTGGTCAACGGCTACCTGCTCGGGCGCGAGTTCTTCGAATTCGCCGCCATGCGCTTCCGCTCGCCGGAGGAGGCGCGGCTGTTCCGGGCCAAGCACGCCTCCACCGTCTTCCTCGCCGGCCTCGTCATCGCCGCCTTCCTCGCCGTGCCCATCGTCAACCTGCTGACGCCGCTCTTTGCGGCGAGCCTGATGGTCCACCTGCACAAGCTTCTGTCCCGCGCCGATCCCGGCTTTCGCGGCTGAGGGTCAGGACGGCAGGGCGGAGGCGTCGTACAGCGCGGCGAATTCCGCGCTCGGCGCAATCGGCTTGATGACGTCGATCAATACGCCGTTGGGATCGGCCGTGATGAAGTGCCGTTGGCCGAAATCCTCGTCGCAGAGCGGCTTCAGGATCGGCAGGCCGGCGGCGCGGCAGGCCGCATGGACCGCATCGGGATCCTCGACCTCGATATTCAGGAGCAGGCCGGACACCTTGCCGCGACCGGCCTGCGGGATCGTCTCATGCTGCCCGTCCAGGATGGCGAGCGTCACATGCTCGTCCTCCGTCGACTGCAGGTGGACGTACCAGTCGCTGGCAAAGAGCGGCCGGAAACGGAAATGCGCGCAATAGAAGGCGGCCGTGCCGGCGACGTCGTCGGTCATGATCACGGGATAGTAGCTGGTGCATTTCATGGCTTCTCATCCTCTGTCGAACAACATACAATCTGCATGTTTATATCTATCATACGTGCAGAATGTATGTAAAGGAGCGATCGTGGCCCGCAGCAACAGGGACAGGACCGAGGCGACCCGCGCAGCACTCATCGAGGCGGCGCGGGCGCTGTTCGTGGATCGGGGATACGCGGAAACCGCAACGCCCGACGTCGTCGCCGCGGCCGGCGTGACCCGCGGCGCACTCTATCACCATTTCGAGGACAAGAAGGCGCTGTTCCTCGCGGTCGTCGAGCGGGAGGCGAAAGCGGTGGCAGAGGAAATCGAAGCGCAGGCCGCATCGGAGGCGGATGCCCGCAAGGCACTGCTCCTCGGGGCGAAAGGCTACTTCGATGCGATGCAGAAAAAGGGCAGGACACGTCTTCTGCTTCTCGATGCGCCGGCCGTCCTCGGTCCCGAGGCGGTCACGGCACTCGATCGTCGCCACGCCGAGGCGTCGCTGCGCGCCGGCCTGTCCGACCTGCTCCGGCCATTGGAAGGCGCAGAGCCGTTGCTGGATCAACTGACGGCCCTGCTGTCCGCAGCCTTCGATCGCGCAGCGATCGAGATCGCAGAGGGCGGCGACCGCGCCGCCTATGAGGCAGCCGTCGTCCGCCTGATCGACGGCCTCCGATAGGTGCCGTTCACTGCGCGGCGGCAATCGCCTGCGGCGGCAGCTCCACGAGCGGCGCCGGGATGTCGCAGGTCTTTTCCGGCGACTTGCAGATGTCGGCGATCACGCAACGCTCGCATTCCGGCTTGCGCGCCTTGCAGACGTAGCGCCCGTGCAGGATCAGCCAGTGGTGGGCGTGATAGAGGTAGTCGTCGGGAATGACCTGCATCAGCCGGGCCTCGACCTCGTCCGGGGTCTTGCCCGGCGCCAGACAGATGCGGTTGGCGATCCGGAAGATATGCGTGTCGACCGCGATCGTCGCCTGCCCGAACGCCATCGACAGCACGACGTTGGCCGTCTTGCGCCCGACGCCCGGCAGCGTCACCAGCTCTTCGCGGCTGCGCGGCACCGCGCCGCCGAAGTCGTCGACGAGCTTGCGGCTGAGGGCGATGACGTTCTTCGCCTTGTTGCGGAACAGCCCGATCGTCTTGATGTAGTCGCGCACCCGGTCCTCGCCGAGCGCCAGCATCTTCTCCGGCGTGTCGGCGACCGCAAACAGCGCACGCGTCGCCTTGTTCACCCCGGCATCGGTCGCTTGCGCGGAAAGTGCCACGGCGACCACGAGGGTGAAGGGATTGACGTGTTCGAGCTCGCCCTTCGGCTCCGGCCGCTGGATCGAGAAGCGCCGGAAGATCTCGCGGATTTCGTCCTTGGAATAGGCGCTCCTGGGCCGGCTCACCCGGCGTTTCGCTGCGCCGGCAGGAGCAACCTTCGATTTCGGTTTCGTGTTTTTCATCCTGCCTCTATAGTCATCGGCCATGAGCGATGGCAACGATGATATCGGTGCGAACGAACGGCCTGTGTTCCTCGCCGAACTCAGGCCGCACCGCTCGCTCGGCCGGAAAGGCCACCTCGTTTTCTTCCTCATCGCCGGCGCGCTCACCTTCGCGCACATGGCCGTGTTCCTTCTCTCCGGCGCCTGGCCGGTGATGATGTTCTTCGGCGCCGACTTCCTGATCCTGTTCGGCGCCTTCTGGCTGAACAACCGCGCGGCCCGCGCTTGCGAGCGGATCGCCCTGTCGCGCACCAACATCTCGATCCGCAAGCGCGATCCGGCCGGCCGCGAGAGCGCGCATGACTTCAATCCCTTCTGGGCGCGCTTCAACGTCGCGCGCAAGGCGGAGATCGGCATCACCGGCATGTCGGTGAGCGGGCAGGGGCGCCGGACGGACGTCGGCGGCTTCCTGCATCTCGACGATCGGGAGCGTTTCGCCGCCGCCTTTGCCGGCGCGCTCGCGCGCGTCAAGCGCGGGAACTGAGGCGCCCGGTCAGTTTCGGGTGCAAGTTTCGGGTGGCGGCCGCCGCCGCGGCATGGTTTCCTGAAACTCAGGAGAAAAAGCCATGAACATTGCCGCCACGCTGAAATCCGACATCACCCCGGAAGGCTCGGACTACGAGACCGTCCGGCGCGTCATCGAACTGATCACCGAGGACTATCGCGACCAGCCCTCGCTGGACGAGATCGCCGCCCGCCTGAAGCAGCCGCCGACGCAACTGCAGAAGACCTTCACCCGCTGGGCCGGCCTGTCGCCGAAGGCCTTCCTGCAGGCGGTCACCCTGGATCACGCCAAGCGGCTGCTGGGCCAGGAGAAGATGCCGCTGCTCGAGACCAGCCTCGAGGTCGGACTGTCCGGCCCCGGCCGGCTGCACGACCTGTTCGTCACCCACGAGGCCATGTCGCCCGGCGAATGGAAGGCGCGCGGCGCCGGCCTGACGATCCGCTACGGCTTCCATGTCTCGCCCTTCGGCCAGGCGCTGGTGATGATCACCGACCGCGGACTCGCCGGCCTCGCCTTCGCCGACGACGGCGACGAGCAGGCCTGCCTCGACGACATGACCTGCCGCTGGCCGAACGCGACTTATATCCGCGACGACGAGGCGACCACGCCCTATGCCGCGCGCATATTCGATCCCGAGCGCTGGCATCCGGAGGAACCGCTGCGCATCGTCCTGATCGGCTCGGATTTCCAGATACGCGTATGGGAGGCGCTGCTGCGCATACCGCTCGGCAAGGCCGTCACCTATTCCGACATCGCCGGGCAACTGGGCCAGCCGACCGCCTCGCGCGCCGTCGGCGCCGCCGTCGGCCGCAACCCCATCTCCTTCGTCGTCCCCTGCCATCGTGCCCTCGGCAAGAGCGGCGCGCTCACCGGCTACCACTGGGGCCTCACCCGCAAGCGGGCGATGCTGGGCTGGGAAGCCGGCAAGGCGTAGGCGCTGCGCCGCGTGGAGGTCGTCGGCCGAGCTTAGAAAAAGGCCCCCGGAAAAGATCTTTCCGGAGGCCATGGTGTGCGTGGAAGGCAGGAAGCGCTCAGTGCGCGCCGGACATGTCGCCCAGCACGTCCTTCGACGCCACGGTCGAATCCGCGTTCAGCCTGTAGACCATCGGAACGCCGGTCGCGAGGTTGAGGTTCAGCACCTGTTCCTTCGTCAGCCGGTCGAGCACCATCACGAGCGCGCGCAGCGAGTTGCCATGCGCGGCGACCAGCACCGTCTGACCGGCCAGCACGCGCGGCAGGATGTCGGTCAGGTAGTAGGGCCAGACGCGGGCGCCGGTGTCGCGCAGGCTTTCGCCGCCCGGCGGCGGCACGTCATAGGAGCGGCGCCAGATGTGCACCTGCTCCTCGCCCCACCTGGCGCGGGCGTCGTCCTTGTTGAGGCCGGAGAGGTCGCCGTAGTCGCGTTCGTTCAGCGCCTGGTTGCGGATCGTCTCGAGGTTCGGCTGGCCGACCTTGTCCAGCACGATCTGGCAGGTCTTCTGCGCGCGCGACAGGTCGGAGGTGAACGCGATGTCGAACTTGATGCCGGTGTCGGCGAGCGCCTTGCCGCCGGCATTGGCCTCCTCGATGCCGAGCGGCGTCAGGTCCGGGTCCTTCCAGCCGGTGAACAGGTTCTTCAGGTTCCATTCGCTCTGGCCGTGGCGAACAAGGACAAGGGTTCCGCTCATGTGGTCTTCGCTCCTCGCTTTGGAGATGGGGGGATCAGTTGAGCCCGAGCACGTCGAGCATGGAGTAGAGGCCGGGCTTCCTGTCACGCGCCCATAGCGCCGCCTTGACCGCGCCGCGCGCGAAGATGGCGCGGTCGCCGGCACTGTGCGACAGGGTCACCAGTTCGCCTTCCCCGGCCAAGAGCACCGAATGCTCGCCGACGACCGATCCGCCGCGCAACGTCGCAAAGCCGATGGTGCCCGGCGCCCGCGCGCCGGTGTGGCCGTCGCGCACCCGGACGGAATGGTCGGCCAGCGCGATGCCGCGCCCACGCGCGGCCGCCTCGCCCAGCAGCAGTGCGGTGCCGGACGGCGCGTCCACCTTGTGGCGGTGATGCATTTCGAGGATCTCGATGTCCCAGTCGGCGGCGTCGAGCGCGCGCGCCGCCTGCTCGGCCATGACCGAAAGCAGGTTGACGCCGAGGCTCATGTTGCCCGACTTGACGATGCGGGCATGGCGGGCGGCCGCGGCGATCTTGGCGTCGTCGTCGGCCGAGCAGCCCGTCGTGCCGATCACATGGACGATCCGCGCCTGTGCGGCGAGGCCCGCGAACTCGACCGTTGCGGCGGGCGCGGTGAAGTCCAGCACCCCTTCCGCCTCGACGAAGGCCTCGAGCGGCCGGTCCGTCACCTTGACGCCGATCGGCCCGAGCCCCGCGAGTTCGCCCGCGTCCTTGCCCACGAAGGGGGAGCCTGGGCGTTCGACCGCGGCAAACAGCCGTGCGCCCGCGATCGCATGGATCGTGCGGATCAGCGTCTGGCCCATGCGCCCGCCGGCGCCGACCACGACCAGCTTCATGTCCCCTGCCATCATTCTCCTGTTTCCTTCCCCGCTTCCTGCGGATTTCCGCCGGGTCCCTGCAGATTGTGCAGCCGAGCGTAGAGACCGTCGGGACGCCCGGCAAGGACGTCGTGCGAGCCTTCCTCGGCGACGGTGCCGCTCTGCATCACGATGATCTTGTCGGCGTTGACGATCGTGGACAGCCTGTGGGCGATGACGACCACGGTCCGTCCGCTCATCGCATGCTCCAGCGCCTTCTGCACCGCCTGTTCGGATTCGGTGTCGAGCGCCGAGGTCGCCTCGTCGAGCAGCAGGATCGGCGCGTTGCGCACCAGCGCGCGGGCGATCGACAGACGCTGGCGCTGGCCGCCCGACAGCGTGATGCCGTTCTCGCCGACCGGCGTGTCGTAGCCCTGCGGCTGGCCGAGGATGAACTCGTGCGCATAGGCGAGCCGTGCGGCCTCCTCCACCTCCGCATCGGTCGCATCCGGGCGGCCGTAGCGGATGTTGTCGCGGATCGTGCCCTCGAACAGGTACGGCTGCTGCGAGACATAGGCGAGGTTGTTGCGCAGGGACTGCTTGGTCACATGCGCGATGTCCTGGCCGTCGATGAGGATCTCGCCTTCCGCCGGATCGTAGAAGCGCGGGATCAGGCTGATCACCGTCGACTTGCCCGCGCCCGACGGCCCGACGAGCGCCGTCGTCCTGCCGCCCTCGGCGACGAAGCTGACGCCGTTCAGGATGCTCTTGCCGCTGCCGTAGGCGAAGGAGACGTTGCGGAAGGTGATCTCGGCCTTCTCGATCCGGATCGGCTTTGCATCCGGCCGGTCGCGCTGGTGCGGCTCGATGTCGAGGATCTCGTAGATCATCCGCGCATTGACGACGGCCCGTTCCATCGACACCTGCAGCCGTGCGAGCCGCCTGGCCGGGTCGTAGGCCATCAGGAGCGCGGCGATGAAGGCGAAGAAGGCGCCCGGCAGCACGCCGCCATAGATCGCCTGGTAGGCCGAGTAGCCGAGCACGCTCGCGATCGCCACCCCGGCAAAGGTTTCCGTCATCGGCGCGGTTCGCTCGGACAGCCGCGCGATGCGGTTGGAACGCTTCTCCGCCTGCTCGATGATCGTCTCGACCTTGGCGCGGAGCTGGTCCTCCATCGTGAACGCCTTGACGATGCTGATGCCCTGGATGGTCTCCTGGATGGCGCCCAGCACATGGCTGTTGATCAGCACCGATTCCCGCGTGGCCGACTTCAGCCGCTTGGAGACGTAACGCAGGCCGAGCAGCAGCGGCGGCGCCACGAAAAAGACGATCGCCGTGAGCAGCGCGTCCTTCGAGATCATCACGCCGATCAGCGACACCAGCGTCAGGAAATCGCGGGCGATCGACGTCACCGTCATGTTCAGGACGTCGCGGATGCCGTTGATGTTCTGGTTGATCTGGGCCGCCAGCCGCGCCGAGCGCGCCTCGCTGAAGAAGCCGACGCTGAGGCTCATCAGGTGCGAATAAAGCCGGCGCTGGTAGTTGGCGACGATGTTGTTGCCGATCTTGGACAGCGTCACCGCCTGGCCGTAGGTGGCAAAGCCGCGCAGGATGAAGGCAACGAGGATCGCGCCGCAGATCCAGGCGACGAGATCCGCGCGACGGTTGGCGAAGGCCTCGTTGACGACCGCCTCCATGATCCAGGCGGTAAAGGCGGTGGAGCCGGCGACGACGACGAGGCAGAAGATCGCGAAGATGTAGCCGCGAATGTGATCGCGCCCGTTCTCCGCAATGACGCGCTTCAGAACGCCCGTGATCGTTTCGGCACTGACGTGACGATCGCTACGGTGCTTTTCGCTCAATAACCCATCTTTCCTGCAGCGGCGTTCGGCGCCCTTGGCATCCGGGACGCCTGTTGCGGCGCTCTATAGTGCGTTGCGCCGCGTTTGGCGAGTCTGGCGTTGAGGACGTACGAGCCTCTACCTCTTCCAGCGGCGTCCTTCGCTTGCCACGCCGAAGCGGTCGGGCATGCGGGCAAAGGCGGCGAGCCCGGCGAGTGCGGCCATCGGATGCGTGACCACGAAGGTGGGCATCTCGCGCAGCATTTCCGTGTGCGGGGCCTTGTCCTCGAAGCCGGCCCGGAATTCGGGCCCACGCAGCGCCGGCAGGATCTTCTGCGAGATGCCGCCGGAGAGATAGACGCCGCCCTTGGCCATGAAGATCATGGCGATGTCGCCGGCCACGCGCCCGAGATAGGTCGAAAACAGCGACACCGTCTCGATGGCGTCCGGGTCGGACTTCGACAGTGCGGCGCCGGTGACGGCAGCCGGCGTGTCCAGCGTGGCATCGCGGCGTTCGGCGGCGCAGATCGCGCGGTAGATGTTCATGATGCCCCGCCCGCAGATCACCTGCTCTGCGGACATGCGGCCCTCGATCGGCTCGAGGAACGGCCAGATCTGGTAGTCGCGCTCGCTGCGCGGCCCGATGTCGATATGGCCGCCTTCGCCGGGAACGGGGATCCAGGTGTGCATGGCATGCACCAGTCCGGCGACGCCCAAGCCTGTGCCGGGGCCGAGCACGGCACGGGATGCCGTGAAATTCTCCACCCCGCCGCCGATCTGCTCGCGGTCGCCGTCGGAAAGCGCGGCGACCGCCAAAGCCTGGGCTTCGAAATCGTTGACGAGCAACACGTCTTCCAGCCCGAGATTGGCGATCATGTCGTGCGGGCGGACGACCCAGTCGCAGTTCGTCAGCGGCACCTCGTTGCCCTGGATCGGGCCCGCGAGCGCCAGGATGGCCGAACGCGGCTGGACCGAGCTCTTGTCGAGGATCGAGCGCTGCAGCGCCTCGTCGATGGTCTCGAACTGCGCCGTCTGGACGATCGGGAATTCCTTCGGCGGGGCGAAGGCGTCGAGCAGCAGCGCGAAGCGGGCATTGGTGCCGCCAATGTCGCCGATCAGGATGGGAAAGGGCAGGGCGTTCTCGCCGTGGGTCGACTTTACCATGATGTCTCGTTTTCCCGCCGGCCCGCAGGCCGCGATTTGAATCTCACCCGAAGGCTTTTGCCACTGTTGTCAGCCGCCCGCAACCAGCCGCTCGGCGGTTGCGAGATTGAGCGCCATCGGGATGTCGTAGACGATCGCAAGCCGCATCAGGGCTTTGACGTCGACGTCGTGCGGCATGGCCGTCAGCGGGTCGACGAAGAACACCAGCATGTCGACCTCGCCGGTGGCGATCAGCGCGCCGATCTGCTGGTCGCCGCCGAGCGGCCCGCTCTTCAGCGGCGTCACGTCGAGGTGCGGGCAGGCCGCCTGCACCCGGGCGCCGGTGGTGCCGGTGGCGAAGATCCTGCAGGGCTTCAGGGCAGCCTCGTTCCGCCTGGCGAATTCCGCCATCTCGTCCTTCTTCTCGTCATGGGCAATGAGCGCGATGGTCTTCGGAAGCGGCATGGACGCGGTCACCTCAAGCGGCATGGTCGTCGGTTTAAATCGATTAGACGCTGTGTACAGCAGGGCGCCCTGCATGAAAAGCCGCTTTCGACGCCGCAGGCAGCCTCACTGCAGCGAGGGCCGCGGCAGGGGGACGGGGACGACGCCTGCCGGCTCTGCACCGCCATCGGCGGCGATCACCGCGGCGATCCCGTCGTCGGCCGCGGGCGGCGCGGCAAAGGCCATCGCCGCGCCGCCGCCATAGGTGACCGCCTGCTCGGAGGACGGCGCGGGTCCCGCCAGCACCGCCGCGCAGGACTTCGGCAGGTCCGAGAGTTTGACGTAGCGCGGCTTCACCGGCTTCGAGCTCGGCTTCGGCTTCGCCCAGGGCTCCTTGGTGAACCACCAGGCGAGCGACTTGTCGCAGCCGTCGCCGGCCGGCACGGCAGCCTGGCCCTTGCAGTTGCTCGACCCCGCCGGGCATTTGATGCGGATGTGAAAGTGCTCGTCGTGGCCGTAGATCGGGCGCACCTTGCCGAGCAGGGAGCGGTCGCCCTGCCAGGTGTCGCAAAGCTTCTTCTTGATCGCCGGATTGACGAAGACCCGCTCGACCTGCGGATAGCTGGCGGCCTTCATCACGAGGCGGGCATGCGTGGCAGTCCAGCGGCGCGAGTCGACCGTCAGGAACTTGCTCTTGTCGAGCATGGAGGTGAAGGGCAGCTGTTCGCGTTCCTGGGCGCTCATCCGGTGATCCGGCATCGGCGTGAACCAGATATCGGCGTCGAGCCCCATCTGGTGCGAGGCGTGGCCGGAGAGCATCGGACCGCCGCGCGGCTGCGAGATGTCGCCGAGAAGCAGTCCCGGCCAGCCGAGCTTTTGCGCATCCTGCGAGAACTGCTCCAGAAGGGCGATCATCTGCGGATGGCCCCAACGCCGGTTGCGCGACAGCCGCATCGCCTGCCAGGCCGGGCCGTCCGTCGGGATGGCCACGGCGCCGCCGATGCAGCCTTTGGCATAGGAACCATAGGCCTGCGGCTCCATCACCGTGGGCAGCGCCTTTGCGCCGAACAGTTCCTTGGCCGGTCGCTCCTCCGCATGCAGCGGAACGGCGACGGCGGCGAGCAGCGCGGCCGCGGCGCCGAGGCGGGAGAGGAGCGTCATGAGCATGGAAGACATCGGGCTGTCCGGAATCGATTGCGTGTTTTCGTTCGTTGCGAAATAGCACGACGCGCTTTCGCGGAAATGGATTTGTGAGTCGCGAGGGGGCCGCAAAAAATCGCCGCTTTCATGGCGGCTTGTGTCCTTTGCCCGGAATTCGTCTAATCTTTCCGGCAGACGACAGCAACGAACAAGGACAAGGGGCTTGGCATGAGGTTACGCAGATCCGCAAAATTCGTTGGGCTCATCCTTGCCGCGGCGGCTGCGTCTTCGCTGTTCGCCTCCGCAAGCGCCGAAGAGACGGCCCCCGAATGGCGGATCGGCATCTCCACGGTCGGCGATCTGAAATACCGGCCCGGCTTTGCGCATTTCGACTACGTCAACCCGAAGGCGCCGAAGGGCGGCACGCTCCGGCTGTCCGATGCCGGCACGTTCGACACCTTCAACCCGCTGCTCGCCAAGGGCGAGGCGGCGGTCGGCATCTCCCTGGTCTTCGACACGCTGATGAAATCCTCCGAAGACGAGGTCACCACCTCCTACGGCCTGCTGGCGGAGGGTGTTTCCTATCCCGACGACATCTCGTCTGCGACCTTTCGCCTGCGCCCGGAGGCGAAATGGGCGGACGGCCAGCCGGTGACGCCGGAGGATGTGATCTTCTCCTTCGAGAAGGTGATCGAGCACAATCCGCTCTACACCAACTACTACCAGCACGTTGTCTCGGCGGAGAAGTCGGGAGAACGCGACGTCACCTTCCGTTTCGATGAGAAGAACAATCGCGAGCTGCCGCAGATCCTCGGCCAGTTCCCGGTCGTGCCGAAGCACTGGTGGGAGGGCAAGGACGCCGCCGGCAAGCAGCGCGACATCGCCCGCACCACGCTCGAGCCGGTGATGGGCTCCGGCCCCTACAGGATCGCCGCCTTCTCGCCGGGCGCGACGATCACCTACGAGCTGCGCGACGACTATTGGGGCAAGGACCTCAACGTCAACGTCGGCCAGAACAATTTCGGCCGGATCGAATATTCCTTCTTCGGCGACCGCAACGTCGAGTTCGAGGCCTTCCGCGCCGGCAATGTAGACTACTGGTTCGAGAACCAGGCGAGCCGCTGGGCGACGGGCTATGACTTCCCCGCCGTCAAGGACGGCCGCGTCAAGCGCGAGGAGGTCCCCAACCGCCGCCGCGCGAGCGGTGTGATGCAGGCGATGGTGCCGAACATGCGCAAGGAGATGTTCAAGGACGAACGCGTGCGCGAGGCGCTGGGCTATGCCTTCGACTTCGAAGAACTGAACAAGACCATCTTTTTCGGACAGTACCAGCGGGTCAACAGCTTCTTCTTCGGCACGGAGCTGGCCTCCTCCGGCCTGCCCGAAGGCAAGGAGCTGGAAATCCTGAACGAGTACAGGGATCTGCTGCCGCCGAGCGTCTTCACCGAGCCCTTCGAAAACCCGGTCGGCGGCGATCCGGGCAGGCAGCGCGAGAACCTGCGCAAGGCGGTCGCCCTCTTGAAGGATGCCGGCTACGTGCTGAAGGGCAACCGGATGGTGAAGGCCGATAGCGGTCATCCGCTCTCCTTCGAGATCCTGCTGTCCAGCCCCATGCTGGAACGAGTCGCCCTACCCTACGCCAACAATCTCAAGCGGATCGGCATCGATGCGAGGCTGCGCACCGTCGATCCGTCGCAATACACCAATCGAACCCGCGATTTCGACTATGACATGACATGGCACGTCTGGGGTCAGTCCCTGCATCCGGGCAATGAGCAGGGCGACTACTGGGGCTCATCCTCGGTGTCGCGCGTGGGTTCGCAAAATTATGCCGGGATCGCCGATCCTGCCGTTGATGCGCTGATCAATCGGATCATCTTCGCCAAGGACCGCGAGGAACTCGTTGCCGCAACCCGTGCAATGGACCGTGTGCTTCTCCACCATCACTATGTCGTGCCGATGTACTACCGCATGACGGATCCGATCGCCTACTGGAACCGGATCACCCGGCCGGCAGAATTGCCCACCTATGGCCTCGGCTTCCCCGACGCCTGGTGGTCGACCGAGGTCAAGCAGGACTGAGCGCTTGCATTGGGGCGCTCCGGCGCCCCAAATGACGCAAACACGAATCACCGCGGACAGCGGGACGAGAATCGGGGATCGGGCGGTTTTGACAGCTGACAGGGCGACAGGGCGCGGCAGGGCATCCGCAGGCGAGCGGGGGCGGGGCTGATGGGCGCCTATATCCTCCGGCGGCTGCTGCTGATGATCCCGACGATCGTGGGCATCATGGCGATCTCCTTCATCGTGGTGCAGTTCGCCCCCGGCGGCCCGGTCGAGCAGGTCATTTCCGACCTCACCAGCCAGGGTGGCGGCGACCGGCTGTCGGGCGGCGGCGACATGCTGCAGGACTTCTCGCAGGATGCCTCCTCCGGCTATCGCGGCGCGCGCGGCCTGGATCCCGAATTCATCGCCAAGCTCGAGCAGCAGTTCGGCTTCGACAAGCCGCCGCTCGAGCGCTTCCTGACGATGATGGGCAACTACATCCGCTTCGATTTCGGCGAGAGCTTCTTCCGCAACACCTCCGTCGTCGACCTGATCGTCGAGAAGATGCCGGTGTCGATCTCGCTCGGCGTGTGGATCCTGGTCCTCTCCTACGCGATCTCCATCCCGCTCGGCATCAAGAAGGCGGTCTCCGACGGCTCGCCCTTCGACATGTGGACCTCCGCCATCATCGTCGTCGGCTATGCGGTGCCGAGCTTCCTGTTCGGCATCCTGTTGATCGTCGTCTTCGCCGGCGGCTCCTTCTTCGACTGGTTCCCGCTGCGCGGCATCGTCTCCGACGATTTCTGGCAGTTGCCGTGGTGGCAGAAGCCGCTCGACTACCTCTGGCACATGACCCTGCCGCTGATCACGCTGCTGCTGTCGGCCTTCGCCACCACGACGCTCCTGACGAAGAACTCCTTCATCGACGAGATCAAGAAGCAGTATGTCGTCACCGCCCGCGCCAAGGGGCTGACGGAGCGGCAGGTGCTCTACGGCCACGTGTTCCGCAATGCCATGCTGATCATCATCGCCGGCTTCCCTGGCGCCTTCATCTCGGCCTTCTTCACCGGCTCGCTTCTGATCGAATACATCTTCTCGCTCGATGGCCTCGGGCGTCTCGGCTATGACGCCGTCGTCCGCCGCGACTATCCGATCGTCTTTGCCACCCTCTACATCTTCTCGCTGATGGGCCTGGTCGTCAGCCTGATCTCCGACCTCATCTACACCTGGGTCGACCCGCGCATCGACTTCGAGCGGAGGGACGTCTGATGGCGGCCGTCCCCGATACCCGCAAGGCGCTTCCGACCGAACCGCCGCGGCGCGGCCTGCTGTCGCCGACCAACAAGAGGCGCTGGGAGAATTTTCGCGCCAACCGCCGTGGCTACTGGTCGCTCTGGATCTTCCTCGTCCTCTTCGGCATCAGCCTCTGCGCCGAATTCGTCGCCAACGACCGGCCGGTGATCGCCTCCTACAAGGGCGAGATCCTGTTTCCGGTGCTGGTGAACTACCCGGAGGAGAAGTTCGGCGGCTTCCTTGCCGAGACCGACTACAAGTCGGATTTCATTCGCGACGAGATCGAGGCGAACGGCTGGATGATCTGGCCGCCGATCCGCTATTCCTACCGCACCGTCAATTCCAACATCCCCCATTCCGCGCCGACGAAACCGTTCTGGCTGATGGGCGAGGAGCAACGCTGCGCGGGCTATCCGAACGGTGCGGCCGATCGCAACTGCACGCTGGGCAACCTCAACTGGCTCGGCACCGACGACCAGGCGCGCGACGTGCTCGCGCGCGTCATATACGGCTTCCGCATCTCGGTCCTGTTCGGGCTGGCGCTGACGATCGCCTCCGCCGTCGTCGGCGTTTCCGCCGGGGCCGTGCAGGGCTATTTCGGTGGCTGGACCGATCTTCTGATGCAACGCTTCATCGAGATCTGGTCGTCGATGCCGGTGCTCTACATCCTGCTGATCATCTCGGCGATCCTGCCGCCCGGCTTCTGGATCCTGCTGTCGATCATGCTTTTGTTTTCCTGGGTCGGCTTCGTCGGCGTGGTGCGCGCGGAATTCCTGCGGGCGCGCAATTTCGAATACGTCAATGCCGCGCGCGCCCTCGGCGTCGGCAACGGCACCATCATGGTACGGCACCTGCTGCCGAACGCCATGGTCGCCACCCTGACCTTCCTGCCCTTCATCCTGTCCGGCTCGATCACGACCCTGACCTCGCTCGACTTCCTGGGCTTCGGCATGCCGCCCGGCTCGCCGTCGCTGGGCGAACTGATCGCCCAGGGCAAGCAGAACCTGCAGGCGCCCTGGCTCGGCCTGACCGCCTTCGTCATCATGTCGCTGATGCTGTCGCTCCTCATCTTCGTCGGCGAGGCGACCCGCGATGCCTTCGATCCGAGGAAGACCTTCCGGTGAGCGCTGCCATGAACGAGAAGAAAAGCGAGCCGATCCTCAAGGTCGAGGATCTGTCGGTCGCCTTCCACCAGGGCGGCAAGACATCGGTCGCCGTCGACCACGTCTCCTTCGAGATCGGCCGGGGCGAGGTCGTGGCGCTCGTGGGCGAATCCGGGTCGGGAAAGTCGGTGACCGCCAATTCGGTGCTGAAGCTCCTGCCCTATCCGGCCGCGAGCCATCCCTCCGGCTCGATACATTTCAAGGGCCAGGACCTGATGAACGCATCGGAGGCGGAGCTGCGCCGGGTGCGCGGCAACGACATCACGATGATCTTCCAGGAGCCGATGACCTCGCTCAATCCGCTGCATCCGATCGAGCGGCAGATCGGCGAGATCCTCGAGCTGCACCAGAACATCAAGGGGGCGGCGGCGCGTACGCGCACGCTGGAGCTCCTGAACCAGGTCGGCATCCGCGAGCCGGAGAAGCGGCTTTCGGCCTATCCGCACGAGCTTTCCGGCGGCCAGCGACAGCGTGTGATGATCGCCATGGCGCTCGCCAACAGGCCCGAGCTCCTGATCGCCGACGAGCCGACGACGGCGCTCGACGTCACGGTCCAGGCGCAGATCCTCGAGCTTCTGAAGCAGCTCAAGGACCAGCACGGCATGTCCATGCTCTTCATCACCCATGACCTCGGCATCGTGCGCAAGTTCGCCGACCGGCTCTGCGTGATGACCAAGGGCCGGATCGTCGAGAGCGGCCCGGTCGAGGCGATCTTCACCGATCCGCAGCACGACTACACCCGTCACCTGCTCGCGTCCGAGCCGCGCGGCAAGCCGTTGCCGGCCGACGACGGCAAGCCCGTCATCATGGAAGCCGACGACGTCAAGGTCTGGTTCCCGATCAAGGCCGGGTTCATGCGCAAGGTCGTCGACCATGTGAAGGCGGTCGACGGCATCGATCTCAGGCTCCGCGCCGGCCATACGCTGGGCGTCGTCGGCGAATCCGGCTCCGGCAAGACGACGCTCGGCCTGGCGCTGACCCGGCTGATCGCCTCGAAGGGCAGGATCGCCTTCGTCGGCAAGGACATCGCCGACTATTCCTTCCGCGAGATGCGGCCGCTCAGGAACCGCATGCAGATCGTCTTCCAGGACCCCTACGGCTCGCTGTCGCCGCGCATGTCCGTCGCAGACATCGTCGGCGAGGGGCTCGCGATCCACGAACCGGCGCTTTCGGCCGACGAGCGCGACCGCCGCGTCGCCGCCGCCCTGGAGGAGACCGGCCTCGACGCGACCACCCGCTGGCGCTACCCGCACGAATTCTCCGGCGGCCAGCGCCAGCGCATCGCGATTGCCCGCGCCATGGTGCTGAAGCCCGAATTCGTCATGCTGGACGAGCCGACCTCGGCGCTCGACATGAGCGTGCAGGCCCAGGTGGTGGACCTCCTGCGCGACCTGCAGGCGAAGCATAATCTCGCCTATCTCTTCATCAGTCATGACCTGAAGGTCGTGCGCGCGCTGGCAAACGAGATCATCGTCATGCGCGCCGGCAAGGTCGTCGAGAAGGGGCCGGCGGAGCGCATCATCGAAGCCCCGGAAATGCCGTATACGAAGGCGCTGATGGCCGCTGCCTTCGACCTTGCGGCCGTGAAGTCCGACGTGATCCGCCAATAGCAGGTAGCGCAACGTGCAGAAGAAGAGCCCCGTCATCCTCGATCTGAAATTCGACCGGGAGCAGGTATCCGCCGCGCTCAAGGGGGCGTTCGCCGGCCGGGAGGTGATCGACCTGGCGCTTCCGGCCCATCGCAGCCGCGATCTTTCCGGGATCGACTATGCCGTCGTCTGGCGGCCCTCGGCCGATCTCTTCACCCGGGCTTCCAACCTCAAGGTGGTCTTTTCCGGCGGCGCCGGCGTCGATCACGTCATGACCCTGCCGGGTCTGCCGGATGTTCCGGTCGTCCGCTTCGTCGACCCGACGCTGACGAACCGGATGAGCGAATGGATCGTGATGCAGTGCCTGCTGCACCTGCGCCAGTTCAAGGCCTACGAGGCGCAGAACCGCAAGCGCTTCTGGCACGAGCTGGCCCAGCCGGAGGCCGCCCAGGTGACGGTCGGCATCATGGGCATGGGCGTGCTCGGCCAGGATGCGGCGCGCAAGCTGAAGATCATGGGCTTCGACGTCATCGGCTGGTCGCGGCGCAAGAAGGAGATCGAAGGCATCGAGACCTTCGACACGGCCGGGCTCGACGCATTCCTGGCCCGCACCGACATCCTGGTCGGACTGCTGCCGCTGACCGCCGAAACGCGCGGTCTTTTCAACGCTGCCCTGTTCGCACGGCTTCGCCGCAGGGGAGCCCTCGGCGGGCCGGTCTTCGTCAATGCCGGCCGTGGCGGCAGCCAGGTCGAGGCGGACCTGCTGGCAGCACTCGATCGCGGCGTCCTGGCCGGCGCCTCGCTCGACGTGTTCGAGACGGAGCCGCTGCCGCTGCAAAGCCCGCTCTGGACCCACGAGAAGATCTTCGTCACGCCGCATGCGGCCGCCGCATCCGATGTCGGCGCCCTGTTCGCCCATGTCGAGCGCCAGATGGCCCGCGTCGAAGCCGGCCAGCCGCTGGAGCACGTCGTCGACCGCGCCGCCGGCTACTGACCGCCGCGCGGAACGATCAGGTCGAGCCGGTCAGGGCCTGCGATAGCCGGTCGGTTGCTGATGCAGCCAGCCGATCCGTTCGATGGCGGCCGAAAGGCCCTCCCGGGCCACGTTCATCGTGTTGCCGTTGGCATGCAGGATCGTCTCTTCGTCCTCCATGATCGCCACGTGGCCCTTCCAGAACACCAGGTCGCCGCGCCGGAGGTCGGCCCGGTCGATCGGGCTTCCGAGCCCGGCCGCCTGCATGTCGGAATCGCGCGGCACGGATCGGCCCGTCATCAGCATCGCAAGCTGGACCAGCCCGGAGCAGTCGATGCCGAAGCCGCTCCGGCCGCCCCACAGGTAGGGCGTCTCCAGAAGCCGCGCGGCGATCGAAACGTAGTCGTCGCCGATCGGCCGGCCGGCCGCTGCGCAATGGGCGGCCACGACATGTTGTCCGCCGTCGAGCGTCAGGTAGCGCGTGCCCCGGGTTTCGGTCTCGCCGACGACGTTTAGCCGACTACCGAGCGAGAGCGCGAAGGCGGCGGGGGTGCGCAGGTCCGCGCCGCTGTAGGCAAAGGTCCGCGGGACGGCAACGACGTGCGTCGCATCCGGGGCGGCCTCGCGGAGGGCGCTTTCCGGCAGGTATCCGACATAGCCGTCGAGATCGGCCTTGACCCAGGCCCAGCCGTCCGCCCTGTCCAGCACGCGCAGCGTCTCCCCGTAGAGGAGTTCGGTATCGATGCCGGCGCCGGCGTCCGGTCGGGGCCGCAGCGCCACGACGGCTGCGGAAACCGTCGCCGGCGTGCCGGCCGTATAGCGCGGGGCGTCGAGGCGTCCCCGCAGCGCCTCTTCGGCGAGATCGGGGCGATAGGCGTTCAGACGGCGATCGGGCAGGGCGTTCATGACGGTCTCACTGGGTCAGCGAACGGCCGCGCCCGATGATCAGGTCGCCGAGCCGTTCAAGATAGAGCGCACCGTCGATGGTGCGCTTGATGATGACGTTGCGCCGGTCGCGCTCGTCGCGTTCGCGGGTCACCAGTCCGAGCGCGCCCATCGTGTCCAGCGCCCGGGTGATGACCGGCTTCGTCACGTCGAGCTTGGCGGCGAGGCCGCGGACGGTGTGCGGCGGCGGCACGAGGTAGATCTCGAGGAGGATCGCCAGCTGCCGCAGGCTGAGATCGCGTTCGTCCAGCCTGACCTGCTGCATCGATACGGAATGCCATAGGCCGAGCGCCTGCGAGGCAGAGAGTTCCAGGGGCAAGTCGGTCTCCGGTCGGGTATCGCAACGTCGTTACGGTACCGGATCGTTCCCGTCATGGGAATAGGCTTGATTTGGCCCCGCCCGGACCCCTTGCGCGCAAGCGCGCCCGGCGACGCCGTTATCCCGCCAGCGACCGCAGGTGATGGTAGAGCGCCCGGATCGCCTGGGCTTCGCCGCCGATCGGCGAATGCGGCCGCTCGGTGGGGGCCCAGCCGTAGATGTCGAAATGCGCCCAGCTCTTTGTCCGCGTCACGAAGCGCTTGAGGAAGAGCGCAGCCGTGATCGCGCCGGCCATGCCGCCGGCGGGTGCATTCGTGATGTCGGCGATCCGGGCGGAGATGTCCTTGTCGTAGCCCATGTAGAGCGGCATCCGCCAGAGCGGGTCGTCGACCGAGAGGCTGGCGTCCCTCAACTCGCGCGCAAGGTCATCGTCGTCGGTGAAGAACGGCGGCAGGTCGGGTCCGAGCGCCACACGTGCGGCCCCGGTCAGCGTCGCCATGTCGATCAGCAGCTCCGGCTCCTCCTCGTCGGCGAGCGCAAGCGCATCGGCCAGGATCAGCCGGCCCTCGGCATCGGTGTTGTCGATCTGCACGGTCAGGCCCTTGCGGCTGCGATAGATGTCGCCGGGCCTGAAGGCATTGGCGGAAATCGAGTTCTCGACCACCGGCAGGAGCACCCGCAGGTCGATCTTCAGCTTGGCATCCATGATCATCAGGGCGAGCCCCATGACGTTTGCCGCGCCGCCCATGTCCTTCTTCATCAGGAGCATGGAAGCGGCAGGCTTGATGTCGAGGCCGCCGGTGTCGAAGCAGACGCCCTTGCCGACCAGCGTCACCCTGCGGTGGCCCTTCTTGCCCCAGCGCAGCTCCAGCAGGCGCGGTGCCTCGGCAGAGGCCCGGCCGACGGTGTGGATCAGCGGGAAGTTCTCCTTCAGCAGGTCGTCGCCGCGGACGACCGTGACCTTGGCCTTGTAGTGCTCGGCGAGCGCCCGGAAGGCGTCCTCGAGCGCATCCGGGCCCATGTCGTTCGTCGGCGTGTTGATCAGGTCGCGGGCGAGGAAGACCCCGGCGAGCTGCCGCTTGATGTCGGCGGCGTCGGCGTCGGTGGGGATCATCAGCGTCGGCGCGTCCTTGTTCGCCTCGCGATAGCGCTCGAAGCGGTAGCTGCCGAGGCCGTAGCCGAGCGCGAGCCGGTTTGCCGTCAGCGGCGCGGTCTCGACATGCCAGTCGCCGGCCGGCAGCGTGCGCGCCAGCTTTCCGGCCAGGAACGGCGTCTCCGAGGGCGTCTTGCCGAGGCCGAACAGCGCGCCGCCCAGATGGCCGTCGTCCGTCGGGACGAGCAGCAGCGAACCCACGTCGGCCTTGAAGCCCGCCTTGCGGGCCCAGTCCAGCGCCACCGGATCGATCGTGCCGGTCTCGATATGCGCCGGGGTGATGGCGAAGATCGGAAGCGTCTTTCCGCCGCGGCTGTTGAAGGGGGACGGGCGGTCGATGAACTGGTAGGGAGCCATGGCAGAGCCTTTGCGGTACGGTCCGGGAATCGGCGAATTAACACTCCGTTAGGGTTAACAGAATATTGCTGGAGTGAGGATTGCGGCGTGATTCTTCGAAGGGGCGCCGCAGGAGACATTCTGGGGAACGCACATGCCTGGCTCCGCACATTCACGATCGCTTGGCCGAAAACTTGCCCTGACGACGGCGACCGCCCTCCTGGCGGCGATGCTCGCGGGATGTCAGACCGGACCCAGCCGGGAGACAACCGGCTCCATCCCGAAGATGTCGAAGCCGGTGACGGAGATGAATGCCGGCGAACTGGCGAGGGCGGCCGAAAGCGTCGGAAAGGCCTACGAAAAGAACCCCAAGGATCGCCAGGCCGGCCTCAACTATGCAAACCTTCTGCGCATGACCGGCCGCAACGACCAGGCGCTTGCCGTCATGCAGCAGGTGGCGATCTTCCACCCGACCGATCGCGAGGTGCTTGCGGCCTACGGAAAATCGCAGGCCGCCGCCGGCCAGCTCGAGCAGGCGCTCAGCACGATCCAGCGGGCGCAGACGCCGGATCGTCCCGACTGGCGGCTGAAGTCCGCCGAGGGCGCGATCCTCGACCAGCTCGGTCGTGCGCCCGAGGCCCGCAACCGCTATCGCGAGGCGCTCGACCTGAAGCCGAACGAACCCTCGGTGCTGTCCAACCTCGGCATGTCCTATCTTCTCGTGCGCGACCTGAAGACCGCCGAAACCTACCTGCGCTCCGCAGCGCAGCAGCCCGGCGCGGATTCCAGCGTCCGGCAGAACCTGGCGCTCGCGATCGGCCTGCAGGGGCGTTTCGACGAGGCGCAGCAGATCGCACGGCAGGAACTCAGCGCCGAACAGGCGGAGGCGAACGTCGCCTATCTCCGCGGCATGCTTTCTCAGCAGAACGCCTGGAAGCAGCTCGCCCAGAACGACGACAACAACACCAACTGATCGCGCAATCGGCCGTTGCTGCAGATGTGCGCTGCGGACCGGGGCATTGGCGGCCGGCCGCGCGCACCAGCGCGTTGTCTTGGCAATGATCGTTGACCGTTGCGGCGGGAAACCAGCGCGGCTTGTCCGGAATTGGCGTCGTGCGGGGGCGGGCGTGGCTGCATGTCCGGCCGCCGCCGCTCTGCGGGCAGCGCACCCGACCCTCGGGCGGCTGCTTAGAACGTATCCGCCACCTGGATGCCGGCGGGGCCGAGAATGACGGCGATCAGCACCGGCAGGAAGAACACGATCATCGGCACGGTGAGCTTCGGCGGCAGCGCCGCCGCCTTCTTCTCCGCCTCGTTCATGCGCTGGTCGCGGCTTTCCTGCGCCAGCACGCGCAGTGCCTGGGCGATCGGCGTGCCGTAGCGCTCGGCCTGGATCAGCGCCTGCATCACCGCCTTGACGATGTCGAGGCCCGTGCGGGTGCCGAGGTTCTCATAGGCGACGCGCCGGTCCTGCAGGAAGGAGAGCTCCGCGGTCGTCAGCACCAGTTCCTCGGCAAGCTCGGATGAAGCCGCGGCGATCTCGTCGGCCACGCGGCGCAGCGCCACCTCCATCGACACGCCCGATTCCACGCAGATCAGCAGCAGGTCGAGGGCGTCCGGCCAGGCGCGCTTGATCGACAGCTGCCGCTTGGAGACACGGTTGGAGATGAAGATGTTCGGAGCATAGAAGCCGAGATAGGCGGCGCCGATCGCCGCCAGGATGCGGATCGCGAGCGGCTTGTCCCCCAGATGCCCGAGATAGAAGATGTAGAAGGCGCCGACGGCGAAGAACACGAAGGGCAGGACGAAGCGGGCGAAGAGGAAGATGTTCAGCGCGTTCTGCGACCGGTAGCCGGCCTGGCGCAGCCGGTTGATCGTGCCGCTGTCGACCAGCGCCTCCCTCAGGTTCAGCCGCTCGACCACCTGGCGGACAGAGCTGTTCTGCTGCGAGCGCAGCGAGCCGCGTCCCTGCGGCCCCTCGGCGTTCAGCCGGGCCCGCTCCCGCGCGCGGATCTGGTCGCGCTCGAGCGCCACCGACTTCATGCGCTTGTCGAGGTCGCCGCGCTCGAAATAGGGCGCCGCCAGCGTGTAGAAGGTCGCCAGCACCGCGATGACCACGAACACCGGCAGCAGGATGTCGGGATTGGTGAGGGTCGCCGCCAGTTCCTTCATCGCGCCATATCCTTCCTCAGATGTCGAAGTTGATCATCTTGCGCATCATCAGGATGCCGATCGTCATCCAGACGGCGGAAGCGCCGAGGATGAGATGGCCGCGCGGATCGATGAAGATGACCTTGATGTAGTCGGGCGTCGTCAGGTAGACGAGCAGCATCACGATCAGCGGCAGCGCGCCGATGATGACCGCGGACGCCTTGGCCTCCATCGACAGCGCATCGACCTTCGCCCGCATCTTGCGCCGCTCGCGCAGGACGCGCGACAGGTTGCCGAGCGCCTCGGAAAGATTGCCGCCGGCCTGGCTCTGGATCGCGATCACGATCGAGAAGAAGTTCACCTCCTGCAGGGGAATGTAGGTGAACATGCGGGCGCAGGCGTCCGGAACGCTGAGGCCCATCTGCTGGGATTCGACGACGCGGCGGAACTCGGACCGGACCGGTTCCTGGCCCTCGGCCGCGATCAGGCGCAGCGCGTCCGTCAGCGGCAGGCCGGACTTGATCGAGCGCACCATCACGTCGAGCGAGTTCGGAAACTCTTCCAGAAACTTGTTCATCCGCCGCTTGACCATGAAGTTCAGCACCCAGCGGGGGACACCGACGCCGGCGATGAAGAGAAGCCCGCCGGCGACGACCGCAGGCGCGCCGGCGACGAAGGCGGCGGCCGCCATGAATAGGCCGAAGCCGATGCCGATCAGGGTGAACTGCGTCGGGCTCAGCGACAGGCCGGCCTGCGACAGCTTCGACTTCAGGGTAGGCGCCGCCTTCTTGCTGCGCTCCTGCTGCTTTTTCTCCAGATCCTTCAGCGAATCCTGGACGGATTTGCGCCGCTTCGACATCTCCTGCATGCGCTCGCGCGCCGCCTTGACCTTGTTCTGGTCGGTCTCGGCGGATTTCACCTTATTGACGCGGCTTTCGGCCTTTTTCTCGGTCTCGATGCGGGAGAACAGCAGGCCGTAGCCGAGCGCGCCGGCGGCCACGGCCGCGAGCGCGATGATCGCTACGATGGTGAGATCCAGTCCGAACATCGGTCCCCCGCGGCTATGCCACTTTTTCCATCATGTCGAGCGTCGAGGCGAGACGTCGCTCCTCGTTGAAGTAACGTGCGCGGTCCCAGAAGTTGGGCTTGCCGATGCCAGTGCCGACATGGCGGCCGATGATGCGGCCGTTGGCGTCCTCGCCCTCCATCTCGAAGCGCATCAGGTCCTGGGTGACGATGACGTCGCCCTCCATGCCGACCACCTCGGTGATGTGGGTGATGCGGCGCGAGCCGTCGCGCAGGCGCGAGGCCTGGATGATCACGTCGATCGAGCCGGCGATGATCTCGCGCACCGTCTTGGCCGGCAGCGTGTAGCCGCCCATCGCGATCATCGATTCCATGCGGCTTAAGCATTCGCGCGGCGAGTTGGCGTGGATCGTGCCCATTGAGCCGTCGTGGCCGGTGTTCATCGCCTGCAGCAGGTCGAACACCTCCGGTCCGCGCACTTCGCCGACGATGATCCGCTCCGGACGCATGCGCAGGCAGTTCTTGATCAGGTCGCGCATGGTGATCTCGCCCTCGCCCTCGATGTTCGGGGGGCGGGTTTCGAGGCGCACCACATGCGGCTGCTGCAGCTGCAGTTCCGCCGAGTCCTCGCAGGTGATCACGCGCTCGTCGGCATCGATGTAGCGGGTCATGCAGTTCAGGAGCGTCGTCTTGCCCGAGCCGGTACCGCCGGAAATGACGAGATTGCAGCGGACCCGGCCGATGATCTGCAGAAGCGTGGAGCCCTCCGGCGTGATCGAGCCGAACTTCACGAGCTGGTCGAGCGTCAGCTTGTCCTTCTTGAACTTGCGGATGGTGAGCGCCGTGCCGTCGATCGCCAGCGGCGGGGCGATGACGTTGACGCGCGAGCCGTCGGGAAGGCGCGCGTCGCAGATCGGGCTCGATTCGTCGACGCGGCGGCCGACCTGGCTGACGATGCGCTGGCAGATCGACAGGAGCTGCGCGTTGTCGCGGAAGCGGATCTCCGATTCCTGCACCTTGCCGCCCACTTCGATATAGGTCCGTCCCGCGCCGTTGACCATGATGTCGGCGATGTCGTCGCGGGCGAGCAGCGGCTCGAGCGGGCCGTAGCCGAGCACGTCGTTGCAGATGTCGTCGAGCAGTTCCTCCTGCTCGGAGATCGACATCGCGAAATTCTTGATGGTGATGATGTCGTTGACGATGTCGCGGATTTCCTCGCGCGCGCTCTCCGTATCGAGCTTGGCGAGCTGCGACAGGTCGATCGTGTCGATCAGCGCCGAGAACACCTGCGACTTGGTATCGTAGTAGTCCTCCGTGCGCGGCATCTTCTTGCGCGCGATCGGCGAGGGCTGATGGGGCGGTGGTGCCGACGCGATCGCGGCTTCCCGCACCGGCTCGGCAGCCACCGGCGCCGCCGCGCGTTCGACCGGAGCCGGGGTCGGGGCGGCCTGCGGCGGATGGCCGGCGGGGCCGCCACTCTTTCCAAAGCCTTCGTTTCCGCGTCTACCGAACATGCCGTTTCATCCAGTCCTGTGCCGGGCCTTGCCGGGTGTCATTTGCGGCCGAGCATTCCCAGCACCTTGCCGAGTCCGCCCTTCTTGGGTTTCTTGACCGTGGCGCGCCCGGTGACGACGTGCGCGATCTGGGAGAAGGTCTCCGCAGCCGGTGATTTCCTGTCCATCTCGGCGATCATCCGCCCGCTGTTGGCAGCGGCGCCGAAGAGCTGCGCGTCGAAGGGAATGATGGCGATCGGCTGGGTCTCCAGCGGATCGCAGAAGTCGTTCGGTGCGATCTCCGGGCGCTTCGGCATGCCGACCTGGTTGAGGATCAGATGCGGCGTGCGGTCGTTCGGCCTGAGCTTCTTCAAGGCGTCGAAGATGTTCTTCGCATTGCGCAGGTTCGCCAGGTCCGGGACGGCGGTGACCACCACCTCGTCGACCTCCGCAAGCAGCGCGCGCGTCCATTCCGACCAGGCATGCGGAACGTCGAGCACGTTCACCGGTGCGCTCCTCTGCAGCACCTCCATCATCGGTTGGAACGAGCCGCGCTCCAGTTCGTAGGCCCGGTCGAGCGTGGACGGCGCGGCCAGCAGCGACAGGTGATCGGAGCATTTCGCCAGCAGTCGGTCGAGGAAGACCTCGTCCAGCCGCTCCGGCGTATAGACCGCCTCGGCCATGCCCTGGGCCGGGTCCTGGTCGAAATTGATGTTGGCGGTGCCGAAGGGCAGGTCGAGGTCGGCGAGCACCACCTCGGTGGAAAACAGGTTCGAGATGTCCCAGGCGCAGTTGTGGGCGATGGTGGACGAGCCGACGCCGCCCTTGGCGCCGACGAAGGCGATGGTGCGTCCCAGCGGTTCGGCCTCGGGGTCGACGAAGATCGCCGAGACGGCGTTCAGCACCTCCGCCATGGCGACGGGAGCGACCAGATATTCGGAAATGCCGTTGCGGATCAGTTCGCGATAGAGCGAGATGTCGTTGTAGTGGCCGACGATGACGACCTTGGTGCTCGGGTCGCAGACCTCGGCCAGCGGCGCCAGCTCCTGCAGGATCGCCGAAGGCTCGGTGGAGCTCTCGAGGATGATCAGGTTCGGGGTCGGGGCGGTGGTGAACATGTTCACCGCGGTCTGGATCGTGCCGCTGTTGATCCGCAGGCTGACCTTCGACATCCGCCGGTCGCTGGCGCAGCGCTCCATCGTCTGCAGCATGCCGTCGCTTTCGCAGAAGGCGTGGATGGAGATGCGCGGAAGCGGGCGCACATGGTCGAGCTCGCCGGTGGCCGTACCTTCGTCGAGGTAGGCGTCGGAGGGTTGTCTCGCCTCTATTCCGTACTGGATGCTCGTCATCGTTGATGCCCCGTTACTGTCTGGCCAGCCGTGCGCCGCTCCGTCAGTCGTCCGTTCCGTTTTCGCGATAGTCCTGGATCGCCGTCGCCCGCCGCTCCGCATCGATCGGCGTCATGCCGCGCGGCCCGACCAGATCCATCGGGTTGGCGATCTGCGCTGCGAGGTTGGCCTGCGTCGCGCATCCGAAATTGTAGTACTGCCTGTTTTCCATCGTGTTCAGCGTCAGATCCTCCGGCCACTGGCCGCAGGTGTTCGTCTTGGCCGTCGTCGAGACGAAGGCGAGGCGGATCGGGGCGGCGTCGCCCTGTCCGGCCGCGCCGTAGGCCGTCTCGATGATGAGCTTGTTCGGCACGCCCTCGTTGACGAGCGTCGCGCGGACCTGCTTGCGCAGCGCGGCGGCGGCACCCGCATTCGCCGAACCCTGCGGCAGCATGATCTGCACCGTGCCCTTGGACTTCGACTTGTAGTCCTGCGCGAAGCCGCGGATGTTGTCGCGCATCGGAAGGGTCAGCGAACGGTCGCCGGAGGCGACGGGAACGTCCAGCGTATGCTCGGCCTCGGTCAGCACGATCGGGTGGCGTGTACGGTAGTCGTCCGGGATCGATGACGTCGTGACCGCATCCTTGGAGGCGCAGCCGGCGAGCATCGCCGCGGAGAGGACGAGCGTCAGCGGAAGAATGCGATGGAACACCATCGGGCGGAGCCTTTCGGAAGGGGGCTGGAAGCGTGTGTGTGCGGTCATGTCCGTTCCCCGGTCACTTGTAGATGAAGCCGACGGCGCCGTTGTAGGTCCCGGCGGGCACGCCGGCCTCTTTGCGGCCGTAGATCTGGTTGACCCGGCCGAGGAAGAAGCTTGCCGCATCGTTCGTCGGGTTGAAGTTGTCGTCCGGCCGGTTCAGCTCGTTGCGGGCCACCGGGCGCACGAGATAGGGCGTCGCGATGATGACCATTTCCGTCTCGTTGCGCAGGAAGTCCTTCGAGCGGAACAGCGTGCCGAGCACGGGGATCTTGGACAGTCCGGGGAAACCGGTCATCGCCTGGCGGATTTCTTCTCTCACCAGGCCGGCGATCACGATCGAGCCGCCCGAGGGAAGCTCCACGCTCGTTGACGCCTCGCGCCTGCGGATCGACATCGCGGTGACGGCGGGAATGGTGAGGTTGCTGCCGGTGTTGACGGTACCTTCGAACGTCGGCTCGGAGACCTCCGTGTCGACCCGCAGGCTGATGCGGCCGGCAGACAGCACGACGGGCTTGAAGTTGAGACGGATCCCGTATTCCACTTCCTCGTTCGTGCGCGAGATCTTGCCCTCCTCGTCGACCTCCTGCTCGACGGGGCGCCAGAATTCGCCGCCGACATAGAAGCTGGCGTTTTCGCCGGAGATCGCCGTCAGGCTCGGCTCGGCAAGGGTCCGCATCACGCCGGCCTGTTCCATGGCGTTGACGTAGGTGGCGATATTGGTGCCGCCGATGCTGCCGGACAGACTGCCGTTGGCGATCCAGTCGATCGCACCGCCAAGGTTGGAGGGATTGCGGAAGGCGATGCCGCCGTCACTGCCGCTGACCGAGCCGTTGAAGCCCAGCTGTTTCAGCACCTGCCGGCTGACCTCGGCGACGGTGATCTTCAGCGTGACCTGGTCCTCGCCGTCGATCTTCAGCATGTTGACGACCTGCGACTTCTGCCGTTCTTCGCCGAAGATCGCCGCATCGCCGTTGTTGCCCTGGGCCGTCACGGTACGGGTGGTCGCCTCACCGCCGGTGAGGAAGATGTCGGCGAGACGGGCGGCCTGCAGCGCGTCCTGCGGCGTGCGCACCGTGCCGGTCAGCACGATGTTGTCGGAGATGATCTCGACCGAGATGTCGGAATCCGGAATGAACCGGCGCAGATGCTCTTCGAGGCCGGTGATGTCGCGCTCGACGGCGAGATCGAGGCTGACGATCTCCTCGCCGTTCGGCCCGAAGATGAAGACGTTGGTCTGGCCGATCTCCTTGCCGAAGATGTAGATGCGTCGCGAGGTACGGGTGACCGCGTCCGCCTTCATCGGGTCGGCGACCAGGATGTCGTGCGCGTCGGTCGGCAGGTCCACGACGATCGCCTTGTTGAGCCCGAGTTTCAGCGACTTGCGTGCCCCCGGGCCTGCGTCGGTGATCCGGACCAGGCTGGTCGAGGCGGCGGCGCGCGCCATGTCGATGGCATGGCCGCCATTGACCACCGCTGCCGGCATGCCCGAGAAGGCAAGGCAGAAGGTCATCCCGCCGGCGACCGAAGTCCGAAATTTCTTTCCGATTCCTCGCACTGTGCGCTCCTGCTTCACTGGTTGGCCGCGGCCGTACCCGACCGGACGATTTCACCGGACTTGATGACCTGGATGATGGGGGAGCCCTCGCCTCCGCTCAGCAGGTAGTCGGCCGCCTTCGTGTCTTCTTCCTGCGCGTCGGCGACGCTGCGCAACGCCAGCTGCAGCCGCTCGGCCATCTGCTGCGCGACCGTGATCACCTTGGACTGATCCGGCGTCAGCTCGAGCGTCGCCGTCGTTCCGACGACCGTCTTCTTGCCGTCCTCGCTCTCCTGGATCTGCTGGTCGATCGCGAGCACCCGCACGTTGCTGAGGATGGTCTCGGTGATCTTGGCGTCGTCGTCGCCTTCGCGGACCATGATCACGTCGACGCGGTCGTTCGGCAGGATGAAGCCGCCGGCGCCGGTCGCAACCGAGATCTCCGTCGATACCGCGCGCTTTCCGGCCGGCAGCAGCGACGACATGATCTTGCTGTTCGAGTCGGCGATCTTCTCCTGGCGGATCGGTTCGCCGTTGAAGATCGGCATGCGCACGACGGCGCCCGCGAGCTTCTCCACCGCGTCCGGTCGGTTCTCCTCGGTGATGAAGCCTTCGACGACGTTCTTCTCAGGCCAGGCGCTCCAGCCGAACGAGTCGCCGTTGAGGCGCGCGCCGATCGGCAGGCTCTGCGTTGCCACGAGCACGTTGATGGTCGGCTCCCGTTCGACGACGGGCTTGGCGACCGAGATGCGGTTGCCGCGGGCGAGCTGCAGGGCGAGATAGCCCGCAACGCCCGCCGAAAGGACGGCGACTGCCAGAATGATGATTCGCGCCGGTTTCATGGTTGGCCCCTGGACGTGCGAGATTGCATCGTCACATTGACCACCAATTGGTATAATTATGGTTAATGACTTGCTTATGAGCGTGGTTAACAGGCGCTTAAATGCCGCTCACCACGGGGCTATCGCGTTCTGCTAATGCAATCGACGGCTGAAAGGCGTATGCGCGCTGCAGGCGGCAACGGGGCGGCGGGCAAGGTCACCGGTGACCTTGCGCTTCAAGTCTTCGACGGTGTCAGTGGAGGCGGGCGAGCGCGGCCTGCATCAGCGGCGAAGCCGGATAAGTGACGAAGGCGGCAATTCCGATCGCGATCCCGTAGGGCACCTTTTTCGCGGTCAGCAGGTGGTTCGGGACCGGTAGGCCGGATGCCAGGATCATATCGGTCCGGGCCCGCAGCGCGAGCAGAAGTAGCGTCAGGGCTCCACCGTACATGGAGACATGGATGACAAAGGACAGGAGCGAGGGCGTCATGCCGAACCAGACGGCGCTTGCTGTCAGCAGCTTGGCATCGCCGCCGCCCATGACGTTCAATGCGAACAGCCCAAAGCAGATGCCAAAGACGATAAGGCCGGCGAGCAGGTGAGTACCTATCTCGGCGACGGATAGCCCGGCGAGCGGCGCCACGATGATGAACGTGGCCAGGAGGATGGCCGAAACCCGGTTCGGGATGGTCATCGTGAAGAAATCGGAGAAGGCCGCGATCGCAAGGCACAGCGGAAAGACGACAAAGATGGCTGCTTCCGTCATAGGTTTCTCCTCCCCTCGGGCTTATCCCATCGACAGGGAACATGCCTGCTATCGATGAAGACTTCCTAAAAAAGCAAGACCGCCTTCCAGTGGAGGAAGGCGGTCGATCATTTATGTTCCGATGTCGGCTTTGGCGCTTATTCGCCGCCGCCACCAGCGCCGCCGGCGGCTTCCTGGTTTGCGGCGTCAACCCGACCAGCGATGGTGTCAAAGGTCGTCGACAGATTGTCGCCGAGCGTGGTTGCTGCGGTGATGATGGCGACGGAGATCAGGGCGGCGATCAGGCCGTATTCGATGGCGGTCGCGCCGGATTCGTCTTTCAGGAAGCGAGCGAAGATCTTGGTCATGGGAGTTTCTCCTATCCACGATGTTGGTTCAGCACGTCCGACAACTGTTTTCCGTTGTTCGGATGACTGCAACCTACACGCGCCGCATTGCCACCTGCTTAAGGAAGGCGGTTACCGTTCCGTTAACGCGGACTGACCGATATTGTGGTAAACAATAGTGCAACGGAGCGCGCCCGCACGGTGGATGTTCCGGAGCCGCGGGCGAGCGGGCGATTTTAAAGCCGGGATCGGCGCGCGGGCTTTGAGATGCGATTCTTCGGTACGCTCGGTGTCGCCCGGCGGGTCAGTGAAGGACTCACGAAAAAGCCGGCCGGCTTAAGGGATCGTTCACCATTCGCGGCCATGCTCAGCACAAGCCGCAGCGTCAGGATTCTGCTAGATGAGAACCGTCGGGACTTTTGCCACCTCCAGGGCCATGCGTCTGGGTATCGGGCTTCTGCTCGCGCAGTCCTGCATGGTCGCGGGCGGCGCCCGGGCGGAAGACGGCGAAATGATGCGCGTCTACATGGATCACGCGCGCGTGCTGAAGCTGGACCGCCCCGTCAGCAAGGTCATCGTCGGCAATGCGGAGGTGGCCGACGCGACCGTCGCCGACTCGACGACGATCGTGTTGACCGGCCGGAATTTCGGCACCACCAATCTCGTGCTCCTCGATGCCGACGGCAATGCCATCGTCGACGAGCGCATCCTCGTCTCCATCGACGAGGGCAACACCGTCCGCGTGTTCCGCCAGACCGAACGCTCGGTGCTCTCCTGCACGCCGATCTGCGAACAGCACGCCAAGCGGGCGACCAGTTCCTCTCCCTGACGCCTGTGGCGTTCGAAACCGGGAAGCCGGTAGAATGCCAGCCTTCCCGCAAACGGAAAATAAACGGTCGATCGTTTAGTCTCGCGCCCATGCGCGGTCGAATGGTCGATGAAGGACCTTTTGGAACGACGCTTGGGGAAGGTGCCCTGCGCCCCGAAAGGGCCGGAGCGCGAGCGGAAGGTGAATCGGATCCATGACGGGAACGACCAGGCGACATGACAGGCCCTCCGGCCGGCTGCGGCGCTTCTTCTGCACGCGCGAAGGCGCCTCCTCACTGGAGTTTGCCATTCTGGCTCCGGTGTTCTTCGGCATTATCTTCGCGATCATCGAGACCTTCGTCGCCTATGCCGCGGAGCAGGTTCTGCTCAACGCCAACGATTCGATGGCGCGCAGGATCCGCATGGGCGAGATCACATTCGAGATGGACCGTCCGACGGACGTGGATAAGACGGAGTTCCGCACACTCTTTTGCGAGGAGCTTGTCGTCCTGTTGAGCTGCGACGAGAGCACCGACGAGCCGTCGCGTCTCCACATCGATGTCCGCAGCCTTGCGAATTTCGGGGGAGCCGCCGACGTCATGGAATGCCCGGACGCCGACACCTTCGCGCCCGGCGGCAAGCAGTCGACCAACATCGTACGCGCCTGCTACCGCTGGCCGATCATCGTCGACTACCTGCGGATGGTCTCGCTGCTGTACGGTCCGTCGGGTGAGACGATAGACGGGCAGAATCTGGTCGCCACGGCCGTATTCCGGAACGAGGATTACAAATGAGGGCGGGTGCAGGTCGCATGCGCAGGATCATCGCCTCCCGGATGCCGACCGCGCTGCGGCGTCTGGCACGCAGGCGCGACGGCGCCGGAGCGGTGGAGTTCGCCATCCTCGTGCCGTTGCTTCTGGTCGGATATATCGGCGCCTACGAGATCTCGGTGGCGATGTCGGTCTACAACAAGGTCGGCCGCGCATCCTCGACGATCTCCGATCTGCTGGCTCAGTTCAGTAGCCTCGGCAATACGGAATTTGCCGACGCGAGGATGGCGGCCAACAGCATGCTCGCACCCTACGCGGTCGACGCCACAAACCTCGGCTACGAGATCGTCGGCATTCAAGTCGACGATGCCCAGAACGCCACGGTTGCCTGGTCGCGCGACGAGAACGATCAGACGGTGACGGGCATGACCAAGGGAACGCCGATACCGCTGCCGGACGACATGAAGACGGTGAAGAGCTTCCTCGTCATGACCACGGTGAAGATGGACTACAAGATCGAGCTCGTCGAGCGGTTCCTCCCGTTTCTGCACGGATCTCCGACGACGGAGATCCTGGATCCCACGCTCAGGCGCACCAGCTACAGCCGTCTGCGCAAGGGCAACGAGCTTCCCTGCAGCGTTTGCAGCTGATACTTGCATTCGGCGTCGCTCGCTGTCGCCCAGCCGGCCTGAGCCGGCGATTTCTCTTGAGCCGTCATCGAGTTCCATGTCATTCCGGCGATGGGAGGATCGCCGTCGGCGCAGGATGACGCCATCGCGCTTTCGGCCGCAGGTCGATCGTCTCCCATTCCGCGGCCCCGTGCGCGCTGCGTAGGATCGACAGGTGAAGCATGGCCAGAGCGTTTCTTTTCGTACTTGATTCCTTCGGCATCGGCGGCGGCCCGGATGCGGCGGACTTCGGCGACGACGGCGCCAATACCCTCGGGCACATCGCCGAGTTCTGTGCGGCCGGTGCCGGAGATCGGGAGGGCCTGCGGCAGGGGCCGCTCAGGCTTCCCAACATGTCCGCCCTCGGGCTGCTGCACGCCGCCCACGCCGCCACCGGCCGCTTTCCCGCCGGCATGGAGGTGCCTTCCCGCGTTTTCGGCCAGCATGGCGCCGCAAGCGAGGTCTCCCGCGGCAAGGACACGCCGTCGGGCCACTGGGAGATCGCCGGCACGCCGGTGATGTTCGACTGGGGCTACTTCCCCTCCGAAGGTGACGCCTTCCCGCCGGAACTGGTCGCGGCCATCTGCGAGATCGGCCAGGTCCCGGGCATTCTCGGCAACTGCCACGCCTCTGGAACGGACATCATCGCACGGTGCGGAGAGGAGCACATCGCGACCGGCAAGCCGATCTGCTACACCTCGTCGGATTCCGTCTTCCAGGTCGCAGCACATGAGGCGCATTTCGGCCTGGATCGGCTCCTGTCTTTCTGCCAGGCCGTCCGGGCCATTCTCGACGACCGGCCGGGCGGCAAGATCGGCCGGGTGATCGCGCGGCCCTTCGTCGGCGAGACGCCGGGGAGCTTCGAGCGCACCGGCAACCGCCGCGACTACTCCGTCCTGCCGCCCGAGCCGACGCTGCTGGACCGGCTGACCGAGGCCGGGCGCACGGTGCATGCGGTGGGCAAGATCGCCGACATCTTCGCCCATCAGGGCATCGGCCGGCTGTTGAAGGCGAACGGCAACATGGCGCTGTTCGACGCCACCCTGCAGGCGATGGACGAGGCCCAGGATGGCGACCTGGTCTTCACCAATTTCGTCGATTTCGACATGCTCTACGGCCATCGCCGCGACGTGGCCGGCTATGCCGCAGCCCTCGAGGCGTTCGACCGGCGCCTGCCGGAGGTGGACCGCAAGCTGCATCCGGGCGATCTCGTTCTGCTCACGGCCGACCACGGCTGCGACCCGACCTGGCGCGGCACCGACCACACGCGCGAGCGCGTGCCGATCATGAGTTTCGGCCCCGGCATCCGCTCGCGATTGCTGGACACCCGGACGACCTTCGCCGACATCGGCGAGACGATCGCAAGGCACCTCGGCCTGCCGCCGGGACCCTACGGGAGAAGCTTCCTGTGATGCGGCAGATGAAGAAGGCCGAGATTCACTGCCACCTCGAGGGCGCGGTTCCGCCGGCGCTGGCGTTGTCGCAGGCGCGCAGATACGGCGTCGAAACCGATGTCTTCCTCCGGGACGGCGCCTATGTCTGGCGGGACTTCACGAGCTTCCTGGCCGCCTATGATGCTGTCGCCGGTCTCTTTCGCACCGAGGACGACTATGCGCTCCTGACCGAGACCTATCTGGACGAACTGGCCGCTGCGGGCGCCATCTACAGCGAACTGTTCGTCTCGCCCGACCACGCCGAGACTGTCGGCCTCGGCGCCGGCGCCTACATCGCCGGCATCGCGCGCGGGATCGAGGCGGCCCGTGCAAAGACCGGCATCGAGTGCCGGATGATCGTCGTCGGTCTCCGTCACCGCGGACCCGAGCGGGTCGAATGGGCGGCCCGCTTTGCCGCCGCAATCGGGCATCCGCTGGTGACCGGCTTCAACATGGCGGGCGACGAGCGCATCGGCGCCGTGTCTGACTGCGTCCGCGCCTTCGACATCGCCCGCGAGGCGGGCCTCGGGATCACCATCCATGCCGGCGAGGTCTGCGGGGCGGAAAGCGTGCGCGATGCGCTCGATTTCGTTCGTCCTGCCCGCATTGGTCATGGCGTGCGGGCGATCGAGGATCCGGGCCTCGTCGAGCGGCTGGCCGAGGCGGGCGTTGTGCTGGAAGTGTGCCCTGGGTCGAACGTGGCGCTCGGCGTGTTCGAGAGCTTCCAGGCTCATCCCTTGCGCCGCCTCCAGGCCGCTGGGGTGAAGGTGACGCTCAATTCCGACGATCCGCCCTTCTTCCACACCTCGCTTCAACGCGAATACGAGGTCGCTTCGCAGGCGATGGGATATTCCGAGAGCGAACTGGACGGGATGACGAGAACGGCGATCGAGGCCGCCTTTGTGGACAAGGAGACCCGCAGCCGGCTGCTGTCGCAGCTCTGACGTGGCTTTCGGCCGTCCCTCGCCCGGCAACCGGGGATGAACGGCAGGTGTCCCATCCAGTCTCTTGCGGGACGGGGCGCGATTGTGAAAGAAGAGAAGATCAACGAAATCGAGGGAAGGTTTGGCCATGGACGGCGTAACAGTCATCGATCACCCGCTCGTGCAGCACAAGCTGACCATCATGCGCAAGAAGGACACCTCGACGGGCAGCTTCCGGCGGCTCTTGCGCGAGATTTCGACGCTGCTCTGCTACGAGGTGACGCGCGACCTCGAATTGACGACCGAGCGGATCGAGACGCCGCTGCAGGTCATCGACGCCCCGGTCCTCGAGGGCAAGAAGCTCGTATTCGCCTCGATCCTGCGCGCCGGCAACGGCCTGCTCGAGGGCATGCTGGAGCTCGTCCCTTCCGCCCGCGTCTCGCACATCGGCGTCTACCGCGACCATGAGACACTGGAAGCCGTCGAGTATTTCTTCAAGGCCCCCGACCTGCTGAACGAACGGCTGGTCATCGTCGTCGACCCGATGCTCGCTACCGGCAATTCGGCGATCGCGGCGATCGAGAAGCTGAAGGAGCGGGGCGCCACCAATATCCGCTTCCTCTGCCTGCTGGCGGCCCCCGAGGGCATCCGCAATTTCCGCTCCGCCCATCCCGACGTCAGGGTCTATACGGCGTCGATCGACAGCCACCTGAACGACAAGGGCTACATCATGCCCGGCCTCGGCGATGCCGGAGACCGCATGTACGGCACGAAGTAGTATCAGCGCAGGTTGGTATGCCGCGTTAACCGGGTGTTAGCCACCCTGCGCTTTCACCGCGGCAAATCCGGCGATCGGGCTCCATTTTTCCGGTCCGTCAACATTGGCATGGTCTACTGCCTGACACGTCCGGTTCGGCGCACCGTCCCGCGCCATCGGGGCGTGTGCAAGGTCGGGGATGATCCCCGCAGGAGATGCCCATGTTCGCCCGCAGTCTGTTCGTCGTTGCCGCCATTGCCGCCGTGGCCGTCTATGTGCCGGGCATTGCCAGCAGCTATCTGTCCACCGGTCGGAGCGAGAGCAGCGCGAACGGCGCAGAGACGGCCACCGTCGAGCCGGTCTCGACCGCCCGCTATACCGGCAACCGCGGCGTCACGCTGGAGGCGGATGCCGCCGGTCACTTCTCCGGCCTGTTCACGATCAACGGCCGCAAGCAGAAGGGCATGATCGACACCGGCGCCAGCATGGTCGCGATCAACGTCTCGATGGCCGAACGGCTGGGGATCGCGCGCAAGGAACTCGATTTCCGCTACGCGGTCAACACGGCCAACGGCAAGGCGCGCGCAGCCTATGTCCGCCTCGACAGTGTTGCCATCGGCTCGATCAGCGTTTCGGATGTCGGCGCCATGGTGCTGGAGGACAAGGCGCTCTCCGGCATGCTGGTCGGCATGACCTTCCTCAAGGGGCTCTCGTCCTATCAGGTCGACGGCGGCCGGATGCGCCTTATTCGCTGATCCGGCCGATGATCGGATAGTCCGGAAGCGGCGCGGCATCTTCGATTGTGTACAGCGCGCGCAGGCGCGCAACGCCGGCCTGGGCCTCTTCCAGCGTTCGCGCGTGGACCCGCCCGATCTCGTCGCCCGCCTCGATGCGCGTGCCGAGCGGCTTCAGCCGGTCGAAGCCGACGCGATGATCGATCGTCTGGTCCGGCCTGGTCCGTCCGCCGCCCATTTCGATCACGGCCATCCCCATGCCGCGCGCGTCGCAGGCCGCAAGGTAGCCCGACGTCGCGGCGGTGACGGGCAGGATGACCGGGGCCCTCGCCAGGATGCCGGCCGGATTGTCGAGAAGGTCGGCAGGGCCGCCGAGCGACCGCACCATCGTCGAAAACACCTCGGCGGCCCGTCCGTCTGCGACGGCCCGCTGCGCACGCTCATGCGCGGCTGCCGTATCCGTCTCGATGCCGCCGCTGACCAGCATTTCCGCAGCCAGCGACAGCACGATCCGCTCCAGCCGCGTCCCCGCCTTCTCGCCCCGGAGAAAGGCGATGCAGTTTTCCAGTTCGACGACGTTGCCGACCGCATCCGCGAGCGGCTGGTTCATGTCGGTGATGAGCGCAGTCGCCCGCAGGCCCGCGCCGTTGGCGACCTCCACGAGCGCCCGCGCCAGCCGTTCGGCATCCGGCCGGCTGGTCATGAAGGCGCCGTTGCCGAGCTTCACGTCGAGCACGAGCGAATGCAGCCCCGCGGCGAGCTTCTTCGACAGGATGGAGGCGGTGATCAGCGGCACCGAATCGACCGTGGCCGTGACGTCGCGGATGGCGTAGAGACGCCGGTCCGCCGGCGCGAGGTCGGCCGTCTGGCCGATGATCGCGCAGCCTGCCTCCTTCACCGTCCGGCGAAACAGGGCCGGCGTCGGGGTGACCGTGTAGCCCGGGATCGATTCGAGCTTGTCGAGCGTGCCGCCGGTGTGCCCCAGCCCGCGGCCGGAAATCATCGGCACCGCCAGCCCGCAGGCTGCCGCGATCGGCGCCAGCATCAGCGAGACGTTGTCGCCGATGCCGCCGGTCGAATGCTTGTCCGCCACCGGCCGGTCGAGGTCGCGCCAGTCGAGCACCTCCCCGGAATCGCGCATCGCTTCGGTCAAGGCAACGGTCTCGCGCGCGTCCATGCCGCGAAACCACACGGCCATGGCGAAGGCTGCGACCTGGCCTTCGCTCGCCGTTCCTTCCGTCAGCGCCGCGATGAAGGCGCTGATTTCCTCCGCCGCCAGCACCTCGCCGTCGCGCTTTCGCCGTATGGTCTCCTGCGGCAGCATGATCAGTAGGCCGCGCTCTGGTCGCCGGTCTCACGGCCCTCGAGCACGGCGATGATGTCGCCGAGAAGGCCGGAGGCGCCGAAGCGGAAGGTCGAGGGCGCCGCCCAGTCGGGACCGTGGATCGTTGCGGCGAGGTCCAGGTAGAGGGTCGCATCCGCAACGGTGCGCACGCCGCCTGCCGGCTTGAAGCCGACATTGCGGCCGCTCTCGCGGATGGCGTTGAGCATGATGTCGGCCGCGCCCAGGGTGGCGTTCACCGCCACCTTGCCGGTCGAGGTCTTGATGAAGTCGGCGCCCGACGAGATCGCCAGATGCGACGCATTGCGGATCAGGTCGCGGTCCTTCAGCTCGCCGGTCTCGAGAATCGTCTTCAGCACGACAGGCGGCTTGCAGGCCGCGCGCACCGCGCGGATCATCTCCCGCACGGCGTCCTCGTTGCCGGCCATCAGCGCCCTGTAGGGAATGACGAGGTCGATCTCGTCGGCGCCGTCGGCGATCGCCTGCTCCGTCTCGGAGACGACGGTGTCGACCGGCAGGTCGCCGGAGGGGAAGTTGACCACCGTGGCGATGCGGATGGGGCTGTCCGGGCCGAGAAGGGCCCGGGCCTGGGCAACGAAGCGCGGCCAGATGCAGATGGCCGCCGTCGGGCCGAACGGGGTGTTCGCCTGCGCGCAGAGTTTTTCGATCGCGGCCGCGTCGCAGGTGTCGGAGAGGTCGGTCAGGTCGAGCAGCGACAGCGCCTTGGCGGCGACGAGGCGGGGTGTGGTCTCATTCATCGGCAGTTTCTCCGGCCGCGATCATCTCGGCAAGGATGGCGGCGAGCCGCGCACCGCCGACCGGGGCCATGTCCTTGGTTTCGTGATGGCTGAGTTCGGAGCCGGTCATGCCGGCACCGTAGTTGGTGATCACCGACGCCGCGGCCACCTTCAGCCCGAGGTGGCGGGCGATCAGCACCTCCGGCACGGTCGACATGCCGACGGCGTCGGCGCCGAGCACCCGCGCCATGCGGATTTCCGCCGGCGTTTCGAAGCTCGGCCCCGAGAACCACATGTAGACGCCCTGGTGGAGCGGCGTTCCGGTCTTCTGCGCCGCCGCCTCCATCTGCGCCGCAAGGCCCGCATCGTAGGCCTGGGTCATACCGACGAACCGGTCGTCGTCTTCGATCCCGATCAGCGGGTTGGCGCCGGAGAAGTTGATGTGGTCGGAAATGCGCATCACCGAGCCGGGCGGCATGTCTTCGCGCAGCGAACCGGCGGAATTGGTCAGGATCAGCGAGGTGACGCCGAGCCCCTTCAGCACCTCGATCGGCCCGCGCATCGCGTTCGCATCACCCTTCTCGTAGTAGTGCGCCCGACCGGACAGCATGATGACCGGCACGCCGCCGACGAGCCCGATCACCATTTCGCCGGCATGGCCCGAGACGGTGCTGACCGGAAAGCTGCGAAGCTCCGAATAGGGAATGCGCACGCTGCCCTCGACGGTCTCCACGAGCGAGCCGAGCCCGGATCCCAGGATGATGCCGTAGCGCGGCACGCGCCCGCCGAGATGCGGGAACAGCTGGTCGACGGTGTCCTTC
This sequence comes from Mycoplana sp. MJR14, assembly GCF_029210525.1. NCBI lineage: Bacteria > Pseudomonadati > Pseudomonadota > Alphaproteobacteria > Hyphomicrobiales > Rhizobiaceae > Mycoplana > Mycoplana sp. MJR14. Next base: position 126,941 of record NZ_JARGEO010000007.1, read on the forward strand.
ATCCGATCACCTCCGTCGCGAAGCTGTGCGGCAAGAGCTCGTCCATCGTCAGCGTCTTCTTCACGCCCGTCTCGTCGCACAGATAGATGCGCGTCGACGACGAGGCGAATTCGGCGATTTTCTGCCGGCAGCCGCCGCAGGGCGGGCAGAGCGGCAGCTTCTCGGCGATCACGGCGATCTCGACGATCTTCTTCGCGCCGCCCATGATCATCGCGCCGATCGCCGTCGGCTCGGCGCACCAGCCTTGCGGGAACGAGATGTTCTCGATGTTGGCGCCACGATAGACCTTGCCGTCCTCCGCACGGATCGCCGCCCCCACCGGAAACTTCGAATAGGGCGCGTGCGAAAACGCCATGGCGTCGCGCGCCGCTTCGAACAGGTCGTGGGACATTCTTACCGCTCCTTCACGTAGGGGACGCCACCGGCCTTCGGCGGGATGGCCTTGCCGATGAAGCCGGCCAACAGCACCACGGTGAGGATATAGGGCAGGGCCTGCATCAGTTGTACCGGCACCTTGCCGATCAACGGCAGCGGCGTGCTCTGGTAGCGGATGGCGAAGGCGTCGAGGAAGCCGAACAGCAGGCAGGCCAGCATCACCGGTACCGGCCGCCACTTGGCAAAGATCAGCGCCGCGAGCGCGATATAGCCCTTGCCGGCTGTCATCCCCTTCGTCCAGCCGGCATTGGCGGCGAGCGACAGATAGGCGCCGGCGATGCCGCACAGGATACCGCAGCAGATGACGGCGCGGTAGCGCATCCACAGAACCGAGATGCCGGCCGTGTCGACCGCTCCCGGGTTCTCGCCGACCGCCCTGAGCCTCAGCCCGAAGCGGGTGCGATAGAGGATCCACCAGCTCGCCGGCACCATCAGGAAGGCGAGGTAGGTCAGCGCCTGGTGGCCGGAGATGAGCTCGGCATAGATCGGCCCGAGCAACGGCACGCCGCGCAGCGTCTCGGCGAAGGGAAGCGTGATCTCCTGGAAGCGCGCGCCTTCGGCCAGCGCCGGCGTGCGCCCGCCCTGCCGGAACCAGGCTTCCCCGAGGATGACGGTGGCGCCGGCGACGATGAAGTTGATGGCGACGCCCGAGACGATCTGGTTGCCGCGCTGGGTGATCGAGGCGTAGCCGTGCACGAGCGACAGCAGCACCGAGACGACGACGGCGGCGAGCAGACCCGCCATGGCCGACTGGGCGACGAAGGCGACGCAGCCGGCGGCAAACGCGCCGCCGAGCATCTTGCCTTCCAGGCCGATGTCGAAGACGCCGGCGCGCTCGGTGAAGAGACCGGCAAGGGCGGCCAGGATCAGCGGCGTCGAAAGACGCACGGTCGACTGCGCGAGCTCGAGGAAGAGCTGGAGATAGTCCATGGCCTCAGGCTCCCTTGACGGCTGCTTGCGTGCGCCCGCGCCCGGACAGGCCGAGGACGGCGCGGGTGATGGCGGGCCGGAACATGTGCTCCAGCGCGCCGGCGAAGAGGATCACCAGCCCCTGGATGATGACGATCATGTCGCGCGAGATCGACGGCATCTCGAAGGCGATCTCGGCGCCGCCCTGGTAGAGCACGCCGAACAGGATCGCGGCCGGGATGATGCCGGCCGGATGCGAGCGCCCCATCAGCGCCACGGCGATGCCGACGAAGCCGGCGCCTTGCACGAAGTCGAGCTGCATGCGGTAGGTCTCGCCCATGATCGGGTTCAGCGCCATCATGCCGGCGAGCGCGCCGGAGATCATCATGGTGATGACGATGATCCGCGCCTCCTTGATGCCGGCATAGCGCGCCGCCTGCGGGCTGTGGCCCATGGTGCGCATCTCGTAGCCGAGCTTGGTCCGCCAGATCAGCACCCAGACGCCGAAGCTGGCCGCAAGCGCCAGGAGGAAGGTGACGTTGAAGGGCGAGGTGCCGACACTCAGGCCGAAGATCGCCATCAGCCAGTCGAGCTTCGGCAGTTGGCCGCCGGCGTCGAAGGTGCGCGTCTCCAGCGACATCGAGCCGAGCGGCTTCATCACCCGGTTGAGCATGTAGTTCATCAGGCTCGCGGCGATGAAGTTGAACATGATCGTGGTGATGACGATGTGGCTGCCGCGCTTGGCCTGGAACCAGCCGGGCAGGAAGGCCCAGGCGGCGCCGAACAGCGCCGCACCGAGGATCGCGATCGGAAACACCACGTACCAGGGCATCAGGCGGTCGAGCCAGAGGCAGGCCAGCGCCACGCCGATGCCGGCGACATAGGCCTGGCCCTCGCCGCCGATGTTGAACAGCCCGGCATGGAAGGCGACGGCGACCGCGAGCCCGGTGAAGATGAAGGTGGTGGCGTAGTAGAGCGTGAAGCCGATGTATTCGCCGCGCCCGAAGGCGCCGTTGATCATGTGGTAGGCCGCTTCCAGCGGGCTCTCGCCGACGAGCAGCACGACGAGGCCGGCGACCGCAAACGCGACGACGAGATTGACGAGCGGGATGAGGCCGTATTCGACCCAGCCCGGCAGTTTCGCATAAGGGGTGCTCATTGCGCGGCCTCCTTCGGGCCTTCGACGCCGGCCATCAGGAGGCCGATCTCGCCTTCGGAGGCATCGGGTTCACGTTCGCCGACGACGCGACCGGCAAACATGACGAGGATCCGGTCGGACAGCGCCCGGATCTCGTCGAGCTCGACCGAGACGAGCAGCACCGCCTTGCCCTGGTCGCGCATCTCGATGATGCGCCGGTGGATGAATTCGATCGCGCCGACGTCGACGCCGCGGGTCGGCTGGCCGATGATCAGCACGTCCGGGTCCCGCTCCATCTCGCGGGCGAGCACGATCTTCTGCTGGTTGCCGCCGGAGAAGTTGGCGGTCTTCAGCCGCGCATTCGGCGGCCGGATGTCGTATTTGCGGATGTTGTCCTCCGCGTCCGCCCGGATCGCATCGACGTCGAGCAGCAGGCCTTTGCGGTATTTCGGGTCGTCGTGATAGCCGAGGATGGCGTTCTCGCTTTCCTCGAACTTCAAGACCAGCCCGACATGGTGGCGGTCCTCCGGCACATGCGCCAGCCCGCGCTGGCGCAGCTCGGCCGGATCGGCATGGCCGGTGACGTCGATCGCCCGGCCGTTCAGTTCGACGCTGCCGGCGACCGCCCGGCGGATGCCGGCGATCGCCTCGAGGAGCTCGGACTGGCCGTTGCCGGCGACGCCGGCGATGCCGACGATCTCGCCTGCGCGCAGATCGAAGGAGACGTCGTCGACCATGGTCACGCCGCGGCTGTCGCGCACCGTCAGGCCCTTCACCGAGAGCTTCACGGCGCCGGGACGCGCTTCGCCCTTCTCGACCCGCAACAGCACCCGCCGGCCGACCATCAGTTCGGCCAGTTCCTCCACCGAGGTCTTGTTCGTCTGCCGCGTCGCCACCATCTCGCCGCGGCGCATGACCGACACCTCGTCGGTGATCGCCATGATCTCGCGCAGCTTGTGGGTGATGAGGATGACGGTCTTTCCCTGCGCCTTCAGCTGTCCGAGGATGCGGAACAGATGGTCGGCCTCGGCCGGGGTGAGAACCCCCGTCGGCTCGTCGAGGATCAGGATGTCCGCCTTGCGGTAGAGCGCCTTCAGGATCTCGACGCGCTGCTGCAGCCCGACCGAAAGTTCCTCGATCACCGCATCCGGATCGACCTCCAGCGCGTATTCCTTCTCCAGCCGCTTCAGCTCGCTGCGCGCCTTGGTGATGCCGGCGTTCAGGATCCAGCTTTCCTCCGCCCCCAGCATCACGTTCTCGAGCACGGTGAAGTTCTCCACCAGCATGAAGTGCTGGTGCACCATGCCGATGCCGGCCGAGATCGCCGTGTTCGGATCGCGGATGTCGATCGGCTTGCCATCGACCAGGATCTCGCCGCGATCGGCCTGGTAGAAGCCGTAGAGGATCGACATCAGCGTCGACTTGCCGGCGCCGTTCTCGCCGATGATGCCGTGAATGGTCCCTTTTCGGACCTTCAGGTTGATGTCCTTGTTGGCATGGACGAGGCCGAAGCTCTTGTCGATGCCCTTCAGTTCGATTGCCAGTTCAACCATGACGATCCGTTGTTCTTGTGTGGGGAAGCCGTCGTCCGCATGGCGGGTCTGCTGGCTTCTCACGTCCGGCCGCTCTCTGCCGGTTCAGTCTTGTTGCTTCCGTTGCGCTTGTCCAGCATCATTGCGGCCCGCGCCGTCATTCGTTAGATCCGTCACAACGAAGCGCAAGGCCGAAGCATCATGACAGAACCCGCCGACACTGCCGAAGACCATTCGGCCCGCATCGCCGCCCTCGAGGAGCACATCGCCCACCAGGACCGCACCATCGAGGAACTGTCCGACCAGATTGCCGGGCAGTGGAAGGTCGTGGAGCAGATGCGGGCAAAGCTGGACCAGTTGGCCGAACGCTTCCTCGCGCTGGAGGAGAATGCCCTCGAGGCGCCGCCGGTCACCCGCCCGCCGCATTACTGACGCGCCCGCAGAATCAGAGGGCCCGCCGGGCTCGATGCGAACCCGGCGGGCCCTCCAGGACTGCTGTGATCAGTAGGGGCAGGTTTCGTCCGACATGTAGTCGTGGACGGTGACCGTGCCGGCAATGATGTCGGCCTTGGCCTTGTCGACGGCGGCCTTCATCTCGGGCGTGATCAGCGGTGCGTTGTTGTCGTCCATGGCGACGCCGACGCCGTCTTCCTTCAGGCCGAGCACGTTGATGCCGGGGGTGAAGTTGCCGTCGTTCGCCGACTTGAAGGCGTCGTAGACGGCGACGTCGACGCGCTTCAGCATCGAGGTCAGCACCTTGCCGGGATGCAGCATGTTCTGGTTGGAATCGACGCCGACGCCGAGCTTGCCGGCATCTGCCGCCGCCTGCAGCACGCCGACGCCGGTCCCGCCGGCCGCGTGGTAGACGACGTCAGAGCCCTGGTCGAACTGCGACTTGGCGATCTCGCCGCCCTTGACCGGGTCGTTCCAGGCGTCGGGCGTGGTGCCGGTATAGGCCTCGAGCACGTTGACGTCGGAGCCGACCGATTTCGCGCCGCCGATATAGCCGCAGGCGAACTTGTGGATCAGCGGGATGTCCATGCCGCCGACGAAGGAGACGGTCTTCGACTTCGACGCCATGGCGGCGAGGATGCCGGCGAGCCAGGAGCCTTCCTCTTCCTTGAAGACGACGGAGCGGATGTTCGGCTTGTCGACCACCATGTCGATGATCGCGAACTTGGTGTCCGGATATTCGGCTGCGACCTTCTCCAGCGTGGCGGCCCAGGAGAAGCCGGCCATCACGATCGGGTTGTTGCCGTCGCCGGCGAAGCGGCGCAGCGCCTGCTCGCGCTGGGCGTCGTTGGCGATCTCGAAGTCGCGGTATTCGATGCCGGTCTCGGCCTTGAACTTTTCGGCGCCGTTGAAGGCTGCTTCGTTGAAGGATTTGTCGAACTTGCCGCCGAGGTCGTAGATGATGGCCGGCTTGATGTCCGCTGCGAGCGCCGTCGCCGACATGGCCGCAGTGGCAAGGAGAGTAAGCAAGGTTTTTTTCATCGTGCAGCCCTGTTGCTATTGATTTTTTTGGGTCCTCCCGCACGTCCGTAAATGACGGTCTGCGGAGCGCCAACCCTGTTCCCGAGGATCAGACGCGGCGATCCTTGCATGCCCGCCGCAAAATTTCACGAGAATTTTTTCAGTTGGTAAAAAAACGTTGCGGGCCCGAATGGACCCGCCCTGAGGGATTTCGATGCGGCGGCGAGACGCAGCGCCGTCAACCGATGGCGCAGGATACGCCCGTCCCGCGCAGGCCGCAGGAGCCGCCGGGATTCTTGGCCAGATACTGCTGGTGATAGGGCTCGGCGAAATAGAACGCGCCGGCCGGCGCGATTTCCGTCGTTATCCTGCTGCGGTGCCCGGCCGCATCGAGGGCGGCCTGATACTGGTCGCGCACCTTCCGGGCGGTCTGCAACTGGCCGTCGTCGGTCGCATAGATCGCCGAACGGTAGGTCGTTCCGATATCGTTGCCCTGGCGCATGCCCTGGGTGGGGTCGTGCTGCTCGAAGAACACCTTCAAGAGGGTCTCGAGGGAGACGGCCTGCGGATCGTAGACGACGCGAACCACCTCGGCATGCCCGGTCAGCCCCGTCGTCGTCTCCTGGTAGGTCGGGTTCGGCGTGTAACCGCCGGAATAGCCGACCGCGGTGACGTAGACGCCCGGGATCTGCCAGAAGAGCCGCTCGGCGCCCCAGAAGCAGCCGAGCCCGAGCAGGATGCTGCGGGTGTCGTCGGGATAGGGCGCCTGGAGCGGCCGCCCATTGACGAAATGCGTCTCCGCCGTCGGGATCGGGTCGGCGCGACCGGGAAGCGCGCCGTCCGGCGCGGGCATCGTCGTCTTCCTGTTGAACATGTCGATCAGAAACACGCGAACTCCTCCGTTCCAGCCCGGATGGCCGGGCAACTGTCATGGGCATTCGGGATGCCGCTCTCAGGCGGTGAAGCGGCCGGCGAACGGCCGGCGCTTGTAGCCGATCATCCAAAGCAGCAGCGCCAGCACGAGCAGCACGATCGCCGCCGGCTGCGACAGCACCCACAGTGCTGCCGGATCCCACAGCAGCGGGTGCACCCGGTTCATCAGCGTGTCGGCGACGAAGGCGATCGATTCGGGGCTGGCCGCACTCCAGGCCACCGCCAGCGGCGTCAGCACGGGTGTGGACGCGGCCACGGACTGGATGGCATCCAGCGTCGCCGCCATCACGGCGAGCACGAGCGCCACGAGGCTGAGCATCCTGAAAACGAAGCGTATCATCGACGGTATCACTCCGGCGGGACCATCGGCCCGATCCCCTGCGTCGGCCTATAGATAAGAGGCGCCGCCATCCCTTGCAATCGGCGTTGCGCCGACGCGATCGAACGCGGTCAAAAATCTGTCAGAAAGCGGTTGATCCGGCGGCCATCATCGGTATATATCGCGCCGTCCCGCCAACTGGAAACAGCAAAGCGGTCCGCGCCGGATTGACCGCCGGCCGTCAGCGGATGGACAGGTGGCCGAGTGGTTGAAGGCGCACGCCTGGAACGCGTGTATACGTGAAAGCGTATCGAGGGTTCGAATCCCTCTCTGTCCGCCATCCTCCTCCCGGCAATCGGTGTCGTTTTGCTGGCCCTGGATTGAGCGATCGATGCGGCCATGGGTGGCGGGGCCTGCTATTTCGGGCCAGCTTTTTCATCTCCCTTCCCCAAGGCGTCAAAAAACTCGCGAGTCTCGGCGTCGATTGTCTCGTAGTACCGATCGCGGAAAGCCTTGAAGTTGGCGACCCAGGTCTCACTTCCGATCGGCTGGCCTATCTGTGCAATCCGATAGTCGTTTCTGGCGCGCTTGATTGCCGATCTCGCCCAATAGATGGCGACCCAACGCCGATCAAATCGAAATATTCTCTTCAATCCTTCGGCGATGGATAAAATTATGGTAACAATTACCGCACCGATCTTTATCGCTACATCGCTCAGATAGAACGCTTGTTCCAATGATGAGCCAACGACGAGAAGCGGGGCAAATACGCTACACAACATTACAATTACTGAAATTAGTCGCTGTTGCTTCCAGGTGTTGTTTAGTTTCTTCGCATAGTATTCTAACGTTACGGTGACGTCCCTGTTAAATTTGCCCTCTCTGAATTCCCATGAATAGGGCTCAGTTGCCCCGATGCCAGAAGCCATTTCATTCATTCCCTCGTCCCCAGTATAAATAAAAACTATTCTATGACACCGCATGCAGTTTTGATCAAGCCTGAAGTAGTCTGTCCGCGATATCCATCCCTCCGTAGGCATTGGAAAGCATCGCCGTCGCCTCGACGGTTTCATGTTTAAGTCGTTGTTATTTTGCAATAATCAAAAAATGCGGCAATGGCGCTCGGCATATTCGCCGCGCCACGATGGCAGCCTGTTCCGATCCGCAACGCGGGCGTGCGGCAAAGCACCTCACCGGCTTTACTATTTGACCTTCGGCGCTATCTTCTTCCTATCCGTGAGGGCGAGATGGCTGAAATTCCTACAGAACACTCTGTCTTGGCCGAGAAACGTTCTCGGCGCCGTGCCGAATTGATCGCCTTCTTCGTGCTGGCCTTCGGTATCTGGCCGCTGGTCGCCGTCGGTGTCGTCGGCGGCTATGGCTTCCTGGTCTGGATGTTCCAGATCGTCTATGGCCCACCCGGGCCGCTTGGCCATTGAGGTCCGACATGCGCGAGGACGCGATCTCCAGACGGGAGCTCTTCTTCGGCCGGCCGGTCGCCCGCAAGGCGGGGATCTGTCCGCCGGGGGCGACGCCCGAGAGCCTCGTGGCGTGCACGGGGTGCGGGCTCTGCGCCGAACGATGTCCGAGCGGCATCATCGATCTGGCAGGCGGTGTGCCGTCGATCGATTTTTCGCGCGGCGAATGCACCTTCTGCGGGGAATGCGCCGCCGCCTGTCCCGCGCCTGTCTTCGTCGAGAAGGGGGCGGCACGCTTCCCGCATGTGGCCAGCGTCGACGATGCCTGCCTGGCGCGGCGGAACGTCGCCTGCCAGTCCTGCGGCGAATGCTGCCCTGTGCAGGCGATCCGTTTTCGCCCGCGCATCGGCGGGGCCTTCCTTCCCGAACTGAACGAAGCGTTGTGCAGCGGATGCGGCGCGTGCCTCGGCGTCTGCCCGGTCGGGGCGATCGGCCTTCATGCACGAGAATTGCAGGTGGCCGATGCCTGAGGGAACCTATCACATTTCCAGCGCCGTGATCGCGACCATGCCGGCGCGCACCGCGGCGGTGCTGGCCGAGATCAACAAGATGGAACACGTCGAAGTCCACGGAGAAGGCGGCGGCAAGATCGTCGTCGTGATCGAAGGGACGTCGACGGGCATGCTCGGGGAATGCCTGACGCGCATGTCGCTCCTGGACGGGGTGATCTCCGCAAACATGGTTTTCGAGCACGTCGAGACAGAGGAGACTGGAAGCGATGACCGGAACATTGACGCGACGTGACATTCTGAAGGCCCACGCGGCCGGCATCGCCGCGGCCACGGCCAGTGTCGCGCTTCCCGCGGCCGCCCAGCCGGTGCCGGGCGGGGTCGAGGCGCTCGAAATCAAATGGTCGAAGGCCCCGTGCCGGTTCTGCGGCACGGGCTGCGGCGTGATGGTCGGCGTCAAGGAGGGGCAGGTCGTCGCCACCCATGGCGACATGCAGGCCGAGGTCAACCGCGGCCTGAACTGCATCAAGGGCTATTTCCTCTCCAAGATCATGTACGGGCAGGATCGTCTGCAGACCCCGCTCTTGCGCAAGCGCAACGGCGCCTACGCCAAGGACGGCGAGTTCGAGCCGGTCAGCTGGGACGAGGCCTTCGACGTGATGGCCGAGCAGTGCAAGAAGGTGCTGAAGGAAAAGGGGCCGACCGCCGTCGGCATGTTCGGCTCCGGCCAGTGGACCATCTTCGAGGGCTATGCCGCCACCAAGTTGATGCGGGCGGGATTCCGCTCCAACAACCTCGATCCGAACGCGCGCCACTGCATGGCGTCCGCCGCCTACGCCTTCATGCGCACCTTCGGCATGGACGAGCCGATGGGCTGCTACGACGATTTCGAGCATGCCGACGCCTTCGTGCTCTGGGGCTCGAACATGGCGGAGATGCATCCGATCCTCTGGACGCGTGTCGCCGACCGCCGCCTCGGCCATCCGCATGTGCGGGTCGCCGTGCTGTCGACCTTCACCCACCGCAGCATGGATCTCGCCGACATCCCGGTCGTGTTCAAGCCGGGAACGGACCTGGTCATCCTCAACTACATCGCCAACCACATCATCCAGACCGGGCGGGTGAACGAGGACTTCGTCCGCCAGCACGCCAAGTTCGCCCGCGGCGCCACCGACATCGGCTACGGCCTCAGGCCGGACGATCCGCAGGAGACGAAGGCTGCCAATGCAGCCGAACCGGGCAAGTCCGAACCGATCGACTTCGAGGCGTTCAAGGAATTCGTTTCCGAATACACGCTGGAAAAGACGGCGGAAATGACCGGCGTCGACCCCGGGTTCCTCCAGGAGCTGGCGGAGCTCTATGCCGATCCCGACCGCAAGGTCATGTCGCTCTGGACCATGGGGTTCAACCAGCATGTCCGCGGCGTCTGGGCCAACCAGATGGTCTATAACCTGCATCTCCTGACCGGCAAGATCTCCGAGCCCGGCAACAGCCCGTTCTCGCTGACCGGCCAGCCGTCCGCCTGCGGCACCGCCCGCGAGGTCGGCACCTTCGCCCACCGCCTGCCGGCGGACATGACGGTGACGAACCCCGAGCACCGCAAGCACGCCGAGGAGATCTGGCGCATCCCGCACGGCATCATTCCGGAGAAGCCGGGCTACCATGCCGTCCAGCAGGACCGGATGCTCAAGGACGGCAAGCTCAACTTCTACTGGGTGCAGGTGAACAACAACGTCCAGGCCGGCCCCAACACCAGCAACGAGACCTGGCAGGGCTATCGCAACCCGGACAATTTCATCGTCGTCTCGGACGCCTATCCGACGGTCACCGCGATGAGCGCCGACCTCATCCTGCCGGCCGCGATGTGGGTGGAAAAGGAAGGCGCCTACGGCAATGCCGAGCGCCGCACCCATGTCTGGCATCAGCTCGTCCAGGCCAAGGGCGAGGCGCGCTCCGACCTGTGGCAGATGGTGGAGTTCTCCAAGCGGTTCACGACCGACGAGGTCTGGCCCGCCGAGATCCTCGAGGCGAACCCGCAGTACCGCGGCAAGACGCTCTATGAGGTCCTGTACAGGAACGGCGAAGTCGACCGCTTCCCGCTGAGCGGGATCAATCCCGAATACGACAACAACGAAGCGGAAGCCTTCGGCTTCTACATCCAGAAGGGACTGTTCGAGGAATATGCCGCCTTCGGCCGCGGCCACGGCCACGATCTCGCACCCTACGACATGTACCACGAGGTGCGCGGGCTGCGTTGGCCGGTGGTCGACGGCAAGGAGACCCTCTGGCGCTACCGCGAGGGCTACGATCCCTACGTCAAGCCGGGCGAGGGCCTGAAGTTCTATGGCCAGAAGGACGGCAGGGCGGTCATTCTCGCCGTGCCGTACGAGCCGCCGGCGGAGTCCCCCGATGAGGAGTTCGACGTCTGGCTCGTGACCGGGCGCGTGCTGGAGCACTGGCATTCCGGCTCGATGACGATGCGCGTGCCGGAGCTCTACAAGGCCTTCCCGGGCGCCCGCGTCTTCATGAATGCCGACGATGCGCGCAAGCGCGGGATCAACCAGGGCGCGGAAGTCCGCATCGTCTCCCGGCGCGGCGAGATCCGCTCCCGCGTGGAGACGCGCGGCCGCAACCGCATGCCGCCGGGCGTTGTCTTCGTCCCCTGGTTCGATGCGAGCCAGCTCATCAACAAGGTCACCCTGGACGCAACCGATCCCATTTCCAAACAGACGGATTTCAAAAAATGCGCGGTCAAGATTGTTCCCGTCGCCGTCTGAGGCGGCCTGAATGGACGGCCATCGCAGCGGGGCTTCTCATCTTCGTTGCGACGGCTGCGATTGCCCAGGTGGTGACGAAAACCCCGCCGCAGCTGGAGGGGCCGACGCCGTCGATGGCGACCGAGGCGGCGGCGCCGCTGCCGAAATGGGTGGTCGACGATCAGCGCAAGATGCGCGCCTATCCCGACCAGCCGCCGGTCATTCCGCATTCGATCGAGGGCTATGAGCTGTCGGTCAACGCCAACCGCTGCCTGTCCTGCCACAAGCGGGAGTTCACGCAGGATTCCGGCGCGCCGATGATCAGCGTCACGCACTACATGACCCGCGAAGGCCAGATGCTCGCCGATGTCTCGCCGCGGCGCTATTTCTGCACCGCCTGCCACGTGCCGCAGGCGGACACGCGCCCCCTGGTGCCGAACGGCTTCAGGGACATGAGCGAGATGGGCGTCAAGCCCGCCGGAAGCGAGTGACGCCATGATCAAATGGATAAAGGGCGTCATCCTCTGGGCATGGAAGATTGTCGCCACCCCGGCCGGCACGCTAGGCCTCGGCTTCCTCACCCTGGGCGGGTTCGTCGGCGGGGTGATGTTCTGGGGCGCCTTCAACACGGCGCTGGAACTGACCAACACCGAGAAATTCTGCACCTCCTGCCACGAGATGCGTGACAACGTCTACCAGGAGCTGACGCGGACGATCCATTTCTCCAACCGCTCGGGCGTGCGCGCCTCGTGCCCGGACTGCCACGTTCCGCATCAGTGGACCGACAAGATCGCGCGCAAGATGCAGGCCTCCAAGGAGGTCTGGGGCAAGATTTTCGGCACGATCAACACCCGGCCGAAATTCCTGGAACACCGGCTGGAGCTCGCCCAGCATGAATGGGCGCGCCTGAAGGCCAACGACAGCCTCGAATGCCGCAACTGCCACTCCTCGGTCGCCATGGACCTGCAGAAGCAGACCCAGCGGGCGGCCGAGATCCACACGCGCTACCTGCTGCCGGGCAAGGCGACCTGCATCGATTGCCACAAGGGGATCGCCCACGAACTGCCCAACATGCAGGGCGTCGATCCGGGCTGGAAGATGCCGCCGGAGCTTCAGGGCAAGCCATCGGCCGGGTTGACCCCGATCGACGACCTGAGCCGCGCCATGGCGGAACTCCATGCTGAGGTGAACTAGAAGCGTCCCCGGCGCACCGGGGCTGTCCCGGCGTGACCTCGCGCCGATCGATGTCGGCGTTTCGTGCTGGTTGTCGATGCTGGACGGCGCCACCGGGCGCCGTCGTCGCGGATCGAAACGGGCCTCGTGGTCGACAAAAGAAGAGGGCCCGGCATTCCGCCCATGCCGGGCCCCCGAGCGACCGGCCTCGTCGCTCGTTATCGCGGATGTTTGCCCCCTATGCCGTCAGTCCGCGATAGATCGTGGGCAGCGCCACCGGCAGTTTCGAGATGTCGCCGACGAGCGCGTATCCGTTCCTGCCGAAGAGTGCCGGAAGGTAGTTGTTCGCGTCCCGGTCGACGGTGACGGCAAAGACGCTCACCCCAGTGCGCCGGGCCTCCTGCACCGCCTTGCGGGTATCCTCCAACGCAAACCGGCCCTCGTAATGGTCGATGTCGTTCGGCTTGCCGTCGGTGAGGACGAGCAGCAGCTTCTTCCGGCTCGGCTGCTTGCGAAGATCGGCTGCGGCGTGGCGGATGGCAGCACCCATGCGCGTGTAGTAGCCGGGCTTCAATCCGGCGATCCGTTCTTCGGTCGCAGCGCTGATCGTCTCGTTGAACCCCTTCACCGTCTCGAGGCGCACCCACGACCGACGGCGCGACGTGAAGGTCAGGATCGAATGCATGCTGCCGCAGGCGGCAAGGCCGTGCGCCAGCACCAGCAGGGCCTCCTTCTCGACGTCCAGGACGCGGCGGTTGTCGATCCAGGCGTCGGTGGAGAGCGAGACGTCGACCAGGATCGTGGTCGCGAGATCCGGCGCGAGCGGTCGGCTCGCCAGGTGGATCCGGTCGCTGCCCTGTCCGCCGGCGGCGAGGTCCGCCCGCGAGCGGATGACGGCGTCGAGATCGAGCTCCGAGCCATCCAGCTGCGCCTTCAACAGCTCGTGGCGCGGCCGCAGCACCTCGAACTGGCGCCGCACCTTGCGGACGAGCGACTGGGTCTCGCTGTCCAGCGCGCTTCGCTCGCCGAGGCTCTCGGCCGGCACGGCGAGCACGTTCGTGTAGTTCTCCAGATAGCGGCCCTTGCGATAGTCCCATTCGGGGTAGCTGATCTCGGCCGTCATCTCCGACAGGTCGATCATTTCCGGCGGCAGGTCGAGATCGAAGCGGAATTTCGAGGACGGCCGCTCCCGGCGCTGGCCGAGCTTCATCTCGTCCAGGTCGTCGGCCGCCTTGCTGTCGCTGTCCTCGCTGTCGTCCGTCGGTCGGTCCACGTTGACCATTTCGGCCATCGCCAGAATCTTCTCGAAGCGGTTCAGGATGAACGGGCTGCGCTCGCCCTTGCGCTCATCGCTGGTCTGCCGCGTCGCCAGATAGCGCGCATTGCCGGCAAGTCCTTGCTCCTGCGTCCCGTCCGGCACCGCATCCTCGATCGTCGTGTCGGCTTCGGAGCGGACATGAAATTCGGGCCAGAGCGGCACGCCCATCATCGGCTGGTAGCCCGCGGGCGCATGATGCGGGAAGATCGCCGGCAGCGTATCGTCCTTGAGGCCGGCCCCCTTCTTCAGGAGCGCGAGGATGCGGTTTTCGACGAGCTGCTCGACGGCCGGCAGGATGCCGCGGCTTCGCTCCTTCAGCGTCGCCGCGCAAAGGCGCCGGTAGGTCGCGCTCAGGCCGGGAAACGCGGCGGTCACGCGCAGGACCATGGCCTGCGCCGTCTCGATCCGGCGCAGATCCCGCCGCAGCGGGTCCGTGCCGTCCGGCGCCTCCAGGTCCATCAGCGCCATGGCGGCGGCCAGCCAGATGTAGAGATCGCGGTTGAGCTGCCGGTCCGGAAAGTGGTCGATCACCGGCGGCAGCATCGCGGTGGCGAGGTCGCGGCTGGCGCCCGCCACCTTCTCCTCGCCAAGCCCGATCAGCTGGCGCAGGCGCAGCCGGTGCCGCGAGGTCTTCGCATGCGCCGGGGTCAGCTGAACCGCCGGCGCGCCGCCAAAACCCCGGAAGCAGGCGCTGAGGATCGGCTTCAGTTCCTCGAAGGATATGGCATGGTCGGGATAGCGCGGCATGCTGGCGGTCGACCCCACCAGCCGATGCCAGAACTTGCCGACCGTTTCTTCCAGTTCGAGAAAATCCAGCATGGATGCCCCCTAGGCGATCACGGCGTGCGCGATTTCCCGCAGTGCCGCCCGCACGTCCGGCTCGTCGGTCAAAGGCTCGATCAGGGCGGCGAGAACCGCTTCCTTGGCCGGCATGCCGCTGTCGATCAGGCAGGCGCAATAGACGAGCAACCGGGTGGAAACGCCTTCCTCGAGATCGTGCCCCTTCATCGCCCGCAGGCGGTGGGCGAGCTCGACGAGCGGGGCGACCTTCGCCGCTTCGAGGCCGCTTTCGGTCGAGACCACCGCGATCTCCTGCTCCTTCGGCAGGAAGTCGAACTCGATCGCGACGAAGCGCTGCTTGGTCGAAGGCTTCAGCGCCTTCAGGATGTTCTGGTAGCCCGGATTGTAGGAGACGACGAGCATGAAGCCCGGTGGCGCCTCCAGGATCTCGCCGGTTCGCTCCAACGGCAGGATGCGGCGGTCGTCGGTGAGCGGATGCAGCACGACGGCGACGTCCTTGCGCGCCTCGACGATCTCGTCGAGATAGCACACCCCGCCGGAGCGCACCGCGCGCGTCAGCGGCCCGTCCACCCAGACCGTGTCGCCGCCCTTGAGAAGATAGCGGCCGGTCAGGTCGGCGGCGGCGAGGTCGTCATGGCAGGAGACGGTCGTGAGCGACAGACCGAGCCGGGCCGCCATGTGGCTGACGAAGCGGGTCTTGCCGCAGCCGGTCGGCCCCTTCAGAAGCAGCGGCAGTTGCCTGACGAGCGCGGTCTCGAACAGGGCGCACTCGTTGCCCTGGGGAACATAGGGAGGAATTTCCGGCTGGGCCTGAAACGGGGTCGAGGTCAGAACAGTCATGACGGGTTTCCTTGAGGAAGGGAGAGCGCGGCTCCGGCGATGCCGGAGCCGCATCGTTCATTCGGCCGGCTGCACGGTGGCGGCGACGCTGGGATTGCGCGCCTTGCCTGGCACGAACAGCGCCCAGAGGAACATCAGCGCCGAGATCAGCACGAACACGCCGGAGCCGAGCCTGATCCAGTAGAACATCGCCAGCTGGTCCTGCACGTCCATGTAGCCTTCGCCGAGCACGCGCTGGAGGTGGACCTGCAGCACCCCGGCAAAGGTCAGCGCAAAGGTCATCACCGACATGGCCGTGCACATGATCCAGAAGCTTGCGATCGAGAGCCACTGGTTGTAGGGCGCGCGGCCGCGGATCTCCGGCACCGCATAGGCCATGATGGCGAGGTTGAGCATCACATAGGCGCCGAAGAAGGCGAGGTGGCCGTGGGCGGCGGTGACCTGCGTGCCGTGGGTGTAGTAGTTCACCGACGACAGGGTGTGCAGGAAGCCCCAGACGCCGGCGCCGAAGAACGCCATCACCGAGCAGCCGATCGACCAGAGCAGCGCTGCGCGATTCGGATGCTTGCGGCCCGCCTTCCAGGTCATCACGAAGGTGAAGACGACCATGGTGAAGAAGGGGGCGACCTCGAGGGTGGAGAACAGCGAGCCGATCCACTGCCAGTAGCCCGGGGCGCCGATCCAGTAATAGTGGTGGCCGGTGCCGAGGATGCCCGAGAACAGCGCCAGGCCGACGATGACGTAGAGCCACTTCTCGACGACCTCGCGGTCGATGCCGTTCAGCTTGATCATCAGGAACGCCAGGACGGAAGCCATGATCAGCTCCCACACGCCTTCGACCCACAGGTGCACGACGTACCACCAGTACATCTTGTCGAGCGCCAGGTTGGCCGGGTTGTAGAAGGCGAACAGGAAGAAGATCGCGACACCCCAGAGCCCGAAGACCAGGATGTTGGTCACGACCGTCTTCCGGCCCTTCAGGATCGTCAGTGTCACGTTGTAGAGGAACATCAGCGCGACGACGACGATGCCGACCTTGATCGCGAAGGGCTGCTCGAGAAACTCGCGGCCCTCATGGATGTGCAGCAGGTAGCCGACCACGGCGATCGCGGCGGCGACGAGGAAGAGCCAGAACTGCACCACGGCGATCCTGGTGCTGTAGAGTTCGGTCTCGGCCTCTTCCGGCAGCAGGTAGTAGGTCGCCCCCATGAAGCCCATCAGCAGCCAGACGATCAGGGCATTGGTGTGCACCATGCGGACGATGTTGAAGGGCAGCAGTTCGGAGAGCGTGTTGGGCAGGACGTAGATCGTGCCCGCGAGGACGCCGAACAGGACCTGGGCGAGAAACAGGCCGAGCGCGCCGTAGAAATACAGCATGGCGACCTTTTGCGTTTGATACTTCATCTCAGTCTTCCTTTCCCCTGATCAACCGGCGTCGTTCGGCGGCCAGCTCTGCGTCTTGATGCGGCTGGTCCATTCCAGGAAGTCCGCCAGATCGTTCAGCTCCTGCTCGGTGAGATTGAACTGGGGCATCTGGCGCCGGCCCTCGATCCCGGAGGGCTGCGCGGCCATCCAGCCCTTGAGCGTCTCGCGGGCGGTCTCCGGGTCGGTGTCGCCGCCCCAGCGCTTCCACACGTTGCCGAGTTCCGGCGCGAAGTAGGCGCCTTCGCCCAGCAGCGTGTGGCAGTTGATACAGGAGTTCTTTTCCCACACGTGCTTGCCGCGGGCGACGGAGTCCGTCAGCGTCGTCTCATCCGTGGATGTCGTGCGCATGTAGTAGTGGCTATGGGCGGTGAGCCCGATGAATATTGCGAAGAAGAACGCCGAGCCGCCGTAGAAGACGTTTCGGGCCCCTGTCTTTGTCAGGCGTTCAGCCATTCGGAGGTCCCCTTGAATTGCGGGCCGCATCGAACCGCGGCCTGCAGCGAGGATCTTCGCCGGCAGCCGGGATCAATGTGGCGCATACGACCTTCAGTTTATTGAGGTTTTTCCCGGCGCTCTTCTTTGTGATTTTGCAAACAAGAACGCGTTGGGAAGACGAAGCCGGCGCTAGAGCAGGGCGGGGACCGCGATCTTCGCCAGGACGGCGATGCAGAACAGGATCGGCCAGCCAAGCAGCGCCGCAGCGAGCGCCGGCCGTTCGCGCAGGTGCATGAAGTCGAGGATGATGAGGCGGGCCTTGAACACCGTCAGCAGCAGGATCGCGGCCAGTGCGACGATCGGTAGCGCCTCGTGCTTCCACTGCGCGGAGACGATGCCGGAGACGACACCCATCATCAAAATCCAGTTGGTGCTGGCAAACAGCGAGCCGGAGGTCTTGGGGTTCATGGGTCTCACCCGAAGTAGATCAGCGGGAACATGACGAGCCAGACGATGTCGATCACGTGCCAGACGGTCGTCAGCATCACTATGTTGGCCCGCACCGGCCGCAGGGCCGCCACGACGAACAGGCCGGCGACGAAGGCGACATGCGCGAGATGAAAGCCCGTGATCATGAAGTAGAGCTCGAAGAAGGTCGCAAACCGGTCGTCTCCCGCAAATGGCAGTTCGGCGGTGTATTCCAGCGCTTTCAGACCGACGAAGACGAAACCGAGCGCGGCGGCGATGAGGAGCGCGATGCGCTGCTGCCCGACGCTGGCGCCTGTCCGGGCCGCCAGCGCCGCCTGCCATCCGCTGGCGAGCAGGACGACCGTATTGAAGCCGGCCAGGCGCGCCGACAGGTGCAGCTTCGCCGCGCCGAAGCTTTCCGGATGAATCAGGGACATGACGAGGAATCCGCCGAGGAGGATCCCGAAGGCGGCGAGCTCGCTGAAGACGAGGATCCATAGAAGCAGGTCGCCGCCTTCGTCGGAGGCATCGTCCTGGGATAGCTGCGCCACGGTCATTCTGGATCTCCGGCTCTGTTCCACCGGATGCTTGGCATCTCGGGGCGGCCAGATCTTTGCGCTTTCGCAAAGAACGACATCGCCGGGCGGATAGGATCGGCTCAATCGATAGGACTGATCAGAATGTCAGACGCTCAAGCCGGCCTGCTCGTGGCCACGCCGATCATCATCGTCTTTGCGGTCGCGCTCCATCGGATGGGCGTGCTGCAGCGCTACAGCGCGGTCGCGGCCGTGCTGTTTTCGGTTGCGATCGCCGCGGTGCTGTTCGTGCAGCAATAGCCGTCCCGGCGACCGGTCCGATCCGAAAATCGCAGCTGTTTGATCCAGCGCAAACAGCGTTGCCCCTGATCGCGCATAAACATGACCCGTTATCTCATATTAACGGGGACATCTCATGCGTCTATCTCGCTCGCTTTCCCTCGCCGGCATCGGCCTTCTCGGCCTGTCGCTCCAGTCCGCCCTCGCTGCGGAGTATCCGATCGGCGAGCCGAAGCTCGTCAGCGGCATGGAGATCGCGGCCGTCTATCTCCAGCCGATCGAAATGGAGCCGGAAGGCATGATGGCGCCGGCCAGCGAGACAGATATCCATCTGGAGGCCGACATCCACGCCACCGCGGACAACACGAACGGCTTTGCCGAAGGCGACTGGCTGCCGAACCTTGCCATCGATTATCGGCTGACCAGGATCGACGACGGCCAGGAGGTTAGCGGCACGCTCATGACCATGGTGGCGAGCGACGGTCCCCACTACGGCGACAACGTCAAGCTCAAGGGGCCCGGCAAGTACCGCCTGGAGCTCGTCGTCAACAGCAGCAGCGAAGGGCACGGCCATTTCGGCCGGCATGTCGACAAGGAGACGGGCGTCGCCCCCTGGCCCGAGCCCGTGACCCTTTCCTACGAGTTCGCCTTCACCGGCACCGGCAAGAAGGGCGGGTATTGAGATGCGCCGGCTGGTTGCGGCCCTTCTCGCGACCGTCCTTCCCCTGGCGGCATCGATCGGCAGCGCCCGCGCCGACGACGATCCCGTCTTCGTCATCGAGTTCAAGGACGGCGCGATTGCGCCGTCCGAGCTCGTCGTGCCGGCCGACACGCGCTTCAAGCTCGAGCTTCACAACGTCGGCGAAAGCCCCGTCGAGTTCGAGAGCATCGTCCTCCGCAAGGAGAAGGTGCTGGGCCCCGGCGCGTCCAGTTTCATCGTCATCCGCAGGCTGGATCCGGGCGAATACGAGTTCTTCGACGATTTCCACCTCGATATGCCGCCGGCAAGGCTGATTGCCAGGTAAGGAACGGACCGATGTCAGGCACCATGATCCAGATTGCCCTCGTCGTATGGCGCGAGAGTGTGGAGGCGCTGCTGGTCATCGGCGTCCTGCATGCCTGGCTGCAGCGCCAGCCGGCCGCAGACAGGACGAGGGGCGCGCTCTGGCTGCGCGCCGGCATCGTCACCGGCTTGCTGGCGGCGCTGTTGATCGCCTGCGTGATCCTCTTCGTCGGCGAGTGGCTCGACGGCGACCGCCAGGACTACTTCCAGGCGACGATGGTGCTCGTCGCCGCAGCGCTCATCCTGCAGATGGTCTACTGGATGCGGCGGCAGGGGCCGGGTACGCGGCGGGCATTGGAGGGGCGCGCCAGCCAGGCCCTGTCTGCCGCAAGCGGCTGGGGACTGCTGCTGATTCCGGCGCTGGCCATCGCGCGCGAAGGCAGCGAGACGACGATCTTTCTCTACGGCATCCTCGCCTCGTCCGGGCGCGGCGTCGATCTCGCGGCGGTGACCGCCGCCGGGCTCGGATTCGCCGCGGCGATCGGCCTCTATGTCGCCCTGCAGTTCGGCGCCCGCGCGCTGAGCTGGAAGGCGTTCTTCCGCGTCAGCGAGGCGATGCTGCTCGTCCTCGCCGGCTCGCTCCTGATGAATGGCCTCGACAGGCTGATTTCGCTGGACGTCCTGTCGCCGCTCTCACAGCCCCTGTGGGACACGTCGTGGCTCCTGGACGACGCACGCGGCGTCGGCGGCCTGCTCGCCACCCTGACCGGCTATCGCGCCCGGCCGGAATTGCTGCCGGTGATCGTCTTCGGCGGCTACTGGTTCGTCGTCAGCCTGCTCGGGTCCTGGCTGCCGCGAAGGGCTGCGGCCGTGTCATGAACATGTACCATGCGCCACCGTTGCGGGCCGATCCGTGGAGACGGGTCGGCGACTGGCTGTTCCGCCACCGCCGTCACATACAACGGGCCCAGTGGGCGGTGGTGGTGCTCTATCTCGGCCTTCTCGTCGTGCCGCTGTGGCTGCCGCTGCCGGACCGCACCGCAACCGTATGGAACAACCTCACCCGCTTCGCGCAACTGATGTTCTGGGGCATCTGGTGGCCCTTCGTCATCCTCGGCACCGCATTGGTCGGGCGCATGTGGTGCGGCCTGCTCTGCCCGGAAGGCTCGCTCTCGGAGTTCGCCAGCCGGCACGGCCGGGGCGGTGCGATCCCGAAATGGCTGCAATGGTCCGGCTGGCCGACGACGGCATTCGCGCTGACGACCGTCTACGGCCAGATGACGAGCGTCTATCAGTACCCGAAGCCCGCGGCCCTCATCCTCGGCGGATCGACCGTGGCGGCGATGGCGGTCGGCTATGCCTATGGCCGCAACAAGCGCGTCTGGTGCCGCTATCTCTGCCCGGTCGGGGGCGTCTTCGCCCTGATGGCCAAGCTGGCCCCGCTGCATTTCCGTTCCGATCCCTTTCTCTGGCGGTTGTCGCAGGAGCGGGGCGAGAAGCCGGGCGCGGTCGATTGTGCGCCGCTGGTGCCGTTGCGGACGATGCGGGGGGCGAGCGACTGTCACATGTGCGGCCGCTGCAGCGGCTTCCGCGGCGCCATTTCGCTGGCGCGCCGGTCGCCGAACCACGAGATCATCCACGTCGCGGGGACGGTTCCGAAGCCGGCCGAGACGGTCCTGATCCTGGCGGGCCTGCTGGGCCTGGCGGTCGGCGCCTTCCACTGGAGCGCAAGCCCCTGGTTCGTTTCCGCAAAGCAGGCGCTTGGCCTGTTCTTGATCGACATCGGATGGGTGGCGCCGCTCGAACAGGCGCTGCCCTGGTGGATCCTGACCAATTATCCGGGGCGCAACGACGTGCTGACGATCGTCGATGGTGCGCTGCTGCTGACCTATATCCTGATGTCGGCGATCGCCCTGGGGGCCATGCTTTCGCTGTCGGTGGCCCTGTCCGTCCGTTGTCTTGGCCGCTGGGATGGCCGCCGCTTTCACCACCTGGCGCAGACCCTGATCCCGCTCGCCGGGGCAGGCCTGTTCCTCGGGCTCTCCGCAATGACCGTCACCCAGTTGCGGTCCGACGGCATCGTCATCCCCTTCGTTGCGGAGTTGCGGGCGGGCTTTCTGCTTCTGGCTGCGGTCTGGAGCGCCTATCTCGGATGGCGCGTCAGCGCGCTCTACACCGCAAGCCGCGCTCGCCGCATCGCCGCGATGGCCTGTCTGTCGCTGGCCTGGGCGATTGCGGCCGGGTCGTGGATCCTGTTCTTCTGGGTCTGGTAGCCGGCGCGCATCTCTTCGGTTATGGCGAAGGAGTGCCGATGCGCGCGCTGAACACCGGCCGGGGCGCCGGACGCAGCAGCGACCGGAGGTGGGCGCAGAGGAAGAGGGCCCAGCCGGCGACCCAGAAGAACGCTGCAAGCCGCACCGCCGCTTCCGCAGTGGCACTTCCGGCGACGATCCTGATGAGGGCCGACAGCCAAACGAGGGCGAAGGCTGATGCAAGCACAGGCGACAGCACGAGCCGGTCGCCCTGCCGGGCCATGGCGGCGCGGCTCATGATGGCGAGCATCATCGTTCCCATGGCCCCCATGGTCAGCGCGTGCAACGCCGCAGGGAGCGTCAGGGTCTGCGGTGACAACAGCGCCAGGCCGACCAGCGCCAAGCCGGCCGGGAGCCAGAGCCAGGCGAGATGGAGGAGCAGAAGGGCAGGGTAGCGCACCGTGCGAAAACTCCGCCAGCCGGCCATGCGGACGAGCTGCAAGGTTCCGGAGAGAACGAGGAGGATCCCGGCAGGCCTGCCCGCATCGGCGAGCGCCGCCACCCCGCCTGCCATGAGCGCGCCGATGCCGAGGCGGCCGAGCCACCGGCCATCGCGGAAATCGGTCGCAGCCTTGCGTCGTTCGAGCCAACTGCGCGTAAAGGCGGGCACCGCGCGTCCGCCGATCGCGCTGATCAGCAGGGCAAAGAGCAGGACGCCGCAGAGGCCGGTCCGCCCCTGCGCGGCACCGGAAACCAGCAGACCATCCGCCAGCATCAATCCCAGGATGGGCGCGACGACCCAGAGCCTGGACCAGAGCCGGGACGTCAGAAGCTCACGCAGGATGAAGGTGCCGAGCACCACGAGATAGGCCGATGTCGCAGCTGCAGCGGCGATCGGCGGCACCATTTCCGACAGCAGAAGGCCGAGGCGCCCGACGATCCAGAGCAATGACAGCGCAAGCACGATCCCCGCCGGCGCCGGGCCTCTCCCGGTCCAGGCCGGCAGCGCCGTGAGCAGATAGCCGCCGGCTGCAGCCCCGCCCGTTCCGAACATCAGCTCGTGCAGGTGCCAGCCGACGGGATCGGCTGCGATCCCGTCGGGCAGAAGCCAGACCAGCGGCGCAACCACTGCCCACAGTCCGGCGAAGGCGAACAGCGGCCGGTGCGGCGCCCGCCAGAACGGGCGATCTATTGCGCGTCTGCGCACGGCATCAGGCGGAAGCGGCCTTCTGCTCGAAGCGCGGGAACAACACGGCGTCTTCCAGCAGCATGTGGGTCACGAGGTCGTCGCAGAACTTGCGCAGGCCCGTATAGAGCGCCGTCCAGGAGCCGCAGGCGCCCTGCGGCAGGTTCAGGCCGTTCGTCGCGCGTTCGATCACGCCGAGGAGCTTTGCGGCATCGCCATGCTCGTGGCGCATCTGCGCCAGCGGATCCCCGATCGTCGCGCTGCCGCCGCGCTTCATCATCGGAAAGAGCACCTGCTCCTCCCGCCGCATATGGCTTTCGAGTTCCTCGCGCAGCGCGATCAGCGCATTCGCCAGGCCGTTCGGGGCATTCGGACTGTCGCCGTGAACGCGCTCGACCTTCTGGGCGAGCGGAATGAGCCATTCCAGTTCGCTCCGGTGGACGAGGTGGTAGCGGTTGATCAGGTGCTCGATCAGCAGCCCCGTCTCTTCCGGCGCGTCGCGCCGGGCTGCGGCCACCAGCGCCTTGAGGTCCGCGACCAGCGCCTCGGGCGAAAGCCCGGCCTCGGTTGCCGCATCCGCCAGCGTCACGTGTCCGCCGCAGCAGAAATTGATGCCGGCGCGGCGGAACAGTTCCGCAGCA
Organism: Mycoplana sp. MJR14; assembly: GCF_029210525.1. Classification (NCBI taxonomy): domain Bacteria; kingdom Pseudomonadati; phylum Pseudomonadota; class Alphaproteobacteria; order Hyphomicrobiales; family Rhizobiaceae; genus Mycoplana; species Mycoplana sp. MJR14. Next base: position 150,720 of record NZ_JARGEO010000007.1, read on the forward strand.
CCCGGCAGCGTCGCCGAAATCGCGCTGACGGACTTGTCCGGGGTTATCTCGATCATTTTTGTCTCCTTGTGTGCTGTGGGGCCCCTAGCGGCTCGGCCTGAAACTGACGATGCGCGAGGGATCGGTCTCGATGCGCCCGGCGCCGATCAGGTCCAGGCAGTAGGGAATGGAGGGAAAGACGGCGTTGAGGCTCAGCCGGATCGACGCGGGCCGACCCGGCAGGTTGACGATCAGGGTCCTGCCGCGCACGCCTGCCAATTGGCGCGACAGGATCGCGGTCGGCGTCTGCGCGAGGCCGGCCTGGCGCAGCTGTTCGCCGAAGCCCGGCAGTTCCTTGTCCAGCACCGCCCTCGTGCCCTCGGGCGTCTCGTCGCGCGGCGAGGGGCCCGTCCCGCCCGTCGTCAGCACGAGATCGACCTCCTCCTCGTCGCAGAGCGAAATAAGTGCGCTGCGCACGGACTCCTTGCCGTCCGGGATCAGCCGCCGGATCGTCTCGAAGGGGGTGACGATGGCGTAGCGCAGCCAGGCATCGATCTCGGGCCCGCCCACATCGGCATATTCGCCCCGGCTTGCCCGGTCGGACACCGTGACGATCGCGATCCTGACCGCTGTTTCCTTCGGCATTGCGCTTCTCCTGTTTGCTATTGGCCCTGCCAGGGCAGGGCGATCGGACCGGAGGGAAGCGCCAGGAGATCGATCGCGCGGGTGGCCAGGTGATCGACGATCTCGTCCACCGTACGCGGCCGATGGTAGAATGCCGGCACCGGCGGCATGATGATCGCTCCCATCTCCGTCGCCGCGCACATGCTGCGCAGATGGCCGAGGTGAAGCGGTGTTTCCCGCGCCAGCAGGACCAGCCGGCGCCGCTCCTTCAGTTGCACGTCCGCCGCACGCGTCAGAAGCGTATCGGCCCGCCCGGTGGCGATCGCAGACAGCGTCTGCATCGAACAGGGTGCCACGATCATGCCCCGGACCGGGAAGGAGCCGCTGGCGATCGACGCGCCCACGTCGGTGACGGAATGGTGCTTGTGGGCGCGTGCCCGCAGACGATCCAGGGCATCCGCACCGCACTCGAGATCGAGCGTCCGTCGGGCCGCGTCGGAGACGACCAGATGCGTCTCGACATCCGGCATCGACGCGAGTTGCTCGACGATCCGCACGGCAATCGCCGCGCCCGACGCGCCGGAGATGCCGACGATGACGCGCTCGATCATGACCCTGCCTCGCCGAGCCCCAGCGAGGCCCAGATGCCGTCCACCCTGGCCTTTACCTCGGAGGACATCGCCAGCACCCGCCCCCATTCGCGGTCGGTCTCGGCGCCGATCTTCGTCGTGGCATCGAGGCCCAGCTTGCCGCCGAGGCCGGATTTCGGCGAGGCGAAGTCGAGATAGTCGATCGGGGTGTTTTCGACGAGCACGAGGTCGCGGCTGGCGTCGAAGCGCGTGGACAGCGCCCAGATCACGTCCTGCCAACTCCTGACGTCGATGTCGCCGTCCACGGCGATGATCATCTTAGTGTAGTTGAACTGCGGCAGGATCGACCAGAGCCCCATCATGATGCGCCGCGCCTGGCCGGCGTAGCGCTTGTCGATCGCCACCACCATGACGCGGTAGGAGCATCCTTCCGGCGGCATCCACAGGTCGCGGATCTCGGGAAACTGGCGCTTGACCAGTGGCACGAACAGTTCCGTCATCGCCTCGCCGAGGCGTGAGGGTTCGTCCGGCGGGCGGCCGGTATAGGTGGAGAGATAGAGCGGATTCTTCCGCATGGTGATCGCCGACAGCGTCATCACCGGAAAGATCTCGACGCTGTTGTAGTAGCCGGTATGGTCGCCGAAGGGACCCTCCTCCGCCGTCTCGCTTGCGGAGACCGTGCCTTCGAGCACGATCTCGGCGGTGGCGGGGATCGGCAACGGAACACTCACGCCGGTTGCGACGTGCTGCCGCCTGCCCTTCAGCAATCCCGCGAAGTTCAGTTCGCTCATGCCGTCGGGCAGCGGCATGACGGCGGAGAGAATGGTGGCGGGATCCGCGCCGATGACGACGGCGACGGGCATGTCGCGCCCGCTCGCCTGCCACAGCCGGTGGTGGCGTGCGCCGCCGCGATGGGCCAGCCATCGCATGATGAGACGGTCCGGCCCCAGCTTCTGCATCCGGTAGATGCCGGCGTTGACGTCCGCGGGGTCGTCGGGCGCCCGGGTGATCACGAGCGGCCAGCTCACGAGCGGCCCGGGCTCGCCCGGCCAGCAGGTCTGGATCGGCAGGCGATCGAGGTCGAGCGCGTCGCCACGCCAGATCACCTGCTGGCAGGGTGCGCGTCCGACCGGACGCGGGTTCATGGCGAGTGCGGCCCGCAGGTGCGGCAGCTTTTGCCAGGCGTCGCGCATCGAGCGCGGCGGCCGCGGATCGCGCAGGTCCGCCAAGAGCTCGGCAAGGCGGGAGAGGCCGCCGCTTTCCAGGCCCAGTCCCCATTCGATGCGCTCCCGCGTCCCGAACAGGTTGGCAAGGAGCGGAATGGGCTGGACGTTGCCGGCCGCATCGACCGGCTTTTCGAAGAGAAGGGCGGGACCTTCGTCGTGCAGGACGCGCCGATGGATTTCGGTGATCTCGTGCACCAGCGACACCGGGCGCGTGACGCGCTTCAGCCTGGCCCTGCTTTCCAATAGGGCGACGAAATCCTGGAGGCTGTCGAATCGGCGCGGAACGGGGACATCGGCTTTCATTCGGGAAGAATTGCCGTCGAAAAATTGGAGCGTCTTTGTCCTGGCTCAAACTGCAACGGGACGCCTGTCCCTAGTCTTGGGGCGACCGTACACTGTCGAAAGCCTTTCGCATGACCCTTCCGCCCGCCTTGGTTGCGCCCGTCGATCTTGCGCCTCTCTGGCTGATCGAACGTGTCGCCAGGACGATCTTTTCCGGCGTCCTCCGCTCCCATCCCGATCTCTTCGAACGCCTCGGCGACTACCGGCAGACCCGGTATCTCTTCTGCCCGCTCGACCTGCCGTTGAACTTCCTCGTCGTCCCGGCCGCAAAGACGGTGCAGGTTTCGCGCAAGGCCAAGCGGCCCCTGTCGGATGCCTGCATCGAGGGGCCGCTGGTGCTGCTTCTCGGCCTGCTGGAAGGGCGATGCGACGCGGATGCGCTGTTCTTCTCGCGCGAGCTTTCGGTCACGGGCGACATGGAGGCGATGCTGGCGCTCCGCAACGCGCTCGATGACAGCGCGATCGACCTTCCGACCGAAATCGGCAGCCTCGCCGGCCCGCTCGCGCCGTTCGTCGCGCGGGCTGCGCGCCATGTGCGCAAGCGGGCCTTCGAGGAAAGGGATGCAACATGGAACTGATCTGCCCTGCAGGCACGCCCTCGGCCTTCCGCGAGGCGGTCGATGCCGGGGCGGACGCCGTCTATTGCGGCTTCCGCGACGAGACCAATGCCCGCAATTTCCCCGGCCTGAACTTCAGCCGGCCCGAACTGAAGGAATCGATCGGCTATGCCAGGAGCAAGGCGGTCCAAACCTTCGTCGCGCTCAACACCTTCATGCGGGCGGGCAGCGAAGCCCTGTGGTACCAGGCCGCCGACGACGCCGTCGCCCTGGGCGCCGATGCCCTGATCCTCGCCGATTTCGGCCTGATGGCCTATGTCGCCGAGAAATACCCCGACCAGCGCCTGCATGTCTCGGTCCAGGCCTCGGCCTCCAACCGCGACGCCATCCGTTTCCTGGTCGAGGCGTTTGGGGCGAAGCGGGTGGTGCTGCCGCGTATCCTGACGGTCCAGGACATCGCCCGGCTGACGCGGCAGATCGATTGCGAGGTCGAGGTCTTCGCCTTCGGAGGGCTCTGCGTCATGGCGGAAGGGCGCTGTTCGCTGTCGTCCTACGCCACGGGAAAATCGCCGAACATGAACGGCGTCTGCTCGCCGGCGAGCCACGTGAAGTACCGGCAGGACGGCGACACCATGGTGTCCGAACTCGGCGCCTACACCATCAATCGCTTCGGCCCCGACGAGGCCTCCGGCTATCCGACGCTCTGCAAGGGACGCTTCGAGATCGGCGATGCGCACGGCTATGCCTTCGAGGACCCGGTGTCGCTCGACGTCGTCGACCAGCTCGACGCCCTGCGGGAGGCCGGCGTCTCGGCGCTCAAGATCGAGGGACGCCAGCGCGGCAAGGCCTATGTCGCCGAAGTCGTCTCTTCGATGAAGAAGGCGCTCGCCGCTCCGGCCGGCGAGCGCAGCGCCCTGGTGGCGCGCCTGCGATCGATGAGCGAAGGCCAGCGCACCACCGCAGGCGCCTACGACAAGCGCTGGCGATAGGAGACATCATGACCGACGCACGCACGCCGGCGCTCAGCCTGGGCCCGGTCTACTATCTTTGGGACGGTCCGAAGTGGCGGGACTTCTATTTCCGGATCGCCGATGAGGCGCCGGTCGAACACGTGACGCTCGGCGAGACGGTCTGCTCGAAGCGCCAGCATTTCACCGAGCCGCACGTCGCCGAGGTCGTGGAGCGGCTGGAGGCGGCGGGCAAGACGGTGACGCTGTCGACGCTCGCCATGGTCACGCTCGAACGCGAGAGCCGCCATGTGCGCGATCTGATCGGTGACAGCGACCATCCGGTCGAGGCCAACGATCTTTCCGCGCTCGGGCTCGTCAAGGACAAGGCGCACTCGATCGGACCGCTGGTCAACGTCTACAATGCCGTGACCGCGAAGGTCCTGGCGGCGCGCGGCGCCGAAAACATCTGCCTGCCGCCCGAGCTGCCGATGAGTTCCATCGAACGGATCCTGCAGGAGATGCCGGGCTTCTCGTTCGAGATCTTCGCCTTCGGCCGCATGCCGCTCGCCATCTCGGCGCGCTGCGCCCATGCGCGGTCGAAGGGACTGAGCAAGGACAACTGCCAGTTCATCTGCGGGCAGGAGCCGGACGGACTGCCGCTTAAGACCCTCGACCGGCAGTCGTTCCTCGTCCTGAACGGCGTGCAGACCATGTCGAACAGCTGTGTCGTTCTGCTCGACGAGCTGGCGGCGTTGAAGAGCGCCGGGATTGCGCGGGTCCGTCTTTCGCCGCAGGACTGCGACATGGTCGCGGTCGCCGTCCTCTATCGCGCCGTGCTGGACGGGCAGATGGAGAGCGAGGAAGCCATTCGCAGGCTCACCGGGATCTACCCGGGCGCCGAATTCTCCAACGGCTTCTTCCACCAGCGGGAAGGGGCCGCCTGGATCGCCAGGGGCCGAAACGCCGCGATGGGCCACGGTTGAGGGGCGGGCGCCTGGTGGGCCGGGGTATGAAGGCCCCGCGCCGCTGCCGGTGTCAGGTCCGTGTTGCCCTGGCCTCGGCATTGTGCCGCGCAGGCCGGGCCCGCACGCCGGCGGTCTCGCCGTAGCCCACTTCCTTCTCCAGAAGGTCGATGAACTGCGCGGTTTCGGCCGGCGCGAAGGATGGCGCCATCAGGAGTTCGAGCAGGTGGTCCCGGTCGTTGTGTAGATGCGGTCTCATCGTGGCGTCCCTCGCGGGGCCGGGGCGGACGTCTCCCGCAGGCCGGCCAGTTCGTGCAGCAGGCTCGATCCCAGCCGCGCCTCGGACGCGATATCGTCGAGGAGCAGGCTCGCCTCGGAAAGCTCCCCTTCGTCGGCCGTGGCGGGATCGAAATCCGCGAGGAGTTCGAGAAGGGCTACGATCTTGCGCGGCTGGATCCGTGCGGCCTCCGTCAGGCGCTTTCGCTCGCGCCGCGCCTCGAAGTCCTCCAGGCCGCTGATCGCCTCGGCGACCCGCTCGCGGCAGCGGCAATCCCGGGCGCTTTCCAGAACGATCCGGCGAACACGCCTGATCGTGCTCAGGGCGTTGCCCTGCGTGCGGTGGCCATCGCCGGCGACGGCCGTAAGCTCTGCTTCGCTCATGAACTGTCTCCAGCCGCCAGAAGCGGGCGGCCTCTCGTTTTCTGCTCGATCGGATGCAAGACGCGCGTGGTCTTCCGGAGCAGACTACTGCTTTGCCACGGTCGCTCTTTGGTATTGCGCAAACAGGAGAGGCGGCGACAGGCGGCCGCGTGCGGTTTGTCCCATGCCGACTGTCCGCATCGCGGTCTCGGCAGGGCGAGGCTTGCGGCCGATGGGCGCCCTCGTCAGGTGGCCGACCAGTCCGCGATGTCGTCGCGCGCGCCGATCAGGGCGAGGCCATGGGCGATGGAGAGCAATTCGCCGCCGCTCTCGATGCGGCTCCGGTCGAAGCGCTGCTCGAAGATCCGCCGGACGGCGGGGACGAACGACGTGCCGCCGGTCAGGAACACCTTGCCGATATCGCCGGCTGCCGTGTGCGTCTTGGTCAGCACGTCGTCCAGCGCGTTCTCGATCTGCTGGAGTTCCGGGGCGATCCAGCTCTCGAAATCGGTGCGCCGGACGACCCGGCGTGCCGACGTGCCGAGCGGCGGAAAGAAGAACTCCGTCTCCTCGGCGGCCGAAAGCCGCATCTTGGTGGCGGATACCGCCTGATAGAGCGGATAGCCCTCGTCCATCTCGATCAGTTCGACGAAGGTCTCGAGCTTCTCCGGTTCCAGGCTGGTCTGGACGAGCTTCTTCAGCTCCGCGAAATCGCGCAGCGTCTTGAAGATCGACAGCTGGTTCCAGCGCCCGAAGTTCGCATAGTAGCTCGAGGGCACCTCGAGCAGCTTGTCGAAGCTCCTGAACATCGTGCCCTTGCCGATGATCGGCGAGACGATGTTGTCGATGATGCGGAAGTCGAAATTGTCGCCGGCCACGCCCACGCCGGAATGGCCGAGCGGCGTCGCCGTCATCCGCCCGGCATGGCGCTCGAAGCGGATCAGCGAATAGTCCGTCGTGCCGCCGCCGAAATCGGCGACCAGCACGGTCGTGTCGCGATCGAGGTTGCGCGCGAAGTAGAAGGCCGCGGCAACCGGTTCGTAGACATGGTGGACCTCGGGGAAGCCGAAGCGGCCAAGGGCTGCGTTGTACCGCTCCGTGGCGAGTCGCTCGTCCGGATTGCTGCCGGCAAAGCGCACCGGACGCCCCACGACGATCCGTTCCGCGCGCCGGTCCAGCGCCGCCCCGGCATAGTCGCGCAGCCGCGACAGGAAGGCATGCATGATGTCTTCGAAGCTGTAGCGCTTGGAGAAGATCAGCGTGCCCTGGAACAACGGCGAGGCGGCGAACGTCTTGATCGACTGCAGGAACCGACACTCGCCCGGATGGTCGATGAACTGGGCGATGGCGGCCGGCCCCGCCTCGCAGGTCAGCTCGCGCAGGCCGTCTTTCATGAAGGAGAGCGCGGTCCTGAGCGTGTCCGTCTCGCCGGCCGGCGTGTGCAGGACGACGGACTGCGTCGTACCTTCCCTGGCGGTCGCAAGGACGGAATTCGTGGTGCCGAAATCGAGGCCGTAGGCGATCGTCATGACGGATCCGGTGTGTCGCGAGGGCGGGAAGGGAGCGCCTCCTTCCATGTCCGCGCGGCAAATGCAAGCCCGCGCGTCCGGCGGCCGTCATACACGGCGCCTGTGGCATGGCGACGACGGTGCGGCGCTCTGCGCCGACCCCGCAACCGCGCTGAGCGGCAGAGCTAGCCCTCCGGCGCGTAGTAGGCCTCGAAGGTCTCCCAGCTCTCGTCCATCGCATAGGCCGACGACAGGTGCGGGATGCCCACATGGCCGAAGTAGAACGACAACTGCCGCTCCGCCTCGCTTTCGCGGCGGCCGGCGACGCGCAGGCTGTAGAGCGCCGACGCCAGTCCGGTCCGGTCGGATCCCGCCTGGCAGTGGATGAGGATCGGCTTCTCCGCCGCCGCCATGATGGCCACGAGTTCGTCCGCCCGGCGTGTCGAAAGCTCCTTCGAGGCCGACATGCGGAAATCGACGTGATGGATGCCGAGCGCGCGGGCGGTCTCGCGCTCCGCCGCGTACCAGGGCGCGTCGGTATTCTCGCCGCGAAGGTTGATGACGGTCCTGATGCCGTGCTCCCTGACATAGCTCTCGAGCTGCGCCGGGCTCGGCTGGGCCGATCGGTAGAGCTCGCCCGCGATGACGGTATGGAAATTGCCGGTCGCCTGCAGACTTGCGGCGTAGCCGCCGAGAATGACCCCTGAGAGCAGGCAGAGCCTTGCCAATGCCGTCAGGGATTTACGGGCAGGAAGAAGACGCATGCTCGCACTCACGCCGTGGAAGACCACCCGTTGAATGCAGCCTTTGCCTGACAGCCACCTGAAGGGGTGGCGCGCAGACGATTTTCAGGATCTCATCGCGCGCCCGCCGGCGAGCCCGCCCCAGGCCGCGGGACGCTTCATCCTTACGGGCACCACGGCTCCCGCTGGCCCGTCCAGGGGCGCGCCAGCCCCCGCGCCACCATGGCATCGCCGATCGACCTGCCGTCGCGGATCACGACCCGCAGCTTGCGGCCGTACTGGTCCTCGTCGATCGGCTTCCAGGTCGCAAGCTCGAAATCGCCCGCGTTGAGCAGGATCCGCAGCGCTTCCTTCGCGTCGCCGCCGAGGAGGCGCTCGCGGTCGCATTTCGCCTCCTTGGTCGCCGGCACATAGATGTCGGCCAGGCGGATCTTCGCGCCGCGATAGATGAAGTTGGCGCCGTCGACGACACAGTTGTCCTCCTTGATGCCGCAATAGAAGAAGGCAGCACTTCCGCCGGCGCCGGGGATCGCCTCGGGCGGCCGCGGGTCCGGGGTCGGCGCATCGGCCGTGGCGGGAGCGGCGGGAGCGTCCCGGCGCTCCGCGGAGGCGACGGCGCGCCTGGGCACGCTCCGCGGCGGTTCGGGCGGTTTCGGTCTGGAGGCGACCGTCGGTTGCGCGGTGGAACGGATCGTGTTGCCGGGTCGCAGCCATGCCGCGAGGTCGTCGAGGTTTTCGCGGGCGACGATGGCGGCGACGATGGTGAAGGCCAGGACGTACCATGGCCACATGCGGCCGCGTGCCGCGGTCGTTCGCCGGGCTGTCGAACGGCGCTTGCGCTGTTTCTTCGGGGGCATGGCCTGTCCGGAATCGATCGTGAATGGGCAGCCGTTGGTACCCTCGCTTCCAGCCCGATGTCAAAGGCCTGGCTCGGCGAAGGGCGCGTGGGATCAGGCAGGCGCACGTCGCACATGACAGGCGTATATTTTTCGTTACTTTCCCCGATAACGGTTTTTTGTTCATCTGGTGTTCAGAAAGCACCGACGCGGCCATCCGCCATGGTGTAGCCTGATCCCTTGAAAGGAAGGCCGATATGATTCGCACCACCCTATCCGTGACGGTCTTCGTCACGTTCGTCGCCGTCATGTTCGGATTGGCGCTCGTTCCGGATCTCGTCGATCACTATTCGCAGTTGAGCGAAGCTGAGCAGGTAGCGGCCGCCGAATAGCCGGACGGAAGAGTTTCACCGAAGGACGATCTGCAGTGCAGCGCCGGGCCGGAGAGCTATAGAACTCGATAATTCGAGCTAGAGCGTGTAATTCTACTTGGAGCAAATGCTGATTGCATTTAAATTCGCATACGTGGCGCCGGCGTCACCCCAGAAAATGCCCCAACCTGTACCTCCCGGCGCCCGCACAGCGCCGGGTTCTTCCTTTTGGGGCATGGTGGCCCGTTGTGAATGGTGCCCACCAGGCAGCATCATCACCTCCTTGACGGCATGACGGACGATAATTGAGGCGCTGTCTGATCCGGAGCGCGGAGCGGAACCGCAATGCCGCTTCGGTCGTTCTGTCGGTGTCGCGGGCATGTGGCCCTGGCGATCCGCTCCCGTCGGCCGCCCGGCAGCCGTCAGGCTTGCTTGCCACCCACGGGCGAACGCTGATCGATCCTTAAGAGGAGAAGAGACATGGCAGAATTTGACGCCCAGGCGCAGCTTGCGAGCCTTCGCGAGGAAATCGACCGGTTGCGCCGGGAAGTGGCGGCGCAGTCGTCGCAGGCGATCGAGGAGGTCCGGGATCGTGCCGGCAAGGCGGGACGGTCCGTGCGCGCGGCCGCCAGGCAGGGCGCGGGCTATGTCCGTTCGGAAGGCGCCGCAGTCGCCGACGCCGCCCGCGAGCATCCGGCCGCGGTGTCGACGCTGGTGCTGACGGCGGGACTGGCCGGCGTCGTGCTCGGCTATCTGCTGGGCAGCGCCGAAGATCGGGCGCCGCGCAGCCGCTATTGGCGATAGAACGTCACGAGCGCCGCCCGCGAGGACGGCGCTCGACGTGCAGGAAGTCCTTGTTGCGCAAATATGGTTCAGCGGCGCCGAAGCCCGAGCAGGTAGCCCACCAGTGCGGCGCCGAACAGCGCGCCGAGCGGATTGGCGGCAACGGCGACGCGCACCTCCTCCCGCACCGAGTTCACGCGCGAGACTGCGTACTGGCCGCTGCTTTCCGCGATCACGCCGAGGCTTTCGCGCAGACGGGCGACCTCCTCCTTCAGGATGGCCACCTGCTCGGTGATCGCGGCCTTTGCCGCTTCGGCGTCCGCCGCGTCCGCAGACAGGGTATCTGCCGCATCCTCGATTGCCTTGCCTGTCTTCTTGTCGCCGGCGACGACGCCGAGTGACGCGCGCCGGGGCGGCTGCTTTTCATCTACCATGAGAAATCTCCTGATCCGGGGTTTACAGGCAAGAAACTGGCAATGGCGGCCCCGGGTTCCCCAAGGCCGGGATTTCGGTCCGCCATGCCAGTTTATCATCGAAGCGACGGGTGCGTTAACCGGCCGTTAACCAAACCCGATGATGCTGAGGCCATCGATGCCGGGCCGGAACATGTCACACGGCTGTAACCGTGGGTGACTAGAAAACCTGCAAAGGCGCCCGCCGCGAGGCGGACAGAGATTTGTCCGACGATGCTGACCACGGATGTACTGGCAGCCGGCGGATATCGTCCCGGACGTCTCCGGGAATGAGGAAGCGGGGTTACGGCCCCGCTTTTTTCAGTTTGGCCGGGCTGCGAGGTGGACCGGGCCGGCCGCATGCTTTAGGCATCGAAGGCAGGCGCCGGCTTCCGCGGCGCTTCGATCCCCTTCGCCACGCTCCCTTGCTCTTTCCCCATGGCCGATGTCGCACTGAACGTAGTCCCGCTGTTCGCCCTGATCCTCCTGGGCTGGCTTCTTGTCCGCACCGGTTATCTGACCGCCTCGATCGGCGATGCGCTCGGCGAGTTCGTCTTCCGCGTCGCCGTGCCGGTGCTGCTCTTCCGCACCATTGCCGAGGCGACGTTCGCCGGAGACGCGCCCTGGCGGATCTGGGTCGCCTATTTCTCGGGTGTCGCCGTGACCTGGGCCGTCGCCCATTTCGTCGCCACGCTCGCCTTCCGCCGCGACCGCCGCGTCGGCGTGCTCGCCGGCGTGTCGTCGGCCTTCGCCAACACGATCTTCATCGGCCTGCCGCTGGTCTCCAATATCGTCGGCAAGGACGGCCTGGTGGCAATCTCCGTGCTGCTGTCGGTTCACCTCCCCGTCATGATGATCGCGGGCACGCTGCTGATGGAGCTCGCCGAGCAGCGGGAGGGCACGCGCCCGCCCCAGAGCGTCTCCAACGTGGTGATGGGGCTGAGCCGGAGCCTCGTGCGCAATCCGCTGGTGATCGGGCTCGTCTGCGGCGCGCTCTTTCACCTGGGCGGCGTGCCGCTGCAGGGGCCGGGGAAGGTCATCGTCGACCAGATCGCCCTGATCGCATCGCCGGCGGCGCTGATCTCGGTCGGCATGGCGCTGGTGAAGTACGGAATCCGCGGCAACGTGGCGCCTGCGGTGGCGATGTCACTGTTCAAGCTCTTCCTGCTGCCGGCCTGCGTGTACCTCGCCTGCCGGCTGATCGGCCTGGATCAGGACTGGACCGCGGCGATGGTGCTGACCGCCTCGGTTCCGACCGGCGTGAACGCCTGGTTGCTCGCCAACCACTTCAACGTCGGCCACGGCCTCGCCTCCTCGACCATCACCCTGACGACGATGGCGGGGGCCCTGAGCGTCTCCTTCTGGACCTGGCTCCTGGTGGCCTAGCGGCCCGAGACCCCGGCAGGCATTGCGCGGGGGGACTGGACAGGCCTCCAACGCTTGTCGACGACGGACAAAAAGAAAACCCGGCCAATGGCCGGGTTCCGATTTCAGGCGATCTCGACGTCGTTACTGGGCCGGTGCGGCCGGTGCCGCACCCTCGGCAGCGGCCGGCGGCGTTGCCGCGGCACCTTCGGCGGACGGCGAGGGCAGCGGTGCCGGGCTGTCGGAGAGCGTGCGCAGGTAGGCGATCAGGTTGGCGCGCTCGTCGTCCTTCTTCAGACCGGCAAAGCCCATGGCCGTTCCGGCGACATACTTCTTCGGTGCCATCAGGAAATGGTTGAGGTGATCGAAGTCCCAGACCTTGCCGCCTTCGGCGAAGGTCTTCATGCCGGCCGAATAGCTGAAGCCCTCGTGCGCGCCGACCGGGCGGTTGACGATGTCCCAGAGATCGGGGCCGACCTTGTTCGGTCCGCCCTTCTCTCCGCTATGACAGGCCTGACACTTCTTGAAGACGGCTTCGCCGGCGCCGGCGTCGGCCGAGGCGAGCAGCGTGGCGATGGGCGTGACGGCCGCTTCTCCAGCGCCGGCGGCCTCTTCGCCGCCTTCGGCAGCGCCCTCAGCGGCGACGATGGCGAATCCTTCCTTTTCGGGAGCCTCCGAATGGAATATGCCTTCCGAAGCTATCGAGACCGACATCAGCACGAAGACGGTGCCGAGCAGGGCTCCCACACCCATGTTCACATAAGGATTCATCCACCACTCCCCAGGGACACGGCGGCATGGCCGCCAGTCTTGAAATCGCGCGGAACCTATGTCTTTTGCTGCTTCGTTGCAACAGTGATTGTGCAGCCAGAGATGGGACCTTTTGACACTCGTTCCGCGATCGTGAAGGGCAGAGCATGAAATCCCCGAAGTTTGAAGAGACGCTTGTGCTGATTCCGGCGCGCATGGCCTCGACCCGCCTGCCCGGAAAGCCGCTCGCCGATATCGCAGGCGCGCCGATGATCGTGCAGGTCGCCCGGCGTGCCGCCGAATCGGGCGCCGGCCGTGTCGTGGTCGCCGTCGACCATCAGGACACCTTCGATGCCGTCGCCGCGGCCGGCTTCGAGGTGGTCATGACCAGGGTCGAGCACCAGTCCGGCTCCGACCGGATCCATGAAGCGCTGCTGAAATGCGACCCCGATCGCCTGGCGCAGGTGATCATCAACGTCCAGGGCGACCTGCCGACGATCGATCCGGCCACGATCCTCGCCGCGCTGAACCCGCTTTCCGATCCCGCAACCGATATCGCCACGCTCACGACCGAGATCACCGATCCGGAGGAGAAGGTGAACCCCAACGTGGTGAAGGTCGTGGGCTCGCCGATCGGCCAGAGCCGCCTGCGCGCCCTCTACTTCACCCGCGCGACGGCCCCCTACGGCGCAGGTCCGCTCTACCATCACATCGGCCTCTATGCCTATCGCCGGAAGGCGCTGGAGACCTTCGTCGCGCTGCCGCCGTCGACGCTGGAAAAGCGGGAATCGCTGGAGCAGTTGCGTGCGCTGGAGGCGGGCCTGCGCATCGATGCCGAGATCGTTGACACCGTTCCCCTCGGTGTCGATACTCCCGCCGATCTCGAAAAGGCCCGCCGGATGCTCTCGGTCGCGCCCCGCTGATGGACGGCCCCATGATACAGAAGAACAACAGGATCGCCTTTCAGGGCGAGTTCGGCGCGAACTCCGACATGGCCTGCCGGGACATGTTCCCGCAGATGGAACCGCTGCCGTGCCAGACCTTCGAGGAAGCCTTCCTCGCGGTCGAAAACGGCGAGGCGGACCTTGCGATGATCCCGATCGAGAACACGCTCGCCGGGCGCGTCGCCGACATCCATCACCTGCTGCCGGAATCGCGGCTCCACATCGTCGGCGAGTATTTCATGCCGATCCGCTTCCAGCTGATGGTCCTGCCGGGCGTGACGAAGGACGAGATCCGCACCGTCCACAGCCATATCCATGCGCTCGGCCAGTGCCGCCGGATCGTGCGGATGAACGGCTGGAAGCCGGTGATCGCCGGCGATACCGCCGGTGCCGCCAAGCTCGTCGCCGAGAGCGGCGACCGCAGCATGGCGGCGCTGGCCCCGCGCCTGGCGGCCGATCTCTATGGACTCGAGATCATCGCCGAGAACGTCGAGGATTCGGAAAGCAATGTCACCCGCTTCGTCGTCCTCGCCCGCGAGGAGGACGTGCCCGCCCGAAAGGCTCCGGATGACGTCATCGTCACCACCTTCGTCTTCAACGTCCGCAACATCCCGGCAGCCCTCTACAAGGCGCTCGGCGGTTTTGCGACCAACGGCATCAACATGACGAAGCTGGAGAGCTACCAGATCGGCGGCAAGTTCTTTGCCACGCAGTTCTACGCCGACATCGAAGGCCACCCCGACGACGCCAACGTGCGCCGCGCGCTGGAGGAACTTCGCTTCTTCTCCGAGAAGGTCCGCATCCTCGGCGCCTACCGGGCGCATCCGATGCGTCTGAACATGTAACTGCCCCGCCGGCCGCCGTTCAGGCGGGCCGGTTCAGGCGGGCCAGTCGAGCCAGTCGCGCATGAGCCGGTGGGCGATCGCCCCCTTCGGCGGCGAGGTGATGGCGCCGGTGACAGGGTCGGTGACGGCCGTGCGGGCCAGCATCTCCACGGTCTCCGCGCGGCTGAACCAGCGGCAGTCCTCCAGTTCCTGCTCGTCGCGATGGATCTCGAACGATTTCGCCTCCGCATAGCAGCCGATCATCATCGAATGCGGCATCGGCCAGGGCTGGGAGGCGTGGTAACGCACGCGCCCGAGCCGGATGCCGGACTCCTCCAGCGTCTCGCGGCGGACCGCATGCTCGATCGTCTCGCCCGGCTCGACGAAGCCGGCGAGGCAGGAATACATGCCCGGCGGAAAATGCGGCGAGCGCCCGAGCAGGCAGCGATCCCGCTCCAGGTCGATCGCCAGCATGATGACGACCGGATCGGTGCGCGGAAAGGTCTGGTGGCCGCAGGCCGTGCACACCCGGCGATAGCCGCCGATCTCCATCCGGTTCGGCGCGCCGCACCTACCGCAGAACCGGTTGTTGCCGTTCCAGGTCAGAAGCGCCGAGGCCTGCGCGAACTGGCCGAGCAGGTCGTCGTCCAGCATCTGCTGGCGGTAGAGCGTGCGCCCGTCGGCAGCCCTGAGCGGCTCGTGCAGCGTGTCCGGATCGGCGCGGACCGGCACCGCCACCCGCGGTTCGCCGTTTTTCAGGTAGCCGAGCAGGATCGTCTCCTCGACGATCGGGTCCAGCCCGGCAAGCTCGTAAGGCGCAAACAACGGATCGATGATCTTCTCGTCGTGCTTGACGACGAGCTTGCCGCCGGCAAAGGCGAAGGCATGCACGCCCTCGGCCGCGAAGGCCCGCTCCACGCAGTCGTCGGCCCGATACTCCGAGCGCCTGTCCAGGCTGTTCTCGGCAAAGGCGACCATGGTGCTGGGTTCGGCATGCGGCAGGTGCAGGTCGAAGATCGAAGATGTCATGAGTCGAGATGTTCCAGCAGCTTGGTCGTGAACGCGGTCTTGTCGGCGTCGCCCCAGGCCTCGGCACTGCCGAAGCCCCAGACAGGTCCTGGCCAGTTCGGGTCGCCCTCGCTGCGGGCGATCACGTGGACGTGCAACTGCCTGACGATGTTGCCGAGCGCGCCGACATTGATTTTGGTGGCGCCGGTGGTCCGCTTCAGGGCATCGGCAACGAGATTGACCTCGAAGGTCAGCATCGTCTGGTCGAGGGGCGTGAGGTCGAACATCTCGCAGACGTCCGTCCGCTGCGGCACGAGCACCAGCCAAGGCCAGCGCGCATCCTTCATCAGCCGCAGCTCGCAAAGTCCGATCCGCGTCAGGAGTTCGCTGTCCCGAGCCAGCCGCGCGTCAGCCTCGAATGGGGTCAAGTCCGTCGCTCCCATGTTGCTCCTCACCCTGACTCATGCCACGGCTTGGGGCCGGCACCAACAGTTTTTTGGCATGCCTGCTTGCATTCTGATCCATTATTGCCGATATGAAAGCCGGGAGGTTGGTGGTGGACGAGCCACTCGCCAACCGGGTCAGGTCCGGAAGGAAGCAGCCCTAACGAGCCCCGGCACGGGTCATCGTGCCAGCCTCCCACCCAACGTCCTGTCGGGACGCGAATTTCAGGCGATACGGCAGGGGCGATGAGCGACGACACTCCACTTCCGTCAGGTGATAGGCCCGCCGCATACCGGGTTCTGGCGCGCAAGTATCGTCCCAAGGATTTCACGGACCTCATGGTCGGCCAGGAGCCGATGGTCCGCACGCTCACCAACGCCTTCGAGACCGGCCGCATCGCCCAGGCCTACATGCTCACCGGCGTTCGCGGGGTCGGCAAGACGACGACCGCCCGCATTCTCGCCCGCGCCCTCAACTACAAGACCGCCGACATCGACCGCCCGACGATCGACCTCAAGGTCCCCGGGGAGCATTGCCAGGCGATCATGGAAGGCCGCCACGTCGACGTCATCGAGATGGACGCGGCCTCCCATACCGGCATCGACGACATCCGCGAGATCATCGAGCAGGTGCGCTACCGGCCGGTCTCCGCGCGCTACAAGGTCTACATCATCGACGAGGTGCACATGCTCTCGACGCAGGCCTTCAACGGCCTGCTGAAGACGCTCGAGGAGCCGCCGGAGCATGTGAAGTTCATCTTCGCCACCACCGAGATCCGCAAGGTTCCGATCACCGTCCTGTCGCGCTGCCAGCGCTTCGATCTGCGCCGCATCGCCGCCACCGACCTCGTCGGCCTGTTCTCCACGATCCTTCAGAAGGAAGGCGTGCAGGCCGAGCCGGATGCGCTCGCGATGATCGCCCGCGCGGCCGAGGGCTCGGCCCGCGACGGCCTGTCGCTGCTCGACCAGGCAATCGCCCATGGCGGCGGCGTGGTCGAGGCGTCGGCGGTGCGCTCCATGCTGGGCCTTGCCGACCGGGCCCGCATCGTCGATCTCTTCGGCCACATCGTCCGCGGCGACGTCGCAGCCGCTCTTGCCGAATTCGCCGCACAGTACGAGGCCGGCGCCAGTCCGCCCGTCGTCCTGACCGACCTGGCCGATTTCACCCACCTCGTCACCCGCATGAAATATGTGCCGGATGCGGCAGGCGACCAGTCGCTGAGCGAGATCGAGCGGGTGCGCGGGGCCGAGCTTTCGCAGAGCGTCGCCGTCAGCGCGCTATCGCGCATCTGGCAGATGCTGCTGAAGGGTATCCCGGAGACCGAAGCCTCGAGCCGCCCCGCGGGTGCTGCCGAAATGGTGCTGATCCGGCTGGCGCATGCCGCCCATCTGCCCTCTCCCGAGGATGCGGCGCGAAGGCTGGCTGAGCTGTCCGCCGGTGCGGGCATCGGCGGCGGCAACGGCCAGCGCGCGCCGTCCGGTTCCGGCTATTCGAGCGCGCCGCAGGCGTCGGGTCCCGTCGCCGCAGTCGGCCGCGGCCCCGACCAGCCGGTGATGCGCAGCGGCGGCGGCGCCACCATGCTGCGCCCGGTTCCGTCCGAGGAGACGCAGCAGCAGCCGTCCGCGCAGGCCGTGCCGCACACAGAGCCGGCCGAGGCCGCACCGCAGCCGAAGGTCCCGGTGCGTTCGCTGGAAGACATTTCCGATCTCTGCACGAAGAACCGGGACATCCGCCTGCGGGCGCTGTTGCGCAACTTCGTCCGCCCGGGCCGGTTCGAGCCGGGGCGCGCCGAGATCGGCCTTGGCGACGACGCGCCGAAAGCGCTGGTCGGCGACCTGCAGCGCCGCCTCGAGGAATGGACCGGCATCCGCTGGATGGTCATCGTCTCGCGCGAGGCGACGGGCCCGACGCTCGCCGAAGCCGAGGTGAAGGCGCAGGAGGAGCGCGTCGCCGATGCCAGGCAGGATCCCGACGTCGCCGCCATCCTGCAGCGCTTTCCGGGCGCCAGGATCACCGACGTGCGCATCAAGGCGCCGGAGGTGGAGAGCGAGACCGTCGAAGTGGCCGCGGCCGCCGAATCGGCCGAAGGCGACATCCTGCCCGGCGACGACATCGAATTCTAAGAGCATGACGAGAACGACGAAAAGGAGCGGCCGATGCGCGACATCATGGGCATGATGGGCAAGGTCAAGGAAATGCAGGCCAAGATGGAGCAGTTGCAGGAGGAGATCGCGGCGCTGACCGTCGACGGCACCTCCGGCGGCGGCCTCGTCACGGTCACGCTCGACGGCAAGGGCGGCATGCGCGGCCTGAAGGTCGATCCCTCGCTCTTCAAGGAAGATGACGTCGAGATCCTCGAGGACCTCATCGTCGCCGCCCACAAGGATGCCAAGGACAAGGCCGAGGCGCTGGCCGCCGAAAAGACCAAGGCGCTGACCGCCGGCCTGCCGATCCCCCCGGGCTTCAAGCTGCCGTTCTGATGTCTCAGCCGGCCGGCCGCGGTCAGCTCTTGCGCGGGGCCGCCGCCGGCTCGACCGGCGGCGCGGGCGCGCTGGTCTCCATGCTGGCGGTGATGCGCAGGTTGGCCTTCTGCGTCGTGGCGCTCGCCTCCGCCTCCTTGGGGATCTTCGCGCCGATCGCGGCGAGCTTCTCTGCCAAGGCCTTCAGCCTCTCCCGCGTCACCATCGGCCGGTCGACAAAGGCGGTCGGCTGGTAGGAGGAGAGGATGGCCGCATAGTCCAGCACGTCCGGGTCGAGGTCGTTGAGATCCGGACCCGGCGCCGCACCGTAGCGTTCGTGCAGCTTCCGCAGCGACTGCGCCAGGGTCGGAAGCGCCGTGGCGGCGCGCCGCCAGCGATGTTCGTTGAAGTGGAAGTTCTGCCGGATCGTGCCGCCCGCCTCCTTGCCGAGGTCGGTCAGCGTCTTGATGGTCCGTTCGTCCATGTCGAGGTTCAGGCCGCCCTCCTTGCTGTCGTCCAGGCGGATTTCCACGATGCGCTCGCTGTAGCCGTGCAGCTGGCTCTGCAGCGTATCCTGCCAGTTGCGGGCGGTGGACAGGATGGCGGAGACGAAGCCGAGCAGTCCGCCCACCGGCAGGATCGGCGTCCGGTCGGTGTCGTCGGCGCCGCCCTCCCGGGTGTTCGGCATGTGCACGCGGCGATCGTGCCGCTTCGGGTCGTAGCTTGCGAGCGAGATGCCGAAGGTCGGACGGCCCGGCAGCAGGCTGTCGAACAGGTGGATCGGGAAGTTGCTGGTGATGCCGCCGTCCGAGAACAGGCAGCGCACCGGCGCAAGCTGCAGTTTCTCCCCGCTCGTCAAGAGCGACTGATCATAGCGATAGAGCGGAACGGCGCGAATGAGGCCGGGAAAGCTGAGGCTCATCCGCGCGATCATCGCCACCGGCAGCGCCTTCTTTTCCGGAAGCTGGTAGAAGTCGCGGGCACCGCCATAGGCCACCACCGGAAGTTCGCGGCTGACCCGGAGGAGGTAGTTCATGATCCAGTCGGGGAACAGGAGCTCGAATTCGGACCTGCGGAAGCAGAACACGTCCGAACCGAAGGGCAGTTCGTAGGGCCGGCGCGACGAGAGGTCGGTGGTGACGCTCGCGACCTGGATGTCCTCCTCGTCCAGATCCCCGATCGTGAGCGGATCGTCCGTCGTCTTCCGTCCGGCGACGGCCTGGATCTCGCCGGCGATCCAGTCGGTGAAGCCGGGCTTGCTGTTGTTCGGCTGGGTGAGGCCGCTGCAAAGGCCGAAGTCATGCTGCGGAATGGTGATGGTCACGGCCTTGTAGAGCGCATGGCCGACCACGGCCGCCGCACCCATCAGCGCCAGCAGCAGTCCGAGTAGCAGGCCCGCAATGTTGTCGGTGGCGATCGAGACCGCAAGGACCAGCAGCCCGAGGATGGCGCCCTTCAGCGCCTCTCGCCGGAACACCCAGAGGGTCTGGCGCAGCGCCGCCCGGGCCTTGCTGCCTTGGGTGCGGATCGCCGCCATGCCGATGTCGAACAGCGGCCTGGTCTCCTGCGACGGCTGGAAGAAGGTCGGCAGGTTCGCGGCAAGCGCGGCGGGCATGGCGGCGATCCGGTCGAAGCCGGCGCCCTGCTTGGCCGGGTCGTCGATGTTCTTCCGGCGGCAGTATTCCGCCGCCGCCGCCATGACGGCGCCGATCGCGCCGGCGGACGTGCCGCCGATGCAGACGAAGCGGTATTCGCGGGCAAGCTCGCAGATGGCCTGGGGAAAGACGACGCCGGACGTGATGCCGCCCTTCATGATCAGGTCGCATTTCTTCGGCGGATTGGCAAAGGGGTGCACTGCGCTGCTGTCGACCATGCGGGCTCCTCCGGACCGGATTGCCTACCATAGATTGTACATGCACATGATACACGTTGGCTTGTGTTAGTCTATCAGCTTCCTTCGTCTACGCTCAGCCCGAGCGGACGATGGAACTGCCGAACGTCGGGAGCAGATCCGGCCATCGTGACCGGCCGCCAATTTTCATCCCGCGACCACGCCTTCCAGGTTTCCGTTCGCCGGGGATATGGGGTAGAAACCGCCCATGGCAAAACGAGTCACCGGCCCCGAAATCGAAAAACTCATCCAGCTTTTGGCAAAGGTGCCGGGGCTCGGGCCGCGGTCCGCCCGGCGCGCCGCCCTCCACCTCGTCAAGAAGAAGGACCAGCTGCTCGGGCCGCTGGCCGACGCGATGGGCGAGGCGCATCGCAAGGTCAGGATCTGCTCCTGCTGCGGCAATGTCGACACCATCGATCCCTGCACGGTCTGCACCGACGAGCGCCGCGACCAGTCGGTGATCATCGTCGTCGAGGACGTCTCCGACCTCTGGGCGCTGGAGCGCGCGGGCGCGATGAACGCCGCCTATCACGTTCTCGGCGGCACGCTGTCGCCGCTCGACGGCGTCGGCCCGGAGGACCTCAACATCGGCGGCCTGATCAACCGGGTGTCGGCAGGCGGCGTGCGCGAGCTGATCATCGCCGTCAACGCCACCGTCGAGGGGCAGACGACCGCCCACTACATCACCGACCAGCTCCAGGGGCTGGACGTCAAGATCACCCGCCTCGCCCACGGCGTGCCCGTCGGCGGCGAGCTCGACTACCTCGACGAGGGCACCCTGACGGCGGCGCTGCGCGCACGCACGACGATCTGAGGACGAAGGATGCGATCTTTAAGCCCCCTCCGCCGCTTCGTGACATGTCCCCTTCGAGGGGGAAGACCAGAGGGGGCGCCGGGCGCCCGTTCTCTGCCGATCTCACCCCTCGAGGCGGCGATGCCCGGCAGGGCAGGGGGCATGCTGCGCCGCTCGGCGGTCGCCGTAGCCCTCCTGCTCGCCGCTCTTCTGCCGCTTCCTGTGGCCGCCCAGAGCAAGCCGGACGTCGAGCGCCAGTTCCAGGCGTGGCTGCGGGACGATCTCTGGCCGGAGGCCGCCAAGGCCGGGGTGTCGCAGAAGGCCTTCGACGCGGCCCTGGACGGCGTCCGCCTGAACTGGGATCTTCCCGACCTCGTTCCGCCCGGTTCGGCGCCGAAGAAGGAACAGAAGCAGAGCCAGGCGGAGTTTTCTTCGCCGGGCGCCTACTTTTCCGAAAAGCGGCTGCAGGGGCTGGCCGCCTCCGGGCGCACGCTCGCCAAGTCCCATGCCGCGACGCTTCGCAGGGTCGAGCAGGCCTATGGCGTTCCCGGCGAGATCATCCTTGCCATCTGGGGCCGCGAATCCGGCTACGGTCGCGCCGACATCCCGCACCCGGCGATCGAAGTCCTGGCGACCAAGGCCTTCATGTCGACGCGCAAGGACATGTTCCGGCGCGAACTGATCGCCGCCCTGCACATCGTCGACGGCGGCGACCGCACGCCCGCCCAGCTCAAGGGCTCCTGGGCCGGCGCGATGGGCCAGCCGCAGTTCATGCCGACGAGCTACCTGAAATACGCCGTCGATTTCGACGGCGACGGCGTCCGCGATATCTGGGATTCGGTGCCCGACAGCCTGGCCTCGATTGCCAACTATCTGCGCAAGAAGGGCTGGGAGGCCGGCCGGGGCTGGGGCTACGAGGTGCGCATTCCGGACGGGGTCTCCTGCGCCCAGGAGGGACCGGACCTGGCGCGACCGATCGGACAATGGGCGGCGACCGGCATCGCGCGCATCTCCGGCAAGCCGTTTCCCCGCGGCGAGGCGGGCGCATCCGGCATGATGCTGGTGCCGGCCGGCACGCACGGCCCGGAATTCATCGTCACGCCCAACTTCTACGTGATCAAGGAATACAACAACTCCGACCTCTACGCGCTCTTCATCGGCAATCTCGCCGATCGCATCGCCTTCGGCAGCGGCCCGTTCGCCGGCGCCTGGGGCGACGTCGGCAAGATGCTGCGCTCCGACGTCCTCGCCATGCAGAAGGCGCTGGTCGCCAAGGGCTACGACGTCGGCAAGGTCGATGGCCTGCCGGGCTACAAGACCCGCCGGTCGCTCGGCGACTGGCAGGCGAAATCTGGCCTCGCGCCGACCTGCTACCCGGATGCGTCGCTGAAGACCAGGCTACGCTGAGACGGTCCGTGACGCCTGCGGGTCGTTCGTGTCGGGCCTTCGAAGCCCGGCCGCGCCCTCAGTGATGCATGTCCATCTTGTAGCGTTCGTATTCGGTCGGAAGGATCGTCTGGCGCTCGATCATCCGGTGGACGCGCGGCGCCTCGGCGCCGCGATGGAGCGCCCGCAGGAGGTCGCCGTTCTCGGCGTCGGCCTGGGTGCGCCGCTGGTTGTGGCGGACGTATTCGATCCAGGTCGGCACGTGGTAGGTCTCCGTCCAGACCGTCGGGTTCTCCAGGTCGCGCATCAGCGTCCACTGGCCGGCCCCGTCGCGGATGCGGATGCGCCGGCGCTCCGTCATCGCCGTCAGGAAGGTCTGGATGTCCTCCTCGGCGATCTCGTAGTCGATCAGGATGACGATCGGCCCGCTGCGCGGCTTGAGGTCGAGCGGCAGCTGCGGCTCGCTGAAGCGGTTGAGCGGATCGAGGTTCAAGGATTCGAATTGCGGCAGGCCATAGCGCAGGCCGAGCGCCCCGCCGGCGAGCATCGCCGCGGCGGCCCACAGCAGCGCATTCGCGGCCCCCTGCATGTCGGCGACCGTGCCCCAGAGCCAGCTGCCGCCGGCAATGCCGCCGAAGGTCGTGGTCTGGTAGAGCGAGAGCGCCCGCGCCACGACCCAGCGCGGCGTCGACAGCTGCACCGTCGTGTTGAACAGCGACAGCGCCAGCACCCAACAGCCGCCGGCCAGGAACAGCGCTGGGCCGGTGATTGCAGCATGGCCGCTGACGGCGGTGATGATCGCGCTCGTGGCAAAGCCGGCAAACGCCATGCGGACGATGGCTTCGCTGGAAAACCGCTCGCGCGCCCAGGCGCTGCCGAGCGCGCCGCCGATCGCGCCGACCCCGAAACAGCCGAGAAGGACGCCGTAGGTCAGCGGCCCGCCGGCGACCAGGTCGCGCGCCACCAGCGGCAGCAGCGCCAGGATGGCGCTCGACGAGAGCCCGAAGGCGAAGCCGCGCAGCAGCACCTTGCCGATGTTGGGCGACATCGAGACGTAGCGGAAACCGGCCGAGATGGCCCGCCCGAAGCTCTCCCGCGGCAGCGGGTTCGCCGGCACGACCGGCCTCCAGCGCAAGAGCGCGAAGATCAGCGCGAGATAGCTGCCGGCATTGGCGGCGAACGCGGCCGCCGCCCCCGCCGCCGCCACGATCGCGCCGCCGACCGCCGGGCCGACGCTGCGGGTGATGTTGAAGCCCATCGAGTTCAGGGCGACCGCCGCCGGCAGGTCCTCGCGGGGCACCATGTCGCCGACGGAGGCCTGCCAGGCCGGATTGTTCAGGGCCGTCCCGCAACCGATCAGAAAGGTGAAGAACAAAAGCAGCCACGGCGTGATCAGCCCGTACCAGGCGCAGAGCGTCAGCGAGATGGAGACCACCAGCATGAAACACTGGGCGGACAGCATGATGCGGCGGCGGTCGAAACTGTCGGCCAGCGCGCCGGAGGCGAGCGAGAACAGCATGATCGGCAGCGAGGTCGAGGCCTGGACCAAGGCGACCATGTTGGCCGAATTCGAGATCGAGGCCATCATCCAGGCCGCGCCGACCGACTGGATCAGGGCGCCGAAGTTGGAGACGAGGCTCGCCCCCCAGATGAGCCGGAAGATGTCGTGCCTGAAGGGCGCAAGCGGGGATTTGCGATCGGGCACTGCTGAAGTCTCGCCGTTCTTGTTCTTCGTTCGCGAGACAAGATAGCGAGGTCATCGCAGGCGGCAAGGAAAACCCGGCAGCCGCACACGCATTTTTCCGCCTCTCCGCCCTGCCCGGCCCGCCGATCTTGCAAACGCCGGCGAAGGCGTATATATCAGCGTCAAATTCTTGATCGGTTTGATGAAGAGTGGGGCCGCACCGGACCCGCTCTTTTTTATTGGCCCGGTCGGGCGCATGATGAACGATGCCTTGGAGACCGGCCGCTGCCGGCAACGGTTTTCAAGGGCTTGCACCGCCGCGCATCCCTTGAGGGGCAGACGGCGAGGGACGTGACGATGACGGAACTTGAGAGCGAACCGCGGCTGATCGTCGAAACCGGTCTCGACCGGCGCGTGGCCGATATCATCGAGCCGACGATCGAGCAGATCGGCTATCGGCTGGTGCGCGTTCGCCTGTCTTCGCAGCACGGCATGACGCTGCAGATCATGTGCGAGCGCAACGACGGGACGATGACGGTCGAGGACTGCGAAGCGGTCTCCATGGCGATCTCGCCGGTCCTCGACGTTGAGGATCCGATCGACAAGGCGTATCATCTCGAGGTTTCGTCGCCCGGCATCGATCGGCCGATGGTCCGCAAGTCGGACTTTTCCCGCTGGCAGGGTCACCTCGTCAAATGCGAGACGTCGATCCTGATCGACGGCCGCAAGCGCTTCCGCGGCAAGATCGTTTCCGCCGATGGCGATGGCTTCACGGTTGACCGCGACCAGCCCGCCTACGGCGAGGCGCCGACCGTGACGATCCCGTTTTCGGCCCTGGCCGAGGCGAAGCTGATCCTGACCGACGATCTGATCCGCGACGCCTTGCGCGCCGACAAGGCCGCGAAGGCGCAGGCCGCGAACCAGAACGACGAAGACGGCGAATGATGGATTGAGTGCGCCGCCATGTCGGACACCTGTTCCGATCGAGGGCGGCGTTGAGGATGGAACCGGAGCGGCGCGCCCGCTCCCCTTGGCCGGCGGTAGCGACCGGCATCACAACGGAGACTTGAGACAATGGCAGTCAGCGCTAACCGGCTCGAACTTCTGCAGATCGCGGATGCCGTGGCCCGCGAAAAGGTCATCGACCGCGAAATCGTTCTGGCTGCGATGGCCGACGCCATCCAGAAGGCTGCGCGCTCGCGCTACGGTTCGGAATCGAACATCCGCGCCGACATCAATTCCAAGACCGGCGAGATCCGGCTCCAGCGCCTGCTGGAAGTCGTCGAGCACGCCGAAGACTACTCCACCCAGATCCCGCTGGAACTGGCGCGCGACCGCAACCCGGACGCCAAGATCGGCGACTTCATGGCCGATCCGCTGCCACCGATGGATTTCGGTCGCATCGCCGCCCAGTCCGCCAAGCAGGTGATCGTGCAGAAGGTGCGCGAGGCCGAGCGTGACCGCCAGTTCGACGAATACAAGGACCGCGTCGGCGAGATCGTCAACGGCACCGTCAAGCGCGTCGAATACGGCAACGTCATCGTCGACCTCGGCCGCGGCGAAGGCATCATCCGCCGCGACGAGATGATCCCGCGCGAGAACATGCGCTACGGCGACCGCGTGCGCGCCTATGTCTACGACGTCCGCCGCGAGCAGCGGGGCCCGCAGATCTTCCTGTCGCGCACCCATCCGCAGTTCATGGTCAAGCTGTTCACCATGGAAGTGCCGGAAATCTACGACGGCATCATCCAGATCAAGTCGGTCGCCCGTGACCCGGGCTCGCGCGCCAAGATCGCCGTCATCTCGAACGATAGCTCGATCGATCCGGTCGGCGCCTGCGTCGGTATGCGCGGCTCCCGCGTCCAGGCCGTCGTCGGCGAACTGCAGGGCGAGAAGATCGACATCATCCCGTGGAGCCAGGATCCGGCGTCCTTCATCGTCAACGCCCTGCAGCCGGCCGAAGTCGCCAAGGTCGTTCTGGATGAAGATGCCGAGCGTATCGAGGTCGTGGTTCCGGACGAGCAGCTCTCGCTCGCCATCGGCCGCCGCGGCCAGAACGTCCGCCTCGCCTCGCAGCTGACCGGCTGGGATATCGACATCCTCACCGAGCAGGAAGAGAGCGAGCGCCGCCAGAAGGAATTCAACGAGCGCACCGCGCTGTTCATGGACGCGCTCGACGTCGACGAAATGGTCGGCCAGGTGCTGGCCTCCGAGGGCTTCGCCGCCGTCGAGGAACTGGCCTATGTCGATCTCGACGAAATCGCCTCGATCGACGGTTTCGACGAGGACACGGCGACCGAGATCCAGACCCGCGCCCGCGAGTTCCTCGAGCGCCTCGAAGCCGAGATGGATGCCAAGCGCAAGGAACTCGGCGTCGCCGACGAGCTGCGCCAGATCGACGGCATGACCTCGCAGATGATGGTCGCGCTCGGCGAGGACGGCATCAAGACGATCGAGGACTTTGCCGGCTGCGCCGCAGACGACCTCGTCGGCTGGTCGGAGCGCAAGGACGGCGAGACGAAGAAGTTCGAGGGCCTGTTCTCGAAGTTCGAGGTTTCCCGCGCGGAAGCCGAGGCGATGATCGTCCAGGCGCGGCTTGCCGCCGGCTGGATCACCGAGGAGGACCTCGCAGCCGAGGACGCCCCGGTCGAGGTCGTGGAAGGTGCGGAGCAGGACGCCTGACGGGCGTCCTCTTCCCGCAAAGCAGCAGCCGGAGAAGCCGTTGCCCGAGAGAAACAGGAAGGACGACGGCGAAAACGGCCGCATGTGCATCGTCACCCGCGAGAGCGGGGATCCCGATGCGCTCATCCGTTTCGTCGCCGGTCCGGACGGCAGCGTCGTGCCGGACCTGAAGCGCCAGTTGCCGGGCCGCGGCTGCTGGGTGAAGGCCGAGCGCGCGCTCGTCGACAAGGCGGTGGCGAAGAAGGCGTTCGCCAGGGCGCTGAAGGCGGACGTGAAGGCCTCCGCAGACCTCGGCGCCGACGTCGAGCGGCTGCTGGTCGCCCAGCTCGCCGGCATGATGAACCTCGCCCGCAAGGCCGGCCAGTTCGTCACCGGCGGCATGAATGTCGACAAGGCGGTGCGCAGCGGCGCGGCCCTTGCCGTCTTCCATGCGGCCGATGCCGCCGCCGACGGCGTGCGCAAGATCGACCAGGCTCGCAAGGCCTTCATGCACGCCGCCGACGAGGATGAGGAGATCCCCTCCTTCCGCTTCGCCACCGCGGCGGAAATGGAAGGGCTTTTGGGCCAGAATGCTTTTATCCATGCTTGCGCGCTTGCAGGGCAGGCGGGTGAGGGTGTAGTGAAGCGCGCAATCATGCTCGAAAAGTACCGTGGCGGTGGCTCGGTCCGGGCGCAGGGCGACGCTCGCCAGCCAAAGTCATGACGCGGGTGACCGGCCGAAACCGGCATCAAGCGCGTCGATCGACAGGAATTGAACGACAGGGTCTGGTGATACGCATCCGACCCTGATCCAACGGAACGGATACGGAATGACCGATAACAAAGACGACAAGACGATCAGCGTAGCGGGCAAGAAGACGCTGACCCTGAAGCCCTCCGGGGTTCAGCAGGGTACCGTGCGTCAGGACATGGGCCGTGGCCGCACCAAGGCTGTCGTGGTCGAGACCCGCAAGCGCCGTCCGTCGCGCCCCGAGGACGAGCGGCCGCCGATCCAGCCGGTGACGCCGGCGCCGCGCGTGGCCGAGCAGGCGCCCGTGCGCCAGCAGCCGTCCCCGCCGCCGCGTCCCGAGCCGCAGCGTCCGCGCGTCGGCGTCGTCCTGAACCAGCTTTCGCCGGAAGAGGTCGAGGCCCGTCGCCGCGCGCTCGCCGATGCGCAGGTGCGCGAGGCCGAGGACGCCCGCCGCCGCGCCGAGGAGGAAGCCCGCCGCAAGGTCGAGGAAGAGGCCCGCCGCAAGGCCGAGGAAGAAGCCCGCATCCAGCGCGAGAAGGAAGAGGCCGAGCGCAAGGCAGCCGCAGAGGCCCGCGGCGAGACCGTCGAGGCGGAAGCCGCAGCTCCGGTCGCAGCCGCGGAAGCCGCGCCCGCCGTCGCCCCGCGCCCGGCCGTCGCCCGGCCTGCGACGCCGGCTGCAGCGACCCCGGCGCCCGCCGGCGTGCGCGGCCGTCGCGAGATCGACGAGGACGACAGCCGTGGCCCGCGTGGCGCGGGTGCCCCCGTGCGCGGCAAGGTCACGCGTCCGGAGCCGGCCAAGGTTCCGGCCCGCCCCAAGGGCGATGAAGGCCGCCGCCAGGGCAAGCTGACGCTCACGACGGCGTCGACCGACGAGGACGGCGCGCAGCGCGGCCGCTCGCTCGCTTCGATCCGCCGCCGCCAGGAGAAGTTCAAGCGCTCCATGATGCAGGAAACGCGTGAGAAGATCTCGCGCGAGGTCATCCTGCCCGAGACCATCACCATTCAGGAACTGTCGCAGCGCATGTCCGAACGCGCCGTCGACGTCATCAAGTACCTGATGAAGGAAGGTCAGATGATGAAGCCGGGCGACCTGATCGACGCCGACCTGGCCGAGCTCATCGCCGGCGAATTCGGTCACACCGTCAAGCGCGTCTCCGAATCCGACGTCGAGGAAGGCATCTTCAACGTCGCCGACGCCGACGCCGAGATGCAGCCGCGCCCGCCGATCGTCACCATCATGGGCCACGTCGACCACGGCAAGACCTCGCTTCTCGATGCGATCCGCCATGCCAACGTGGTCGCCGGCGAAGCCGGCGGCATCACCCAGCACATCGGCGCCTATCAGGTCGAGCAGGACGGCAACAAGATCACCTTCATCGACACGCCCGGCCACGCCGCGTTCACCGCCATGCGTGCCCGCGGTGCGCAGGCGACCGACATCGCCATCCTGGTCGTCGCCGCCGACGACAGCGTGATGCCGCAGACGATCGAGTCCATCAACCACGCCAAGGCGGCCGGCGTGCCGATCATCGTGGCGATCAACAAGATCGACAAGCCGACGGCCAATGCCCAGAAGGTCCGCACGGAGCTGCTGCAGCACGAGGTCTTCGTCGAATCCATGGGCGGCGAGGTGCTCGACGTCGAGGTCTCGGCCAAGAACGGCACCAACCTCGACAAGCTGCTCGAGGCGATCCTGCTGCAGTCCGAAATCCTCGATCTCAAGGCCAACCCGGACCGCACCGCCGAGGGCGTCGTCGTCGAAGCCGAGCTGGACCGCGGTCGCGGTGCGGTTGCGACGGTGCTCGTCCAGAAGGGCACGCTGACGCCCGGCCAGATCATCGTCGCCGGTGACCAGTGGGGTCGCGTGCGTGCGCTGGTCAACGACCGGGGCGAGCACGTGAAGTCCGCCGGCCCGTCCACCCCGGTGGAGGTCCTCGGCCTGTCCGGCACGCCGGCTGCGGGCGACAAGTTCGCCGTCGTCGAGAACGAGAGCCGCGCCCGCGAGATCTCCGAGTACCGCCAGCGCCTCGCCCGCGAGAAGCAGGTTGCCCGCCAGTCCGGTTCGCGCGGCTCGCTCGAGCAGATGATGACCCAGCTCCACACCTCCGGCATGAAGGAGTTCCCGCTGGTCATCAAGGGCGACGTGCAGGGCTCGATCGAGGCGATCGCCGGCGCGCTGGAGAAGCTCGGCACCGACGAGGTCCGTGCCCGCATCGTCCATTCCGGCGCAGGCGGCATCACCGAATCCGACATCTCGCTCGCCGAGGCGTCGAACGCGGCGATCATCGGCTTCAACGTCCGTGCGAATGCCCAGGCGCGCAGCCTGGCCGAGCGCCAGGGCATCGAGATCCGCTACTACAACATCATCTACGACCTGGTGGATGACGTGAAGTCGGCGATGTCGGGCCTCTTGTCGCCGGAACGGCGCGAGACCTTCCTCGGCAATGCCGAGATCCTGGAGGTGTTCAACATCACCAAGGTCGGCAAGGTCGCAGGCTGCCGTGTCACGGAAGGCAAGGTCGAGCGTGGGGTGGGCGTCCGTCTCGTGCGCGACAACGTCGTCATCCACGAAGGCAAGCTCAAGACGCTCAAGCGCTTCAAGGACGAGGTCTCCGAAGTCCAGTCCGGCCAGGAGTGCGGCATGGCCTTCGAGAATTACGAGGACATCCGCGCCGGCGACACGATCGAGTGCTTCCGCGTGGAGCATGTGACGCGCACGCTGTAAGAGGCATGTCGAACGTAAGAGCTGAATATCTTCCGGAGCCATCCGCCAGATTGGTGGATGGCTCTTGGCATATTGACGCACCGTGGACCATGAAGGACGTCAAGCAGAGCAAATGGCAGCTTGAGGCCTACAGGCGGAAGCGATCCCTCTTCGGAAGAGCTTTCTTTTGGTTGTTCGATGTCTTTGTCATTGCCATGTATGGCCTGTTCCTTGCTGTCGTTTCCCTAGTTCTGCTGCCCTTGGCTCAGGGTCTCGTTCAATTTTTCATTGGTGAAACGGTCTCTGGGTATTATTCTTTTACGTTGTTTTTTGTTATTGTATTGATAATTGGCGTCATTGTTCCATATACATGTTCCTTTCGGCAAAATAACTTATTGAAATCTTTGCCGCTTCGAATGGAAGTAGATGGTCAAGTTGTTGTCGGTGAGGTGACTGGCTTGAGGAGCGTGTTGAGCTGGAAACAGGTTTCAGATTTTGTCGAATTGCCTGCGTATTTCGTGATAGTACATTCGCTTGATTACTACATTGCGGTGCCGCGCTCGGCCTTTTCTTCCGCAGAAGATGATGACGCCTTTCTTCGCTTCTGTCGGGCTGCGTTACGAAATGGACAGATCAATGCTTGACGTATCCATAAAAAGGGTTCATTTGCCCAGCCTTTGATGGGTTCGACCCCCGTGGCCGATTGTCGGCAAACAGAGAAGAACAATGACCAGAGCAACGTCCTCCGCGCCCTCGCAGCGCATGCTGCGCGTCGGCGAACAGGTCCGTGCCGCGATCACCCAGGTGCTGCAGCGCGGCGAAGTGCGCGACCCGCTGATCGAGAAGACCGTGATCTCGATTTCCGAGGTGCGCATGTCGCCCGACCTGAAGCATGCGACCGCCTACGTCACCCCGCTCGGCGTGCCCGACCACGCGGCCGTGATCGAGGCGCTCAACCGCAATGCCAGGTTCATCCGCGGCCGGCTCGGCCCGCAGCTCAGGCAGATGAAATACATGCCCGAGGTGCGTTTCCGCGACGACACCAGCTTCGACAACTACAAGAAGATCGACGAGCTCCTGCGCTCGCCGGAGGTCGCACGCGACCTCGACGACACCGACGAAGAACAACAGAAATAACGATGTCCAAACCTCGCAAACCCAAGGGCCGCACGGTCTCCGGCTGGCTGATCCTCGACAAGCCGTTCGACTTCGGTTCCACCGAGGCCGTCTCCAAGATCAAGTGGCTGTTCAAGGCCCAGAAGGCCGGCCATGCCGGCACGCTCGATCCGCTCGCCTCCGGCATGCTGCCGATCGCGCTCGGCGATGCGACCAAGACCGTCCCCTATGTCATGGACGGGCGGAAGATCTACGAATTCACGGTCACCTGGGGCGAGGAGCGCGCGACCGACGATCTCGAGGGCGACGTGACCCGTTCCTCTGACAAGCGTCCGGCGGCGGACGAGATCCAGGCCCTGCTGCCGGGCTACACCGGCGTGATCCAGCAGGTGCCGCCGCAGTTCTCGGCGATCAAGATCGACGGCGAGCGGGCCTATGACATCGCCCGCGACGGCGAGACGGTGGAGATCCCCTCGCGCGAGGTGGAGATCCATCGCCTGACCCTTCTCGGCTGCCCGGGTGTGAATTCCGCCCGGTTCGAGGTCGAGTGCGGCAAGGGCACCTATGTGCGCGCGCTCGCCCGCGACTTCGGCCGCGACCTCGGTTGCTTCGGCCACATCTCCGAGCTGCGCCGCACCTACGTCGCGCCCTTCGGCGAGGACGCGATGGTGCCCCTGTCCGACCTGACCGCGCTGGAAGAAATCGAGGACGAGGCCGAGCGGCTCGCAGCGCTCGATGCGTTCCTGATCGATACCGGCGAGGCGCTGTCGAACCTGCCGCAGATCGTCGTCAACGACGACCAGGCCCACCGCCTGCGCATGGGCAACCCGATCATCCTGCGCGGCCGCGATGCCCCGGTCTCCGCCGACGAGGCCTATGCGACCGCGCGCGGCAGGCTGGTGGCGATCGGCGAGGTCGGCGGCGGCGAATTCCGTCCGAAGCGCGTGTTCGCCGGCTAAGGAATTTGCCCGCAGCACATTCGCTCGGGACTTGATCGGTGCCGGCGGACCGCCGATATTCCTCCCGCGTCGAACATTGATCGACGTTGCGCCTTGATTTCGCGCATCCCCACGGGCTCAATAGAGCCGCAGACGGATTCCGGCCCGCCACCGGCGGCCGGGCGCCGCTCGCCGAAAGCATGTCGCGCACGAGTGCACAGCGGTCTTGCGACAGCGACATGCGACAAACCAGGGACTTGAAGCGCGGAAAGCGAACCCGGAGGCTCGCGACGCGCTTTGGGACGCGCCGGAGTGGAAGGGAGATCGGGTGACGGTCTTGGGCACGAAGGAACGGGTATCGGCACCCGCGACCGGCAAGGGAGTGGCGGACTGGCGCGCCCGCATGCGTCATCCGGTCGTCTTCTACCTGGTCTGGCTGATCCTGCTCGCCATCGTTCCGGCCTTCATTTTTGCCGCCATCGTCCTGAACCGCGCCAACGAGGCGCAGGAACGCGTGCAGGAATCGCTGCTGCGGACCTCCACCGGCGCCGTGAGCCGGGTGGTGGAGCGGGAGATCACCTCCATGCTGTCCACGCTCGCCTTCTTCACCACCTCCGAGCAACTGGCGCGCAACGACCTGCCCGGCCTGCAGGAGCAGGCGGAAAAGGCGCTGGCCGGAACGAATTCCTATCTGTTGGTGATCGACCGGAACTACCGGCAGCGCCTGAACACCCGCGTGCCCTATGGCACCTTTCTCGGCGAGACGCCGGATCGGGTGACCGCCGACAAGGCCTTTGCCAGCGGCGAGCCCGCCGTCTCGAACATCTTCTTCGGACAGACGGCGCAGAAGTGGGTGTTCAACGTCCACATGCCGGTGACGCTGCCGACCGGCGAGCAGGTGCTGCTGACGCTCACGCAGAACGCCGAGAGCTTCACCAGTGTCGTGAACAGGGAGATCCTGTCGCCGGGATGGAACGCGGCGGTGGTCGACGATGCCGGCACCGTGATCGTTTCCACCGATGGTGCGGCGGCAGTCGGCAGGCCGTTCTTCCTGCCGCTCGTGCCGGCGCTGAGGATCGGCGTCGCCAATATCCGGCACGACAACACCGACTACCAGATCGTGACGGATTTCTCGGCGCTCACCGGCTGGCGCATCGTCGCCTGGGCCAAGGCGTCCGACGTGCAGGCGCCGGCCACCTCCTCCTTCGTCTGGCTGGCCGCGGGCGGCGCCATCTTCGCCGGCCTTGCCGCCGGTGCGGCCATGCTGATCGCCCGGGTGGTCTCGCGCGACGTCAAGCTCCTGGCGAGCGATGCGACGCGGCTCGGCATGGGCGAAGGCGTGCCGCCGCGCCGCCATGTCATCACCGAGCTCGACACCGTCTCGCGGGCCCTCTCCGAGGCTGCCGAGGCGCGCGTCCGGGCGGAGAACGAGGTGCGCTTCCTGATGCGCGAGGTGGCGCATCGCTCGAAGAACCAGCTGACGGTGATCCAGGCCATGCTGAACCAGTCGGCCGGCACCGCCGAATCCGCCACCGCCTTTGCCGACGCCTTCCGCAAGCGCGTCGCCGGACTGGCCCGCTCCACCGACCTGATGATCGCCCATGCCGCCCAGGGCGTGGAACTGGCCGAACTGGCGCGCAACCAGCTGAAACCCTTCACGCCCGACGATGCCGCCCGCGTGCGCATCGCCGGGCCGTCCGTCCGCCTCGACAGCCAGACCGCCCAGACGCTTGGCATGGCGCTGCACGAGCTCGCCACCAACGCCTCGAAATACGGCGCCTTCGCCAATGATCGCGGCACGGTGGACCTTTCCTGGTCGATTGCCGACGACCGGCTTGCCCTCGTCTGGCGCGAGCGTGGCGCCGATATCGAACCGCCCGCCGAAGGGCCCGAGCGCAAGGGTTTCGGCAGCCTCGTGCTGGAGCGCATGCTCGGCATGGCGCTGCAGGCCGAGCTGGAACGGCTGATGCATGCCGACGGCATCGAATGGCGGGTCTGGATCCCGCTCTCGCAGTTGCGGAACGATCTCGCCTCCGGGGACGGGGCGGACGGCGAAGGCTGAGGCGCTGCGGTGCATCCGTGCCCGGGAATGCACAATCTGACGGCCCTTCCATTTCCTCGTTGAATGGTTTATAGGCAGCGCCAGCACGCGGACCCGGTCCGTCTGCCTTCATGGCCATCGCTGGACGACATCCCGGCGATTGGCGACCCAAGTCCTCCATTTCAGAAAGGATCATCCGATGTCGATCACTGCCGAGCGCAAGGCTGCGCTGATCAAGGAATACGCGACCGTCGAAGGCGATACCGGTTCTCCGGAAGTCCAGGTTGCCATCCTCACCGAGCGCATCAACAACCTGACGGAACACTTCAAGGGTCACAAGAAGGACAACCACTCCCGTCGTGGCCTTCTGACGATGGTGTCCAGCCGCCGCTCGCTTCTTGACTACCTCAAGAAGAAGGACGAAGCCCGCTACAGCAAGCTGATTGCTGCCCTGGGCATCCGCCGCTAACCAATTCTGACGGGCGTTCCTCGCGGGACGCCCGTCAGCGCTATCTGCGGGACTGTTTCCGCAGACGTTCCGGACATCGGAACTCGAAACTCCAGCAGGCCGGATGGGCCGGACCTGCGGAACAACCGATGACCTGTCATGGGGCAGGATTGCAGGATGCTTCAGGCGCTCGCCTGTATCCGGCGCGGCGGGAAGCGCCGTTTGCCGGGTGGTGTGGCCAGAATGCGAAGCCTCCCGTTGTCTTGCCCATGATGCGTCATGCATGCGGATAGAGCCACCTGCGCCGACAAGGCGGCGGTGCGCATCTCCGCAACCACGTAAGGACAAGACATGTTCGATACCCATACGGTTGAAATCGAATGGGCGGGTCGTCCGCTCAAGCTCGAGACCGGCAAGATCGCCCGCCAGGCTGACGGCGCCGTTCTCGCCACCTACGGCGAGACCGTGGTCCTCGCCACCGTCGTCTCGGCCAAGGCGCCGAAGCCCGGCCAAGACTTCTTCCCGCTGACCGTCAACTACCAGGAAAAGACCTACGCCGCCGGCAAGATCCCGGGCGGCTACTTCAAGCGCGAAGGCCGGCCGAGCGAGAACGAAACCCTCGTTTCGCGCCTGATCGACCGCCCGATCCGCCCGCTCTTCCCGGAAGGCTACAAGAACGACACCCAGGTCGTCGTCACCGTCGTCCAGCATGACCTCGAGAACAACCCGGACGTCCTGTCGATGGTCGCCGCCTCGGCTGCCCTGACACTCTCCGGCGTTCCGTTCATGGGCCCGGTCGGTGGCGCCCGCGTCGGCTACATCAACGGCGAGTACGTGCTGAACCCGCATCTCGACGAGATGGACGAGTCGGTTCTCGACCTCGTCGTCGCCGGTACCCAGGACGCCGTTCTGATGGTGGAATCGGAAGCCAAGGAACTGAACGAAGAGGTCATGCTCGGCGCCGTCATGTTCGGCCACAAGGGCTTCCAGCCGGTCATCGACGCGATCATCAAGCTCGCCGAAGTGGCTGCCAAGGAACCGCGCGAGTTCACCCCCGAAGACTTTTCGGAACTCGAAGCCGAAATGCTGGGCCTTGCCGAAGCCGATCTTCGCGCCGCCTACAAGATCACCCAGAAGGCCGATCGCTACGCTGCCGTCGACGCCGTCAAGGCCAAGGTCAAGGCACACTTCCTGCCCGAAGGCGTCGAGCCGAAGTACAACGCCGAAGTGATCGCCGCCGTCTTCAAGCATCTGCAGGCCAAGATCGTCCGCTGGAACATCCTCGACACCAAGAGCCGAATCGACGGCCGCGATCTCGAGACCGTCCGCACGATCGTTTCCGAAGTCGGCATCCTGCCGCGCACCCACGGTTCGGCGCTGTTCACCCGCGGCGAGACCCAGGCGATCGTCGTCGCCACCCTCGGCACCGGCGAGGACGAGCAGTATGTCGACAGCCTGACCGGCATGTACAAGGAACGCTTCCTGCTGCACTACAACTTCCCGCCCTATTCGGTCGGTGAGACGGGCCGCATGGGGTCCCCGGGCCGCCGCGAAATCGGTCACGGCAAGCTCGCATGGCGCGCCATCCGCCCGATGCTGCCGACCGCCGAGCAGTTCCCCTACACGCTGCGCGTCGTCTCCGAGATCACCGAATCCAACGGTTCGTCCTCGATGGCAACCGTCTGCGGCACCTCGCTCGCCCTGATGGACGCCGGCGTTCCGCTGGCAAAGCCGGTCGCCGGTATCGCCATGGGCCTGATCCTCGAAGGCGACCGCTTTGCGGTTCTCTCCGACATTCTGGGTGACGAAGATCACCTCGGCGACATGGACTTCAAGGTCGCCGGCACGGCCGACGGCATCACCTCGCTGCAGATGGACATCAAGATCGCCGGCATCACCGAGGAGATCATGAAGGTCGCGCTGCACCAGGCGCAGGGTGGCCGCAAGCACATCCTCGGCGAAATGGCCAAGGCCATCACCGAGGGCCGCTCCGAACTCGGCGAGTTCGCGCCGCGCATCGAAGTGATGAACATCCCGGTCGACAAGATCCGCGAAGTCATCGGCTCGGGCGGCAAGGTCATCCGCGAGATCGTCGAAAAGACCGGCGCCAAGGTCAACATCGAAGACGACGGCACCATCAAGATCGCCTCGTCCTCGGCCAAGGAGATCGAGGCGGCCCGCAAGTGGATCCACTCGATCGTCGCGGAACCGGAAGTCGGCCAGATCTATGAAGGCACGGTCGTCAAGACCGCCGACTTCGGCGCCTTCGTCAACTTCTTCGGCCCGCGTGACGGCCTCGTGCACATCTCGCAGCTCGCTTCCGAGCGCGTCGCCAAGACCTCCGACGTGGTCAAGGAAGGCGACAAGGTCTGGGTCAAGCTGATGGGCTTCGACGAGCGCGGCAAGGTCCGCCTCTCCATGAAGGTCGTCGACCAGTCGACCGGCAAGGAACTCGCGGCCGAAAAGAAGAGCGACGGCGGCGAAGCTGCCGAGTAAGCTCTGACTGACCGATCCATGGGGCGCGGAGCGAATGCTCCGCGCCTCTTTTCGTATCAGCACCACCCGATACCGATGACGCGGACCTGCCGCGCTCGCCCCCGAACAAAGAGAACCCGTGATGAGCCGCGACGCGCTTAAGACCCTCTACCATCCCTTCGCCGCCGGTCTGCTGGACCTGCCGGGGGAGGGGCAGCGCTTCCTTTTCCTGAACGCCGAGGCCGGGCAACGCCTGCCCGAGGGATTTGCGGCCGGCATCGAGGCCGTGCAGCCGCTCCGCCCGCTCTACCGGGCGCTGGAGGCGGCGCGCGCCCAGGTGACGCCGACGGTCGCGGGCGAGGGTTACGACGGCGCGCTGGTGCTCTGCGGCAAGCACAAGGGCGCAAACGAGAACAACATCGCCGAGGCGCTCAAGCGCGTGCGCGCGGGTGGGACGATCGTGATTGCCGGCGGCAAGGAAGACGGCATCCAGTCGCTGCGCAAGCGCATCGACCGCTTCGGCTTCGGCGGCGACCACGCGCCGAAATACCATGGCGTCGCCTTCTGGTTCACCCGCCCGGCGGATGTCGCAGAGCAGGTGCAGGCCTTGGCCGCGCGCGCCGTCCGCGTCGAGGGCCGCTTTACAGCGGCACCCGGCATGTTCTCGCACGACCGCATCGACGAGGGCTCGGAACTGCTCGCAACCCGTATCCCGGAGGATTTCCGCGGCCATGCCGCCGATTTCGGCGCCGGCTGGGGCTATCTCTCCGTGCTGCTCGCCGAGCGCGCGCCCGGCCTGAAGGGGATCGACCTGTTCGAGGCCGACTACAATGCCTTGGAGGTGGCGAAGGAGAACATGGCCGAGAACTGCCCGGACGTCCCGACCCGCTTCTATTGGCAGGACCTGACGGCCGAGCAGCCGCGCGATCACTACGACCTGATCGTCATGAACCCGCCCTTCCACGAAGGCCATGCGGCCGACCACGGGCTGGGTGCCGGCATGATCCGCATGGCCGCGACGTCGCTCAAGGCGGGCGGGCGCCTGCTCCTCGTCGCCAATCGCGGCCTCCCCTACGAGCCGGTGCTCAAGGAAGCCTTCAAGGAGAGCGGCGAAGTCTGCCGCAACGCCCGCTTCAAGGTTCTGTGGGGCCGGCGCTGACGCCTACCCGGTCGCGAAGGTGGCAATAAAGGCAACAGGACGGGCGGGCGATCACATCGATGTCATGGCCTGGCATGCCGCCGGGCCTTTTCATGACAGGGCCCGCATGTTTCCCTCGGGCGCATCGATTCGGCATCCGGCCGGACCTGTGCCGTCGACGGAGCACCATTGAGTTACTACGCATCCAAGTTTTTCTGGCTGGCCGCCCAGCCGCTGTCGCTGGCTTTCTTCGCCGTCGTCATCGCCCTGGTGCTCGGATGGGTCGGCTGGCGACGCCTGCAGGCCACGTTCCTCCTGCTCTCCGCCGGCATCCTCTTCGTCACGCTCTATACCAGCGCGGGGACGGTGATGCTGCAGGCGCTGGAAAACCGCTTTGGCCGGTCGGCCCTGCCGGTCGAGGGGCCGCGCTGCATCATCGTGCTCGGCGGCAGCTTCGAGGCCGAGGTGATCTCCGCCCGCGGCGGCGTCGAGCTGAACCAGGCCGGCGACCGCTTCGTCGAAACCCTTCGCCTGCTGCAGGCCTATCCCGAGGCGCGGGTGCTCGTCTCCGGCGGTGACGGATCCTTCAGCGGCCGGTATGCCGGCGATGCCGCGGTGTCGGCCGCCTTCTTCGGCGCCTACGGTATCTCGCCGGCCCGGCTGATCCAGGAGGAGGCCTCGCGCACCACCTTCGAGAACGTCGAAAACACCAGGGACCTGCTCCGGCGGCACGGGCTCGACGGCTGCCTGCTCGTGACCTCCGCCTTCCACATGCCGCGCGCCGTCGGGCTGTTCCGCAAGGCGGGGCTGTCGGCCGTCCCCTGGCCGACCGACTACCGCACGAGCGGCGTTGCGTCGCTGAAGCTCGATTTCACCCAGCCGTCGGCCAATGCCCAGCTGACGACCACCGCCATCCGCGAATGGATCGGGCTTGCGGCCTACTATCTCGCGGGTCGCACGGAGACGCTCCTGCCGGAATGACCGGCTTCACCGCTTGGAGATCGTGTCGAAGCGCAGGCCCCGCACACGGGTGGTGATGATGCAGTATTCGCCGTCGTCGCGGTCGCAGGACACGGCATTGGCCTTCATCTCGAAGACGAGGTTGCCGTAGCGCTTCTTCAGTTCGTAGCCATAGAGATCCGCGCTGCCGATCAGCACGTAGCCGCCCTCGGCGACGCCGACGTAGAAATTGTGCGGGCAGCCGACCTCGCCGCAGAGCTTGCCGTCGACCCCGTCGCAGTTGACCGCGCCGAGGTTGGTGATGACGTCTTCGATCCCGTCATTGTTGAAGTCGATGGGGCGGGCGAAATCGCCGCCGTAGCTTGCCGTCTTGCACTGCTCGCCGACCGCCGCCTTCTCGTGGGCGATGGCGTCGTCGAGAATCGGCGCCGCCTGGGCTGCCGGGGAAAGAAACAGGGCTGCGGGCAGGAGGAGAATGCGAAGCACCGAACGGGAAAACATCATTCAGGGCCTTTCCTTGATATCCGGATCGGTCAAAATAGCGTCTGGCGGCGACCTGGCGCCCCGGGCAGGCTGCATCTTTGCCCGACCAAGCTGTCGCGAGGCTTGGCTGCGGACCGTATGGGGAGGGATGCGTGACGATCCTGGAACTGCTCGACTATGCCGGCGTTGCGGTCTTCGCGGCGACCGGGGCGCTGTCGGCCTCGCGCAAGCAGCTCGACATCATCGGCTTTCTCTTCCTGGCGGCCGCGACCGGTGTCGGCGGTGGCACGTTCCGCGATCTCGTCCTCGGTGCTGCGCCGGTGTTCTGGGTGACGAATCCGACCTATCTGCTCGTCTGCTGCGGCGTCGGGCTGATCGTCTATTTCACCGCGCACCTGTTCGAATCCCGATACCGGCTGCTGCTCTGGCTCGATGCGATCGGGCTTTCGGCCTACAGCGTCATGGGGGCGGCGAAGGGACTGGCGGCCACCGGATCGCCGACGGTGGCGATCACCACCGGCGTCATGACGGCGAGCGTCGGCGGCATCCTGCGCGATCTCCTCGCCGGCGAGCCTTCCGTGCTGCTCCGCCCCGAGATCTACGTGACGGCAGCCCTCTGCGGGGCAGCGGTCTTCACCGCCCTGACCTTTGCCGGCGCGTCGCTCGCAATGGCTTCGGTGATCGGCGCGCTGGCGGCCTTTGCCGTGCGCGGCGGGGCCTTGCGCTTCGCCTGGTGCATCCCGGTCTACAGGCATCAACCGGGACGCCATCCCGACGATGTCATGTAGATGACTTGCGCTGGATTGTGCTTGCGCTGGATTGTGCTGGCGGGCTCGCCCGGGAGCCGTCAGCGGTCCTTCTTCGGCCGCAGGCGGATGATGACGTCGACATGGGAGACCTCCATGCCTTCCGGGGGCTCCGGCAGATTGCCGATCTCGATGCTGCTGACCGGAATGTCCAGCACCTCGTTGTCACCCTCGATGAAGAAGTGGTGGTGGTCGGAGGTGTTGGTGTCGAAATAGGTGCGCGAGCCCTCGACCGCAAGCACGCGGACAAGCCCGGCTTCCGTGAACTGATGCAGGGTGTTGTAGACGGTGGCCAGCGAAACCGGCACGCCGGCATCGACCGCTTCCTCGTGCAGTTCTTCCACCGTCAGGTGCCGGTCGCCCTTCGCAAAGAGCAGGTCGGCCAGCGCGATGCGCTGGCGCGTGGGCCTAAGCCCACAGTCCCGCAACCGGGTCTCCACACTCAATTCTCCGACATGCACCATGGTTGACGAATCCGTTCGCCCGATCTTGCAGAACAATCTTGACGTTTCGATATAACTTTTGCTGCGAACGGATTCAATAGTTTTGCGCGGCGCGACAATGTTGCAGGATGCGGAAAACCAATGCTTTGCGCCGCAAGCGAGCACTTAGGACTAGCTGTAAGGCCGGTCATCATGTATGCGAAACGCAAAATCCACTCTGGCATGCCCCGCAACGGGGAGGCCGGGCGCAGCCGGTGCAGCGAGCGGCCAAAGCTTCATTTTGGCCCGGTCCTGCTCTAAAGCTAGAACAAAGAACCAAGGACCGGGAAGAAACAGCCCATGACGACCAGGCAATCGAGCTTCACCTACGAAGAGATCCTCACCTGTGCACACGGCGAACTGTTCGGCCCCGGCAACGCGCAGCTCCCGCTGCCGCCGATGCTCATGGTCCACCGCATCACCGAAATCTCGGAGACGGGCGGGGCGCACGACAAGGGCTATATTCGCGCCGAGTACGACGTGAAGCCGGACGACTGGTACTTCCCGTGCCATTTCGAGGGCAACCCCATCATGCCGGGCTGCCTCGGGCTGGACGGCATGTGGCAGCTGACGGGGTTCTTCCTCGGCTGGCTCGGCGAGGAAGGGCGCGGCATGGCGCTCTCCACCGGCGAGGTGAAGTTCAAGGGCATGGTTCGCCCGCACACCAAGCTTCTGCAGTACGGCATCGATTTCAAGCGCGTCATGCGCGGCAGGCTCGTGCTCGGCACGGCCGATGGCTGGCTGAAGGCCGACGGCGAGACCATCTACCAGGCAACCGATCTGCGCGTCGGCCTGTCGAAGGAAAAGGCCGCCTGAGGCCGTCAAACGGTCGTCAGCCGGGCTCAATGATCACAGAGGTTTAAGCAGATGAGACGGGTAGTTGTCACGGGTCTTGGTATTGTATCGTCGATCGGAAACGACGCGGCGGAGGTGACCGAATCGTTGCGTCAGGCAAAGTCCGGCATCAGCTTCTCCAAGGATTTCGCCGAGCACGGCTTCAAGTGCCAGGTCTGGGGTGCGCCGAACATCGACACGACCGAGCTGGTGGATCGCCGTGCCATGCGTTTCCTGTCGCAGGGCGGCGCCTGGAACCATGTCGCCATGAAACAGGCGATCGCCGATTCCGGTCTCGAAGAGAAGGACTACGCGCTGAACGAGCGTGCCGGCATCATCATGGGCTCGGGCGGCCCGTC
Source organism: Mycoplana sp. MJR14 (assembly GCF_029210525.1). NCBI lineage: Bacteria > Pseudomonadati > Pseudomonadota > Alphaproteobacteria > Hyphomicrobiales > Rhizobiaceae > Mycoplana > Mycoplana sp. MJR14. The sequence goes on from NZ_JARGEO010000007.1 coordinate 193,026, forward strand.
CACCCGGACCATCGTCGAGGCCTCCGACATCACCTTGAAGAACGGCAGCCCGAAGCGCATCGGCCCGTTCGCCGTGCCGAAGGCGATGTCGTCCACGGCATCGGCGACGCTCGCCACCTGGTTCAAGATCCATGGCGTCAACTATTCGATCTCGTCGGCCTGCTCGACCTCGGCGCATTGCATCGGCAATGCCGCGGAGATGATCCAGTGGGGCAAGCAGGACATCATGTTCGCCGGCGGCCACGAGGACCTCGACTGGTCGATGTCGAACCTCTTCGACGCCATGGGCGCCATGTCCTCGAAGTTCAATGATGCGCCCGATACCGCCTCGCGCGCCTACGACGTCAACCGCGACGGCTTCGTGATCGCCGGCGGCGCCGGCGTGCTGGTCCTGGAAGAGCTGGAGCATGCCAAGGCCCGCGGCGCCCGGATCTATGCCGAAATCGTCGGCTACGGCGCCACGTCGGACGGCTACGACATGGTCGCCCCCTCCGGCGAGGGTGCGGTGCGCTGCATGCGCCAGGCGCTTGCCACCGTGAAGGGCGACGTCGACTACATCAACACCCACGGCACCTCCACGCCCGTCGGCGACAGCAAGGAGATCGGCGCGATCCGCGAAGTCTTCGGCGATCGTGTCCCGCACATCCAGTCGACCAAGTCGCTGACCGGCCACTCGCTGGGCGCTGCCGGCGTGCAGGAATCGATCTACAGCCTCCTGATGATGCAGGCCGGCTTCATCGGCGAAAGCGCGCATATCCAGGAACTCGATCCGGAATTCGAGGGGATGCCGATCGTGCGCAAGCGTATCGACGACGCCAAGATCGACATCGCGCTCTCCAACTCTTTCGGCTTCGGCGGGACGAACGCGACGCTCGTCTTCCAGCGCTACAACGGATAACGGACCAATGACGGGGATCATGAAGGGAAAACGCGGCCTGATCATGGGGGTCGCGAACAATCATTCCATCGCCTGGGGAATTGCGAAGGCGCTGGAGGGCCAGGGCGCCGAGCTCTGCTTCACCTATCAGGGCGAGGCATTGGGCAAACGCGTCAAGCCGCTCGCAGCCGAGCTCGGTTCGGAGTTCCTGCTCCCCTGCGACGTCGAGGACATCGCCTCGGTGGATGCCGTGGTGGCCGATATCAAGGCGCGCTGGGGCCGGCTGGACTTCATCGTCCATGCCATCGGCTTTTCCGACAAGAACGAGCTGAAGGGTCTCTACGCCGATACCTCGCGGGACAATTTCACCCGCACCATGGTCATCTCCTGCTTCTCCTTCACCGAGATCGCCCGCCGTGCGGCCGATCTGATGACCGAGGGCGGCACCATGCTGACGCTGACCTATGGCGGCTCGGTCCGGGTGATGCCGAACTACAACGTCATGGGCGTCGCCAAGGCGGCGCTGGAGGCTTCGGTTCGCTATCTCGCGGCCGACTACGGTCCGCGCGGCATCCGCGTCAACGCGATCTCGGCCGGTCCGATCCGCACGCTGGCCGGCGCCGGCATCGCCGATGCCCGCGCGATGCTCTCCTGGCAGCAGAAGAACTCGCCGCTGCGCCGCACCGTCACGATCGACGACGTCGGCAACTCGGCGATGTACCTGCTGTCGGACCTGTCGAGCGGCGTCACCGGCGAGATCCACTACGTCGATTCCGGCTACAACATCACCTCGATGCCGACGCTGGAAACGCTCTCCCGCGCCGACAGCGAGTAGGCTGCGGCCTGCGGCGCGCGCGGACAAACGCGCGCCGTCGTCAGCGCAAGAGCAGAACGACGATCAGCGCCAGCATCGCAAGCAGGATGCCGAGCAGCACCCGGCGCACGCGCGGGTGCATGTCGACGGCGACCGTCGGATCGATCTTGCGCCGGATGAAGGCGATCGGTGTCTCGGAAGGCGGGGTATGGTCCTCGCTTCCCTTGACGTCCTTGGCGATGACTTCCGCCACATCTTCTGTGATGGGCGGCCTTGAGGGTCCGAAAACCATCCTGCGCGCTCCTCTTTGGGATGCGGGCGGATGGTGAACCCGAAACGTTGTTTTGGCAATCGCAAATGCAACCATGGGACGGCATGACGCGCCCCTGCGAACCGGCCACCGGGTCGAGCCGGCCGGCCGCCCGTCCGCGCGCAGGTCAGGCGGTTGCCGCGCCGCTGCCGACCCGCTTGTAGAACAGCGTCGTGCTGCAGAAGCGACCGTCGGGATAGAGCGCATAGTCGGGGATGACGCCGACCCATTGCCAGCCGAGCTTGCGGTAGACGGTCTCCGCCGGGCTGCCGGTCGCCGTGTCGAGGACCAGCACCGTCTTGCCGCCGGCCGCCGCCGCGTCCTCCGCCGCATCCATCAGCCGCCGGGCAAGGCCGGAGCCGCGTTCGCTCTCCTTGACCAGCAGCTTCTTGATGTCGGCCCGGTGCCCCTGGTTCGGCATCTGCCGCATACCGACCTGCACGGTTCCGGCGATGCGGCCGTTCCGCTCGGCAACGAAGAGCAGCGTCGCGCCGTCCGCCACCGCCTCGATTACCCCTTGCCAGAAGGACAGCGCGTCCGCGCGGCCATAGGGCGCCATGAACCCGACGGAGGCGCCGCCCATCACGCAGTCCACCAGCACGTCGGCCAGCTCCTCGATCCGCTGCCTTGCTTCCTCACGCCCAAGCATCCTGATCTCGTCCATGGTTCCCCTCTTCAGTTGCGGCCACGATCAAGCACGACGGCATAATGCGCCGGCGACTGGCCCGGATTGTGAAAGACGTGTCCCTCGGTGATGCTCATGTAGAGGCAGTCGCCCGGCTCCAGCCGGTAGGTGGTCTCGGCGATCGTCATCTCGAGCATGCCGGAGAACAGCCAGACATGCTGGGTCATGCCCTCGCGCGCAGTTTCCGGCGGATAGGCGACCCGGGCTCCGGGCGGGAAGACGACGTCGATCACCTCGACGCGCGAAGGCGTTGCCGGCGGGGAGACGGCCCGGCGCTCGTAGCCGCTTTCCGGATCGCGCCAGACCGGCTGCTCGGCGCGGCGGGACAGCGGGTTCGGCGCGTCGCCTTCGGGGGCGAAGAAGGCCGACAGCGTCACCTCGAGGGCTGCGCAGAGCCGCGACAGCAATTGCGCCGTCGGGCTCGCCTCGCCGCGCTCGATGCGCGAGATCATCGCCCGGCTGACGCCGGAACGTCCGGCCAGTTCGTCAAGCGTCAGTTCGCGACGGTTGCGGAGCACGCGCAGGCGCTCGGCAATCGCGGCATCGATCGGGGGTTCGCTCTGTTCCATTATTGTGGATTTAATTGTCTACTATAATGGAGTCAAGCCGGATCAACGCCGCCGGGTAACAATTCCGGCCCTGCCGGCTCCGGGCCCGGGCGGCCCGGAAGTGGAGGCATCGCGCCGAAGCGCAACAGCCTGAAATTTGGGAGAACGGCCGGTCAATTACCGCTTTGCGCCCGCAAGGCGCACTGCTATATGGCGCCCATGAGCACCAATTCGTCGACGCCCCTTGACCATATCCGCAACTTCTCGATCGTGGCCCACATCGACCACGGCAAATCGACGCTGGCCGACCGGCTGATCCAGTCGACGGGCGGGCTGGCGGACCGGGAAATGTCCGAGCAGGTGCTGGACAACATGGAGATCGAGCGCGAGCGCGGCATCACCATCAAGGCGCAGACCGTCCGCCTGCACTACAAGGCGAACAACGGCGAAACCTATGTGCTCAACCTCATCGACACGCCCGGTCACGTCGACTTCGCCTACGAGGTCTCGCGTTCGCTCTCGGCCTGCGAGGGTTCGCTGCTGGTCGTCGACGCTTCGCAAGGGGTGGAAGCCCAGACGCTCGCCAACGTCTACCAGGCGATCGACAACAACCACGAGCTCGTCACCGTCCTCAACAAGATCGACCTGCCGGCGGCCGAGCCCGACCGCATCAAGGAGCAGATCGAGGAGGTGATCGGCATCGACGCGTCCGACGCCGTGCTGATCTCCGCCAAGACCGGCCTCGGCATTCCCGATGTGCTGGAGGCGATTGTCCACAAGCTGCCGGCGCCCAGGAGCCCCGGTGGCGAGGCGGCGCCGCTGAAGGCGCTGCTGGTGGACAGCTGGTACGACACCTATCTCGGCGTCATGGTGCTGGTGCGTGTCATCGAAGGCCGCCTGACCAAGGGCCAGACCATCCGTATGATGGGCACGGGCGCCAAGTATTCGATCGAGCGCGTCGGCGTGCTGACGCCGAAGATGGTGGCGATGGAAAGCCTCGGCCCCGGCGAGATCGGCTTCATCACCGCCTCGATCAAGGAAGTGGCCGACACCCGCGTCGGCGACACGATCACCGAGGACAAGCGCCCGACCGCCGAGGCGCTGCCGGGCTTCAAGCCGGCGCAGCCGGTGGTCTTCTGCGGCCTGTTCCCGGTCGACGCCGCCGATTTCGAGGAACTGCGCTCGGCCATGGGCAAGCTGCGTCTGAACGACGCCTCGTTCTCCTTCGAGATGGAGAGCTCGGCAGCCCTCGGTTTCGGCTTCCGCTGCGGATTCCTCGGCCTCTTGCACCTCGAGATCATCCAGGAGCGGCTGTCGCGCGAGTTCGACCTCGACCTGATCGCCACCGCCCCCTCGGTCGTCTACCAGCTGACGATGACGGACGGCACCGAGAAGGAGCTGCACAACCCGGCCGACATGCCGGACGTGGTCAAGATCGCCGAATTCCGCGAGCCCTGGATCAAGGCGACGATCCTCACCCCCGACGAATATCTCGGCGGCATCCTGAAACTCTGCCAGGACCGCCGCGGCATCCAGACCGAGCTGACCTATGTCGGCAACCGCGCGATGCTGACCTACGAGCTGCCGCTGAACGAGGTGGTCTTCGACTTCTACGACCGGCTGAAGTCGATCTCCAAGGGCTACGCCTCCTTCGACTACAACCTCTTCGGCTACCGCGAGAGCGACCTCGTCAAGATGTCGATCCTCGTCAATGCCGAGCCGGTCGATGCGCTCTCCATGCTCGTCCACCGTTCGGCGGCGGAAAAGCGCGGCCGCGTCATGTGCGAGAAGCTGAAGGACCTGATCCCGCAGCACATGTTCCAGATCCCGATCCAGGCCGCGATCGGCGGCCGCATCATCGCCCGCGAGACGGTGCGCGCGCTGCGCAAGGACGTGACCGCCAAGTGCTACGGCGGCGACGCCACCCGCAAGCGCAAGCTTCTGGAAAAGCAGAAGGAAGGCAAGAAGCGCATGCGCCAGTTCGGCAAGGTCGAGATCCCGCAGGAAGCCTTCATCGCCGCGCTGAAGATGGGCGACGAGTGAGGGTTTGCAGTCCGGATTGATGCGCATAATATATGCGCATCAATCCGGAGTCCGGCCATGTCTCGATCCTCTCGCAAGCCGACCAATCTATCGTTGGACGAAGACCTTGTGTCGGCCGCGCGCGCGCTGAACGTCAACGTCTCGCGCGCGGCCGAAGAGGGGATCGCCCGCGCGATCCGCGCCGAGCGTGAGCGCCGGTGGCGCGACGAGAATGCCGAAGCGGTCAGGCAGTCCAACGACTATGTCGAGAAGCACGGTCTGCCGCTCGCGCCTCATCGGCAATTCTGATGGCCCGTTTCGACATCTACCGGCTCAGGACGGGAGAGATGCTGGTGGTCGACCTGCAGGCCGATCTTCTGGACGCTCTGGATACGCGCGTCGTTGCGCCGCTGCTTCGCGCGGAAGCCTTTTCGAAGCCGATCACCCGCCTCAACCCGGTCATCGAACTTGACGGCGGTTCCTATGTCCTGGCGGTTCACCTGATGGGCACGATATCGGTGAAGGAAATTGCCGAGACACTGGGTAGCCTCGGCGCGCGCTATGATGACGTCACCGCCGCCACGGACTTTCTGTTCAGCGGCTTCTGACGGAAGCGAAGCTGCGCGTCGCCTCACTCCACCTTCACTTCCCGGAGCCGCGCCTCGAACTCCTGCCGCAGCGCCCGGCGGCCCTCGGCGGCCTTGGCGCGCCGCCTCTTGGCCTCCGTGTCGAGCACGAGCTGCGGCACCGGGATCGGCTTGCCGTCGGCGTCGACGGCGACCATGGTGAAGTAGCAGGAATTGGTGTGCCGGCGCTCGCCGGTGCGGATGTTCTCCGCCTCCACCCTGATGCCGATCTCCATCGAGGTGCGGCCGGCATAGTTCACCGAGGCCCGGAAGGTCACGAGCTCGCCGACATGGATCGGCTGGCGGAACACCACCTGGTCGACCGAGAGCGTCACCGCATATTGCTGGGAGAAGCGCGAGGCACAGGAATAGGCGACCCGGTCAAGCAGGTTCAGCAGCGCTCCGCCATGCACCTTGCCGGAGAAATTCGCCATGTCCGGCGTCATCAGCACCACCATTTCGAGCTGGCTGGGGTCGTGGGCGCGGTCCATGGGCGGTCCTTTCGAGGGTGCGGTCGGGCGAAAAGAGCGCCCTAAGCCTACCCGCTGCGGCATGCAAGGAAAAGAACCCGCGCCGTGGTGAGCCCGATGCCCGGCCGATTGTCGCCGGAGGCTCGACCGGTCCTGTTGCCTGCGCTGGTCCGCCGCGATACGGTCCCGGCGCGCCGCACCCGGCCGCGCATGCCGTTTCGTCTCCTGTCCCCGAAGCCGATTCCCATGACCCGCATCGACACCGCCACCCTCGAAGCCACCGTAAAGGCGCTGCCGGACCGCTATCCCGGTCCTGGCGGCGTCGTGGGCGTCGTTTGCGACGGCGCGGTGATCCTGCGCCACGCCTGGGGCTTTGCCGATCTCGACCGGCGCCTGCCGATGACGGCGGAGACGCTGCTGCCGATCTGCTCGATCAGCAAGCAGTTCACCTGCGCCGCGCTGCTGGACGTCGCCGGCGATCCGGCGAGGCTCGACGGGGCGCTTGCCCGCCATCTGCCGAACATCGAAGGGCGTCGCCCGACGGTGGCGGAGCTCTGCGCCAACCAGTCGGGCCTGCGCGACTACTGGGCGCTGACGGTGCTGCACGGCGCGCTGGCCGACGGCGTCTTTGCCCGCGAGGATGCCGCCAGATTGTTCTCGCGCATGCGTCGCACCCATTTCGAGCCCGGCAGCCGCTATTCCTATTCCAACGGCAACTTCCGCATCCTCGGCGAACTGGTCGAGGAGGTTGCAGGCATGCCGCTGGCGGAGGTCTATCGCACGCGTCTGTTCGAGCCGGCCGGCATGGCGACCGCGATCCTCGCAGCCGACACCGCAGATCCGCTGAACGGCGTCGTCGGCTACGAGGGCAATGCCAACCTCGGCTATTTTGCCGCCGTCAACCGCATCTTCTGGTCCGGCGATGCCGGCATCGCCGCCTCGCTCGACGACATGCTGGCCTGGGAGGCCTTCATCGACCGCAGCCGCGACGATCCGGACGGGCTCTACAACCGTATATCGGTGCCGCAGCCGTTTTCCGATGGCCGGGCCTCGCGCTACGGCTTCGGCCTCGCCCGCGAGAGCGTCGACGGGATCGCGCTGACCGGGCATGGCGGCGCGCTGCGTGGCTTCCGCGCAAGGCGCCTGCATGCGGCGGCCGAGCGCCTCTCCGTCGTGGTCATGTTCAACCACGAGGCCGATGCCCATGCCGCCGCGAACGCCGTGCTGCGCGCGGCCCTCGGCCGGCCGCAGGCGCCCGGCGCCGGAATGGGCCGGCAGCTATCTCGAGCCGTCGACCGGCCTGCTGCTGCGCCTGTCCACCGTGCATGACGGGCTGAAGGCGCGCTTCGCCACCGCGCCCGATACGCTTGCGCTCGGTGCCGACGGCGTCGCCCGTTCGGTGACGATGACGCTTGTCCGCGACGGCGATGCAATCCGCATGGAGCGTCCCGGCGACAACCTCTCTGCCGTTGCCACCCGTATCCGGACGGGCCTGCGCGACGACATCGCCGGCCGTTACGTTTCGGAAGAACTGCAGGCTTCCTTCGAGATCGTCTCGGCCGGTGGCGCCTGGTTCGGCGCCTTCGAGGGCTTCCTCGGCAAGGGCGCCATGCATCCGGTCCACCCGGTCGGCGAGGACGTCTGGCAGCTCTCCTGCCGCCGCTCGATGGACGCGCCGGCCCCCGGCGACTGGACGATCCTCGTGCACCGCGACGATGCGGGCGCGGTGAGCGGGCTTACCCTCGGCTGCTGGCTGGCCCGCAAGATCGCCTATTCGAAAGCCGACTAATGACCTGACCGATGCAGTCGGCACCTGAGCGACCGCCGACCGCGGAGCGCCGAGGCACGGGCCAAGCGATGTGCCGGGGCGCAACGGCGCCGACCGATCCGGCCTCAGACGTTCCGCCGCCGCCCTTCCAGCAGGTCCAGCACCGAGTTGGCCGCATCGATGACATTGGTGCCGGGTCCGAAGACCGCGGCCACGCCATGGTCCTGCAGGAACTGGTAGTCCTGCCGCGGGATGACGCCGCCGCAGACGACGATCACCTCGCCGCCGCCCCGCTTCTTCAGGTCGTCGATGAGTTGCGGCAGAAGCGTCTTGTGGCCGGCCGCAAGCGAGGACACGCCGATCACGCTGACGTCCTCGGAAAGCGCCATCGCGGCGGCTTCCTCCGGCGTCTGGAACAGCGGCCCGGCAAGCACGTCGAAGCCGATGTCGCCGAAGGCCGAGGCGATCACCTTGGCGCCGCGGTCGTGCCCGTCCTGGCCGAGCTTGGCGACCATGATCTTCGGCCGCCGGCCGAGCCTGTCGGCGACGCCGGCCATGCGTGACTTCAGTACGGCGAGCTCCGGCTCGTCGCGATAGGCCTCGCCGTAGACGTCGCGGATGACCTCCGGCTGCGCGGCATGGTCGCCGAAGGCCCGGCGCATCGCGTCGGAAATCTCGCCGACGGTGGCCCGTTCCCGCGCCGCCTCCACCGCCGCGGCAAGCAGGTTGCCGTTGCCGGTGCGGGCGACGTCTGCGAGCGCCTCGAGCGCTGCATTCACGCGAGGCCCGTCGCGGCGCCGCTTCGTCTCCTCGATCCGCCGGATCTGCGCGGCGCGCACCGCGCTGTTGTCGATCTGGAGGATGTCGATCGGATGCTCGTTCTCCAGCCGGTATTTGTTGACGCCGACGATCACCTCCTCGCCCTTGTCGACCGCCGCCTGCCGCCGTGCCGCCGCCTCCTCGATCATCCGCTTCGGCAGGCCCTCGGCAACCGCCTTCGTCATGCCGCCGAGCGCCTCGACCTCGCCAATCAGCGCCCAGGCCTTCTCCGCCAGCTCGCTGGTCAGGCTCTCCACATAGTAGGAGCCGGCCAGCGGATCGACGACCCTCGTCACCCCGGTCTCGTGCTGCAGGATCAGCTGCGTGTTGCGGGCGATGCGGGCGGAAAACTCCGTCGGCAGCGCGATCGCCTCGTCGAAGGAGTTGGTATGCAGCGATTGCGTGCCGCCGAGTGCGGCCGACATTGCCTCGAAGGCGGTGCGCACGATGTTGTTGTAGGGATCCTGCTCGGCCAGCGACACGCCGGAGGTCTGGCAGTGGGTGCGCAGCATCAGGGACGAGGCCATCTTCGGCTGGAACTCCTCCATGATGCGCGTCCACAAGAGCCGCGCCGCGCGCAGCTTCGCCGCCTCCATGAAGAAGTTCATGCCGATGGCGAAGAAGAAGGACAGGCGGCCTGCGAAATCGTCGACGTTCAGGCCCTTGGCCAGCGCGGCCCGTACATATTCGCGCCCGTCGGCGAGGGTGAACGCCAGCTCCTGCACGAGCGTCGCACCCGCCTCCTGCATGTGGTAGCCGGAGATGGAGATGGAGTTGAACTTCGGCATCTCCTTCGCCGTGAACGCGATGATGTCGGCGACGATCCGCATCGAGGGCTCCGGCGGGTAGATATAGGTGTTGCGGACCATGAACTCCTTGAGGATGTCGTTCTGGATCGTCCCGGAGAGGGCGGCGCGCGGCACACCTTGCTCCTCGCCGGCGACGATGAAACTCGCAAGGATCGGGATGACCGCGCCGTTCATCGTCATCGACACCGACATCTCGTCGAGCGGGATGCCGTCGAACAGGATCTTCATGTCCTCGACCGAATCGATCGCGACACCGGCCTTGCCGACGTCGCCCAGGACGCGCGGATGATCGCTGTCATAGCCGCGATGGGTGGCGAGGTCGAAGGCGACGGACAGGCCCTTCTGCCCGGCCGCGAGGTTCTTCCGGTAGAAGGCGTTGGATTCCTCCGCCGTCGAGAAGCCGGCATATTGCCGGATCGTCCAGGGCCGGCCGGCATACATGGTCGCCCGCGGCCCGCGCACGAACGGCGCCATGCCGGGCAGGGAGCCGAGGTGGTCGATGCCTTCCAGGTCCTCGGCCGTATAGAGCGGCTTGACGGCGATCCCCTCCGGCGTCTGCCAGGTGAGCGTCTCGGGCGAGGCCTTCAGCTCGCGCTCGGCGAGGGCCTCCCAGTGTTCAAGCCGGTGTTCGCGGTCGCGCGTGTCGCCCTTCCCGTTACCTGGGCCTTGAGCCTTCGAGCTTTCGTCTGACACGGACTTCTCCTCCTGAATACGCGATCGCGTTCACGCGCGCCCGAAAGCGCCGTGGTGATCGACATGGACTGCGGACGGGGCGCTGAAAGCTGCCTCGTTGATTGGTACGAAAGTGACACCTCTCAGCGCCCCGTTCGGCGGCGCGGCCCCGCATCCTGTGCGCCGAATAGGCGCCGGCCGCGTCCGAAGATCGCGACACCAGTATAGGACCGGGCCGGGGGCATGGGCATGAAGCGGGGAAAGATTTTTTGGCCGCGTTTGATTCGGATGCTACCTGGTAGTATCTTTCGCCGACACAGGAGACACCCCATGTCCGTGAAAGCTTCCGTATCGATTTCCGACCAGCAGGATGCCTTTGCCCGGAAACTCGTCGAGGACGGGCGCTATGCGAGCCTGAGCGCCGTCGTCCAGCGCGGCCTCGAACTGCTGCGCGAGGAGACTGAATTGAAGGACGTGGAGCGGGCGGCGCTGAAACAGCTCGTGGAAGACCGCATGAAGGGTGAATTTCTGACGATGGAGGAGAGTGATCGCCAGATCGCGGCGATGATCGAGGCCAACAGAAAAGCCTATGGCCTATAGGGTCATCCGCTCCAAAGACAGTGACCGGGATCTGAACCTGATCTTCAGGCACTTGGTCGATTCCCATGTTGCGCTCGGAGCGCCGGTTTCCGATGCCTTTCAGGCAGCAATCCGTCGGGTGGACGCCCTCAAGGAAGACGTGAGGGCCCTGGCGCTCGCACCGCACCAGGGAAGCCTTCACCCGGACATTGGTCCCGGCTTGCGTCACGTTACGAAGAACCGCGCGATCATCTATTTTCATGTCGACGACACTGCCGAAATCATTCGCGTCATCGCTGTCTTCTTCGGTGGCCAGGATCACCAGCGTCATATGCTGAAGCGTCTCTTGCGACCGGAGGATTGACGGCCGGCGGCGACGCATCGTCCCCTCACTCGAACTCCATGATGATCTCGTCGACGGCGAGGCTGGCGCCGACGGAGACGGGGACGTGCTTGACCACCGCCCGTTTTTCGGCACGCAGGATGTTCTCCATCTTCATCGCCTCGATCGTCGCCAGCGCCTGTCCCGCCTCCACCGTGTCGCCCACGGCGACCGCGATCGCCGTGACCAGTCCCGGCATCGGGCAGAGCAGCATCCGCGAGGTATCCGGCGGCACCTTCACCGGCATCAGCTTGGCAAGCTCCGCCACCCGCGGCTCCCGCACCCGGGCGGTCACGTCGATGCCGCTCCAGCGCAGCCGCAGCGCATAACCGATCTTGTTGACCTTCACGCCCATCGGCGCCTCGTCGACGAAGAAGGTCGCGTGCGTCTGGCCCGGCAGCCAGTCGCTGCGGATCGCCACCGTCGCGCCGTCGTCGAAGGTGATACGGGAGGCGTCGCCTTCCTGCGAGAGCGTGAGCGCGATCGGCTCGCCGCCGAGCGCCACCACCCAGTCGGCACCCACCCGGCGGCGGTGGTTGCCGATCGTGCCGGAAATCTTGGTCGCCCGGCGCTGCAGCCGGTCGTTGATGAGGGCCGCCACGGCGGCGAGCTTCCGGCGCGACGCCGCGTCCGGGGTGACGCCCTCGAACCCGTCCGGAAATTCCTCGGCGATGAAGGCCGTCGTCAGCCGCCCTTCGCGAAACCGGTCGTTCCGCATCACCGCCGACAGGAAGGGCAGGTTATGGCCGATGCCCTCCACCTCGAAATCGTCCAGCGCCCGGGCCATGGCGTCCACCGCCGCTTTCCGATCGGGCCCCCAGCTGCAGAGCTTGGCCACCATCGGGTCGTAGTACATCGAGATCTCGCCGCCCTCGTAGACACCGGTGTCGTTGCGCACGACGGTGCCGTCCGCATGCCGCCCCTCCGCCGGCGGCCGGTAGCGCGTCAGCCGGCCGATCGAGGGCAGGAAGTTGCGGTAGGGATCCTCGGCATAGAGCCGGCTTTCGATCGCCCAGCCGGTCAGCGTCACGTCGTCCTGCCCGAAGGAGAGTTTTTCGCCGGCCGCCACCCGGATCATCTGCTCGACCAGGTCGATGCCGGTGATGAGCTCGGTGACCGGGTGCTCCACCTGCAGCCGCGTGTTCATTTCGAGGAAGTAGAAGTTCCGCTCGCCGTCGACGATGAACTCGACCGTGCCGGCCGAGTGGTAGCCGACGGCCTTGGCGAGCGCCACCGCCTGCTCGCCCATGGCGCGGCGCGTGGCCTCGTTGAGGAAGGGCGAGGGCGCCTCCTCGATCACCTTCTGGTTTCGCCGTTGGATCGAGCATTCGCGCTCGCCGAGATAGAGGGTATTGCCGTGCTTGTCGCCGAGCACCTGGATCTCGATGTGGCGCGGCTGGGTGACGAATTTCTCGATGAAGATGCGGTCGTCGCCGAACGAGCTCTTCGCCTCGTTCTTCGAGGACTGGAAGCCCTCGCGCGCCTCCTGGTCGTTCCAGGCGATGCGCATGCCCTTGCCGCCGCCGCCGGCGGACGCCTTGATCATCACCGGGTAGCCGATCTTCGCCGCGATCTTCACCGCTTCGTCGGCGTCCTCGATCAGGCCCATATGGCCGGGGACGGTGGAGACGCCGGCTTCGGCCGCGAGCTTCTTGGAGGTGATCTTGTCGCCCATTGCCTGGATCGCGCCGACCGGCGGGCCGATGAAGGTGACGCCTTCCGTCTCCAGCGCCTCGGCGAAGCCGGCGTTCTCCGACAGGAAGCCGTAGCCCGGATGCACGGCATCAGCGCCCGTCTGCCGGATCGCCCCCAGGATCTTCTCGATGACGATGTAGGACTGGCTGGACGGCGCGGGCCCGATATGCACGGCCTCGTCGGCCATCTGCACATGCAGCGCGTCGCGATCGGCATCGGAATGGACGGCGACGGTGGCAATGCCCATCTTCCGCGCCGTCCTGATGACGCGGCAGGCGATCTCGCCGCGGTTGGCAATGAGGATTTTCTGGATCATGGACGTGATAATTCCCGAAACGCATGCCTGCGGTTGTTGAAGACATAGGCAACGATGCCGAGATGGATGAGCACGGCGAAGCCAAGTCCGATCAGGTGGTGGATCCCGGTCACGCCAGGAGCGCCCGCGACTTCGAAGAGCGCCCAGATGCCGACCGGCAGGAAGAGGACGATCGCGGTCACGAGCCCCGGATTGAACCGGCGAAGACGCAGCGCCGGCACGATGTGAACAACCGCGTTGACGAGCGTCAGGTAGATGCCGACCAGTCCGAAGCCGACGCCGAGGCTGGCCGCGAGCCAGATGGAGACCGCATTGACGCCCCAGACGCCGGGAACGTTGATGACGAAGATCGCCGCGGTCGACAGCACGGTCCTGCCGTCTCCCAGCATGTCGTTGATGAAGCGTCCGAAACGGCCGTCGTCGTGCTCCTCGTACTGGTGCAGCATGTAGACGGGCAATTGCAGGAACACCGCGATCATCGGCCAGGACCAGTCCGCCAAGAGCAGCGGCGCCAGGCTGAGGATCAGCACGCCGGCGAGGGCGCCGCCATAGACCCAGTTCTGGCAGAGGCGGTCGAGCATGCCCGTCAGCGGCGCCGTGGGGCGAGAGGGGGGCGGGAAGGGCGCGCGCAGCGTCATGTCCGGCCTCTCACAACGGAATCGTGTCGTGCTTGCGCCAGCGCGCGTCCACCTGCTTGTTGCGCAGGCTCGCAAACGCCCGGGCGATCCGCTTGCGCGAGGAATGCGGCATGATCACCTCGTCGATGAAGCCGCGTTCGGCGGCGACGAACGGATTGGCGAAGCGCTCCTCGTACTCCTGCGTCCGCGCCGCGATCTTCTCCGGATGGCCGAGTTCGGAGCGGTAGAGGATCTCGGTGGCGCCCTTTGCGCCCATCACGGCGATCTCGGCGGTCGGCCAGGCGTAGTTGATGTCCGCGCCGATATGCTTCGAGGCCATGACGTCATAGGCGCCGCCATAGGCCTTCCGCGTGATCAGCGTCACCATCGGCACCGTCGCCTGGCTATAGGCGAACAGCAGCTTGGCACCGTGCTTGATGACGCCGCCATATTCCTGGGCGACGCCCGGCAGGAAGCCGGGCACGTCCACCAGCGTCAGAAGCGGAATGTTGAAGGCGTCGCAGAAGCGGACGAACTTCGCAGCCTTGCGCGATGAGTCGATGTCCAGGCACCCGGCCAGCACCATCGGCTGGTTGGCGACGACGCCGACCGTCTGGCCCTCCAGCCTTATGAATCCGGTGATGATGTTCTTCGCGAAATTCTCCTGCAGCTCGAAGAAATCGCCCTCGTCGGCGACGGCGAGAATCAGCTCCTTCATGTCGTAGGGCTTGCTGGACGTATCCGGGATCAGCGTGTCGAGCCGCGCCTCCAGCCGCGCCGGATCGTCGTGGAACGGGCGGACGGGCGGCTTCTCGCGGTTGTTGAGCGGCAGGAAATCGAACAGCAGCCGGACGTTTTCCAGCGTCTCGATGTCGTTCTCATAGGCGCCGTCGGCGACCGAGGATTTCTTCGTGTGCGTGCCCGCACCGCCGAGCTCCTCGGCCGAGACGATCTCGTTGGTCACCGTCTTCACCACGTCCGGGCCGGTGACGAACATGTAGGAGGAATCCCGCACCATGAAGATGAAGTCGGTCATCGCCGGCGAATAGACCGCCCCGCCCGCGCAGGGGCCCATGATGACGGAGATCTGCGGGATCACGCCCGAGGCCTCCGCATTGCGGCGGAACACCTCGGCATAGCCGGCGAGCGAGGCGACCCCCTCCTGGATCCGCGCCCCGCCGCTGTCGTTCAGCCCGATCACCGGCGCGCCGTTGCGAACCGCCATGTCCATGATCTTGCAGATCTTCTGCGCGTGCGTCTCCGACAGCGAGCCGCCGAGCACGGTGAAATCCTGGGAAAACACGTAGACCTGCCGGCCGTTGATCGTCCCCCACCCGGTGACGACGCCGTCGCCGGCGATCTTCTGCGCCGCCATGCCGAAATCGACCGCGCGATGGGTCACGTACATGTCGTATTCCTCGAACGAGCCGGGATCGAGCAGCACCTCCAGCCGTTCGCGCGCCGTCAGCTTGCCCTTGCCGTGCTGGGCCTCGATCCGCTTCTCGCCACCGCCGAGATAGGCCTCGTCGCGCCGGGCCTGCAACTGTTCGAGTATCGGGCGCATCCTCACTCCCTCTGGACTTTCTTCAGCGCGCATTATGCCGATATTTGCCACTTTAAAACAGTTGAACAGGTGCAAATGTGGCAATATAAAAAAGCAAAATTGAAAATGCGAATTTGCAAATCCGGTGGACCATGGCGATCGGCAAACTCTTCATCGGCCGCAAGGTCCGCGATCTCAGGCTGGCAAGCGGCACGACGCAGAGCCAGTTCGCCGATCGCATCGGCATTTCCACCAGCTACCTGAACCAGATCGAGAACAACCAGCGCCCGGTCTCCGCAGCGGTGCTGCTGGCGCTCGCCGACAAGTTCCGGCTCGACATCGCGGAGCTCTCGGTCGGCGAGAACGACCGGCTGCTCTCGGCGCTGTCGGAGGCGCTGACGGATCCGCTGTTCGAGACCTACACGCCGAGCCTGCAGGAACTGAAGCTCGTCACCCAGAACGCGCCGGGGCTGGCGCACGCGCTGATCGCCTGCCACCAGGCCTACCGCCGCAGCAGCGAGCGGCTCGCAAGTTTCGACGCCACCTTGGGGCGCGCCGGCGGCCCGGCCGAGACGACGCCCTACGAGGAGGTGCGCGACTTCTTCCATTTCGTCGACAACTACATCCACGAGCTCGATCTTGCGGCCGAGCGGCTGGCGGGCGAACTCGGCATCGGCAGGGGTGACAACCACGCCGTGCTGGCGGACCATCTGGACAGCGCCTTCGGCGTCCGCCTCGCGCGCGGCGTGGCCGGCGACGACGCGATCCGCCGCTACGATCCGCAGGCGCGCGTGCTGACGATCAGCCCCTATGCCGCAGCCCCGACCCGCGACTTCCAGCTGGCGCTGCAGATCGCGCAGCTCAAGGTGCCCCGCGAGATCGACGCGGTGGTGCAGGCGGCCGGCTTCCGCTCGGAGGAGGCGATGGAAATCTGTCGCATGGGGCTGGAGAACTATGTCGCCGGCGCCCTGCTTCTGCCCTACGGCGCCTTCCTCCAGGCCGCCCAGGAGCTGCGGCATGACCTGGAGCTTCTCGCCGCCCGCTTCGGCGCCTCGATCGAGCAGGTCTGCCATCGCCTCAGCACGCTGCAGCGTCCGGGGCAGAAGGGCGTGCCGATCTTCTTTGCCCGCATCGATCGCGCCGGCAACATCACCAAGCGCCACAGCGCGGCGAAGTTCCAGTTCGCCCGCTTCGGGGCCGCCTGTCCGCTCTGGAACGCCCACGAGGCGTTCGAGCGTCCGGGCCGCATCCTGCGCCAGCTCGCCGAGACGCCGGACGGCGTGCGCTACCTCTGTCTTGCCACCAACGCCACGAAGGGCAGCGGCGGCTTCCGTGCGGCGCGGCCGGAATATGCGCTGGCGCTCGGCTGCGAGGTCTCCTACGCCCGCGCCTTCGTCTATGCCGACGACCTCGACCTCGAAAACGCCGGCGCCTTCGCCCCGATCGGCATCTCCTGCCGCATCTGCGAGCGCGCCAACTGCGCCAGCCGCGCCGTTCCCCCCTTCAAGCGCCGCCTGCACGTCGACCACCACGTGCGCCGGATCGTGCCGTATGAGCTGGAGAACTGAGGCCGTTGGTTTCGCAAAATTGTCAGGATATTGACGCGATAACGGTTGCGGTCCCTACGCAAATGAATAGTGTCGCGCATCGGCAAAGAGAGGAGTAAGCGCGAACATGCACTCGGTCCCGGCCTTGAAAGAGCCGCGGGAGGCTAAGGCATCCCCAGTAGTTATTCCGACCTACGAGACCCTGGATGATCTGCTCAATGCGGGCTTCGGTCGATGCGGATACTACTTCTTTCGCAACAACGACCAGAAGAAGTACATCTTGGTTTTCTTCAATGGCGCGATGAATGGCGGTCGTCATTCCGACACGCCGCTCTTCAATCGCTGGTCATGGGCGGCCAAATGCAAGTATCCAGTCGTATGCGTCAGCGATCCGGCCGTCTCGCCTGCGAGCGGCCTGCATATCGATTGGTATCTCGGGCGCCGGGATGAGTGGACGCTGGAGAAGGTCTGGGAAAAGCTGAATCGAATTCGATCGGAGATCGCTCCCGGGGCTAAATTCATCGTTATGGGCTCCTCAGGAGGCGGCTTCGCAGCGCTACAGTCAACAATGACGGGACATGCTAGGCAGTGCTTCTGTATCAATCCTCAAATTGAAGTCTGGCGCTTCCGGTCGCAACCTCGTTGGCTTAAGGCACTTGAATATTACAACCATGGCGCAGCTGGCGAAATCCCGCAGGAGGACCTCTATCGCTTTTCGGTAATAGAGGCAGGCAAGAACCGTACCCACCGCGGCGCAACGATTTACTATGCGCAGAACACGGCAGATGTCCCTCACTATAGAGATCATTTCCTGCCCTTCATGACGGAATTCTCGGGGACGCCCAACAATCGCGCCCGGAAAATTCATCATATTCTGTTCAGAGATACGGTTCTTAAACACAGTCCTCCGAGCTATGAGCAGACAATCAAGATATTCGGTTATCCATTCAAGCGGCTAATGAAGTGATGTGATAACACGTGCGGCCGAGCGCCGCCGTGTTTCTGCCCACTAGGCTGCATAAGGAAAAATTGGGAAGGTCAGCATTTCCTTGAAGCTGTTACTTGTTTCAAGGTGAAATTTGCCCCTTGCGTAGCTCACGCGGCCTCGAGTTTCTGATTTCTTTGTCTTGTATGTTGAAATCGCCCGGTATCATCCCACCGCGCAATGTATCGACTAGCAACCACAGAATTTCTGTGTCCAATCACACGTGGCGAGACGCAGTGCAGCGCCAAAAACGAAAAAACCCCGGCGGGCCGGGGTCTTTCAGGTCATTTCAAGATACCGCAAGCGATATTCTGAAACGGGAAATGGTGCCCAGAAGAGGACTCGAACCTCCACGCCTCGCGGCACAGGTACCTGAAACCTGCGCGTCTACCAATTCCGCCATCTGGGCGACGGACGCGGATGTAAGGGGCGCTGCCGTTGGTGTCAACTGGCTTTTTGAAGTTTTTGCAAAGGCATGCGCTTTTCCCTCGTTTCCGTGGTGCGGGCGTCAGTCTTTGCGCTTTTCCGCCCAGGCGCGGATCAGCGACAGACCCTCTGCAAGCAGGCCCTGTGCGGCCGCTTCGTCGCTCGCCTCCACATAGCAGCGCATCTCCGGGGCGTTGCCGGAGGGGCGGAAGTGGATGATGCGGCCATCTTCCAGCGTCACGCGCAGCCCGTCGATGTCGCTCGTGCCTGCGGGCGTGCCGATCGGCGCGAGGAAGGCGGCGAGCGCCTGGCTGCCGGAGCGCAGTTCGGCCATCAGCGCGGCACTCGTCTCGACCGGGAAATTCTCCAGCCTGTCGGCGGCGGCGGCCGGCAGGCGGAAGCTCGCGGCCACCGCCGACAGCGGCTGTCCGCGTTCGACGGACAGGGCGAGTACGGCAAGCGCCGGAAGGAAACTGTCGCGGGTCGGAAGGGCTGCGAGCGTCGTGCCGTTGGCGGTGCAGGCCGTGCCCGTCAGGGTGCCGCCGTTCGCCTCGAAGCCGACCACGGCCCTTGCGCCGCCTGCCACGGCCTCGTCCATGGCGCCGATCACGAAGGGCGAGCCGACGCGGGTGCGCCTGACCGCGAACCGGCCCGCCGCCTCGATGCCGGAGTTGGAGGTGACCGGCGTCGCCACGACGTCCGCGTCCAGGAAGCCGGCGGTGATCAGGCCGAGCAGGTCGCCGCGCAGCGGCGTGCCGGTCTCGTCGGCGACGAGCGGCCGGTCGCCGTCGCCGTCGGCCGAGACGATCGCGTCGAGCCCGTGTTCGCCCGCCCAGCGCTGCAGCATGGCGACGGTTTCCGCCGGGACGGCCTCGGTGTCGACGGGGATGAAGCTCTGCGAACGGCCGAGCGGCACGCAATCGGCGCCGAAGCTGGAAAGCACCGTGACGAACAGGTCGCGCGCCACCGTGCTGTGCTGGTAGACGCCGATCCGCCTGCCCGTGAGCGCGTCCGGCGCGAGCAGCCCCTCGTAGCGCTGCAGGAAGAGCGTTTCGGCCTCGGCGGACGCGTCGGGGGCCGTCGCGGGCGTGGCGTCGATCGTCTCGCCGGCCGATATCGCCGCGGCGATCTGCGTGATCGCCGCCTCGTCCGCCTTGCCGATCTCGCCGTCGGGGCGATAGAACTTGATGCCGTTGCGGTCGGCGGGGATGTGCGAGCCGGTGACCATCAGGCTGGCGGCCCCCTTCTCCAGCCCGAACAGGGCCAGCGCCGGCGTCGGGATCGTGCCGCAGTCGAGCGGCGAGAGGCCTGCGCGGCGCAGCGCACCGGCGGCGATCGCGGCGATCGCCGGGCTCGAGGGCCGGAAGTCGCGTCCGATCAACACCGTATCGCCCTTCCGGCTCAGCCCGCTTTCGAGCAGATATCGCGCAAACGCGGTTGCATAGAGAGCGGCAGGCGGCCCCTCCAGGTCGCTGGAAAGGCCGCGCAGTCCGCTGGTTCCGAATTTCAGACTCATCTCATGCTCCGAATTATAGTATGCTGGCGCTCGCCCATGACATGTCCGATCTGTCATGCCCGATTTTTGACGGCTTGTCCCGCCCGACCTTGTTCGACCCGGCTTCGCCACCACCAGCCATCGGCTATCCGGATCGCACGGCAGGACACCGAGCCCGGCGGGAGGTCATGTTCAGGAACGCGCGCTCCGCGCACGCCTAGTCCGCAAACGCACAGGGGATCGAAATGTTCAGCTTGCGTAACATCCTGCTTACCGTTGCGGCCGCGCTGGCCGTTTCGTCCGGCCTGCCGTCCACGGTTGCCGCCGGGCCGATGGCGATCCCGGAACCCCTTGCCGCTGATAGGGACGGCGCCGTCGTACCGGTCGCATTCGTGTGCAACGGCTACAGTTGCTGGAACACCGGCCCCTATTACAGTCCCGTCTATCGGCCGTACTACCGGCCCTATTCCTGGCCGATCTACCGGCCTTATCGTCCCTACGTGCCGCCGTACTACGGGCCGGGCTATCGATCCTACAACCGGGGCGCCACCATCTATCGCCCCTATGGCGGACCGTACTACGCCCCGGCCGTTCGCAGCGGTTACGGCACCCATGTCGACTGGTGCACGAACCGCTATCGCACCTACAATCCGGCCACGAACCGCTACCACGCCGGCGGCGGCGTCTATCGGGTCTGCGTCTCGCCGTACCGCTGAGGGATAGGATGGCGCCGGATCTGCCGGCGCTCCGGGACCGTCAGCCCGGCATCGCCCGCCTCACGGCCTGTCGACGTGTCCGAGATCGCGCTCGGGCTCGACGATGTCGCGCACGCGCTGCTTGAGTTCCTTCGGCCCCGGAAAGCCGCCGTCGCGCTTGCGTTCCCAGACGAGTTCGCCATCCACCCGGATCTCGAAATTGCCGCCGGTACCGGGGATGAGCGCCACCTCGCCGAGCGTGTCGCCGAAGGTCTGCAGGAGCTCCTGCGCCATCCAGCCGGAGCGGAGCAGCCAGTTGCACTGCGTGCAGTAGAGGATGGTGATCCGGGGCTTCTGGCTCATGTCTGCCTTTCCTTGCTTCCGCTGCCAATTCGGGGCCGAAGGCGGCCAGCGCACGCCGACCTCACGGAATTGTCAACTGCGTTTATCATCTTTTGCGCGGACACCCGCTTGCGCTCGAAAGGATGACCGAGACAAGGATGCAGCGCAACATCCTTGGAGCGGACCCGCATGACCGATATCACCACCACCCATCGCCCCGGCCTCATCCTGCCGTTTCTGCGGCCCCTCTATGCCACGCTGAACGAGAGCGCGGAGACGCTGCTGCGCCTCGTCGCCGGCGGTCTTCTCGTCACCCATGGCTACGGCAAGATCATGAACCCCTTCGGCGCGGTGGGGATGGTCGAGGGGCTGGGCTTCTATCCCGGCGTCTTCTGGTCGCCGCTCCTGGCTGCGACCGAATTCTTCGGCGGAATCCTGGTGGCGATCGGGCTGTTCACCCGGCCGGCCGCGCTTGCCTCGGCGATCGTCCTGGCGGTGACGATCTATTTCCATGGCATCGTGAAGATGGAGGGCCTGGGCGGCGCGGAAAAATCCATCCTGTGGACGGCCATCATGCTCTATTTCGCCGTGCGCGGATCGAACGGCCAGTCGGTCGACGCCCGCATCGGCCGTCAGTTCTGACGGCACCGGGCGTCGGCGAGCATCTGCCGCACGACCGCAAGCAGGACGTCGTCATAGGGCTTCATGACGACGGGAACCCCTTCGAAGGCTGGCGCGCCGCTGCGGTGCAGATCGGACGCCGACGTGAAGGCGAAGGCGACCCCGATTTCCTCCAGCCGCGCGGCCAAGGCTAGGGCACCTGTCGCTTCGGTCGGCAGGTCGATCAGGCAGAGATCGAGCGCGGCCAGATCCGATGGCGTCCACCGCATCATCTCGTCCTCGCGGGCGATGGTGACGCGGCAGTCCAGCGCTTCGCTGATCAGATATTCGGCATCGACCGCGATCAGGAACTCCTGCTCGACGATCGCGACGTGCGGATGGGCCTTGCTCATTCAGCGGCGCTTTCAACGGCATGCGGAAGCGGGAACGGGGACGTGCGAAGCAATGGGCACGATGCCGTTCCAGCGCGCCAGTCTCCCCCGCCGCCGCGAAACCGTCATTTAAAAAAGACATAGGAAGTCGCTGTTTTCCGGAACCGCTGCCGGGCCCACGCGTTCTCCGCCGAAGGGTCGAGACCGGAAGGGCGCGGGATGAATCAGGTGAAAACGGCGCGGTGTCATAGGCCCGCGGGACCATGTCGATGACGGCGGCGGGGCCTGCGTCGGGCAAGTGGCACACGCCTTGCGAAAAGTGTCCCTTGCGCGGGTTGAAGCATTTCCGCGATTTCTCCGCCCGGGAACTGGAGTTCGTCTCGCAGTTCAAGGTCGGCGAGCTGTCCGTCGAGCGCGGCGCGACGGTGCTGGTCGAGGGGACGCACAGCCCGCACATCTATACGGTCCTGAACGGCCTCGGCTTTCGCTACAAGCTGCTCTCCGACGGTCGCCGGCAGATCATGAACTATGCCTTCCCCGGTGACCTCGTGGGCCTCCAGGGCGTGCTGATGGGGGAGCTGGATCATTCGGTGGAGGCGCTGACGCCGATCACGCTCTGCGTCTTCGAGCGCTCGAAGCTCGACCGCCTGTTCACCCGCCATGCGTCCCTGGCCTACGACCTCACCTGGATCGCAGCGCACGAGGAGCGCATCCTCGACGAGCACCTGCTCAGCATCGGCCGCCGCTCGGCGGTCGAGCGCACGGCCTATCTCCTGTCCTACATCCACCAGCGCGCCCGGGCGGTCGGTCTCGTCAACGGCGGGCGGAAGGCGATTCCGCTCACACAGCAGCACCTGGCCGACACGCTCGGCCTGTCCCTGGTGCACACCAACAAGACCATCCGCAAGCTTGCCGACCGCAAACTCGTGCGCTGGCAGGACGGCGGCTGCGAGGTGCTGGAGCCGGACGGGCTCCTGAAGCTATCGGGCTGGGAGGGGCTGAAGGAGACCGGGCGCCCCTTCATATGACACGCCGTCAGGCCATTGCTGCGGCCGGCGATCAGGCCACGTCCCAGTGCAGCGCAAACATCGGGTCGAACACCGTGACCGGGCCGGCCCCGGTCTCGATCCTGGCCGGAAAGACGACCGGTTGCGCGCGACGAACCAGCGTGATCGTCTCCTCGTTTGCCGGCAGGCCGTACCAGGCCGGGCCGTTCAGCGAGGTGAAGGCCTCGAGCCTGTCCAGTGCGCCCTCGTCCTCGAAGACGTGGGCCAGGCAGCTCATCGTGTTGATCGCGGTGTAGATGCCGGCGCAACCGCAGGCGCATTCCTTCAGGGGATCGACATGCGGGGCGGAATCGGTGCCGAGGAAGAAGCGGCGATCGCCGGAGACGGCGGCCGCGCGCAGGGCGAGCCGGTGATGCTCGCGCTTGGCGACCGGCAGGCAGTAGTAGTGCGGGCGGATGCCGCCGACCAGGATGGCGTTGCGGTTGATGATCAGGTGATGGGTGGTGATCGAGCCGGCGAGATTGGCTTTCGCTTCCTTGATGTAGTCGATGCCGTCCTTCGTCGTGACGTGTTCCATCGTCACCTTCAGCTCCGGCAGCCGCCGGCGCAGCGGATCGAGCACCGTCTCGATGAAGACGGCCTCGCGGTCGAAGATGTCGACCTCCGGGGTGGTCACTTCGCCATGGACGCAGAGCGGCAGGCCGATCTTCGCCATCCGTTCCAGCACCGGCATCGCCTTTTCGATGTCGCGCACGCCGCCATGCGAATTGGTGGTGGCCCCGGCGGGATAGAGCTTCACCGCTGTGATGAGCCCGCTCGTCTTGCCGGCTTCGACATCGTCCGGGCTCGTCTGTTCGGTGAGGTACAGCGTCATCAGCGGCTGGAAGCGGTCGCCGGCGGGCAGCGCCGCCATGATCCGCTCACGATAGGCCGCGGCATTGGCCGTCGTCACCACCGGCGGCACGAGGTTCGGCATGATGATCGCGCGCGCGAAGTGCCGGCTCGTATCGCCGATCACGCCCTGAAGCATCGCGCCGTCCCGCAGGTGCAGATGCCAGTCGTCGGGGCGGCGAAGGGTGATCGTTTGCATGGGCCGGGACTCCGCGGGGCTCAGGTGGGTCTCTGTGCCGCGGGCATTATACCCTTGCGCCGTTCGTGGCAAACGCTTTGCGGGAGGGTCAGGCCGGCGGTCCGAACTGGTTCGCCCCCGGGGTCCCTTCGCTCGCGTACCAGTAGACCAGCACGATCCAGCCGATCACCGGAACCAGGCCGATCAGCAGCCACCAGCCGGAGCGGTCGGTGTCGTGAAGTCTGCGCACGGCGACGGCTAGCCCCGGCAGCAGCACCGCGAGCGCATAGACGATGCTGACGACCTCGTGCCCGAAGAGCGCCTGGTCGACCATCCCGGTGACCAGCGACGCGATGACGTTGAAAAGCGCGAACCACCAGAATTCGGGCCGAGCGGCGCGTCCGGTGAAGGTGGCGTATTTGGACAAGACGGTCGATACGGCCTGCGTGAAGTTCATGCGCTCCCCCTGACGGTCCCCGACTATGGCGAGGCTGCGCCGATTCGGCTGCGAATGCAACGAGGGATGGCGGGATCAGGCGATTGCAAGCGTGATGTCGGCGGGGCGGCGGTTCTCCAGGATCAACCGCCCGTTCGGCAGGTCGTTTTCGTAGACCTTGGCGCGGGCCGCCTCCTCGCTCAGCCTGTAGCCCCGCCAGCGGTCCCAGAGCCGTTCCTCCAGCACCTCGATCGGCGGCGCGAGCATGATCGAAAAGTCGAACATGCCCTCCAGCTCCGCCCACTTGCCCCGGCTGAAGAGAAGGTAGTTGCCCTCGACGATGATGAAGCGGTGGTCCGGCGAGACCACCCGCGCCGAGGCGATCGCCAGTTCGCGCGACCGGTCGAACACCGGCACCAGCACCTCCTGGTCGGCGGGGCGGACGGCGCGGACGATGTCGATGAAACCGCGCACGTCGAAGGTCTCGGGGATGCCCTTGCGCGCCAGCAGGCCGCGCTCGATCAGGATGGCGTTGTCCATGTGGAAGCCGTCCATCGGCAGCACTTCCGCGCTCTCGCCCCGCGCCCTGAGGGCTGCGGCGAGACTGTCGGCCATCGTCGACTTGCCGGCCCCCGGCGGGCCGGCAATGGCGACGAGGAAGCGCTTCGCGCCATCGGCCCGGCGGACGAGGTCGCCCGCGATCTCCTCGATCGTCGCGCTCATGCGGCCAGCGCTTCCCGCGGCGGCTCCTTGGCGCCGGTCATGAAGGCGACGGCGTCGGACATGGTGTACTCCTTCGGATTGATCACGCACAGGCGCCGTCCGAGGCGGTGGACATGGATGCGGTCCGAAACCTCGAAGACGTGCGGCATGTTGTGCGAGATCAGGACGATGGGCAGGCCGCGCGAGCGCACGTCGAGGATCAGTTCCAGCACCTTGCGGCTTTCCTTCACGCCGAGCGCCGCCGTCGGCTCGTCGAGGATGATCACCTTGGAGCCGAAGGCCGCCGCGCGGGCGACGGCGACGCCCTGGCGCTGGCCGCCCGAAAGCGTCTCGACCGCCTGGTTGATGTTCTGGATGGTCATCAGGCCGAGTTCGGAAAGCTTGTTGCGGGCGAACTTCTCCATTGCCGAATGGTCGAGCTTGCGGAACCACTTGCCGAGCACGCCGGGCTTGCGGATCTCGCGGCCGAGAAACATGTTGTCGGCGATCGACAGCGCCGGCGACAGCGCGAGGTTCTGGTAGACGGTCTCGATGCCGGCGCGGCGGGCCTCGATCGGCGAGCGGAAGTGCACCGCCTCGCCCTCGAGCCGGATCTCGCCCTCGTCGGGGGTGACGGCGCCGGAGATCGCCTTGATCAGGGTCGACTTGCCCGCGCCGTTGTCGCCGATCACGGCGAGGATCTCGCCGGGATAGAGGTCGAAATCGGCATTGTCGAGGGCGGTCACGCGGCCGTAGCGCTTGACGAGACCGCGGGCGGTGAGGATGGGTTCTGCTGCCATCAGCCTGCTACCTTTCTGATCCACTGGTCGACGGCGACAGCCGTGATGATGAGAACGCCGGTCAAAAAGACCTTCCACTGCGGGTCGGCGCCGAGCATGTTCAGCCCCATCGAGACGACGCCGACGATCATGGCGCCGATCAGCGTGCCGAGGATCGAGCCGCGTCCGCCGAAGAGCGAGATGCCGCCGATCACGGCCGCGGTGATGGCCTGGAGATTGTAGTCGGTGACGGCGGCGGACGGCGAGATCGAGCCGTTGCGGCCGATCGAGACCCAGGCGGCGAGCGAGGCGATCAGGCCGGCCAGCGTATAGGCGCCGAGCAGCACGCGGTCGACGCGGATGCCCGAGAGCTTGGCGGCTTCCGGATCATCGCCGACGGCATAGAGGTGCCGGCCCCAGGCGGTGTGGTTCAGCGCA
Organism: Mycoplana sp. MJR14; assembly: GCF_029210525.1. Classification (NCBI taxonomy): domain Bacteria; kingdom Pseudomonadati; phylum Pseudomonadota; class Alphaproteobacteria; order Hyphomicrobiales; family Rhizobiaceae; genus Mycoplana; species Mycoplana sp. MJR14. The sequence continues at coordinate 219,491 of NZ_JARGEO010000007.1, forward strand.
TACCAGAGCCCGAACACCAGCAGCACCATCATGACGACACCGACCGTGAAGACGGCCGAGCCGACCTTGAAGCTGAGGCCGAACAGGTGCAGAACCGGCGTCACCGCGGTCACGTCGGCTTCGCGGATCGTCGCGTTCTCGGAGTAGATGAAGTTGGTCGACATGATGACGTACCATGTCCCGAGCGTGACGATGAACGGCGGCAGCTTGACGCGCGAGACGAGGAAGCCGTTGACGAAGCCGCAGATGCCGCCGACGCCGAAGCCGGCCAGGATGGCGAGCGGCGCAGGCAGGCCGTAGGTCACGGCGAAGTTGCCCATCACCACCGCCGAGAACACCATGATGACGCCGATCGAAAGGTCGATGCCGGCGGTCAGGATGACGAGCGTCTGCGCCGCGCCCAGGATGCCGACGATGGCGATCTGCTGCAGGATCAGCGTCAGCGTGTAGGACGAGAAGAAGCGGCTGCCGAGCGCAATGCCGAAGATGATGACGGCGGCGATCAGCACGATGAAGGGGATCGCTGCCGGCGTCGAGTGCAGGAAATGCTGGATCTTCTGCACGGCCGTCTTGTCGTGGGTATCGAACGACGCCACTTGCGTCGAACTCTGGGCCAGGACCTTTTCGAACTCCTGCGCCGAATGTGCGGCTGTAGGCTCGCCCATGGATTTTCCTCCCGAAGACCCCGCTGCCGAGGGGTCGTGATCCGTTCCGCGCACAGCCCGCCAGAAACCAGGCGAGGCCCGGCGCTGAAAAGAGGCTGCGCGGCTTTCGCCTTCTTGTCAAAGGCACGCGTTTTGATGTGTGGGAGGGGCGGCAGAACCGCCCCTCGACCGGTAGCCGGGTTGACGCCGTGTCAGCCCCAGCACTTCTCGCCGCCGACCTTGGTGTCGATCGATTCGACGCCCGCGGCCGGCTTGTCGGTGACGAGAGCCACGCCGGTGTCGAAGAAATCCTTGCCTTCGGTCGGCTTCGGCTTCTCGCCGGTGTCGGCGAACTTCTTGATCGCCTCGACGCCGAGTGCGGCCATCATCAGCGGGTACTGCTGCGAGGTGGCGCCGATCACGCCTTCGGTCACCGACTTCACGCCCGGGCAACCGCCGTCGACGGAGACGATCAGCACGTCGTTTTCCTTGCCCACGGCCTTGAGCGCCTGGTAGGCGCCGACGGCTGCCGGCTCGTTGATGGTGTGGATGACGTTGATGTCCGGGTCCTTCTGGAGAAGGTTCTCCATGGCGGTGCGGCCGCCCTCCTCGTTGCCGTTCGTCACGTCATGGCCGACGATGCGCGGGTCGTCCTCGTCGCCGATCTTGTTCGGGTCTTTCGGGTCGATGCCGAAGCCGATCATGAAGCCCTGGTCGCGCAGGACGTCGACCGTCGGCTGCGACGGGGTGAGGTCGAGGAAGCCGATCTTGGCGTCCTTCGCCTTGTCGCCCATGGTGGCGGCCGCCCACTGGCCGATCAGCTTGCCGGCGAGCAGGTTGTCGGTCGCGAAGGTGGCGTCCGCAGCGGTGGCCGGGTCGAGTGGGGTATCCAGCGCGATCACCAGCAGTCCGGCCGCCTGGGCCTTCTTGACCTGATCGACGATCGCCTTGGTGTCGGAGGCGGCGATCAGGATGCCCTTGGCCCCGTCGGCAATGCAGGATTCGACCGCAGCCACCTGGCTGTCGTGGTCGCCGTCGATCTTGCCGGCATAGGCCTTCAGCGTTACGCCGAGTTCCTGGGCCTTGGCGGTCGCGCCTTCCTTCATCTTGACGAAGAAGGGATTGGTGTCGGTCTTGGTGATCAGGCAGGCGGTGACGTCCGCTGCCGCGGCCGGCGTGGAAAAGGCAACGCCAAGCGCAAGTGCGCCGAGAGCGGCGCTCACAATCGTGGTCTTCATGCAATCCTCCCAAGGACAAAACGGAACGGCGCAGCGCCGTCCGGATGCCGATCCGCGCCGCTCCTCTGCGGCCGTCGATCAGGCTTCCGTCACAAAAGGAACCACTGAAAAATGTTTCTGTCAATAAATAAATCGAATTGAATTATTAATTCGATGTGGCATGCTGCGGCAAACCAGGGCGTAGGCCGAGGCGAACGAAGCCGCTCCTTCTTGCGGCGGCGGAGACGACACGGCGGACAATTCGAAAGGCCCGGTTCGGGAGGAATTCGCATGCCTGAGGACAGCGTATCGGCAGCATCGCCGGCGACGATCCTCGACCCGTCCGGCGGGTCGAACCAGGTGCGCGTGCGGGCCTATAACGAGCGGCTCGTCATGTCGCTGGTCCGCCGCCACGGCGCGCTTTCGAAGGCCGAGATCGCGCGGCGCAGCGGCCTGTCGGCCCAGACCGTCACCGTCATCATGCGCGCGCTGGAGGCCGACGGGCTTTTGATCCGCGGCGAGCCCACCCGCGGCCGGGTTGGCCAGCCGTCGACGCCGATGCGGCTCAATCCCGACGCGGTCTATTCCTTCGGGGTCAAGATCGGCCGGCGCAGCGCCGAGCTCGCGGTCATGGATTTCGTCGGCAGGGTGCGGTTGCAGGTGCGCCGGATCTACGCCTATCCCATGCCGGACGAGGTCCTGGCGTTCATCGTCGACGGCATCGCCGAGCTCGAGGCAAGACTGGATCAGGATCAGCGCGCCCGCATCGCCGGCGTCGGCGTCGCCGCGCCGTTCGAGCTGTGGAACTGGGCCGAGGAGGTCGGCGCGCCACAGAAGGACATGGACCTGTGGCACGGCATGGACCTGCAGCGCGAAGTCGCGGCCAGGGTGTCCCATCCGGTGTTCCTGCACAACGATGCCACCAGCGCCTGCGCCGCCGAGCTGGTGTTCGGCCTCGGCCAGCGCTATCCGGATTTCATCTATCTCTTCATCGGCTCCTTCATCGGCGGCGGTGTCGTGCTCAACTCGGCGCTGTTTTCCGGGCGCACCGGCACGGCCGGCGCCATCGGCCCGCTTCCTGTCCAGGGCCGCGACGGCAGGACCGTGCAGCTCCTGAAGATCGCCTCGATCTTCGTCCTGGAGAATCAGTTGCGCGCCAGCGGCATCGATCCGAAGCCGCTCTGGTATTCGCCGGACGACTGGATCGATTTCGGCGCGCCGCTGGAGACCTGGATCCAGGACACCGCCGCCGCACTGGCCCAGGCCGTCATCGCGGCCGCCTCGGTGATCGACTTCTCCGCCGCCGTCATCGACGGCGGCTTCCCCGCCTGGGTGCGCGAACGCATCGTCGCGGCCACGCGTGCGGCCCTCGACCAGCACGACCTGCAGGGCGTGATCATGCCGGAGATCCTGGAGGGGGAGGCGGGCAGCCATGCGCGCACCATCGGCGCCGCCAGCCTGCCGCTGTTCGCCCGCTATCTCCTCGACCAGAACGTCCTGTTCAAGGGGCCTGCCTGACGGCGTGCTGGCGTCCTTGAACGCGATCGAGCCCCGTGCTTGTCTGGTGGCAGGATTCGGGAGAGGCCCATGCGCGTACTGGTGGTGGAGAACGACAGGCATACCGCCCTCGGGCAGATCGAAGTGGCGCTGCTGGAGGCGGGCGCGGAGATCGTCCGCTGCCGGCCGCATGCCGGAGAATCGCTCCCCGAGGACGAGGCCGGCCACGATGCGCTGGTCGTGATGGGCGGGCCGCAGTCGGCGGTCGACGACGAAAACTTTCCCTACCTGCCCGCCCTCTGCGCGCTGATGCGCAGGTTCGGCGATGCCGGCCGGTCGGTTCTCGGCGTCTGCCTCGGCAGCCAGCTGCTGGCGCGAAGCTACGGCTCGGACAACCTGATCGGCGCGGCGACCGAGTTCGGCTGGCACGAGATCCAGCCGACCGAAGAGGGCCTGGCGGATCCGCTGCTTTCAGCCGTCGGCGGCCCGTTTCCGATCTTCCAGTGGCACAACGACACCTTCACGCTCCCGCACGGCGCCGTGCGGCTGGCCGGAAATGCCGCCGCCGCCAACCAGGCCTACCGGATCGGCAGGGCGACCTATGGAACGCAGTTTCATTTCGAGGTGGACCGGACGGTGGCCGCGTGGTGGCGCGATACCTTCCCCGAGCAGATCGAGCGCATGGCCCCCGGCTGGACCGGCCGCTTCGACGAGATCGCATCGACGCACGGCCCGGCCGCCGATGCGGCGGGCCTGGCCATCGCCCGGGCCTGGGTGGCGACCATCAGGGCGGTGGCAACCGCCGCGGGCGATGCGGTGAGCTCGGCTGCCTGAAAGCCGCCTTCGGGCCCGCGGGCGCAGCGCCGGGCATCGCGAGCGATGGTCAGTTCACGCTGACGGGCCGCGAGCGCATCCGCGACACGGTTTCCCGCTCGGCCCGCTTGCAGCGCATCGGCGGCAGGCCGCGGTCCATCAGCGCCATGTCCTCCAGCACCATGTCGCCCATCTTCTTGAAGGCGCTGTCGAGCGCGCCGGCCCGGTGCGCCGAGCGGATGAAGCCCTTCAGGCGGCGGACCGGGTGATCGGCGGCAAGCGGCTCTTCGGGAAAGACGTCGCTTGCCGCCACGATATGGCCCCGCTCGACCGCCGCCGTCAGCGCGTCGAAATCGACCACGTCGGCGCGGCTGAGCAGGATGAAGGCCGCCCCCTGGCGCATCCGCGAAAAGGCTTCGCTGCCGAGAAACCCTTTGTTCTCGCTCGTGACCGCGGCCACCACGAACAGGAAGTCGCTTTCGGAAAGGACCGTGTCCAGCGGGGAAGGCTCGACACCGGCATCCGCCAGCATCGACGGCGGCAGCCACGGGTCGAACACGCGCACCCGGGCGCGGAACCCCGAAAGCACCCGGGCGAGCGCCTTGCCGAGGTCGCCGAAGCCGATGATGCCGATATCGGAACCCGAGAGCAGCCGGGCGCCCGCGTTGCCCTCGCCGCCCCAGCGCTCGCGTCCCTCGCGAAAATCGAGGTCGGCGTCGATCACCCCGCGCGCGAGATTGAGCGCCATCGCGAGCCCCAGTTCCGCCACCGGCTCGGCGAACACCTGTCCGGTGGTCACCACATGGATGCCGCGGGCAAACAGGATGTCGTAGGGCATGTTGTTGATCAGGTTGCTCTCGACGTTGAGGATGCAGCGCAGGTTCGGCATCCGGGCCAGTGTCTCGGCGGTCAGCGGCGGCTGGCCGATGATGTAGCGGGCCTCCGACAGGGTCCCATCGCCGAGCCCGGCGATATCCTCCGGATCCGCCTCGACGATGCGGTAGGTCTCCTTCAGCCGCGTCAGCGCCTCCGGCGAAAAGATCAGGTCGAGCGTGCGCGGCTCCGGCGCGCTGATGGCCACTGGCTTGCTATCGGTCATGGTCTCCTCCCATCCGGCGACGCCGGTCTTTCGGAGGATTGATAGCATGAATCCGGCAAACGCAAGCCGTCCGGCCAGCCTCACCAACCGATGCCACGCAGGTCCCGCTCGCGCGACAGCGGCGGCCGTTCGCTGGAAAAGGTCCTGCCGTTCTGCGTGCAGGTATAGATCGGGCGGCTGGCTTCGCCGAAGCGCCGCATCCGGTTGTCGTCCGTATCGAAGGTCTGGGTGCAGACCACCGCGTCGGCCGCCTCGGCCTCGTCCTGCGTGGTGACGCCCGGCAGGTCGGTGAACGGATAGCGCCGGTCGGCGAAGGCGCCGGGCTGCTGGGCGAGGCCGGGCGATGGCTGCATCGTCAGGAGCAGCGCCACGATCAGCGTCAGGAGTGAGCCCGTCATGCCGGTTGTCCGCTGGATTTTCATGTCAGTCCGTTCGATTGAGCCGCAATGGCGCCATTCGGCAGTACCCCGTCGGGCAAACATGCGATATAGCGCGTTCACGTTCGATGCACATTCATGTGGGGTGCCCTATGGCCAATGCAATACGATATCACGAGGGCGACATTTCAGCCGCCGATGCCGCGCGCTACAACGGCGCCATCGCCATCGACACCGAGACGCTGGGACTGATTCCGCGCCGCGACCGGCTGTGCGTCGTCCAGCTCTCGCCGGGCGACGGCACGGCGGACGTCATCAAGATCGCCGCCGGGCAGACGCGTGCGCCCAATCTCGTCGCCATGCTGAGCGATCCCTCGCGCCAGAAGATCTTCCACTACGGCAGGTTCGACATCGCCGTCCTGTTCCACACCTTCGGCGTCACCTGTTCCCCAGTCTTCTGCACCAAGATCGCCTCGCGGCTGACGCGCACCTACACCGATCGCCACGGGTTGAAGGACAATCTGAAGGAGCTTCTGGAGGTCGACATTTCCAAACAGCAGCAGTCCTCCGACTGGGCGGCGGAGACGCTGTCGCCCGCACAGCTCGAATATGCGGCGTCCGACGTACTGCATCTGCATGCCCTGCGCGACAAGCTGATGGCGCGCCTCGTCCGCGACGGCCGCCTGCAGCATGCCGAAGCCTGCTTCGCCTTTCTGCCGACCCGGGCCAAACTCGACCTGCTCGGCTGGGAGGAGACCGATATCTTCGCCCACAGTTGATCGCCGTCCTCTCGCAAGAAGCAGGAAGCCCGTTGTTACTTTTACTTAACCCTGTCACTCTATCTTCCGTTGCAAAATCGATCGATCTTGCAGCCAGGATAGCGTCATGCTCCCGCCCCTTCAGTCATCGGTAGGTCAGTTCGCGACCACGCAGCTGGGCTCGATGCTCGAAAACATCGAGGCCCGCCGGCGCGAGGAAGACGACAAGGCGAAGGGCCGGGAGCGGGAGGACAAGGTCGTCGCGACCTCCCCCGATCCGCCGACCGTTGCGGCGAACGAGAAGATCAACGCCTATTTCTTCGGCGCCCTGAAGATCGATCCCGACCCGTTTGCCACCCTTGTCGCCCGTTTCTCCGACGCGCTCGGCCTCACCCAGCAAGCCGACGAATCGAGCCGCGACTTCGCGCGCCGGCTGAGCGATGCGGTGACGATGCTCGGCTTTTCCAAGACCGATTCGCTCGGCCAGCCAGTGAAGATCACGCTCGAATCGCTGGATGTCACCGCAGACGACGTCATCGCCGTGCTGCGCGACGGCGCGAACGGATCGACCGATCCGATGGCCGCGCTTGCCGCGCGCGTTGCCGAAGGCGCCGGGCTTACGGGCGAGGAGGAGGATTTCGAGGCGCAGCTGTCCACGGCACTGACGGAGACGCGGCTGGCCCTGCCGAAGAGCGTCACGGCGCTGGAGGAGGCTACCGGCCTTGCCGAACTCGGCCTCAGCGCCGAGGACATGATCGCCGCGATCGCCAACCCCTGGAGCGATACCGGGCTGAAGGTGAAGAACGCGCTGTCCGAAAAGGTCGAGAGCGAGCGGTCGATGACGCGCGAGATGCGCAAGGTCATCCAGCGGCTCGAGGACGTCGCCGATCCGAAGACGCTCGAAGAGCTGAAGCAGGCCCGCACGAAGTCCGAGCCCGGCCGGATCGAGGACGAGGAGACGAAGGCGGAGCGCGAGCAGAAGATCCAGGACCTGGAGGCTTCGGAGAAACTCGAGGACGTCCAGGACCTGCAGGAAGCCGTCAAGGAGCACCTCGACGGGGCCGAAGAGACGGAGCCGGGCGAGGAGCCGAAGACGCCTGCCGAAGGCAGCATCGAGCTGATCCAGATCCTCGCCGCCGTGCCGTCCGGAAACGAGAAGGCGACCGACGAGCTCTCCGGCGAAGCGAAGGCCGGCGCCGAAGCGGACGCGACCGGCCAGACGGCCGAAGGTTTCTCCGAAGCGGACGGCGAGGGGGCGGCAGCGCCGCTCGAGGACATCGAGCGCCAAGAGCGCACCGGCGCGCTCGATCCGATCCTCGTGCTTCCGGTCGACGAGATCGGCATCTACGAACTGCTGCGCCGCGAGGCCGCCTGAGCGGCGTCAGGACCGCCCGGGTTCAGGCTTGCGCACGATCCCGACCCGCGCCAGCACCTCTTTCGGGATTTCATAGCGTCGGATGAGATCGCGCTGATCGCGCAGGCCGCAGATCTCGCGCTGGATGAAGAAGGCCCAGACGGCATCGGCGGCCGCATCCAGAAGCGCCTGCCGCTGGTCCGCGCCGCACCCCGCGGCCGTCCTCTCCCGGAGCTGCTCCAGCGCCTTCTCCACCTTGAGCCCATGACGACCGAGCGCATCGGCGCGCTCCGACAGGAGCTCGTATTCGAGCACGTTCAGTCCGGTGGAGTGGTGCCGGTCGAAAAACCGGGGCGGACGCACGGACATGATCCATCAACCTTCCGATCGCGGCGCGGGCAGGGGCGGCCCTCGCCAGCCGTCCGGCGATCATCGGCGATCGCCCGCCGGCCCGCAAGCCCCGGCGGTGCCCCAGCCGGTCCCGCGTGTCCGCTAACGGTTCGTTAACCATAATCTGTCATTTCATGGTCATTGGTGCGTACCCGACGCGAATGCATGGCATTCTGGTCGGCAGCGAAGGTGCCGGGCCTCGTTCCGGTAGACGTTTCGGCACCGCGGGCCGAGATCCGAGGCGAAGCCTCCCGCCGCGCGGACTGCCAGCAGCCAGTCAATCTCTTTGGCGCGCATGATGCCTCGCCAGCCTGAAAATGGATCGTTGGAGAGCGGCATCGTGCCTGCCGGACGGCAGCACTGCGAAGATGCCTCATGGAGATGGTGATGCTGCCGCGCATTGCGACGCCTGTCACAGTCCCGATCCCTTCGGCGCAGGACCCGGCGACCGAGGCGGCGCCGGTGCCCGCCCGGCAACAACTGTCCCCCGAGGCCCTGGCGAACCTGCGCGCCGCCGTCCTGCTGCGCCTGCTCGAGGCGATGATGCGCCAGCTCGAGCAGGGCGGCGACAAGGGCAATGTCGCCCGGCAACTGCTCGAGGTGCTGCTGGAGGCGATGAAGGCGCTTCCTCCCCGCGAGGGGACGGACGGCGATGCGACGAAGCGCCTGGCGCTCCTCATCGCCCGGCTGCCCGCCGAGATGCGCCCTGCCGCCGAGCGGCTGCTGGCGACCGTGCTCGCCACCGCGCCGACCCGGATCCTGATGGAGATCATCCGCAATCCCGCCGGCCCGGACGCCCAGCGTCTGGCGCAGGCGCTGCTGGCCGCCGTCAAGGAGCCGGCCGGAAAGCCGGCCGGTCCGGCGGCCTCGCAACCCCGGTTCATTCCCGGCGAGGCGCAGCTTGCCGTCGCTGCGAAGAACGACCGCCAGCGGCAAAGAGAGGCGGGCGGCGACGGCCGTTCGCTGCAGGCAGCGCTGCGCCGGCTCTTCGAAGGCGGCGCCGAGCCCCTGACCGACCGCACGGCGCGGAGCGGCTCCCGCTCCGCCTCCGCCCCGCCACCGCCGCAGCAGGATGCCGCTGCATCGGCTGGAAAGCGCATGGACGCCGGCCAGCCGCAACAGCGAACGCCGGAAGCGCCTGCCGCGCCAGCTCGTGCCCCGGCCATGCCCGCGAACGCCGAGGCAGGCCGCCTGCCGGCAAACGGGCCGGCGCCTGTCCGCGCCGGAGCCTCGGACCGGGGACAGCCCGCGATCGCAGACAGGAGCACGACGGCCCCCGAGGCCGCGCGCGGCTCGGCCATTTCGACGACCCTCCCCGCTTCTGCCGCCGGCCGTGAATATGAGGGCGTGTTGCGCATGATCGCGGACATCGTCGCCGATCTCACCGCCGATGAGGCTCTGGTGCTGCGCCTGCTGCTCCAGGCGCCTCTGCCAGAGCTGCCGGAATCCGCCACGCCGACGACGGCCATGCCGGACGTGGCCGAGGACGGCGATGATCCGGCCGCAAGCCTGCGCCGCGAGGACGCCATGGCGGAGCGGCCGGCCGTCGCGGCCGGCGATCCTATGCGGGGTCCCTCGACGGCCGAGGCTGCGCGTGCGACGACGCCGACTGCCCAGCCCCAGGGCACCCTCGAGGACGAGACGCTTGCCGGACGGCCGCCGGTAACGCCAGAGGATGGCGAAGCGCCGGCGCGCCCGTCGGCCATGCCGCTGCCGCCGCAACTGCCCGAGCGCGCCGCCCTGCCGCAGTTCCGCGACGGCCTCGCCGTCCCCTTCGTGCCCTACCTGCCCGCACAGGACGACCTGGAAACGGAAGACCGCCGCCGTCACGAGCCGTCCGGGGACGAGGAAGACACGAACGATACGGGCGGAGAGAACGGAACGGACGGGGAGACGGCCGGAGGCGATGCGGGCGAGGGGGCCGAGGGCCAGGCCGCGGACGAAGCCGATACGCCGGAGATGGCAAGGCGCCGCCAGAAGATCGACGATCTCGTCGGCCCGCCGGATCCCGGCTTCGCCTTCTACCAGAAACTCGGCGAGTACTGGACCTGACGGAGCCGGGTCCTGGTACCGGCAGCCGGAAACGAAAAAGCCCGCGGGGATCGCTCCCCGCGGGCTTCGCATTCATGCGGTCAGAAAACGATTACTCGTTGTTCTGGCGGTTCTTCAGGGCCGCGCCCAGGATGTCGCCGAGCGAAGCGCCGGAGTCGGACGAACCGAACTGTGCGACGGCTTCCTTCTCTTCGGCGATTTCCAGAGCCTTGATCGACAGCTGGATCTTGCGGTCCTTCTTGGAGAAGTTCAGCACGCGGGCGTCGACGACCTGGCCGACCGAGAACCGCTCCGGACGCTGCTCGTCACGGTCGCGCGACAGGTCGGCGCGGCGGATGAACGAGGAGATGTCCTCATGGTTCACGAGACGGACTTCGATGCCGCCGTCGTTGATCGCGGTGACTTCGCACGAGACGACGGCGTTCTTGCGCAGGTCGCCGGAAGCGGCAGCTTCGCCGACCGAATCGCGGCCGAGCTGCTTGATACCGAGCGAGATGCGCTCCTTGTCGACGTCCACGTCGAGAACGACAGCCTTGACGACGTCGCCCTTGTTGTACTCCTCGATGACCTGCTCGCCCGGACGGTTCCAGTCGAGGTCGGAGAGGTGGACCATGCCGTCGACGTCGCCGTCGAGGCCGATGAACAGGCCGAACTCGGTCTTGTTCTTGACTTCGCCTTCAACCTCGGTGCCAGCCGGATGGCTGTGCGCGAAGGCTTCCCACGGGTTCTCGAGCGTCTGCTTGAGGCCGAGCGAGATGCGGCGCTTGGTCGGGTCGACTTCGAGAACGACAACGTCGACTTCCTGGCTCGTGGACAGGATCTTGCCGGGGTGTACGTTCTTCTTGGTCCAGGACATCTCGGAGATGTGGATCAGGCCTTCGATGCCAGGCTCCAGCTCGACGAACGCACCGTAGTCGGTGATGTTCGTGACGGTACCGGATATCTTCTTGCCGACCGGGTACTTGGTGCCGATGCCATCCCACGGATCGCTCTCGAGCTGCTTCATGCCGAGCGAGATGCGGTGGGTTTCCTGGTTGATGCGGATGATCTGAACCTTGACCTGCTGGCCGATGGACAGGATCTCCGACGGATGGTTGACGCGGCGCCAGGCCATGTCGGTGACGTGCAGCAGGCCGTCGATGCCGCCGAGGTCGACGAACGCACCGTAGTCGGTGATGTTCTTGACGACGCCGTCAACAACCTGGCCCTCTTCGAGGTTCTGAACGATCTCGGAGCGCTGCTCGGCACGGGACTCTTCGAGAACCGTACGACGCGAAACGACGATGTTGCCGCGGCGCTTGTCCATCTTGAGGATTTCGAAGGGCTGCGGGTTGTGCATGAGCGGGGTGACGTCGCGGATCGGACGGATGTCGACCTGCGAACGCGGCAGGAAGGCGACGGCGCCGTCGAGATCGACGGTGAAGCCACCCTTGACCTGGTTGAAGATGACGCCTTCGACGCGCTCGCCGGCCTCGAACTTGACTTCGAGCTTGGCCCAGCTCTCTTCGCGGCGAGCCTTCTCGCGCGACAGAACGGCTTCGCCGAGAGCGTTTTCGATGCGCTCGACATAGACTTCGACTTCGTCGCCGACCTTCAGCGTGCCGTCCTTGGACTTGGCGCCGAATTCCTTGAGCGCGATGCGCCCTTCGACCTTGAGGCCGACGTCGACGATCGCGACGTCCTTCTCGATGGCGGTGATGAGGCCCTTGGTGACATAGCCTTCGGCCAGGTCGTGGGTGGCGAAGGATTCCTGCAGCAGGGCTGCGAAATCGTCGCGCGTGGGATTAGCTTGGGACATGGAAACTCCTGGTGTGCCGGAGAAGGCACGGGCGCCGGGGGTTAGCGTTGACAATGAGCGAGGCACGTCCGCTTCCATGATCGGAAGCAAAACCGGCGCGGGGACGGCTTGTCGCTCTAGTGCTTAAGGGCGGCGTCGATGATGGATTTCGCCGCCGAAAACGCCGCCTCTATACTCATTTCGGACGTATCAAGCAAGTGCGCGTTTTCCGCCGGCCGCAAGGGGCTGTCGACGCGCCCCATGTCGCGCGCATCGCGGCGGCGGACGTCTTCGAAGACCGCGTCGTAGTCCGCAGTCCCGCCGCCGGCGATGATCTCGTCATAGCGCCGCCGGGCGCGGATGTCGGCAGACGCCGTCACGTAGAGCTTCACCGTGGCGTCCGGGCAGACGACGGTGCCGATGTCGCGGCCGTCGAGGACCGTTCCCGGCTCGCGCGCGGCGAACTCCCGCTGCGCCTCGACGAGCGCACGGCGGACGGCCGGCATGACGGCGATCTTCGAGGCTGCCTCGCCGATCCCGTGCGCGGAGAGAACGGCGCGGTCGAGCCCGGAAAGGTCGAGATTGCGCGCGACGTCGGCGGCGATCGCCTCGTCATCGAGCGGCAGGCCGCGATCGAGCAGCGCTTTTGCCGTCGCGCGATAGGTCAGGCCGGTATCGAGATGGTGATAGCCGTAGGCCTCGGCAATCCGGCGCGACAACGTACCCTTGCCGGCAGCCGCTGGACCGTCGATGGCAATCGTCGTCATTTCGCATCCTTGCGTCATATCCGCTTCACGAAGCGTGTTAGCGGAAAACGGTGCGTGATGCCAAGGGTTCGCCACACATTCTGCCGTTGCGACCGGTCACATGTGGCTGGCATCTTCGTGAAGCGCAGGCCGCGCACCTGCGGCAACCGCGCAAGACGGCCAGGTCCCGATCCTAGGCCGGCTGCTGCTCGATCCTGGCCCCGAGCCCCGTCATCAGCCCCATGAACTCGGGAAAGCTGGTCGCGATCATCGTCGCGTCGTCGACCGTGACCGGATGCTCGGAGACGAGCCCCATGACGAGGAAGCTCATGGCGATGCGGTGGTCGAGATGGGTGGCGACGGCGGCACCCGTGGCATTGCCGAGCCCCTTGCCGTCCGGGCGGCCGCGCACGACGAGCGAGGCTTCGCCCTCGTCGCAGTCGACGCCGTTCAGCTTCAGCCCGTCCGCGACCGCGGACAGCCGGTCGCTTTCCTTCACCCGCAGTTCCTCCAGCCCGTTCATCACCGTCGCTCCTTCCGCGAAGGCCGCGGCGACGGCGAGGATCGGGTATTCGTCGATCATCGACGGCGCGCGCTCTTCCGGCACGGTGACGCCCTTGAGGTGGGAATGGCGCACGCGCAGGTCCGCCACGTCCTCGCCGCCGGCGAGCCGCGCGTTCAGCACCTCGATGTTGGCGCCCATTTCCTGCAGCGTCAGGATCAGGCCGGTGCGGGTCGGGTTCATCAGGACGTTGAGGATGGTCACGTCGGAGCCCGGCACCAGCAGCGCCGCGACCAGCGGGAAGGCGGTGGAGGAGGGGTCGCCCGGCACGTCGATGACCTGGCCGGTCAGCTTGCCCTGTCCTTCCAGCCGGATCGTGCGGACGCCGGCAGCATCGGTCTCGACGGTGAGATTGGCGCCGAAGCCCTGCAGCATCTTCTCGGTGTGGTCGCGCGTCATGACCGGCTCGATGACGGTCGTGATACCCGGGGTGTTGAGGCCGGCGAGCAGCACGGCCGACTTCACCTGGGCGGACGCCATCGGCACGCGGTAGGTGATCGGCGTCGGTGTCGTCGGCCCGCGCAACGTCACCGGCAGGCGGTCGCCGTCGGCCGCCTTCACCTGCACGCCCATCTCGCGCAAGGGATTGAGCACGCGCCCCATCGGCCGCTTCGTCAGGGAGGCGTCGCCGATGAAGGTGGTGTCGAAATCATAGACGCCGACGAGGCCCATGGTCAGCCGGCAGCCGGTGCCGGCATTGCCGAAGTCGAGCGGGGCCTCCGGCGCCAGAAGCGCGCCGTTGCCGACACCGTTGATGATCCAGGTGTCGCCCTCTTTCCGGATCGTGGCACCCATGGCCTGCATGGCCTTGCCGGTGTTGATGACGTCCTCGCCCTCCAGGAGCCCGGTGATCCGCGTCTCGCCGCTGGCAAGCCCTCCGAACATGAAGGAACGGTGCGAGATCGACTTGTCGCCGGGGATGCGCACGGTGCCGGACAGGGCTTGCGACGTGCGGGCGGTTGCGGGCTTTGCCTGGGCGCCATGCGACATGGAGCTGGATCCTTCATAGGTAGAGAGGTGCCTGGGCGGGCAGGCGCCAGCCAACCCGCACGCGTGTGCGTTCTGGTTGCCGTTCCGCCGCCGGAAGTTCTGCGGGGTGCTATCACAAAGCTTGCCGAGCGTCATCCACCCGCCGGCGAAAATCCCTCAAGTCCCGCGCCTGCCGCCGCAACCGGCGCAAAACCCGACGAAGTTTGGCTTTGACAGCGGCGGACAAGACGATTAAGGGGACCGGCTAATTCTTATTCCCGACCATCCGCCGGTTATCCGGCTTCGCCGGAAATATTCGGCCATTCAAGAGGCTTTGACTGTGGCAAAACCGGAACTTGGAACCAAGCGCATCGACCCGGAGACGGGCCGTAAGTTCTACGACCTCAACCGCGACCCGATCGTCTCGCCCTATACGGGCAAGTCCTATCCGCTCTCCTTCTTCGAGGAAACCTCGGCTGCGGCCGTCATGGAGAAGGACGAGGACGAAGAGGTCAACGAGGTCGATACCGAGAACACGGAAGTCGAGCTGGTTTCGCTGGAGGACGCCGACGACGAGGCATCGGGCGGCGACGACCTGCCGGATCTGGGCGACGACGACGTCGAGATCGGCGATGACGACGACGACACCTTCCTCGAGCAGGACGAGGACGACGATAACGACGACATGACCGGCATCATCGGCGTCACCGGCGACGACGAGGAAGTCTAAACTGATGATTTTCCGGCCGAATTCAAAAAGTTCGGCCGGAACGGATTTTTCGGCTTGCCATCTTTCGAAACCGGAAGTATGAAGCCGCACCGCCCGGGGGAAACCCCGGTTCGGTATCCCGGAACCGGCCACGCCGGACCCTTGATGGGGCTATAGCTCAGCTGGGAGAGCGCTTGCATGGCATGCAAGAGGTCAGCGGTTCGATCCCGCTTAGCTCCACCAAATTCTACACATTCAACTTTTGTACGCTGGCCGGCAAGGGTGTAGGCCCTCCGGGCAGACAGTTTGGCTGCCTCTGACGCGGGGGCTGCCCTACGCCCAACTGGGGCCAGTTTCTTCCTGCGCCGGCGCCCCAAATGAAAATTGTGCATGATAGTTGGAGGACGTCGCACAAACGTGGTCCCCCACCGAAGGCGGTGTGCGGACGCCTTGATGCGATAGCCGCCCTCTCAGACGGCTCGGTGAAGTGTGACGGTCGCGTGCGTCCTAGATGCAGTACAGCACTTCCAGCAGCCGCTTGGCGTCCTTTCGAAGCTCTCTTGAAGCTTTCTCGCTGACACCGTTTGCTTTGGACTGAGCACGAAGTGCTCTGATCTGCTTTACGACCGCCAGCTTCATTTCCAGGCGCGAGAACGAGTGGGCTCGCTTCGGAGAGGTGGTGACCGTTTGGGCGGCTTGCTGAAGCGCCGCCAAATTGTTGCTCGTGAGGCCGTACTCAGCCCAATCCACCCGCAGCTCGGTGCCGCCAGCGTTCCTGAAGCCGCGGGCCTCCGTCGAGTCGGATGCCTGATGCCACATCCGAACCCACATCGGGGCACTTCGCACTTCCTTTGCATCTCCCCCTCGCCGTTGAATCCACTCTGCAGTGCGGGTGTGTTTCATGTCGTAGGGCGTGATTAGTTCTGAGGCACTGGATTGGATGCTGAGCGCGGCGCCTATCCAAGGATACCATGTATCAACAGCGGCCATGTTAGAAAGTGTCAGATCGATCCCCTGTCCAAACGTAACTGCGCTCAAGGCGGCGCCCCGGGATGTATGCTTGCGAACTTCACTCACAAAGTCGCGATGCAGGAGGTCATCGTCGTCAATTCGCATCACGATGATCGATTGGTCCCCGAACTTGTTTGCGAGTTCGTCCTTATCTACCGGATGAAGGCCCGTGAAAAATGGATTGCGTCTCCACACGACTGCTTTGGCCGGAGCGATCGCCTTAGCGATACGCTTTTCAATATTCGCAGGCGCGCGCACATCTACCGCGATGTACCAGTAGGTTTCCTTGGTCTCTGTCAGCGCAGATATCGACCGTGCTAGAGAGTGTGACAAAAGGCTCAGCCGATAGTCGTAAAATTCCGGATTGCTGACCCCGATGCCAAGCCGGGTAACAATCACGACGGGGACTACATTTCCATTCATCTTCAATCGCCAATACTGAGGTCGTACCCTCAACTCCTGCACAATCAGGCGCTGTCCTTCAAGACCTTTCGACATTTCCGTGACCGGTGCTTCCTGTAAGAGGAAGGCGCTTGCCTGCCCCGGCTAGCCGCGACGCTCCATGGCCGCATCCCTGGCGAACGCCTCAAGCCGGGCTGAAAATCCCTGCTGGTTGCAGTGACGCAGAACGAAGTTGCGCCCTTTCTGGGCCTGCTCCCGGTAGGCCGCCTCGTCGGACCAGAAGCGCTTCACAGTGTCCAGGACCTCGTGCGGCTTGCAGTAGACGGCGGCATCGCCGAAGGTCTCGCGGAACTGCGGCGGCAGGATCGTCACCTTGCCGACCGCCATCCCCTCCATAGGCGCGCGCCCAAATTCCTCGATATAGAGTTCGTGCGGGAAATGGATGAAGAAGTCGAGATCGGCCAAGAAGGCGCCGACCGGGATGGCGTCGAAGTGCTGGACCTCCCAGTTCTTCGGGGAATAACCGAGCATGCCGCGCGCGTGCTTCGCGCCGCCCTGGAACTTCACGTCGACGTCCTGGTCGACGCAATAGGCGGCTCTCAATGCCTCGAGCGTGCTCGGCCATTTCGTGTAGGCGTCGCGGCCGTGGCGGCCGAGCACCGGTCTGCGCGTGCCGCCGCGCCAATCGATCGGCGCCGCGCACCAAGTGTCGGTGTCGACCATCGGATGCCAAGGTTCGGCGTAGGGTTCCGGATAGCTCGGGTCTTCCTGCATCAGTCGCTTGACCCAATTCGAGATCGGGATCCAAGTTCCGGAGGTGCCGAATAGTTCGATGAGATGCTGACGCACAATTTCAGGTTCGTACTGGCGGTCCGAGCCATCGACCAGTCGCGTCGCGAACTGGTTGATCAGCACGAGCACATTGTCCGTCTCGATCTCGGGGAACCGGTCGGGCATGTTCTGCAGGACCGCAGGATAGCCGACGAGAACGGTCGAGGTCTTGACCTCGTCGCCGGGCGTCAGGATGGCGATGTCGTATTTCAGGCAGGCGTCGTAGAATGCGGGATTGAGCGGAGACTCGACATTCAGTTCATATTTGCGCCAGTGAACCGCGGCGATCTTCAGCCCGGCCCGGGCGGCGGCGGCAATGTAGTTCATCGTCGAGACGAACGCGCCGCCCTTCAGGACGAAGTCGCAGATCACCACGAGATCGAACGTGCGGTCGCCTTCGGTCGCGCGACGGTTGCCGAGCGGGACCGGGAAGCGCCCGTTGGTGCGGGGAAGGTGCGGGTCGCCGCCCTGCTGCAGGCTCAGGTGCCAGTTGCGGTAGGCATCTCGATACTGGCCGCGAACGCCGTGGAAGAGCGACCGCATGTGGGTCGCCTTGGAGCGGGTCAGCGAATCCTCGCGTGCGAGCGAAAAGGACAGGATGTTGTTGTGCTTGACCTTGCAGATCGACGCTTCGCCATAGACGGACAGAATGCGCGACCGGAACTCGGCGTCGCCGGTGACCTTGACCTCGTCCCAGCCGCGAAGGCGGTCGAAGACCTCGCGTCGCATCAGTAGCGACGAGAAGTTCATGTCGAGCAGGCTCTTCTTCGGTATCCACGAGCCGACCACGCCGAGATCCTCGTCGACGCGCAGCCAATGGGACAGGACGGCCACGCATTCCGGATTTGCCGCCAGCTCTTTGACCTGCCGCTCGATCTTTTCCGGATGCGACCAGTCATCGCTGTCGCACACCGTGATGAGATCGCCGGTCGCGACCTCCACGCCGTCGTTCCGGGCAGGATAGGCGCCGCCGTTGATGGTGCGCCGCACGAGGCGGACGCGCGGATCGGTAGCGGCGAAGCTTTCGACGAGCGCGCAGGTGCCGTCCGTGCTGCAGTCGTCGACGACGATGATCTCGATGTTCCGCCACGTCTGCGAAAGAAGGCTGTCCAGCACCATGGTCAGCGTCTTTTCGGCATTGAAGGCGGGTACGATGATGGAAACCTTCGACGTCTGCGCAGCCGTACTGGCAGGCGCGCGGGAGACGATGTTCCAGATGCTGAGCGGCCTGGCGGGATCGGCCAGCTCGATGGGGGCCATGCCGGACGGCGCCATTGCGACGTTCAGCCCATCCAGGTAGACGCGGTCGCTTTCGGCGACGGAGCGGCCGTCCAGAATCGCCCTGCGGCGGGCGATGTCGGCCCGCATGACGGTATAGTCGATGAACTCGTTCACCTTGGATTGGATGTGGCCAAACACGGCTTCCGCCTCGGCCACCCGCCCGGCCTGAGCCAGGCACATGAGCTGGCAGAGGCGCTTTTCGCGGAGGTTGTCGCGGTGCAGCTTGATGCTGCGCTCCATCAGGTCCGCCGCCGCGCCGAAATCGCCTTCGACGAAACTCCAGCGCGCCAGCGCATGTGCGGCGGCCGACCGGTCCCTGGCGGCGAGCTTGCTGTCCTCCAGGCAGCGTAGGAGCTCGGCATGGGCGTATTTCGCAAAGCCGCCCCACATCTTCGCTTCGAGATCGCCGATGTCGCGATGGAGTTCGTCCCCGCGTTTGGATCGGGTGCCGCCCGCCTTGAAGTCGGCATAGGTCCGCCGCAGGGTCAGCGGTAGCTTGAGCATCGCGGGCAGGGAGCGGGCGGCGACGATATCCGCACCGATGCGGTAGGCGAGTTGCCGCTGGATCTGCTTGATGGCGTCGTTAGAGAGCCGCTTGGCACGATCCGCCTGGTCGGCGCGCTCCAGAAGCAAGGCGTTGTCCTTCTGCAGCGTGGCGATCTGCTGCTCCAGGGTCTCCATCGGCTCGGGCTTTGCCGGCGCGCGATCGGCCGCGACGGGGCTGGATGCGAGCGTCATGTCGCCGTCCGGATCCTGCTGCCGTTTCGAAAGGTCGCTCCTGAATTCCCGGTAGGCGCGACGAAGCGAGACGGGCAGGCCGACAAGCCGCGAGACCGAGCGGGTGGCTGCAATGACCTCGGTGCCGAGCCGGTAGGCTAGCTGTTCCCGCTGCCGGTCGATTGCGGCGGCGGCATGGCGCATGGCACGTTCGGAGGCATCCGCGCGTAGCCGGAGGGCCGTGTTCAGCTCCAGCAGCGACCGCAGCTGCTCTTCCAGCGCGGCGCTCTGCACTTGCGGCATATGGGCGGTCTTGTCGTCAGGCAGGAGACGTTCCGGAGCGTCAAGCGCATGGCTGTCATACTGCGTCTGATGCTTGCCTGTCATGCATGCCTCTTGTGTTTGGCAAAGACTCGCTGCAACGATGACGTTTGCAGCATCGCCCGATAGTTGTGGCGCCGTTCGCCGGAATAGCGCCACATGCATAGTGGAGCCCCTGGCCTAAGTCAAAATCGATGGGGTGGCTTTGGGCCATTTTTTAACGAATTTCGGCCATTGATTCGGCTCGAAGGCGACCTGTACCACCCAGAGGGCCGGTCGCCAGATGCTGGGCTGGTGCGCGTATATCTGACTTCGGAGGGGTAAGCGGCAAAAGTATGGCGATCCTTCGCGATTGCGCGTGGCGTGTTCCTGCTTCATGCAACCGACGTGTGCTTCTTCTAATGTTCCCCGGGTCCTCCCGAACCGAAATCAAAGGCGGTAACGAAATTGGCGACAGAATACATTGAGCTCGGCACATCGGCTGCCGAAATCGAATCCATTATCAATAATGCGGCTACGGGCTCGGTGATCCGGTTCAAGGAGGGCACCTACACATTCAAGGACAGTGTCCAGATCACGCGCAGCGACATCACCATTCTGGGTGCCGGAGTTGGTAAGACCAACATTGTGGTGGATGCAAAGAACACCAACAATGCCACGGCCTTCGACATCCAGGGCGGCAACGTGACAGAGCTAAAGGCGAAGCTCGAGATTTCGACGACCAAGGGCATTACGAACGTACTGAAACTCGACAGCGTCGCCGGCATCTCCGAGGGGACGATTCTCCAGCTGCAGCAGGCCAATGACCGCACCTGGCTCGACTCGCAGGGCAACCAGCACGTTCCGGAGGACGCGGACCCGCTGCGCGAAATGCTGGCGGAGGTGATAGCTGTCGACAAGGCGAAGGGCACGGTGACCCTGGCCACCAAGACGCCTTACGCTTTCCAAGCCGGAAAGACGACCATCAGCGCGTCGGACAAGCTGATCAAGAATGTCGACCTCGGCGGCTTCTCGATCAAGACGAACCTCGGCACGGCGAAAAAGAACGATTTCACCGACACGCAGAAAAAGTTCCTCAACGTCTCGACCGTCGAAGTGACGCGCGCGACCGACGTCACGCTGCACGATATAGAGCTGAAAGACAACGCATCGAACGGCTTCTCATTCAGCCAGGTCTACGGCATCAGCGGCAGGAATCTCACGACGGAGGGCGCGCACAACAAGGGCGGTGCCAACGGCTACGCCTTCTTCTTCAAACACGCTTTCAACAACACCTTCACCGACATCACCGACATCGACATGCGCCACTCGGTGCTGTTCGGTTCCTGGAGCGCCGAACATTACAACAAAATCAGCGTTCGCTTCACCAACCGCGACATCAACTTCCACGGCAGCCCAGACGACGGCAACGTCATCTACGTGGCGAAGGCGGAGCTCGAATACGAAGGCAACTACATTCACGGCGGCGTCTCGCCGGGCGATGCCAAGAAACATCCCAACGCCACGATCGATGCCAACGACGTCAAGTTCAAGTATTTCATCGGCAACGCGGCCCAGGACAACATTCGGGGCGCCGATGGCGGCAGTTTCCTGGCCGGCTTCGGCGATATGGACGAACTGACCGGCGGCAACGGCGCCGACACGCTCTCCGGCGGCATCGATGACGACACCCTGAAGGGCAATGCCGGCGCCGACACGTTCATCTTCGCCCGCTCGTTCGATGCGGACACGATCCGGGACTTCAAGACATCTGAGAAGGACAAGATCGATCTTTCCGGCACCGGGGTCACCAATCTGTCCGACCTGGCGCGTCGCCAGGTCGGCTCGGACACGGTGCTCTCGTTCGGTGGCGGTGACGAACTGGTCCTGAAGGGCGTCAAGGTCAGCGGCCTCACCAGCAGTCAGTTCACGTTCAGCAAGGCGTTGACCGCCGGTGTCACCATCACGATGACCGGCCAGGAGCGCGGTGCCACCGGAACGAACGCGAGCGACCTGATCCAGGTGGCGCCGGGCTATCTCGACGACAATCTGCACATCGTCGGCGGCGCCGGCAAAGACGCGCTGCAGGTGATCAAGGGCAGCGTCATAGACCTGCGCAAGGTCGGACGGCTTGACGGCGTCGATGTCATTGACATGACCAAGACGCCGAAGGTCGGCTCGCTTACCCTGAACAACAAGATCGCCAAGCAGATCGACGACGACAGGGATTACCTGACCGTCAAGATCGACGGTACGGGCGCCAAGCTCAGTACCACCGACGTCAAGGACTGGGACCTCGTCCGCATCGTCGGCAGCGGGCAGCTCAAGCTCAACAGCGGCGGCAACTACATGAGCGCTGCCGACGGCACCAAGCTGAACGTCGCCGGCGGCACGGGCGACGACCATGTCAAGGGCGGTTCCGGAAATGACAAGATCCTCGGCAGCAGCGGCAACGACGTAATCGAAGGCGGTTCCGGCAAGGACGTGCTGGAGGGGGGCTCCGGCAACGACCGCATCACCGGCGGCGCGGGAGCCGACATCCTCACCGGCGGTTCGGGTACCGATCGGTTCGTCTTCAAGTCGGCGAAGGATTCCACGTCGAGTGCGCGCGACACCATCAACGACTTTTGGCGTTCGCAGAAGGACAAGGTCGATCTGTCGGCCATCGATGCGCGCGCGGACAAGTCGGGCAACCAGAGCTTCAAGTTCATCGGCGACAAGGCCTTCAGCGGCACGGACGGCCAGCTGCGCGCCTCGAAGTCCGGCGACGGCACGGTGATCGCCGGCGACATCAACGGCGACAAGAAGGCGGATTTCTCGATCTTCGTCGACCAGGCCGTCACATTCAAGGACGCCGACTTCATTCTCTAGTTGTGGAGCCTCAACAGGTTGTCCTCGGATAATTCGAGGCGACTGATGGGTGGTTTT
>NZ_JARGEO010000008.1:0-218224 GCF_029210525.1 Mycoplana sp. MJR14
ATTCAAGGCAGTGTCGGATTCGACTTCGTCTTCCCGCGACACGATCTTCGACTTCGGTTCCGGCGACATCATCGACCTGAAGGCGATCGACGCCAATGCGACGAAATCGGGCAACCAGACCTTCAGCTTCATCGGCACGGACGCCTTCAGCGACAAGGCGGGCGAGCTGCGCTACGCCAAGAGCGGTTCGAACACCTACGTCACCGGCGATACCGACGGCGACGGCAAGACCGACTTCGCCATCCACATCGACAAGGCCATCACCCTCGACAAGGGAGACTTCCTTCTGTGATGGAAAGGCGCGGGTGACGACCGCGCCGAATTCTCGAGACCACGAACCGCAGCCGCCCGAGGCTGCGGTTCGATCCACCGGAGCGCGAGGCCTATCGCCTCCCCCTGCGTCGGCGTGGCTTGCCGGCGGCGTGTGATAGACGACCCGTGCGCTGCTGGCCTCGCTCCAGCCGGCATCCGACGGTGCGCCATGTGCCACCAGGCGCACCGGTCCCGCTGCCCGGCGCGTGCCGCAACGCCCCGGGCGTCGCCGGCGAGCGCACCCCTGTCCTGGTTTCCGCCGGTCGCTTTGCCTCGCGGGGCGCCGCGTCCTTGTGCGCCGCCGTCGTCCACGAAGCGCGGGCTACACACACACTCTCTCTTTCTTCCTGTGATCCACCGTCGCCGGCTTCCGGCCGGCAGGGCAATCCCGGCGGGCTGTTCCGGTTATGGGTCGCATCAAAAATGCCATTTGCAGTTACGTACTGGTTAGTACATTATTGGTGAAACCGTTCGAAGAGGCCGGCGGGGCGCAGGCGGGCGCCCGCGCCGGGCAACGGATCCCGAGAGGGGGCCGCGCGGCCAGTGGATGCGCCGGATCGGCATCGGACCCGAGCCAGATCCGGGCCGGATCGGAGCCGGATCGGAGCCGGATCCCCGGCATCGGCGAGCGGGGGTCGGCGATCGATGGCCGTCATGCCCCCTGCGAACGGGACGGGCGGCTGCCGGAGGGCGCGGTCACGCGGGCTTCTGCGGGCCTGCCGGCGTGGCGAACGGCCGGGCGGGAGCTGGTCGCAGCGGCAGGAGGCAGCCCGACCGGTCCGATGCGGCGGCGCGGCTGAGGGAGAGAAGGAGGAGAACGCGGATGAAGACTTCGATCGCAACGGTCTCGATCAGCGGCGAACTGCCGGACAAGCTTGCGGCCATCGCGGCCGCCGGCTTCGACGGCGTCGAGATCTTCGAGAACGATTTCCTCGCCTTCGACGGCAGCCCCGCCGATGTCGGCAGGATGGTGCGCGATTTCGGCCTGGAGATCACGCTGTTCCAGCCGTTTCGCGACTTCGAGGGCATGCCGGAGCCGCATCGCAGCCGGACGTTCGACCGGGCGGA
This sequence comes from Mycoplana sp. MJR14, assembly GCF_029210525.1. Classification (NCBI taxonomy): domain Bacteria; kingdom Pseudomonadati; phylum Pseudomonadota; class Alphaproteobacteria; order Hyphomicrobiales; family Rhizobiaceae; genus Mycoplana; species Mycoplana sp. MJR14. Next base: position 1,381 of record NZ_JARGEO010000008.1, read on the forward strand.
GCGCAAGTTCGACGTGATGCAGCAGCTCGGAACCGACCTCGTGCTCGTCTGCTCCAACGTCTCGCCGATCTCGCTCGGCGGCATCGACCGGGCGGCGGCGGACTTTCACGAACTCGGCGAGCGGGCGAAGAAGCGGGGGCTGAAGGTCGGCTACGAGGCGCTCGCCTGGGGGCGGCACATCTGGGACCACCGCGATGCCTGGGAGATTGTGCGCCGGGCCGACCACGACAATATCGGGCTGATCCTCGACAGTTTCCACACGCTGTCGCGCAAGATCGACATCAACTCCATCCGGTCCATCCCCAAGGAGAAGATCTTCATCGTCCAGCTGGCGGACGCGCCGCTGATCGACATGGACCTGCTCTACTGGAGCCGCCATTTCCGCAACATGCCGGGCGAGGGGGACCTGCCGGTCACCGAATTCACGCGGGCGATCGCGGAGACGGGCTATGACGGGTATTTCTCGCTGGAGATCTTCAACGACCAGTTCCGCGGCGGCGCGGCCAAGCCGATCGCGGCCGACGGCCATCGCTCGCTGATCTATCTCGGCGACCAGGTGCGCCGCCATCCCAATGCCGCCGCGCTGACCGTGACGCCGATGCCGGAGCGCGCCGAGGTCAAGGGGATCGGCTTCGTCGAATTCACCGCGGCCGAGGACGATGCGGGCGAACTGGTTGCGATCCTGAAGACGCTGGGATTCGAAAGGACCGGCCGCCATCGCTCGAAGAGGGTCGATCTCTATCGGCAGGGCGATGTCCGCATCCTGGTCAACAGGGATGAGGGCGGCTTTGCCGGCGCCTCCTATGCGGTGCATGGAAGCTCGGCCTATGCGATCGCGCTCGTGGTCGATGATGCCGCCAAGGCGATGGAGCGCGCGCTTGCGCTCGATGCCGAACCTTTCAGCCAGCCGGTCGCCGCCGGCGAAGTCGAGGTGCCAGCGATCCGCGGCGTCGGCGGCGGGCTCGTCTACCTGCTCGACGAGACGAGCGAGCTGGGGCGCATCTGGGAGATCGATTTCGAGCCCTGCGGTGATGACGCGACGATCGCGCCCGCGGGCCTGCGCTTCGTGGACCACGTCGCCCAGACGGTCGGCTACGAGGAGATGCTGACCTGGGTGCTGTTCTACACCTCGATCTTCGCGGCGGAAAAGACGCCGGTGGTCGACATCATCGATCCGGCCGGCGTCGTGCGCAGCCAGGTCGTGCAGAACGCCGCAGGCTCGCTGCGCATCACCCTGAACGGGGCGGAAAACCGCCGCACGCTGGCTGGCCATTTCATCGCCGAGACCTTCGGTTCCGGCGTCCAGCACCTCGCCTTCCATACCGACGACATCTTCTCGACCGCCGCCGCCCTGCGCAAGAACGGCTTCCGGCCGCTGTCGATCTCGCCCAACTACTATGACGACGCCGAGGCCCGCTTCGGCCTCCAGCCGGAACTGACCGAACGTTTGCGGGCCGAGAACATCCTCTACGACCGCGACGAGCGCGGGGAGTATTTCCAGCTCTACAGCCCGACCTATGGCGAGGGCTTCTTCTTCGAGATCGTGGAGCGCCGCGACTACGGCGGCTACGGGGCGGCGAATGCGATCTTCCGCATTGCCGCGCTCAAGAAACACCTGCGCCCGGAAGGGGTGCCGAAGCTGTAGGCCTCGCAGAGCGCGTCAAGCTCTTGCCGGGGTGAACAGGCCGCTGGCCGGGCGATCGTGACTGCCCGGTCGGCCCGGGGAACCTCCGGATGGCCGACACGCGGCGCATCGCTTCACTTCATCGCGTCGCAGGCCTTCAGCATCTCGTCCTTCTTCGCGCTGTCCGTTTCCATCTCGGCCTTCTGCAGGCAGTCGGCCTTCGTCGCGGCCGCGGGCGTCGCTTCGGAAGGCGTGGTGTAGGCCTCCAGGATGTCGGATTTCATCATGTCTTCCGCCTGTACAGGCGCTGCTGCGAACACGGCTGCAAGAACGGCGCCGGCCGCAATACCGGAGATCAATCTGCGCATCTGACGTTCTCCTCGACTGACCGGATGCGCCCGCCGGCACCTTGCCGAAGGCACATCCCTTCGCCGCCAGCTCCGTGTTGAGGCGTGTTCGCGACGGGCGTCTGGTTGAGAAGCCTACCACGCCTGGCGGAGAAATCACGCTTGTCGCGCCAGGCGTCTCCCGTCCTGCGTGCAATGCGCTCGAATTGTGAGCGGACGGACGTGAAATAGCCGTGGTCGGCGGCTCTGTTTCGCTGACGGGGCCTTGCGCTTGCGGGGATGTTGCTTATCTGGAGGCCATTGCCGGCGCCGATATGGAGCGCCGTGCCGTTGCGGGACGGCCAGGACCGGGCGCAAAGAACCGGGCGCAGAGAACCAAGGACGACGTGGAATGTGGAATTTCGGGCCCCTGGCAAAACTGAGGGCTTTCTTCTCGGGCGGCTCGCTGAAGATCGGAAAGCGCCCGAAGATGCCCTATCTGCCGCGCTTTCGCTATGGGAAGGGCAAGATCACGATCGGTGACCGGATCTCGACCCGCAGCGGGGTCGTCATCAACGCGCAGAGCGGCGCCATCCAGATCGGCGACAACGTCTCGCTCAACGACTACACGGTGCTTCTCGGTCATGGCGGCATCCGCATCGGCAACGACGTCCGGATCGCCGCGCATGTGGTGATGGCCTCATTCGAGCACGGCTATGACGACGTCGAGGTGCCGATCCGCCGGCAGGCCAACGTCAAGAAGCCGATCGTCGTCGAGGATGACGTGTGGATCGGCGCGGGGGCGAAGATCCTCGGCGGCGCGCACATCGCCAAGGGGTGCGTGATCGGGGCGAACTGCGTGGTCAAGGGGCAGACGGTGCCCTACGGCGTCTATGTCGGCGCGCCGGCGCGGCTCGTGAAGATGCGAGGCGGGTCGGCATCGGCGAAGGCGGCTGCACCCGCCGACATCCAGGCCCGGCGGACCGGCTACGGCGGCGCCGTGCATTGACAGCCGGCGGGGCTGCAGATTTCATCCGCGGCGAATCGCAACGAGTGACAGGCAGTCCCCAGTGTCCCTTTCCGAAGCAAAGACGCGCCTCTACCGGCGCATCAAGTACAATCTGACCCGGCCGCGGCCGCCCGCCTCGGTCGTGCCGCTGGACGGGCCGGTGCTGGTCGTGGGCTCCGCACCGGTCTCGCACCTGCCTTCCGGCTTCGACGGCAGCTATCGGGTGATCACCATCAACGGCGCGCAGACGGTGACGCAGCGCTGGGGGATCGAGGCACCCGACATCACCTTCATGATGTTCAACCAGATCCGCGGCACCAACACCAATGCGGTGGAGGTCCGGCGCGTGCTTTCCGGCCAGCGGACCGGCGCGCTCTACATGCTGCTCTGGCGCGACGGCATGTCCTCGCTCGTCGAGGGGCTGAAGGCGTTCGACTATCGCTACGACCGGCTCGAGATCGTCGACCGCTACCAGCGCATGGCGCTGCTGGACCGGGTCTGCGGCTTCAAGAGCGACGAGCTGGACGCGGAAAGCAAGTGCTCCAACGGCATCAATGCGGCGCTGTTCGCCCTCTACAACAGCGCGCCGGCGGTGATCCTGTCCGGCATCAATCCGCAATCGACCGGCCACGTCTACAACCAGGAAAACCTCGCCCGCTTCCATCGCGACATGGACCAGAAGGTGCTGCAGACGCTGCGCGACAAGGGCTTTCCGGTCTTCACCGCCGATCCCGGCGTGGCCGAGAGCAGCGGCCTGCCGTTGTGGACGGGCAAGGTCTGAGGCGGCTCAGCCGGCGGCGGCGCCGTCGCGAAGGCCGGCGCTTTCGTCCCCGCCCAGGCGGATGCGGTTCGCCGTGAGGAAATCGACCATGGCGCGATCCTCGACCTCGGCGCTCTGGATGTTGGAGAGCGTGATGCGCATCTTCTCCTCCAGCCGCTCGGCGGAGACGGCATAGTTGGAGCCGCGCGCCATCTTCGCCAGCATCTCCTCCTCGGATTTGCTGTAGTAGTGGTTCAGCTGCAGGAAGGCATTGGAATAGAATTGCCGCTGCTTGCGGCCGTCGCGGGTGGTGCGGTAGCCCGCATCGTTGACGGTCAGGTCGCCGTGGGCCCTCGTCCTGAACTGGTGGATCGTCACCTCCGTCACCTCGCAGGGGTCGACGATGCACTTGAAATTGGTGGAGTGCTCCTGCTTGCCCAGCGGGTCGGCGCCGCGCCGGGTGTAGGCCAGCGTCACCGGGCCGGCCGGCTTCTTCCGGTGGCCGCTCGTTCCGAACATGTGCCAGGGCAGCGACACGTTGGGGAAATCGCCGGTCGCCGCCAGCGCTTCCTCGATCGTCGTGCCCGTCTTCGGCAGCAGGAACTCGTCGGCGTCGATGAAGGCCATGCGGCGGAAGCGGCCGCCGAAATTGAGGATCGCATGGGCGAAGGCCAGCACCTGGCCATCGATCAGCTGGTCGGTCTTGCTGGAGGCGACCTTGCCGGCCCAGGGCATCAGCGTCAGCTCGGCGGGATCGAGCACGTCGCGGATCACCGCGCAGGTCGCATCCGTCGAGCCGTTGTCGTAGACGATGAAATGCCGGACGCCGACGGCCCGGTGGAAGCGCAGCCATTCCTCGATATAGTCCGCCTCGTTCCTGACGCAGAGGGCGATCGCGATGCCGCTGCGGTCCGTGGCCGGCTGCGGCGGGGTGATCGACAGGGCCTTTATTCCGCTCTTCTTGTTGCCAAACCAGCGCATTTCAACTCCGGACACGTCTTGGCCGGATCAGTCCTGCCCGGCCGGCCGCACTATAGGGACCATCGGTGACGCATTCCAGTGGCCCCGGACGTCCCCGAAAGGCTCCGGCAGGCGGGGGCTCTGCCGCATTGACATCGCTTCTGTCCTCATGCACACGATAGCCGAGGTCGCCGGCGCGCCCAATCGAGCGGCGTGGCGTCAAATCGAGATTTGCCAAAAGACAAGCTGAATCGCCCGCCCCGCGGGATGAAAAGCGGAAGGTATCGGTATGAGAGATGATGTTGCGCGTATATTTGTAGGTTTCGATTCCAAGGAAGTTGTCGCCTATCACGTCCTTTGCCAGAGCATTATTGAGCGCTCCTCCATCCCGGTGGTGTTTTCTCCAATCGTTCTAAACAACCTCGGCCCGATGTTCTATCGCGAGCGCAATCCGTTGCAGTCGACGGAGTTCTCGTTCTCCCGCTTCCTGGTGCCCTATCTCAGCAACTACGAGGGCTGGAGCATCTTCATGGACTGCGACATGCTGGCCCGCGCCGACATCGCCGAGTTGTGGGCGCTGCGTGACGACAAGTATGCGGCCATGTGCGTCAAGCACGACTACGTGCCGAAGATCGAGACGAAGTTCCTCGGCCAGACGCAGACCAAGTACGAGAAGAAGAACTGGTCGAGCATGATCATGTTCAACAACGCCAAGTGCACGGCGCTGAGCAAGGAATTCGTCAACACCGCCACCGGCCTGCAGCTGCACCAGTTCAAGTGGCTGGACAGCGACGACCAGATCGGCGAGGTGCCGGTCGTCTGGAACTATCTCGTCAACGAGTACGACCGCCGCGAGGACGCCAAGCTCGTCCACTTCACCGATGGCGGCCCGTATTTCGACGAATACAAGGACGACGACTACGCCGACGAATGGTTCGCCATGCGCGAGCGCGTGCTGTCGGTGCAGCAGAAGGCCTGATCCCCTTGGCGCACGGTCCGGAAACGCCCGCCGAAGGCGGCCTGCCTGCGCGGGCGGCTGCGGCAGGACTTGCGACGACCGACGACTGGCGGGCGCTGTTTGCCCGCTATTCCGAGATCGTCCTCGTCGCCAACTCGACGGCCTCGAACGTCGCCGAGCTTCGGGCGCACTATCCGGCGGATGCGCTGTTCGTCTTCTTCAACAAGGTCTTCAAGGTGCTCGACCAGCCCTTCGAGGGCCACGCCATCCTGATCACCCGCGGGCAGCCGCGGGGGGCGGGGATCGTCTATCGCGGCGAGGTGGACGAGGTGCTGTCCTTTTTCGACCGGGCGCATTTCCTCGGCATCATGAACATCCGGCTGGCGGACGACGAGAAGCCGAACACGTCCGCCGACTTCCACAATGCAGCGACGGGGCATCTCGACCTGCGCGGCCATTTCGACCCGCTCTACACCGAGGGCAAGGTGCCGACCAGCGGCTTTGCCATGGCGCTCTGGCTGAGCGAGCTCCGGCTGCCGGGCAGGATCACGCTCGCCGGCTTCTCGGCACGGCGCAGCGAGAAGTGGCGGGTGGTCTCCGTCCACGACTGGAGCTACGAGCAGGTGTTCCTGCGGCTGTTTGCGCGCCTGGGCAAGATCGCAATCCACGGCGGTGCCGGCAGCAATCCCTACCAGAAGCTTTCCGAACGTTTTCCCGAGATCCCGGCGGCGGAGATCGCGCTTGCCGCGGCCGAGGTCCTGTCGGAGCGGCTGTCCAATACCGACGCCGAGGTCGACAAGCTGATCTCGCTGACGAACATCATCCGCTCGGCCGACAATTTCCTGCGGCGGCTGAAGCCGTCATTGCTGAAGCGGCGCCGGCAGAGCTGAGAGACGGCGCGCCGGACCGGTGCGGTCGAGGCTTTGCCACGCATGCAGAGCGTGCCGCGCCCCTCATCCGCCTGCCGGCACCTTCTCCCCGCAGGCGGGGCGAAGGACGGTTGCCGCAGCGTTTCGCTTCCCTTTTGTCGCTTGCGGGGAGAGAGGGTAGAGTGAAGGGCGTTTTGCAGGCGGCGACTGTGCCGAGACGCGCCGCCCTGCTGCAAGCCTGCAGTTCAGCGAACCGGATGTTCCTTCGGCGGCCCGCGGGCGAAAAGGACGGGTCGGGAGGAAATTCATGCCGCTGCAGAACCGGGTCACGCCCTTCGGCGACATCGTTGCGGTCAGCGCGCGCGGGCTCTTCACCGGCAACCGCGGCATCATCCACGATCCCGCCACGCGCAGCCTGACGAAGCGGCGGTGGACGACGCGGGCGTGGATCATCTGCCGCTGCGACTACAAGGGCATCCGGCGGCCGGTGATGGCGCAGCGCAGCTGGACGGAGCTGTTCTTCCTCGACGAGGCGACGGCGCTCGCCGCCGGGCACCGGCCGTGCTTCCTCTGCCGGCGGGAGGAGGCGCGCGCGTTCCGGGAAAAGTGGAGCGCCGGCAACGGGGGAACGCTGCCGAAGGCGCAGGATATCGACTTGCGCCTGCACGCCGAGCGGCTGGAGCACAGCGGCAAGCGGCTGCATCCGCTGAAAGGGCCGCTCGCCGCGCTGCCCGACGGCACCATGGTCGCATCCGGCGCGGCGGCCTATCTCGTCAGGGGCGGCCGGACCCTGCTCTGGCAGCCGGACGGCTACCGGCGCGCGGACCCGCCCGGATCGATGGACGGCCTGCTGACGCCGCCCTCGACGCTCGCCGCCCTTGCCGCCGGCTACCGGCCAGTGCTGCATCCGACGGCGTTCGACTGAACGGCGATCGCTCAGCGGCCCAACTGCTCCGCCCATTGCTTCACCGTCGCAGCCATCGTGCGCAGGTGGTCGGCCGCGGAGAAGCCGGAAAGCTTCTTGCGCGGCTTCAGGTCGTGATCGCCGTCTTCCAGCCAGAGCAGCCTGATCCGCCCGGACAGCGAATAGGTCTCGACCTCCGCGCGCGTGCCGAATTCGTCGCGGGTGCCCTGGCAGATCAGCGCCGGCGTCTGCAGGCCGGCGAGGTGGGCGGTGCGCAGGCTCTCCGGCTTGTCGGGCGGGTGGAAGGGATAGCCGAGGCAGAGCAGGCCCGCGACCGCGCCGGCGGCATGCAACTCGTCGGCGATCATGCTTGCGACGCGGCCGCCCATCGACTTTCCGCCGATGACGAGCGGACCGCGCGCGCCGAGGGTCCGCACGGCGTCGACATATTCGGGCTTCAGGGTCTCGGCGCGGGGCGGCGGCTTGCGCTGGCCGTCGCGCCTTGCCGCCATGTAGGCGAACTCGAAGCGCGCCACGCGAAAGCCTTCGGCGGCGAGCGCCTGTGCTGCGGCCGTCATCGAGGCGGAATCCATCGGCGCGCCGGCGCCGTGGGCCAGCAGGATCGTGATCGGCGCATCGGCGGGGCCGTCGAACAGGAAGCGGTCGGTCATCGCATCTACCCTCTTGCAAGCGAACTGGACCATGCGGGCATTCGCCTTCGACGTAAAGGCTCGTCCGGGGGCAGGGGATTTGGCGCCCTTGAAATCCGCAGGCCCCGTCCACATATCTCCGGTCTGCCTGAAAAACGGACGGGAATGGTGTTGGCGTTGGCCGAGCCGTTCCGTGCCCGACAGGACAAGGGCGCTCCCCGAAAGGGTCGAGCGCCCTTTTTGCATCGGGGGCGCAGGGTGGGCCCGGCTGCGGCGGATGCGCACGGGCCGGGCGCGGGGCTTGCGCGGCTGCGCCTTATCGGCGAAAGCTTCGATGCAAGCCGACCGCCAGCCAGCCGTCAGACCGGAACCCGGGCCAGAACAGCATCCGCCATGATCACAGCTTTCGTCCTGACGTCCTCGGTCATCCTTCTGACACCCGGGCCGACAAACACGGTGCTGGCCGCCGCCGGCGCCACGTTCGGACTGCCGCGGGCCCGCCTGCTGCCGCTCGCCGAGGCGGCCGGCTACGCGCTGGCGATCTCCTTCTTCGTGGCCTTCGCAGCGTTGGTGAAGGATCTCTGGTGGGCGCTGCCGGCGCTGAAGATCGTCGCCGCCTGCTGGCTGGCCTACGCGGCCGCGCGGCTCTGGGCGATGTCGCCGGACATGACGGGTGCGGCGCGCCGGGGCGCGGTCGCCCGCGTCTTCCTGACGACGCTCGTTAATCCGAAGGCGATGATCGTCGGCACGATGATGATCCCGCAAGGGAGCCCGGATGACACCGCGTTGCGGATTGCCGTCTTCATCCTGCTGTCGTCGATCGCCGGGCTCGGCTGGGTCGCGCTCGGCGCGGCACTCCCCGGCGGCGTGCGCCGCCGTTCCTACAAGGGCGCCGCCGTCGTGCTCGGCGGCTTTTCCCTCTATGCGCTGTCGAGCGCGCTGGCCTGAACGGCCTGGCCCGAATACCCGGTCCCGACCGTCCATCGTTCAACCCGAGGCTTGATCTGCCCCGCAGATGGGTTCAACCTCTCGCTGTCGGGCGGGCGCCTGGAGGCGGGACGGGTCGTCTCGCCTGCGGGGAGGAAGGGCGGGGCCATGGACGAGCACATTCCACAGGCGGCCGAGGCAGGCGGCGATCCGGCCGCACCGTCGCGCCAGATCTGGATCGAGGGCGGCACCTTCACGATGGGCTCCGACGTCCACTATCCGGAGGAGGCGCCGGCGCATCCGGTGCGGGTCGACGGCTTCTGGATCGACGTCACGCCGGTGACGAACCGTCAGTTCATGGCCTTCGTGGAGGCCACCGGCTACGTCACCGTCGCCGAGCGGCGGGCGCGGGCGGAGGACTATCCCGGCGCCGATCCGCACATGCTTCGCCCCGGTTCGGTCATCTTCGATCCGCCGCGGCGGCTTTCCGGGCCCGACCCGTCGCAATGGTGGACGTACAAGTTCGGCGCCAATTGGCGAAGGCCCTATGGCGGGCAGAGCAACATCCGCGGCCGGTACGACCATCCGGTCGTGCAGGTCGCCTTCGAGGACGCCAAGGCCTATGCCGACTGGGCCGGGCGCGAGCTGCCGACCGAGGCGGAATGGGAATTCGCCGCCAAGGGCGGGCTGGAGGGGGCCGAGTTCGCCTGGGGCGACGAGCTGATCCCCGGCGGCCGCTTCATGGCGAATACCTGGCACGGGCAGTTTCCGACCGAGAACCTGAAGCCCGACGGCTATGAGCGCACCTCGCCGGTCGGATCGTTCCCGCCGAACGGCTACGGGCTGTTCGACATGATCGGCAATGTCTGGGAATGGACGAGCGACTACTGGTCCGCGCGCCATCCGGATCCGGCGGCCGGCCCATGCTGCGTGCCCGCCAATCCACGCGGCGGCGGCGCCGAGGCCAGTCGCGATCCGCGCATGCCCGACATCCTGATCGCCCGCCGCGTCGTCAAGGGCGGATCGCATCTGTGCGCCCCCAACTACTGCCGCCGCTACCGGCCCGCCGCCCGGCATGCGCAGGAGGAGAACGCGGCGACGACCCACATCGGCTTCCGCTGCATCCGCCGGCAATGACCGCTGCCGCCTCGTGGCGGGCGACGTCGCCCTTGTGCCGTCGCCTCGGGCGGGCTAGTCAGGCGGTAGCAATGTCGATGCGAGGAGGACACGATGACGGAAGACCTGAAGGGTGATATCGCCCGGCTCGAGCAGCAGGAGCAGATCCTGCGTTTCTCCCGTTTCGATCCGGACATGGCCTGGCAGCTCGGCGGCATCCTGCGTGAGATCGCGATCGACCGGCGCGCGCCCATCGCCATCGACATCTCGCTGCGGGACCGCATCCTCTTCCACACCGTGCTCGACGGGACCTCGACGGACAATGCCGAGTGGATCCGCCGCAAGCGCAACACCGTGCTGAGGCTCTGGAGTTCGTCCTATCTCGTCGGGCGCCGGCTGGCGCTCGCCCATCGCGGCCAGGAGGAGGCGCACAACCTGCCGCTGTCCGACTTCGCCACCCATGGCGGTGGCTTCCCGATCCTGGTGGACGGGCTCGGCTGCGTCGGTGCGGTCACCGTCTCCGGCGTGCCGCAGCGCATCGACCATGCGATCGTCGCGGACGGGCTGGCCCGGCTGCTCGGCGTGGAGCTCGGGGATGCGCGGCTGCCGGAATGACCGGCGGGTGCCGCCGAGGGACGGATCAGCGCTCGTGCCAGGCCTGGCCAAGCACGCGCAGCCAGTTCCTGCGGCAGATCTTCCTGAGGCTGTCGGCATCGTAGCCGGCGGCTGAGAGTGCCGTGACGAGTTTCTGGTTGCCGGCCGCGTCCGAAATCGTGGCGGGGATCATCGCGCCGTCGAAATCCGAGCCCAGCGCAACACAATCGATGCCCATGCGCTCGACCATGTAGTCGATGTGGCGGACCATGTCGAAGAGCGGCGTGCCGGCGCTCTCGCGGCCGTCGGGGCGCAGCATCGTGGTCGCATAGTTCAGCCCGACGACCCCGCGGCTCTCGCGGATCGCGTCCAGCTGCCGGTCAGTCAGATTGCGGGCCACCGGCGTCAGGGCATGGACGTTCGAATGGGTGGCGACCAGCGGCTGGTCCGTCGTCTCGGCGACGTCCCAGAACCCTTTTTCCGTGATGTGCGACAGGTCGATCATGATGCCGAGCCGGTTGCAGGCACGCACCAGGTCGAAGCCGGCCTCGGTGAGGCCGGGGCCGGTATCGGGCGACGAGGGGAAGGCGAAGGGGACGCCGTGGCCGAAGATGTTGTTGCGGCTCCAGACCGGCCCCAGCGACCGCAGGCCGGCGGCATGGAACACCTCGAGGGCGGCGAGGTCGCGGTCGATCGCCTCGCAGCCTTCCATGTGCAGGACGGCGGCGAAGATGCCCTCCTCGATGGCGTCGCGGATCTCCGCGGTCGAGCGGCACAGGCGCCAGGCGCCGGCGCGGTCGAGCTGGCAGGCGATCGCGGTCATGGCCAGGGCGATATCGAGCGACGACTGGCGTTCGAGCGGCGGCTCCATCGGGGTGATGTAGTGGCCGTTGTCGTCGGGACGGCGCAGCTCGAAATGGCCGGAGGAGATATAGATGGCGCACATACCGCCTGCGAGGCCGCCGGCGCGGGCGCGCGGGCCGTCGATGTGCCCCTGGTCGGTGCCGTCCCGGAACTCCGCGACCGGATCGCCGCCGCCCTGCTTGTTGACCAGCAGCCGCAGCAGCACATCGTTGTGTCCGTCGAAGATCAGTTCCATGCGGGGTTCCTGTCTGCCCCGCCTGGATGTTCGTTCGGACGAGGCGAATGCCGGCCCTTTCAGAGAGCGCCCGCCGGGGGCGACTCATGGCCGGCTTGCAACCTAGAGCCGGACACGAGGCGCCGCAAGGGAAGGACGGCGGCGCGATTTACATCGTCTTAACATGATATACAAAATCAATCTTTTGGTGTAAAAAACTTTAGTGCAACCAATTTTCTCCAGGTGAACGAGATGGCCGGACGATTCAGAATTCAATGCATCAACAAGGATCCGCGCAACGATCCCTACACCCGCATCACGCATATCGGTGGTCAGGGGAGGAAACTCGATGTGGCCACCGTGATACGAAATATTGAAGGCGGTCAGGAAGCCTACTACGTCGAACGACCGCGAGGCGATCAGGTTGATGTTGTCGTCGCCACAAGCCGGGCCGGTAACAAATACATCAAGACGACGGCTGATGGCGACGAACCGAACAATCTCCTGTCGCTTCCCGAGTGCCCCTAGAAACGACTGCTATACCCGATAGACCTGCACCCCGCCGATGAAGGTCGCGCGCACGGCGAGACCGTCGTCGAGCACGACGAAATCGGCGTCGTGGCCGTGCGTCAGACGGCCCTTGCGGCCGGTCATGCCGATGGCTTCGGCCGGGTAGAGCGAGGCCATGCGCAGCGCCTCCTCTAGCTCAAGGCCGGCCTGATCGTGCATGAAGCGGACGCAGGCGATCATGTCGATGTCGGCGCCGGCGAGCGTGCCGTCGGCGAGCGTCAGCCGGCCGTCCTTGCGGAAGATCTCCCGTCCGTTCAGGGTGAAGCCGGTCATGTCGGTGCCGATCGTCGACATGGCGTCGGTGACGAGGAAGATGCGGCCCGGGCCCTTCTTGGCGCGCAGGGCGACACCGATCGAGACGGGATCGACATGGAAGCCGTCGGCGATCAGGCCGGCATTGAGATGGCCGAGGTCAAGGGCGCCGCCGACCATGCCCGGCTCGCGGTGGCCGAGCGGGCTCATGGCGTTGAAGAGATGGGTCATCATGCTGGCGCCGGCTGCGACCGCAGCGGCAACCGTCGCATAGCCGCTGTCGGAGTGGCCGAGGCTGACGGCGACGCCGGCCCCGGCAAGGGCTGCGATCTGCTCGTTCGACACGCTCTCCGGCGCTACCGTCGTCAGCAGCGCGTCGAGCTTTCCGCGCGCTTCGACGATGCGCTGGAGGTCGTCCGCCTGCATCGGCCGGATCAGCTTCGGGTCGTGTGCGCCCTTGCGGGCGATCGACAGGTGCGGCCCCTCGAGGTGGAGGCCGAGGAAGCCCGGCACGTTCGCAGCTTTCGCCGCGATGCCGGCGGCGATCGTGCGGGCGGTGACCTCGGGCGTGTCGGTGATCAGCGTCGGCAGCAGCGCGGTCGTGCCGAAGCGGGCGTGGGCGGCGCAGATGGTGCGGATGCCGTCGACGTCCGGCTGCTCGTTCATGAGCACGCCGCCGCCGCCGTTGACCTGCAGGTCGACGAAGCCGGGGACGATGCGGGCGCCCTCGAGCGGGGCGCGGACGGCGCCGGCCGGAATGTCCCGGTCGGCGACGATCGCTGCGATCCGACCGGCCTCGACCAGCAGCGCTGCCCCCTGGTGCCAGAGGTCGCCGTCGAAGATCCGGGCGCCGGTGAATGCGGTGAGCGCGCTCATCTCGTCTCCGTCACTTTCTTGAGGTTGACGGGCTTGTCGGGGTCCAGGCCGCGGGCGCGCGACCAGGCCTCGACGAAGCCGTAGAAGGGCACGATCAGCGCCAGCGCATCGGTGATCGGATGGCCGGTCGCGACGAAGGGCAGGGTCTTCGCCGCCCTGGCGCCTTCGGAGGTGACGCAGGCATAGGCGCCTTTCTCCGCCAGTCCGTCGGCCATGCCGGTGACGGACTGCTCGGCGGCGTCGCGGGCGGCGAGCGCGATCACCGGGAAGGAGGGGCCGACGAGGGCGACGGGACCGTGCAGCACCTCGGCGGAGGAATAGGCCTCCGCATGCAGGCCGGAGGTCTCCTTGAACTTCAGCGCCGCTTCGCTCGCGATCGCAAGGCCCGGGCCGCGGCCGAGCACATAGAGGGACTGCGCGGCCGCAAGGTCGTCGATCAGGCCGCTCCAGTCGAGCGCGATCGCCTTTGCGAACTGGTCGGGCAGGGCGGCGACCGCCTTACCGAGCGCGGCGTCGCCGGTCCATTCGGCGAGGATGGCGAGGCCCGCCACGATCGAGTTGACGTAGGACTTGGTGGCGGCGACGCTGATCTCGGGGCCGGCGCAGATGTCGAGCGGGTGGCTGCAGGCGTCCGCCAGCGGCGAGGGGATGGTGTTGGTCAGCGCCATCGAGATCGCGCCGGCGTCGGTCGCAGCCTTGGCCATGGCGACGATGTCGGGACTCTTGCCCGACTGCGAGATCGCAATCGCCGCCGCACCGTCGAGCTTCAGCCTGGCGCCGTAGATCGAGGCGAGCGAGGGGCCGAGCGAGGCGACGGGCCGGCCGGCGGTCAGTTCGATCGCATATTTGAGGAAGAGGGCGGCATGGTCGGAGGAGCCGCGGGCGACGGTGACGAAGAAGCGCGGGTCGGCAGTCTTCAGGGCGCGGCCGGCGGCGGCGATCGCCGCCTTCTGCTCGGACAGCAGGCGGGCTGCGGCCTCCGGGATCTCGTTGACTTCGCGGCGCATATTGGTCTGCATGATCTTGTCTTTCGGTCTATGTGGCGCGCTCACGTATCCGAGAGCGTCAGCTCCGCCACGAAGTCATAGGCATCGCCCCGGTAGAGCGAGCGGGTGAATTCCACCACCCTGCCGGAGGCAAGGTAGGAGACGCGTTCGATCGAAAGCCCGGCGACGCCGGCGGTGACGCCGAGCAGGGCCGCGTCGGGCTCCTTGATATTATAGGCCGAGATGCGCTGGACGGCGCGCACCGGCCGGCAGCCGCGCTGGCCGAGCGCGGCATAGAGCGAGCCGGTCACCTGCGCGGGATCGGGCAGGAACTCCGACGAGATGCAGGCGCGTTCGATCGCCAGCGGCATGTCGTCGGCGATGCGCAGGCGGCCGAGCCTTGCCACCAGCGCGTCCGCCGGCAGGCCGAGGATCATCATCTCGTCGGGCGAGGGGTGGAACAGGCCGCGGTCCAGCCATTGCGCCCGCGTCGTCAGGCCGCGCCGGGCCATGTCCTCGGTGAACGAGGTCAGCCGCGACAGCGACTGCTCCACCTTGGAGACCGGCTTGACGACGAAGGTACCGGAGCCGTGGCGGCGCACCAGCAGCCCGTCCTTGACGAGGTCGTCGACCGCCTTCCTCACCGTCACCCGGCTGATGTTGGCGTAGTCCGCGAGATCGCGCTCGGGCGGCAGCGCATCGCCGTGGTTGAGCTTGCCGGACTGGATCGCCTCCTCCAGCGTCTGGCGCAGCTTCAGGTACAGCGGACCGGATCCGCCGGCCTGCAGGCGCTCGGGCGACAGGATGGCGGCGAGCAGCTCCGTCATGCGGCGCCTCCGCTTCTCTCCCGATAGCGCTTGGCGGCGAGTGCGACCGCACCCGTCAGGGCATCGGCCTGCGGCTCGATCAGGATCTTGCGGTGGCGGGGCTCCAGCCAGGCCGGATAGAGCGGCGCCAGGCCGCCGAGCAGGCAGAGCCGCTCGTGGCCGCCGATGCGGGTGATGGCGTCGAGCGCCTCGTTGACCGCGCGGGCGGCCGCACCCAGCAGCGCCAGCGCGCCTGGGTCCTCCTTGTCGGCATACTGGAAGACGAGGGGGGCATAGCGGCCGAAGTCGCCGGGCTTGGAATGGCGGGCGAACTCGACCATGGCGGTCGGATCGTGGCGGAATTCGTTGAGGACGGCGTCGGTGACGGCCGAGCCCGGATGGATGCCGTCATGGGCAAGCAGCGCTTCCTGCAGCAGCGCATGGCCGAGGCGCGCGCCGCCGCCGAGGTCGCCGATGGTGAAGCCCCAGCCGCCGATATAATGGACCTTGCCGGCCTTGCGGGCCATGAAGATGGTGCCGGTGCCGAGGATCGCGACGGAGCCGTCCGCATCGCCGATCGCGCCCTGCAGGGCGATCAGGCCGTCGGAATCGATGTCGGTGTGGCGGAAGGGCAGGCGCTCGCGCACATATTGCGTGAGGTTGCCGACATTGGTGCCGGCGAGGCCGAGGAAGGCGGTGGCGTTGCGGACCTCGTCCACGGGCAGCCGGGCGTCGCGGAAGGCGGCTTCGGCGGCCTCGGTGATGTTCTGGATGGCGGCGTTCGGATCGGTCAGGATATTGGAGGCGCCGCTCTTGCCGCGGCCGAGAATCGTCCCTCGCGGGTCCGCGATCGCCGCGCGGCAACTGGTGCCGCCGCCATCTATGCCGATGATGAAATCTGCCATGGGAACCTCCGACAGAAACAATACCAAAAAAATACCATTAACCAAGTGGAAAACTGTCGGCGCATGCGCTAATGAAAATAAATTATTGAAATATAAAGATAAAAATATCGATGTGAATTTTTCCGCTGACGGAAGTTAATTTCCTGTAGACAATTGGTATGTTTTTGGCATTAAATTCCCGCCAAGGGAGAACGACAGATGGCATCAGCCAGAACCGAAGCCAGGCACGAACAGGCGGAAGGTCTCGACGAACGCAGTCCCGCCGACGTGCTCAAGGTCCTGTCCCAGGCCCAGCAGCAGGCGGCAGCCGCGGTCGACGCGGCGATCGAGGACATT
Organism: Mycoplana sp. MJR14; assembly: GCF_029210525.1. Taxonomy (NCBI): domain Bacteria; kingdom Pseudomonadati; phylum Pseudomonadota; class Alphaproteobacteria; order Hyphomicrobiales; family Rhizobiaceae; genus Mycoplana; species Mycoplana sp. MJR14. Next base: position 17,887 of record NZ_JARGEO010000008.1, read on the forward strand.
GCCGAGGCGGCGAAGCTCGCGGCCGATGCGCTTCGCTCGGGCGGGCGGCTCGTCTATGCCGGGGCGGGAAGCTCCGGGCTGATGGCGATGGCGGATGCGCTGGAACTGCCGGGTACCTACGGGATTGCGCGCGAGCGGATCGTCATCCTGCTTGCCGGCGGTTCGGCCAGCCTGGAGGATCTCGCCGGCGGCTACGAGGATGACGAGGCGCTTGCGGTTTCGGATGCGGAGCAGGCCGGCATCGGCAAGGGCGACTGCGTGATCTGCGTGACCGCCAGCGGCTCGACCCCCTATGCCATCGCGCTGGCCGACTATGCCCGGGAACACGACGCCACGGTGATCGCGCTCGCCAACAATCCGGGCGCGCCGCTCTTTGCCTATGCCGACATCTCGATCCTGCTGCAGACGCCGCCGGAGGTGGTCTCCGGCTCGACGCGCATGGGGGCGGGGACGGCGCAGAAGATCGCCTTCAACATGCTGTCGACGCTGGTCGGCATCCATCTCGGCCACGTGCACGACGGCTACATGGTCAACCTGAAGGCCGACAATATCAAACTGAGGGACCGCGCGGCCCGGATCGTTGCCGGCATTGCCGGCGTCGATCTGGACATGGCGGGGCGGCTGCTCGAGCAGTCCGAAGGATCCGTCAAGGCAGCGGTGCTGATCGCCGCCGGGGCAAAAGACAAGGCCGCGGCCGATGCCGCGCTCGAAAATTCCGGGCAAAGCCTGCGGCGTGCCCTGAAGACCGTCCGATAACGGGAACCGCGCCAAACGGGGCGCACAAAAGGGAGAATGTCATGACACGCAACCTTATCAAGGGACTGTTGCTCGCCACGACCGTGCTCGGCACCGCGGGGCTCGCACAGGCCCAGGACGCCACGCTGACGATCGAGAGCTGGCGCAACGACGACCTGTCGATCTGGCAGGAAAAGATCATCCCGGCCTTCGAGGCGAAGAACCCGGGCATCAAGGTCGTCTTCTCGCCGACCGCGCCGACCGAATACAACGCCGCCCTGAACGCCAAGCTGGATGCAGGCTCCGCCGGCGACCTGATCACCTGCCGGCCGTTCGACGCCTCGCTGGAGCTGTTCAACAAGGGCCATCTCGCCAGCCTGAACGATCTGTCGGGCATGGAGAACTTCTCCGACGTCGCCAAGTCCGCCTGGACGACCGACGACGGCGCCACCACCTTCTGCGTGCCGATGGCCTCGGTCATCCACGGCTTCATCTACAACAAGGACGCCTTCGACCAGCTCGGCATCGCCGTGCCGACGACCGAAGCCGAGTTCTTCGCCGCCCTCGACAAGATCAAGGCCGACGGCAACTACATCCCGATGGCGATGGGCACCAAGGACCTCTGGGAAGCCGCCACCATGGGCTACCAGAACATCGGTCCGACCTACTGGAAGGGCGAGGAAGGCCGCGCGGCGCTGATCAAGGGCGAGCAGAAGCTGACCGACGAGCCGTGGGTCGAGCCCTATCGCGTGCTCGCCAAGTGGAAGGACTATCTCGGCGACGGCTTCGAGGCGCAGACCTATCCGGACAGCCAGAACCTGTTCACGCTCGGCCGCGCCGCCATCTACCCGGCCGGCTCGTGGGAGATCGGCCTGTTCAACACCCAGGCGCAGTTCAAGATGGGCGCGTTCCCGCCGCCGGTGAAGGCTGCCGGCGACACCTGCTACATCTCCGACCACAACGACATCGGCATCGGCCTGAACGCCAAGAGCGCCAATTCCGAAGCTGCGAAGAAGTTCCTCTCCTTCGTCGCCTCGCCGGAGTTCGCCGACATCTACGCCAATTCGCTGCCGGGCTTCTTCAGCCTGAACTCGACCGCGGTGAAGATGGCCGATCCGCTCGCCCAGGAATTCGTCTCCTGGCGCGAGAAGTGCAAGCCGACGATCCGCTCGACCTACCAGATCCTATCGCGCGGCACGCCGAACCTCGAAAACGAGACCTGGACGGAATCGGCCAACGTCATCAACGGCACCGACACGCCGGAAGCAGCCGCCGAGAAGCTGCAGAAGGGTCTCGACAGCTGGTACAAGCCGGCGAAGTGAGCCTGTGACATCGGGTGAGGCAATTGCCCCTCACCCTGGCCCTCTCCCCGCACGCGGGGAGAGGGGACTTGCACAGCGATTGCCGATCCCTGCGTGACTTTCGCGGCAGGACGGTGCGGCAACCGTCCTTCTCCCCGCGCGCGGGGAGACGGTGCCGGCAGGCGGATGAGGGGCAAATCGCTCCCTGATGATTGCGGCCGACGTCGCACCATCCGCGCGAAAACGTGTAAGCTGAAGTTTCATCCGCCGGGGCGGCCCGGCACGGCATCATGCGGCAGGACCGGCCGTGTGAGGCCCGTCCGATGATCGCGGACATGCATCGAACCACCGGTCGGGACAGCGGGCAGGAACCATGACGGACGCCACAGTTTCAGAAGCCGAGATCGAGGTCGTACGGCGGCCGCGGCGCTGGCATATCGCGGTCTTCCTGCTGCCGGCGCTGATCGTCTACAGCGCGGTGATGATCCTGCCGCTGTTCGAGACGCTCAGGCTCTCCTTCTTCAACACCGTCGACGGCCAGTCCACCTTCGTGGGGCTTGCCAATTTCAGGACGCTGTTCGGCGATGCCCGCTGGGCGGCCGATTTCTGGAACGCGCTTTCCAACAACGTCATCTTCTTCGTCATCCACATGCTGGTGCAGAACCCGATCGGGATCGCGCTTGCCGCGCTGCTGTCGATCCCGAAGCTGCGCGGGGCCGCCTTCTACCGCACCGCCATCTTCCTGCCGACGCTGCTCTCCTTCGTCATCGTCGGCTTCATCTGGAAGCTGATCCTGTCGCCGATCTGGGGCGTGTCGCCCTATCTGATGGATCTCGTCGGGCTGAAATCCCTGTTCGCGCCCTGGCTCGGCAAGCCCGGCTCGGCGCTGATCGCCGTCTCGCTGATCTCGGTCTGGCAGTATGTCGGCATCCCGATGATGCTGATCTATGCGGCCCTGCTCAACATTCCCGAGGAGGTGATCGAGGCTGCCGAATGCGACGGCGTCACCGGCTGGGCGCAGTTCTTCAAGATCAAGCTGCCGCTGATCCTGCCGGCGATCGGCATCATCTCGATCCTGACCTTCGTCGGCAACTTCAACGCCTTCGACCTGGTCTACACGGTGCAGGGGGCGCTCGCCGGGCCGGACGGCTCGACCGACATCCTCGGCACGCTGCTCTACCGCACCTTCTTCGGTTTCCAGCTGCAGCTCGGCGACCGCTCGATGGGAGCGACGATCGCGACCGTGATGTTCCTGATCATCCTCGCCGGCGTCTCGCTCTACCTGTTCGTCATCCAGCGGCGCATCCGCCGCTACCAGTTCTAGGGGAGGCCGACCATGTCCAAGGCACGCACCTCGCTTTCGCGCACGGCCCTCGTCCATGCCGCCCTGATCGCCTATACGCTGATTGCGATCTTCCCGGTGTTCCTGACGATCATCAACTCGTTCAAGAGCCGCAACGCCATCTTCCGCAATCCGATGCAGCTGCCGACGCCGTCGACCTTCGACCTCGTGGGCTACCAGACGGTGCTGGGGCAAGGGGATTTCGCGCTCTACTTCCAGAACAGCCTGATCGTCACCGTCGTGTCGATCTTCCTGGTGCTGCTGTTCGGGGCGATGGCGGCGTTCGCGCTGTCGGAATACCGCTTCCGCGGCAACACGCTGATGGGGCTCTATCTCGCGCTCGGCATCATGATCCCGATCCGGCTCGGCACGGTGGCAATCCTGCAGGGGATGGTGGCGACCGGGCTCGTCAACACGCTGACGGCGCTGATCCTCGTCTACACCGCGCAGGGCCTGCCGCTCGCCGTCTTCATCCTGTCGGAGTTCATGCGCACCGTCTCCGACGACCTGAAGAACGCCGGGCGCATCGACGGCCTGTCGGAATATTCGATCTTCTTCCGCCTGGTCCTGCCGCTCGTGCGGCCGGCCATGGCGACGGTGGCCGTCTTCACCATGATCCCGATCTGGAACGACCTGTGGTTCCCGCTGATCCTGGCGCCGAGCGAGGCGACCAAGACCGTCACCCTCGGCTCGCAGATCTTCATCGGCCAGTTCGTCACCAACTGGAACGCGGTGCTCGCCGCCCTGTCGCTGGCGATCCTGCCCGTCCTCGTCCTCTATCTGGCCTTCTCGCGGCAGCTGATCCGCGGGATCACCTCGGGAGCCGTGAAATGACCCGTTCGCCCGCCCCCATCCGCGTCCTGTCCGCGGGCCTCGGCAACATGGGCCGCAGCCATGCGCTCGCCTATCACGAGAACCCGGGCTTTCAGATCGCCGGCCTCGTCAACCGCTCGAAGGTGGAGCTGCCGGAAGCCCTTGCCGGCTACGAGATCCTGCCGTCGTTTCCCGAGGCCCTGAGGGCGCTGAAGCCGGAGCTCTGCTCGATCAACACCTATTCCGACAGCCATGCCGACTATGCGGTGATGGCGATGGAGGCGGGCGCGCATGTGTTCGTGGAGAAGCCGCTGGCGACGACGGTCGCCGATGCCGAGCGGGTGGTCGCCTGCGCGCGCGCCAACGGCCGCAAGCTCGTGGTCGGCTACATCCTGCGTCATCATCCCTCCTGGATGCGGCTGATCGCCGAAGCCCGCAAGCTCGGCGGTCCCTACGTGTTCCGCATGAACCTGAACCAGCAGTCGAGCGGGCCGACCTGGGAGACGCACAAGGCGCTGATGCGGACGACCCCGCCGATCGTCGACTGCGGCGTGCACTATGTCGACATCATGTGCCAGATCACCGACGCAAGACCGGTCGAGGTGCGCGGCATGGGGCTTCGGCTGTCCGACGAGATCGCGCCGGACATGTACAACTACGGCCACCTGCAGGTGCTCTACGACGACGGCTCGCTCGGCTGGTACGAGGCCGGCTGGGGGCCGATGATCTCCGAGACGGCCTTCTTCGTGAAGGACGTGATGTCGCCGAACGGCTCCGTCTCGATCGTCATGGACCCGAATGCGAAGTCGGACGACATCGACACCCACACCAAGACGGCCGTGATCCGGCTGCACAACGCCGAAACCGGGCCGGACGGCCGTTTCCTGAGGGCCGACGAGGACCTGACGATGGCCGGCGAGCCGGGCCACCAGGAGCTCTGCGACCGCGAGCAGGCCTATGTGCTGAAGGCGATCCGCGAGGATCTCGACCTTTCGCGCCACATGGACGATGCCGTCCAGTCGCTCAGGATCTGCCTTGCCGCCGACGAGAGCGTGCGCACCGGCCGGCCGGTGAAACTCTAGAGAAGGAATAATCGATGGGCTCCCTGCAACTGAAATCCGTGCGCAAGTCCTTCGGGCCGGTCGACGTGCTGAAGGGCATCGACCTGGACGTGAAGGACGGCGAGTTCGTCATATTCGTCGGACCGTCGGGCTGCGGAAAATCGACGCTGCTGCGCATCATCGCGGGGCTGGAGGATGCGACCTCGGGCAACATCCTCATCGACGGCGCCGAGGTCAGCGCCGTGCCGCCGGCCAAGCGCGGCATCGCCATGGTGTTCCAGTCCTATGCGCTCTATCCGCACCTGAGCGTGAAGGACAACATGGGCCTCGGCCTCAAGCAGGCCGGCGCGCCGAAGGCGCAGATCGAGGAGCGGACGAAGAAGGCGTCCTCCATGCTGTCGCTGGAGAAGTATCTCGAGCGGCGGCCGGCGGAGCTTTCCGGCGGACAGCGCCAGCGCGTGGCGATCGGGCGGGCGATCGTGCGCGAACCGAAGCTGTTTCTGTTCGACGAGCCGCTGTCCAACCTCGACGCGGCGCTGCGCGTCAACACGCGGCTGGAGATCGCGCGGCTGCATCGCGAGCTGAAGGCGACGATGATCTACGTCACCCACGACCAGGTCGAGGCGATGACGCTGGCCGACAAGATCGTCGTGCTCGACGGCGGCGTGATCCAGCAGGTCGGCTCGCCGATGGAACTCTACAACAGGCCGGCCAACCTGTTCGTCGCCGGCTTCATCGGCTCGCCGGCGATGAACTTCATCGAGGCGGCGCGGCTCGGGCGAAGCGATGCGACGACGATCGGCATCCGTCCGGAACACATGACGCTGTCGCGCGAGAGCGGCGAGTGGAAGGGCCGGATCGTCCATGTCGAGCACCTCGGCGCCGACACGATCGTCTATCTCGACAGCGAGAAGGCCGGGCTCCTGACTGCGCGGCTGTTCGGCGAGCACCATTACGAGCCGGACGAGATCGTCCACGCGACGCCGAACGCTTCTCAACTCCACCGGTTCGGCGTTGACGGCAATGTGATACAATGAGGTCCCTCATCACGAAGGCGTGATCGGGGCGTTGTCCAGGGCCGTGGCCGATTGCGCTTCGGCAAGATTTAACATACAGAACTGTTTGTAAAACGGCGATGCGGGGGACTTTCGTTCTCCGCATCGAATCATTTCAAGGCCTTCCGGCCGAGATTCGCTCCTTTTTCGAGGCCGCCGGCCTCTCTTTGATCGTGGAACAACCGATGCGCATCATCAGACCGATTGCAATTGCGACAATGGGCAGCCTGCTGCTTCTGGCCGGATGCCAGAAGGAGGAGGACAAGCAGGCCGGGGCGCCGGCGATGCCGCCGATGCCGGTCGCGGTCATCACCACCAAGTCCGAGGAAGCGCCGATCATGAACGAGCTGCCGGGCCGCATCGCTGCGACCCGCATCGCCGAGGTCCGTCCGCGCGTCTCCGGCATCATCGTCGAGCGCGTGTTCGAGCAGGGCTCCATCGTCAAGGAAGGCGACGTGCTCTACCGGATCGACCCGGAGCCGTTCCGCGTGCAGGTCGAAAGCGCCGAGGGCACGCTCAGGCGCGCCAAGGCCGTGCAGCTGCAGGCCAAGCAGGCGGCCGACCGCCAGGAACAGCTGAAGAAGTCGAACGTCGCCTCCGAGCAGCAGTTCGACGACGCCGTGGCGCAGCTTGCGGCGGCGGACGCCGACGTGGCGATCGCCGAGGCCGGGCTTGCGACGGCAAAGCTCAACCTCCAGTATTCCGAAGTGAAGGCGCCGATCACCGGCCGCATCGGCCGGGCGCTGATCACCGAGGGCGCGCTGGTCAGCACCAGCGGCACCGAGGCGCTGGCGACGATCCAGCAGCTCGATCCCGTCTATGCCGACTTCACCCAGTCGGCGACCGACCTGATCCGCCTGCGCAAGGCGCTGCAGGACGGCGACCTGATGAACGACAACTCGGCGGACGTGACGCTGCTGTTCGACGACGGCACCGCCTACGGCCACACCGGCGAACTGCTGTTCTCGGAGGCCGCCGTCGACGAGACGACGGGCCAGGTGACCTTGCGCGGCGAATTCCCCAACCCCGACAACGATCTTCTGCCCGGAATGTATGTCCGCGTGCAGATCCAGCAGGGCATCCAGAAGAACGCGATCCTCGTGCCGCAGCAGGCCGTCCAGCGCGACACGGCCGGCCAGGCGCAGGTCTACGTCGTCAACGGCGAGAACAAGCTGGACGTCCGGCGGATCAACATCGGCCGCGCGGTCGACCAGCGCTACATCGTGACGAGCGGCCTGCAGCCGAACGAGAAGGTCGTCGTCGAAGGCTTCCAGAAGATCGGCCCCGGCGCCGCCGTGGTGCCTTCCGACTGGCAGCCGGCGGGTGCTACGACCCCTGCCGCCGCGAAGGAGGCAGCCGAGGCGCAGCCGGCCGCGGGCGAGGGGACGGCCGAGCCGGCCGCCAAGGCGAACTGAGGTCCTGAACAATGCCAAGATTTTTCATCGACAGGCCGATCTTCGCCTGGGTCGTCGCCATCTTCATCATGCTCGCGGGCGTGATCACGATTCCGATGCTGCCGGTCGCGCAGTATCCGAACGTGGCGCCGCCGCAGATTTCGATCTCCACCAACTATCCGGGCGCATCGCCCGAGGACATCTACCAGTCGGTGACGCGGCCGATCGAGGAGGAGCTGAACGGCGTGCCCGGGCTGCTCTACTTCGAATCCACCTCCGAATCCTCCGGCAGCATCTCCATCGACGTCACCTTTGCGCCCGGAACCAATATCGGCGAGGCGCAGGTGGAAGTGCAGAACCGCATCGCCCGCGTCGAGCCGCGCCTGCCGCAGGCCGTCACCCAGCAGGGCATGCGCGTCGAGCAGGCCAGCACCTCCTTCCTGATGGTGGTGGCGCTGTCTTCGACCGACGGCAACACGGACGCCATCGGCCTCGGCGACTATCTCAGCCGCAACGTGCTCGGCGAAATCCGGCGCGTGCCCGGCGTCGGTAGCGCGACGCTGTTTTCGACGCAGCGCTCGATGCGCGTCTGGGTCGATCCCGACAAGATGGTCGGCCTCAACCTGACGGTCGATGACGTCACCAATGCCATCTCGGCGCAGAACGCGCAGGTCTCGGCGGGCCAGATCGGCGCACAGCCCAATCCGATCGGCCAGCAGATCTCGGCGACCGTGCTCGTGCGCGGCCAGCTGACCTCGCCGGAGGAATTCGGCTCGATCGTGCTGCGCGCCAACCCGGACGGCTCGTCCGTGCGGCTTCGCGATGTCGCCACCATCGAGATCGGCGGCGAGAGCTACAACTTCTCGACGCGCCTCAGCGGCAATCCCACGGCCGCCATCGGCGTCCAGCTGTCGCCGACCGGCAATGCCATGTCGACGGCGGAAGGCGTGCGCACCAAGATGGAGGAACTGGCGAAGTTCTTCCCGGCGGGCGTCGAATACAGCATCCCCTACGACACGACCCCCTTCGTCGAGGTGTCGATCGAGAAGGTGATCCACACGCTGATCGAGGCGATCGGGCTCGTCTTCATCGTGATGTTCCTGTTCCTGCAGAACATCCGCTACACGATCATCCCGACGCTGGTGGTGCCGGTGGCGCTGCTCGGAACCTGTGCGGCGATGTTCGTCTCCGGCTTCTCGATCAACGTGCTCACCATGTTCGCGATGGTGCTGGCGATCGGCATCCTCGTCGACGACGCGATCGTCGTCGTCGAGAACGTCGAGCGCATCATGGCCGAAGAGGGCCTGTCGCCGAAGGAAGCCACGAAGAAGGCGATGAGCCAGATTTCCGGCGCGGTCATCGGCATCACGCTGGTGCTCTCGGCGGTGTTCATCCCGATGGCGTTCTTCCCGGGCGCGGTCGGCATCATCTATCAGCAGTTCAGCCTGACCATGGTGGTGTCGATCCTGTTCTCGGGCTTCCTGGCGCTGTCGCTGACGCCGGCGCTCTGCGCCACGTTCCTGAAGCCGATCCCGCAGGGCCATCACGAGAAGCGCGGCTTCTTCGGCTGGTTCAACCGCGGCTTCGACAGGACGGCGCACGGCTATTCCGGCGTGGTCGGCAAGGTCGTGCGGCGCTCCGGCCGGCTGATGGTCGTCTATCTCGCGCTGCTCGCCGGGCTTGCCTATGCCTATCTGCAGCTTCCGACGTCGTTCCTGCCGAACGAGGACCAGGGCTACCTGATCGTCGACATGCAGGCCCCGTCCGAAGCGAGCGGAACCCGTACGGCGGAGGTCATCCAGCAGGTGGAGAAGATCTTCCTCGGCGAGAAGGCCGTCGCTGACGTCGTGGCCATCTCCGGCTACAGCTTCTCCGGTACCGGCCAGAATGCCGGCCTCGCCTTCGTGCCCCTGAAGGACTGGTCCGAGCGCGGGCCGGAGGATTCGGCCGATGCGATCGCGGGCCGGGCCAACATGCAGCTGTTCGGCATCAAGGACGCGATGACGTTCTCGCTGTCGCCGCCGCCGATCCAGGGCCTCGGCAATTCGACCGGCTTCACCTTCCGCCTGCAGGACCGCGGCGGGCTGGGGCAGGCCGCGCTCTCGGCCGCCCGCGACCAGCTGATGGCCGCGGCGCAGAAGAGCCCGGTCGTGACCGGCCTGCGCATCGAGGGCATGCCGGACGCCGCACAGGTCAATCTGGTGATCGACCGCGAGAAGGCCAACACCTTCGGGGTGACCTTCGCCGACATCAACTCGACGATCTCGGCGAACCTCGGCTCGTCCTACGTCAACGACTTCCCGAACTCCGGGCGCATGCAGCGCGTGACGGTGCAGGCGGGGGCGGACAAGCGCATGCAGACCGCCGACCTCCTCAATCTCAACGTCCGCAATGCCAGCGGCGGCATGGTTCCGCTGTCGTCCTTTGCGACGGTGGAGTGGATCCGCGGGCCGCAGCAGATCGTCGGCTACAACGGCTATCCGGCGATCCGCATCGCCGGCCAGGCAGCACCCGGCTTCTCCTCCGGCGAGGCGATCGCCGAGATGGAGCGGCTCGCTGGCGAGCTGCCGAACGGCTTCGGCTACGAATGGACGGGCCAGTCGCTGCAGGAGATCCAGTCCGGATCGCAGGCGCCGGCGCTGATCGCGCTGTCGATCCTGTTCGTCTTCCTGCTGCTCTCGGCGCTCTACGAGAGCTGGTCGATCCCGCTGTCGGTCATGCTCGTCGTGCCGCTCGGCGTCATCGGCTCGGTGCTGGCGGTGACCTGGCGCGGCATGCCGAACGACGTCTACTTCCTCGTCGGCCTGATCACCATCATCGGCCTGTCGGCGAAGAACGCGATCCTGATCATCGAGTTCGCCAAGGACCTGCGCGCCGAGGGCAAGCCGTTGCTCGAGGCCACCATCGAGGCCTGCCGGCTGCGCTTCCGGCCGATCCTGATGACCTCGCTGGCCTTCACCCTCGGCGTGCTGCCGATGGCGATCGCCACGGGCGCCAGCGCCGCCAGCCAGAATGCGATCGGCACCGGCGTGATGGGCGGCATGATCTCGGCCACCATCCTCGCGATCTTCTTCGTACCGGTCTTCTTCGTGTTCGTCATGAAGCTCTTCGGCCGCAGCCCGAAGCAGGAAAAGCCGGCTGCGGAGCCGGCGCCGGCGCCCGGCGAGTGATCCCAGAATGCCCGCCGCACGGCGGGCATTTCCCCTTCTATCGGGAGGCAGCATGCGAAGGACAAAGGCGGACGCCGAAGCCACGCGCCAGCAGATCCTCGGCGCGGCCGAGCGCGTCTTCTTCGAAAAGGGCGTCTCCAACGCCTCGATGGAGGAGGTGGCGATCGCCGCCGGCGTCACCCGCGGCGCCATCTACTGGCATTTCGCCAACAAAACCGACCTCTTCATGGAGCTCTACAAGTCCGTGCCGCTGCCGCAGGAAGACATGATCGCCCGCGAGCTCGAGGTCGAGGGCGCCGACGTCTTTGCGGTGGTCGAGCGCATGGCCGCCGAGTGGCTGGATGTGCTGGCCCATGACGAGCAGCGCCAGCGGATCCTGTCGATCCTGCTCCGCTGCGACTATGGCGGCGAACTGGCGCCGGTGCTGGCGCAGCAGCAGCAGGTGTTCGACGAGCACGTGCGCATCCTCGAAATGGCCTTTGCGCGGACGGCCGAGAAGGGCCAGCTCCACAGCTGTTGGACGCCGCGCTCGCTCGCGACCGCCTTCTGCTGGATGATGAAGGGGCTGTGCGTCGAGTGGCTCCTGTTCGGGCGCCGCTTCGATATCGCCGTGGAAGGCCGCGAGGGCCTGGCCCGGTTCATGCGCGGGCTGAGGGCCGCCTGACCCTCCGTCGCGCCCGCCTGCGCCATTAGCGCGCCGGCACTGGCCTTGGTGATGTCAGGCGCTGTCTCCGGTCACCCTTGCGATCCATTCCTCGCCGATATTCCAACGCCTTAGCACGGAAAGCGGATCTTCCGAATCAAGCCTGGAGCAGATGCGGTAGACCTCCAGCACTTCGGCGCTCATCTCGCCCTTCTGGTAGAAATACATCGCCGCGGCATAGCGGGCGCGCCCCGACCACTCGACGCCTGTCGGGGTGCGGATCAGTTGCCAGTGGTGGCGCGTCTCTTCGTCCATTGCGGTCGTTTCTGTCCTTTTCTTCGCTCGAGGGCGGCGGTGTGTCGCCGGCATGGCCCTCATGTTTTGCCTAGGGGCCCCTCACGCTCGATTGCGAAGGCGCCCCTCACCCTAACCCTCTCCCCGCAGGCGGGGAGAGGGGACGGAGACGCTGCGGGAAGTGTCCTTCCCCCGCCTGCGGGGAGAAGGTGCCGGCAGGCGGATGAGGGGCGTTCCGCTTTCCGTCTTCCAATCCTACCGCAGCCCCGGCGGCGTTGCCGTCCGCCGCGCCAGCTTGACGAAGGGGCGGGGGACGATCTTCGCGCGCTTCATCATCTTCTGGTATTTCAGCTCCCGCATCGCATAGATCTCCACCCAGAGGTCGTCGGTGAACTTCGTGCCGTAGGGGCGCTCGAGGCTGGCGATCGCGATGTTGCGCTTGGCGGTCGGCGACCAGGTGGCGGCGGTGACGAGGCCGGCCTCGCGCTTGCCGCGATGATAGACGATCGCATGCTCGGCTGGAATATTCCCTTCGATTTCAAGGCCTACCAGGATGTGCTTCAGAGTTTGATTCCGGCGGGCGTCGAGGATGGCGCGGCGGCCGTTGAAATGCGGCTTGTCCGGATCGACCAGCCAGTCGAGGCCGATTTCGTCGGGCAGGCGGACGCGATCGGCGCGTAGCGCTGCCTCGGCGGTGACGAAGTCGGCATTGGCGACGATGAAGCCGGCCTCGATGCGCGTGCGGTTCAGTGCCGAATAGCCGATGGCGCGGATGCCATGCTCGCCGCCGGCGTCCCACAACCGGTCCCAGAGCGACAGGGCGGCGGCGCGGGGCACGAACAGCTCGTAGCCGAGGTCGCCGGTAAAGCCGGTGCGCGAGATCGTCACCGAGCTGCAGCCGGGGCCGCCGTCATGGGGAAAGTTCCCGATGTCGAAGGGCTTCAGCCGCTCTGCCCCGGCAAAGCCGGCCGCGACGAGGACTGCAAAGCTGGTCGGTCCCTGCAAGGCGAGGCCGGCGATCTCGTCGGTCTCCTCGCGGATGTCGACGGCAAGGCCGAAGCCGCTGTCGAGCAGCCAGGGCAGGTGGCGCTCCTGGCAGCAGAGGCGGAATTCCTGTTCGCCGAGCCGGAACAGCGTGCCATCGTCGAGCACGTGGCCGTGGTCGTCGCACCAGGCGGTGTAGTGGACGCGGCCGACGCCGAGCTTGCGCACGTCGCGCAGCGTCAGCCGGTTCAGATAGCGCTCGGCGTCGGGACCAGTGATCCGGTATTTCACCATCGGCGAGATGTCGAACAGCGCTGCCGTCGAGCGGATCGCGAAATATTCGAGCTCCTCGTCGAAGACCGCATGCGGCGCCTTGTAGCCGGCCCAGTTGTACCAGTCGTTGACCTGGTCGAGGGCGGCGAGCCGCGGGTGGAACGGCGTCTCCAGCCGGGGGGCGAGGATGTGATCGCGGGCGACGCGGCGGGCGTCCTGGGCATTTGCAGGCTTGGTCAGGGCGTTCATCGGCGGTCTCCGGCGAGGATGTGGCGGGCGGCGTTCCAGCCGGCGAGACCGGAGATGCCGCCGCCGGGATGGGCGCCGGCGCTGGCGAGATAGAGCCCCTCGATCGGCGTCGCATAGCCGGACGCCGCCCCCGTCGGCCGGTTGATCAGCAACTGGTCGGCCTGCAGCTCGCCATGATGCCAGTGGCCGCCGGGCAGGTTGTATTCGGTCTCGATATCGGCGGGCGTGGCGAGGTCGGCGGCGAGAATCGTGTCGCCGATGCCCGGCGCGTGGCGTTCGAGGATGTCGAGGACGATCCTCAGGAAGGCCGGCTTGCCGCTCTCCCAGCCTGCCTTGAGCCGGTAGGGCGCATATTGGATCAGCGCCGACAGGGTGCAGGCGCCGTCCGGCGCGAGCGTGGCGTCGGCCAGGCTCGGCAGCACGATCTCCATCACCGGATCCGGCGAGAACTCGCCATACTTGGCCGGGTTGAAGGCGTCCTCCACATGGGTCATCGAGCGGGCGATGACGATGCGGCCGGCATGGTCGCGGCCCGAAAGGCCGTCGAAGTTCGGCATGCGTGACAGGGCGAGGTCGAGCTTGGCGACGTTGCCGGCGGAGCGGACGTGGCGGATCGAACGCAGGAAGCCGGTGCCGGTCTCGACGGGATCGACGAGATACAGGAAGGTCGCCTGCGGATGGATCGCCGAGACCACGACGGGCGCGGTGAGTTCGGAGCCGTCGGCGAGCACGACGCCGCGGGTGCTGCCGCGATCGGCGAGGATGCGGCCGACGCGGGCGCCGCAGCGGATGGTGACGCCGGCGCTCTCGGCGGCTCTGACGAAGGCCGGTGCCACGGCCGCCATGCCGCCTTCGGGAATGAACTGGCCGCCGGCCTTGCCGGCCACTTCGCCGGTCAGGCGGTAGTAGAGCCCGAGCAGCGAGGTCGGCGAGCGGGGCCCTAGGTGGATGCCGAGCGTGGCGTCGAAGGCGAGCAATCCCTTCAACCGGTCGTCGTCCAGATATTCGTCGGCGACGTCGGCGACGTTCATCAGGAGCATGCGCAGGAAGTCGCGGCCCTCGGCGCGCCCCTTGCGGATCAGGCCGAGGCCGGCGGCGGCGAGCGTCGAGATGTCGCCGATGCCGATCGCGCCGAGCTGCGGCGGCGGGCGACGGAGGAAGCGCTTGAGGATGCCGGCCTGGAAGACGAGCTTGTCGCGCAGGCGGGAAAAGGCGGCGGCCTCTTCGGCGGCAACGCCGTCGATCGCCTCGCCATAGGCGCCGCGCAGCACGGCCGGCTCTCGTTCTCCGTCGAGGACGGCGGTCGGCATGGCCGGGCCGGGCCTGGCTGCAAGCGACAGGCCGAGGTCGCGGGCGACTTCCGGGTCGAGCCGGTTGACGAGGTGGGCGAGGCCGGCGGAGCGGAAGCCGGGCGCGAATTCGCGGCCGCGGGCCGCACCGCCCGGCGCGTTCGCCGCCTCCAGCACCAGCACCCTGCGGCCGCTGCGGCCGAGCTTGGCGGCGGCGGCAAGGCCGTTGTGGCCGGCGCCGATGACGATGGCGTCATAGGCGTGCGGGGCGGTTGCCGATGGAGCTTTCACGGGCGCATCAGATGACGTCATGGGCGTTGCTCATCTTCTCGGGGCTGCGCTTCAGGTCGCGGAGGATTTCCATGGCGGCGTTGCGTCCGGGCGCGCCCATGACGCCGCCGCCGGGATGGGTGGAGGAGCCGCAGATGTAGAGGCCGGCGATCGGGCTGCGGTACTGCGCGTAGCCGGGCACGGGGCGATTGAACAGGAGCTGGTCGAAGGTCAACTCGCCCTGGAAGATGTTGCCCTCGGTCAGGCCGACCTCGGCTTCCAGTTCGCGCGGGGTGCGCACCTCCATGTGGACGATGCGGTCGCGGAAACCCGGCGAATAGTCGGCGATCTGGCCGACGACGGTTTCGGCGAAGGCCGTGCGGTCGGCGTCCGTCCAGTCGCGGCCCTCGACCTTCGGCGGGCAGTACTGCACGAAGCAGCTCATGAAGTGCTTGCCGGGCGAGGTCATGGTCGGGTCCAGCGTGGTCGGGATCATCGCATCCAGCATCGGGTCGGCCGACCAGCGGCCGGCCTTCCAGTCGTCATAGGCGCGCTCCATGCGTTCGATCGTATCGGTGAAGTGCAGGTCGCCGCGGATGCAGGACGAGCCCTTCGGCAGGGCCGGAAACTCCGGCAGGCTGTCGAGTGCGATGTTCACCTTGCCGGACGAGCCGCGCATCTTGAAGTGCTTCACCCGGTGGACGAAGTCTTCCGGCAGGTCGGCCTCGTCGACGAGCTTCAGGAAGGTGCGCTTCACGTCGGCATTGGAGACGACGAGGCTGGCGCGGATCTCCTCGCCGCTTTCCAGCACGACGCCGGTGGTGCGGCCGCCGCGGGAGAAGATCTTTGCGACCGGCGCGTCGGTGCGGATCGTGCCGCCGGAGGCGATGAACGAACTCGCGAGCGCCTGGGTGACCGCGCCCATGCCGCCGCGGGCATAGCCCCAGGCACCAACCGAGCCGTCGACCTCGCCCATGTAGTGGTGCAGGAGCACATAGGCCGTGCCCGGCGACATCGGACCGAGCGCGGTGCCGATGATGCCGGAGATCGCCAGATAGGCCTTGATGACGTCGGTCTCGAAATATTCGTCGAGGAAGTCGGAGATCGACATGGTCCAGAATCGCAGCGTCTCGGCCATCTCACTGGCGCTGAATTCGCCGAACTTCTTCGCCAGGTAGACGAACTCGGCGATGTCGCGCGGGCGGAAGCCGAAGGGGTCGGGGGCGGTGCGCATCAGCAGCGGCTGGATGAAGCGGCACTGGCGGGTGACGTCGCGGGCGTAGCGCTCATAGGCCTCGGCGTCGCGCTTCGAATAGCGCGCGAACTCGCGGCGGTGGCTGTCGTGGTCGCGGTAGGAGGCGAGGTAGTCGCCGTCGCGGGTCAGAACCGCGCCGCCCTCGTAGGCGACCACCTGCAGGCCGTGCCTCGACAGTTCGAGGTCGCGCATGATCTCCGGGCGGAACAGCGAGCAGACATAGGAACAGTTGGAATAGAGAAAGCCGGGGGTCAGTTCGCGGCTGGTGGCGGCACCGCCGACCCAGCCGTTCTTCTCCAGCACCGCCACCTTCAGGCCGGCCCGCTGCAGGTAGCAGGCGGTCACAAGGCCGTTGTGGCCGCCGCCCACCACGAGGACGTCATATCGCTGCATGCTCGTTCTCCCTCATTGCCCAAAAGGCTGCATCAAACGCAAAAACTTGTCCAGATATTTTGAATGAATATTCAGCAAGTATGTTGCAATCGTCTGATAATGCGCTAGAATTTCGTGTTGAGATTGGTGCGGATGCGAAGGTGGGGACGTAGCTATGACCGAGCCGTCCGGGCAGGAGCACGAGCCGGAATACGACGACGATGCGATCCGCTTCCTCGCGGTCGTGTGGGGCGAGGGCTATCTCTCGCCCGGCGGTTCGCAGGAGGTGGACCGCGTCCTCGAAGGCATCGATCTGGCGGGGCGGTCGGTGCTCGATTTCGGCTGCGGCGCGGGCGGCGTGACGCTGCACATCGCCAAGGTGCACGGGCCGGCGGAGATCGTCGGCTACGACGTCGAGCAGCCGGTGGTCGACCGGGCGCGGGCGGCTGCGGTGCGCGAGGGGCTGACGGCGCAGGTCCGCTTCATTGCCACGCCGCCCGGCCGGCTGCCCTTCGACGACGGTGAGTTCGACGTCGTCTTCTCCAAGGATGCGATGGTCCATGTGCCCGACAAGGAGGCGCTGTTTGCCGAGCTTTACCGGGTGCTGAGGCCGGGCGGGCGGCTGGCCGCCTCCGACTGGCTGATTTCGCACGACGGCGAGCCGTCGACGGCGATGAAGGACTATGTCGCCGCCGAGGGGCTGATGTTCGGCATGGCCTCGCCGGCGCGCTATCTGGATGCGATGCGGGCCGCCGGCTTCGTCGAGGTCGCGGCCGTCGATCGCAACGGCTGGTACCGCGAGGTGGCGCGCACCGAGCTCGAGCGGCTGAAGGGTCCGCTGTGGGCGACGGCCGTGGCCGCCGTCGGCGAGGCCTATGTCGCCAAGAACATCCGCACCTGGGAAGCCATGCAGAAGGTGCTTGACACCGGCGAGCATTGCCCCACTCATCTTTTCGGCAGCAAGCCGGCCGGAGGCCATCCGTGAACGAGGCGCTGCGAAATCCCAAAATGAGAATGGCGGTGAAGATGCGGGCAAACGCGGCGCAGAAGGAAGCGACTGACATCGAGAAGAAGGGGCGCAAGGCCTCCAAGGAAACACGCAGGTTGCAGCTGATCGAGGCGACGATCGATTCGCTGGCGAAACGCGGCTATGCCGAGACGACGCTGGCCGACGTCGCCGACGGGGCGGGGCTGTCGCGCGGCATCGTCAACTTCCATTTCGAGAGCAAGGAGAAGCTGCTCGTCGCGACGCTGCAGGCGATGGCGGACGAATATGCCAACCATTGGTACACGGCGCTGGAGAAGGCGGGGCCGCGCCCGGCCGACCAGCTCTGGGCGCTGGTCGCCGCCGATTTCGACCGGCGGATCTGCACCAAGCGCAAGCTCGCCGCCTGGTGCGCCTTCTGGGGCGAGGCGAAGTCGCGGCCGACCTACCAGGCGCTCTGCGGCGCGCGCGACGTCAAGTACCAGGAGATGGTGATCACGCTCTGTGCCGCGCTCAAGGCGGAGGGCGGTTACGACTATACCGCCGAAACGATGGCGCTCTCGCTCTCCAGCATGCTGGAGGGGCTGTGGCTGCGGCTGATGATGGGCGACGGCCTCACCCGCGAGAAGGCGCACGAGGCGGCGATAGAGGCGATCGTCGCGATGTTTCCGAAGCATATCGCCCGCAACGGACCGAAATAGCCAACCAGAAAAAAGGGGAATGAGCATGAGCATCTCGCACAGGGCCGGAACGTTTTTCACGGTCGCCATGGCCGCCGCGCTGTCCGTCTCCACCGCGCTGCCTGCCAGAGCCGACGGGCTGACGGTGTTCGACTGGTCGGGCTACGAGGACCCGGCCTTCTTCCCCATCTACATCGAAAAGCATGGCGGCCCGCCGGACTTCGCCTTCTTCGGCGACGAGGAGGAGGCCTTCCAGAAGCTGCGCGCCGGCTTCAAGGCTGATGTCGCCCACCCTTGTGCGCAGAGCCTGCCGAAGTGGCGCGACGCGGGGATGATCGAGCCGCTCGACACCACCAGGCTCACGCACTGGAATGACGTGCTGCCCGGGCTGAAGTCGATGAAGGACCTGATGACCTCGGCGGACGGGACCGCCTGGCTCATTCCCTACGAGTGGGGCAATACCGTGCTGACCTACCGGACGGACCTGGTCAAGCCGGAGGAGGTCGCCTCTCTGAAGGCCTTCGCCGATCCGAAGTTCAAGGACCGGGTGTCGATTGGCGACAATGTCGACGACGTCTATGCGCTGGCGGCACTGGCGATCGGGGTGAAGGACTGGACGCAGATGACCGACGAGCAGTTCAAGGAGGCGTCGGAGTTCCTGCGTGAGGTGCACAAGAACGTCCGGCTCTACTGGACCGACAACACCGAACTCAGCCAGGCGATGGGGAGTGGGGAGATCGACCTGGCCTGGGCCTGGAACGAGACGGCGGTGACGCTTGCGGCCGAGGGCGTGCCGGTCGCGATG
This sequence comes from Mycoplana sp. MJR14, assembly GCF_029210525.1. Lineage (NCBI taxonomy): Bacteria > Pseudomonadati > Pseudomonadota > Alphaproteobacteria > Hyphomicrobiales > Rhizobiaceae > Mycoplana > Mycoplana sp. MJR14. Next base: position 36,857 of record NZ_JARGEO010000008.1, read on the forward strand.
AAGCGGGACACCGCCGAGGGGCTGTCCACCTGGGTCTGCGGCTATGTCCGGCTGAAGGGCGGCGAAGGCAACGTCGACCAGCTCTACGACTATCTGAACGCCGTGACCGATCCCGCCGTCTCGAAATACATGGTGGAAAGCTGGGGCTACGGCCACTCCAACGCCAAGGGCATGGCTGCCGTCGATGCCGCCGTGCTGAAGGAGAAGGGCTATGGCGACGTGGAGACCTTCACGGAGGGCACGCTGTTCCAGTCCCCCTTGCCGAACGAGCTGCGGCAGAAGATGATCGCCGAATTCGAGAAGATCAAATCGGGATACTAGCGCCTGTCCCCAATGCCGCACATCCATGACGTGATCGTCGTCGGGGCCGGGTTCACCGGCCTCTCGGCCGCCCTTGCGCTTACCGGGCGGGACGTGCTGGTGCTGGAGGCGGCGGACCGCGTCGGCGGGCGGGTTGAATCGGCCCGCTTCGCCGACGGCACGCGGGTGGACACCGGCGCCCAGTTCGTCTGCGACGACATGGAAAACGTCATGGCGCTGCTCCGGCGCTATGGCAAGACGCTGGTGCACACGCCGATGGACGGCACGTCGCTGGTCCAGCCGCCCGGGCCGGATGACGACGACGCCTATCTGCAGTCGCGCGCCTTGCGGCTGCAGTTGCGTCGGCTCGACCCGGCCGATCCCGCGATTGCCGGGCTGACGGTCGCCGACTGGCTGGCGCGGCAGCGGGTCAGCACCGGCGCAGCACGCGCCTTCCGGTCGACCGTGGAGGGGCTGTGGTGCCGGCCGATCGGCGAACTGCCGATGTGGTATCTCGTCTCCAACGACCGGCGCATCACCAACAAGCAGACCGAGATCCAATATTTCGTCGGAGAGACCATCCATTCGCTGGCCGACGACATGGCCGCCGACCTCGGCGACCGCCTGCTGACCGGCCGTCCGGTCCGGCAGATCACGGTTACGGGGGAGGGGGTGGCGGTGGCTGCCGCGGGACGGATGTTCCTCGCCCGGCAGGCGATCGTTGCCGTGCCGCCGGTGATGGCCTCCCGGATCGCCTACGAGCCCGGCCTGCCGCCGCCGCTTGCGGCCGCGCTCGGCGCCTGGCGGAGCGGGACGGTGATCAAGGTGCAGGTCCGCTACCGCCGGCCGTTCTGGCGTGACGACGGGCTCAGCGGGCTGGTGGCGTGGCGCGATCCGCTCGGGCTGTTCTCCTGCGACGTCAGCCGCGAGGGCGCGGGCGCGACCCTCGTCGTCTTCATCGCCGGACCGCTGGCGCTCTCCTGGCGGCAGATGCCGGAGCCGGCCTTGCGGCAGGCGATCCTCGACAGGCTCGCCGGCGCGCTCGGCGCGGGAGCCCGGGAGGCCGAGGCGATCGTGCTGCGCGACTGGACCGACGACCGCTGGTGCGGCGGCGGCTATGGCGACACGATCTTCGACATGCAGGCACAGGATGCCGAGGACATCTTGCGCGCCGGCGCCGGCCCGATCCACTTCGCCAGTTCGGAACTCTCGCCGTCGTATCCGTGCTACGTGGAGGGGGCGATCGTGGCGGGGCGGGCGGTCGCGGCGGCGGTAGGCGTGGCGAATAGCGGGCAGTGGGTGGCGAATAGCGAGTGACTGGTTGTCCGCGCAGTTGGCGATTGCGCCGGACGGCGGGAACCTGCAAGCCTCCTCGCTCCTCGCTATCGGCCCACCCCATCCTCCGCCAGTAGCACGAACGCCTCCGGATCATAAGCGAGGCGGATCTCGGCGCCGAGCGGCAGGTCGTCGGCGCCGTAGTCGTTGGTCTCGATCATCGACAGCGGCTTCTCCAGCCCGTCAACGCCGATCGTCAGATGGGTGACCTCGCCAAAATAGGCGCGGTTTTCGACGCGGCCGACCAGTTCGTGCGGGGCGCGCTCGTCATCCCAGAGAAGCCGCAGGCGTTCCGGGCGGATGCCGACGGTGACCCGGCCGTCGGGGGCGGCAAAGCCCTTGGGGCGCTCCAGGCGGATCGTGCCGAAGCGGGCGGTTTCGACGGCGACGTCGCTTCCGCGCTCCGCAACGAGCCTGGCGCCGAGGAAGTTCATGCCGCCGAGGAAGTCCGCCACCTTGCGGGTGCGCGGGTGCTGATAGATCTCCTTCGGGGTCGCGACCTGGGCGATCCGGCCGCCGAACATCACCGCGATGCGGTCGGAGAGCGCCAGCGCCTCGTACTGGTCGTGGGTGACGAGGATGAAGGTGATGCCGACGGCCTTCTGCAGGCTGCGCAGTTCCACCTGCATCTCCTCGCGCAGCTTCTTGTCGAGCGCCGACAGCGGCTCGTCGAGGAGCAGCACCTTCGGCCGCATGACCAGCGCACGCGCGAGCGCCACGCGCTGACGCTGGCCGCCGGAGAGCTCGGTGGCCTTGCGCCGGTCGAGGCCGGTGAGCCGCACCTGGTCGAGCGCGTCGGAGACCCGGCGGCGCTCCTCGGCTGCGTCCAGCTTCAGCCGCTTCAGCCCGTAGGCGACGTTCTCGCCGACGTCGAGATGCGGGAAGATCGCGTAGTTCTGGAAGACCATGTTGGTCGGGCGGCGGTTGGCCGGCAGCAGCGTGCTCGTCACTCCGTCGATGCGGACCTCGCCGCTGGTCGGCACGTCGAAGCCGGCGATCAGCCGCAGGAGCGTGGTCTTGCCGCAGCCGGACGGGCCGAGCAGCGAGAAGAACTCGCCGGCGCCGATCTCCAGCGAGACGTCGTCGAGCGCCCGGTAGCTGGCGTAGAACCTGGAGACGTTTTCGATCGCGATCATCGGACGGTCCGGCATGGTGGCTCCTGTCAGGGTGCGAGCGTGGCGCGCGTGCGCCGCTCCGCCCGGCGCCGGAGGACCTCGGCGACGGTGAGGAGGACGACGGAGGCGAGGATCATCAGGCTGCCGAGCGCCAGCACGCCCGGCAGCTTGGCGGCGAAGCGCAGCTGGCCCCAGATATAGACCGGCAGCGTCGGCTCGGTGCCGGAGAGGAAGAAGGCCAGGATGAACTCGTCGAGCGAGATGGTGAAGGTGACGAGCAGGCTGGAGACGATCGCCGGCGCCACCACCGGCAGGGTGACGCGCCGGAAGGTGCCGAGCGCGGTCTCGCCGAGATCGTAGGAGGCCTCCTCCAGGCTGCGGTCGAAGCCCTCGAAGCCGGAGACGAGCACCGACATGGCGTATGGAATGCAGAAGACGACCTGGCCGAGGATGACCGTCACCAGCGACAGTTCCAGCCCCATCTGCAGCACGATCATCAGCAGCGAGACGGCGACGATGATCTCCGGCAGGAACAAGGGCGCCATGATCAGGCCGGTCGCCGGCTTCTGGCCGCGGAAGCGGTAGCGGGTGATGGCGCGGGCGGCGCAGATGCCGAGGATGGTGCTGAGCAGCGAGACGAAGACGCCGACGACTAGACTGTTGCGCGCCGCCTGCAAGAGCACCGTGTTGCCCCAGAGCGAGGCGTACCACTTGGTGGTGAAGCCGGCGAGCGGCAGCGTCGTGGTCGCCGCGTCGTTGAAGGAGAAGACCGGCAGGAGCAGGATCGGCAGGTAGAGGAACAGGAAATAGACCGCCACATAGAAGGGCAGGAAGGGGAGGAAGCGCAGCCTCTGCAGCATCAGCGGATCCTCCGGACGGCGACGCGCAGCGACAAGACGACCGCTGCGGCGACCAGCGAGACGAGCACCATGGTCGTGACCGAAAGTGCGGCGCCGAGCGGCCAGTTGGCGCCCTTGCCGAACTGCGCCTGGATGGCGGTGGCGATCATCACCCCGTCCTTGCCGCCGACGAGCTTCGGGGTGACGTAGTCGCCGACCGTCGGGATCATCACGATCAGGAAGGCGGAAATGACGCCCGGCATCGACAGCGGCAGGGTGACGCGCAGGAAGGCGCGCAGCGGGCCGTCGCCGAGGTCGCGCGCCGCCTCGATCAGCGTGCGGTCGATCTTCTGCAGCGAGACGTAGATCGGCAGGATGGCGAAGGCGGCCCAGCTGTGCACGAGGGTGATGACGACGGCGTTGGCATTGTAGAGCAGCGAGGTGATCGGCTGGTCGATCAGGCCGACCGACATCAGCCCGGTGTTGAGCACGCCGCCATAGCCGAGGATCACCTTCCAGGACATCACCCGCAAGAGATAGCTGGTCCAGCAGGGGATGGTGACGAGGAACAGCCAGAGGTTCCGGTGCGCGCCGCCGTGGAAGGAAATGAACCAGGCGATCGGATAGGAGAAGCCGACGGTGATCGCGCTGGTGAGAAGCGATATCCACAGCGAGCGGACGAACAGGTCGCGGTAGATCGGCTCGGTCAGCGCCTGGCGATAGTTCTCCAGGGTGAAGCTGCGGTCGATCTCGAGATAGTTCTGGGTCCAGAAACTGTAGGCGATGACGAGCAGGACCGGGACGAGAAGGAGGGCCAGCGCGTAGAGCAGCGTCGGCGAGATCATCGCCAGGCCGCGGGCCTCCTCACTGTGCCGCCAGCGCCCGCCTGTGGCGGGCTTCGGCGCGTCGGGCGCGGAGGTGATCGCCGCCGAGCTCATCGCGGCCTTCTCTTTGCGCTGCGGGGCCGTCCCTGCACGCGAATGCCTGCGGGACAGAGCCCGCTCTCCTCAGTTTGCGATGCCATCGCGACCGCCTTTTCGGCTTGTTGCTGTTCCCGGATTGAAGATGAGCGCAAACCACCATTGAAATCAAGCGGTATTTCTGAGATATTGATTGAACGCCCATTCAATATGAAATGAGAATATCCGTATTTTCAGCATGTTGGATCGCGAATTGACTATTTTCAAATGATCGGGAGTGGGGAATGGCTGCGATACCGAAGACGACCCGTGAGGCCGGATCCGCGGACGATGGCGTCAAGGACGAACTGAGCCTGATGGCCGAGGATCACCTGGTGCAGCCGTGGCCGGTGTCGGGATCGATCGGGGCGGAGGCGCGCGGGCGGCTGACGGCGGGCGAGGGCATCTATGTCACCGACGCCGCCGGCCGCCGGCTGATCGACGGGCCCGCCGGAATGTGGTGCGTCAATGCCGGTCACCGCCGCCGGGAGCTTGCCGAGGTGATGGCGGCGCAGGCGATGGAACTCTCCTACAATTCGCCGTGGTACACGACGAACGCGCCGTCGGCGATCCTGTCCAAGCGGCTCGCCGGCCATGCGCCGGAGGGGCTCGACCACGTGTTCTACACGACCGGCGGCTCCTCGGCGGTGGAGACGGCGCTGCGCTTCATGCAGTTTGCCAACAATGTGAAGGGGCGGGGCGAGAAGAAGCTGATCGTCTCCCGCCAGGGCGGCTATCACGGCTCGACCTACCTGTCGGCCTCGCTGAACGGGCGGCCGCGCGACCAGGACTGGATGGACAGCGCGAGCGAACTGGTGATCAAGCTCACCTGCCCGAACCCGTTCCGCCGGCCGGATGGCGTCGGTGCTGCCGAATTCTGCGACTATCTCGTATCTGAATTCCGCGACGTGATCGAGACGGTCGGCGCCGAGCGCATCGGCGCCTTCGTTGCCGAGCCGATCATGGCCTCGGGCGGCGTCATCGTGCCGCCGGACGGCTATCTGTCCCGGATGCGCGCGCTCTGCCGGGACAACGACATCCTGTTCATCGCCGACGAGGTGGTGACCGCCTTCGGACGGCTCGGGCAGGTGTTCGCCTCGCAGGACGTGTTCGGGCTCGACCCGGACATGATCACCTTTGCCAAGGGGGTGACGTCCGGCTACTTCCCGCTCGGCGGCGTGATGATCGCAGGCCGGCTGCTCGAGGACCTGCGCCGTTCCAACCATTCCGAGGCGATGTTCGCGCACGGGCTGACCTATTCGAGCCACCCGGTCGGCTGCGCGGTGGCGCTGAAGAACCTCGACATTCTCGAGGACGGCCTGCTGGAGCATGCCCGCGCCGTCTCCTCGCACTTCCAGTCGCGCCTGAAAGCGCTGGAAGCGCTTCCGCTGGTCGGCGAGGTGCGCGGCATGGGGCTGATGGCCTGCATCGAATGCGTGGCCGACCGGACGAGCAACAACCCGCTGACGCTGGACCTGGAGGTGGGCAAGCGGATCGACGGCCATTGCCAGGAACTAGGGCTGCTGGTGCGGCCGCTGATCAACATGTGCGTGATGTCGCCGCCGCTCACGATCACCACCGCCCAGATCGACGAGATGGCCGACATCCTGCGCCGCGGCATCGAGCTGACGATGGACGACCTGGTGCGGGAAGGGCTGTGGCACGGGTGAGGCCGAGGGGGAGGCGACCGTTCCCGGCTCTGACGCGACGGGGCCCGCGAAAGCGGGCCCCGTTCCTGTTTCGGCGCGGATCGGTAGTGGATCGGCGGCGAAGCGGTCAGCGCATACCCGCATTGAGCGCTGCCATGTCGCGCTCCTCAGGCGCTGCCGCAAGCGTCATCACCGGCAGCACCTTGCGCAGGTGGTCGTGGTGGGTGCGCACGCCGTATTCGAGGTCGGAGAGATAGAAGCCGGGGAAGGCGGCGGACGTCATCGCCTCGTTCGACCAGATCGTCAGTTGCACGTCCTCGGACTGGGTGTCGCGGTCGATGCGGGCGGCGAGGTAGCGGGCGGCGGCCTGTTCGCGCGTCTCGTCGCGGTAGCGGTAGACGGCACTGCGCAGCATCGTCCGGCCGACGGTGATCGGGAACTCCTGGTAGAACTGGAGGCTTTCCGGCGTCACCGCGATCACCGCATTCGGGAAGATGCCGAAGTAGATCCACGCCTTGCGCAGATATTCGGGCAGGGCGGTGTTCTCGGGGGCGATCTTGACGTAGCGGCCGACGCTCCAGCGGCGGCCGGCATGCGGGTTGAAGGTCGCAAAGGAGCGGCACAGTCCATCGACGAAGGGCTCGTCGTAGTAGGTCGAGCCGTAGAGATCCTGCAGCGCCGGATGGGCCATCGCCACGTGGTAGCCTTCGTTGTCGACGTCGCGCACCGACTTCCAGTTGACCGGCGTCTCCTGCGTATGGATTTCCCCGACCGGCACCATTTCCGCCGGGCGGTAATGGGACAGCTCGGCCTCGAACGGGCGCATCATCTCGGCGACGGAGGGTTGCGGCCCCGGCGCGAAGCGGATGAAGACGAAGCCCATCCAGACTTCGCACTCGATCGTCCTCAGCGCGAACTCGTTCTTGTCCATCGGCGGGAAGGAGCGGGGGCGGGCGGCGCCCCTGAGCGTTCCGTCGAGATTGTAGACCCAGCCGTGGAAGGGACAGACGAGCGCGTTGCGGCAGGTGCCGCTCTCGTCGGCGACCAGCCGTGAGCCGCGGTGGCGGCAGATATTGTGGAACGCCTTCACCGTCCCGCCCTGGTCGCGCAGGATCAGCGCCCGCTCGCCGACGATGTCGAGGGTGATGTAGTTGCCCGCCTCGGGAATGTCGGAGACGTGGCAGGCGATCTGCCAGTGCTCCCGGAAGACGTGCTGCTTTTCGAGCTCCAGCAGGGCGGGGCTGTGATAGCACCATCCGGGCAATCCGCTGCGGTCCCAGTCGTTCGGAATGGAGATGTCACGGATCATCTCGTTCATTTTCGTTCCTCTATTTTGCTGAACGTTCATTCAATTAAAGCACATTTCCATAAACAGAGGAATAGGTTGGGAGCAATCGGGCGGATTTTTCAAGACGCACAATCGTTTGCCGCCAATCCGCAGCGGCGGCCCGGCGTGCACGATGTCGCTCGTCGCCTCGGACGCTGGCCGAAGCGGAGGAGGGGCGCTAGCGGTCGAGCTCGGGATAGTAGCGGTCGAGACCGGGCCGGAGCTTCTCGCCGATCATGCAATCGGAATCGCCGGCCACCGGGATGATGGTGGCGGGGGGCTGGGTGCCGCTGACCTCGAGGATCAGCTTGCGGCGGATCGCGATGGCGAAGTCCTCCGGCTCCTGGACCGAGACGACGAAGGCGCCGGGCCCGCCGATGACGCAGTCGGCATAGTAGCGGTCGAGCGGGCCGTAGGCCGCCGACGGGCGGATCATGATCGCAAGCCCGTTGACGACGATGCCGAGCGAGGTTGCCGCATCGCGGGCCGGCGTCACGGGGGCGCCGTAGTTGTTGGGGCCGTCGCCGGAGATGTCGATCACCCGGCGCACGCCGGCATAGCCGTTGCCGTCGAAGAGTTTCGAACCATAGGCGATCGCCGCCGAGAGCGAGGTGCCGCGCAGCGAGGCGAAGGGGCGTTCCTTGATCAGCTTGGCAAAGCGCGCGGCGTCGTCCGAGGTCTCGATCAGCGCCCACGGCATCTGGGAGTTCTTGCCGATCGTCCCGCCCCATTCGAAATAGCTGATGGCGATGCGGCCCTGGAAGCCCTCGCGGATGGCGGACAGAAAGTCGGGATGGGTGAGGGCAGCGACGTAGCCGGCGCGCTGGACCTGCGCCTCCTCCAGGTCCATCGAGCCGGAGATGTCGACGGCAAGCACCAGTTCGAGGTCGACGTCGGTACCGGCCTCGGCAGCGGCGCTGGTCGGGCCGCCATAGGCTGAGAGGCTCAGGAGCGTGGCGAGTGCGGCAACCAGCATGCAGCATTCCCTCCTTCTGACGGGTTCGCAGACGCCCGGCGGGGCGAAAGCGAAACACACGGAACGATGCGCTCCGTGCCAGCCATATATCCCCAGACTCTAGCACAGCCCGTCGTTCCGGCAGAAACGCAATTGCGTTCAACTCTCGGTGATGCGATCTCTGTTCGCCGCCGCCGACGGTTCGCTTCAAGGAGCCTTTGGCCCGAAACGAGGAGATGCGCATGGCGCCCACACAGGTCTATCTCGTCCTCATCGCCGCAGTCGGCACCGGGCTGAATGCCGGCCTCTTCTTCATCTTCTCCGCCTGCATCATGGCCGCGCTCGGCCGCCTGCCTTCGCAGGGCGGGATCGCGGCGATGAACGCGATCAACGACGTGATCCAGAACCCGCTGTTCTTCCTCGTCTTTCTCGGCACCGCGGTCGTTGCGGCAGCCGTCCTCGTGGTCGCCTTCATGCATGCCCTGCCGGGCAGCGCCCTTGCCATTGCGGCTTCGCTCGTCTTTCTCGTCGGCACGATCGGGGTCACGATCGTCGTCAACGTGCCGATGAACAATGCGCTGGCGGCCGTGGCCCCGACCGACCCGCAGGCCGCGACGCTCTGGAGCGACTACCTTTCAAACTGGACGACTTGGAACCACGTCCGCTCGGTCGCTTCCTTTGCGAGCCTTGTTCTGTTCGTGCTCGCCTACGGACGGATGGCCGGCGCCTGAGGCTGGCAGCTGACGCCGGCAGGGACAGGCCCCTGCTCGCCGAAAGCCCTCGGGCGTCGATCAGAGCTTGAGCGCCCAGACCGTCGCCTGCGTGACAGCGCCGGCTGCCGCCTTCATCCGCGCCGAGCGGACCGGCTCGAAGCCGTCGATGCGCTTGGTGCCGGTCCAGCGGCCGCGGTCGGCGAAAACCTCGATCGAGCCGTAGTCCAGGAAGATGCGCACGCGGCGCGGATTGGCGCCGGGGGCGACGTAGTGCGGCTGCTCGGTCTGCCCCGGCCGCTCGTAGCGGATGCCGAGGCCGTGCTGGTCGCGGAAGACGGCGATGGCGGCCTCCGGGTGATCGAGTTCCAGATCGAAGGCCGTTCCCGGCTCGGCGAGGTCGAACACGATCTCGACGGCGCCGCCGTCGAAGGCCACCGTTTCCCCGGCCGACAGCCGCGTCCGGTCGAGGATGCGGGCGCGCAGGCTTTCGGCCGCCCCGATCGGCGGCGTCAGCAGCATGCCGTCGGACAGCTGCAGGGCCCGCGGCAGGGTCATGGCGGTCGGAAAATCGATCTCCGGATGGGCGTCGGCCCAGTTGGCGAGCCAGCCGATGCCCACCACGCGGTCGCCGTCGAGGAAGGCCTGGAAGGCGTAGTTGTCGGTGCCGAAGTCGAGCACCTGGCCGAATTCCTTGGCGAAGCTGCGGCCGTCGAACCAGCCGATGTCGGCCATCGTCAGGTTCTGCCGGCCGGTCGCCTCGTCCTTGCTGTTCATCAGCCCGTAGATCAGCACCCAGTGCGTGGAAGGACTGGCCGCCGGTCCATCCAGCGGCAGCAGGCAGGGGCACTCGATCGCGGTCGTGCGGTAGCGTGTCTCCACGAGGAGCTTGCCGACATAGGTCCAGCCGGTGGCCGCCGTATGGTCCTGGGTCTCGTAGAGCAGGATCACGCCGCCGTCGTCGCTCTGGCTGCCGAGCAGCATCTTCCAGAGCCCGTCCGGGCCGCGGAAAACGTAGGGATCGCGGAAATCGAGCGTCAGGCCCTCGCCGGTCGGCCGGCTCGCCAGGATCACCTCGGCCTGTCCGGCGGTGATCAGGTCGGAGGAGGTGGCGGTCAGCTGGATCTGCTGCTCGGGCTTGCGGTCGGCGACCTGCTCGGTGAAGAAGACGCGGATGCCGTGGCCGTCGACGAGCGGGATGGTGGTTCCCGAATAGGCGCCGCCGCGCTTGTCGGGCCGGGCCGTCAGGTCCTCGGAGGGAAAGAGGAAGATCGGCAGGTGGCGCCAGCGCAGGTAGTCGGAGGAGACGGCATGGCCCCAGTGCATCGTGTTCCACCGCAGCCCGTGCGAATAGTGCTGGTAGAACAGGTGCGGCCGGCCGTCGAAACGGCCGAAGCCGTTCGGATCGTTCATCCAGCCGAAGGGGGGGCGGAAATGGTAGCTGCCCGGCAGGTCCGGCGGCGCATTGGCCTTGCTGGTGTGGACGACGGTGATGCCGGTATCCAGCACGTCGGCGGCGGTGAACCAGTAGATCACGGAGACGGCCGTGGTCGCCGTGTCGTAGCTCAGTTCGACCGGGCCGCCGCCGAAGACCTGGTACAGCCTGAGGCCGTACTCCTCGGCATTGGCGCTGGAGACCTCGCCGAATTTGCCGCGCGCATTGGAGAAAGAGACCGAGCCCATGCCGGCGTGCCCGGCCGCCTTGAGCCAGATGTGGAAGGTGGTATTGACCGGCAGGTCGACCGCAAGGGTGCGGATGGTGTCGGCGGGGATGGTGTCGGCTTCGGCGGGGGCCTGGTCGCTCATGGCATTCTCTTTCGTCTCGTCCATCGGACATGACATAGAAGCGCAAGGCGAAACGGAAACCCCGAAAAGCGATCGGGCTCGGTGCAGCCCACATGGAGACGCCGCCCGGTGAGGGGCGGCGTCGGTTCTGGAGGTCGATGTCCGTCGGGACGCTCCGTCAGGATCTTGCGAATTCCAGCAGGTCGGCGTTCAGCTGGTCCTTGTGGGTATCGGTGATGCCGTGCGGGGCACCGGGATAGACCTTCAGGATCGCATTCGGCACCAGCTTCTTCGAGGCGCGGCCGGCGGCGTCGATCGGCACGATCTGGTCGTCCTCGCCGTGGATGATGATGGTCGGCACGTCGAACTTCTTCAGGTCCTCGGTGAAGTCGGTCTGCGAGAAGGCGACGATGCTGTCATAGGTGTTCTTGTGGCCGGCGGTCATGCCCTGCAGCCAGAAGCTGTCGATCATGCCCTGCGAGGGCACGGCGCCCGGCCGGTTGAAGCCGAAGAAGGGGCCGGAGGCGATGTCCTTGTAGAGCTGCGAGCGGTCCTTGAGGCTGGCCGCCTGCAGGCCGTCGAACACCTCCTTCGGCAGGCCGCCGGGATTCTTGTCGGTCTTGACCATCAGCGGCGGCACCGCGGAGATCAGGCCGGCCTTCTTGACCCGGCCGGTACCATGGCGGCCGATGTAGCGGGTGATCTCGCCGCCGCCGGTGGAGAAGCCGGCCAGGAAGATGTCGTTCAGGTCGAGCTGTTCGATCACCTCGGCGAGGTCGTCGGCATAGTGGTCCATGTCGTTGCCGTCCCAGGGCTGGCTGGAGCGGCCATGGCCGCGACGGTCATGGGTGATGACGCGAAAGCCGTTGCTGGCGAGATGGAAGGCCTGGGCCTCCCAGCTGTCGGACGACAGCGGCCAGCCATGGGCGAGGACGACGACGGGGCCGTCCTTCGGACCCCAGTCCTTGTAGTAGATCTCGACGCCGTCGCGGGTGGTGATCCGGCTGCCCGTGGTCCGTGCTCCCTCCGGCCCGGTTCCGGTCGCGGCAACGTCGGCCGCCCTGGCGGGGGACTGGACTGCGCTGACGGCGGCGGCGGTCGCGGCTGCCCCGAAAGCGCCGGCAAGAATGTTGCGGCGGGAGACCGTGGCGGCTGCAGTGGTTTCGGTTGCCTTTGACATGACTGCTTTCCTTTCGTGCAGGTCGTTGTTTTGCTTCAATTCTTGGCTTCCGTTCCGAAGCTGTGATTGAATAGATACACCCCCCTGCCGGACCTCTCGACCGGCAAAGCTGACAACGATGGAGGCAGAATTGACAAAGGTGACGGCCATGGAGCCGGCCGAGATCGGCATCGTCGTGCACGAGGAGGCGCTGATGTCGGCCGTCTACGGCCTGACCGACATGTTCAACGTCGCCAACCTGAAGAGCCGGGAGCAGCACGAGACGAATGCACCGCAGATCCGCGCCAGCCATTGGAAATTCGGCCTGGACGGCTCGGTGACGCGGGGCTTCGACAGCCACCCGGAACTGCCGGCGGGCCCGCTTTCAGCGCTGATCCTGCCGCCGACGCTGCATGTCGAACTGAAGATGAAGCGCGACCTCTCGGACCTGTCGCAGTGGCTGCGGCAGCGGCATGCCGAGGGCACGGTCGTCAGCTCGGTCTGCGGCGGGGCCTACCTGCTCGCCGAATCGGGCCTCGTCGAGGGACGGGCGCTGACCACCCACTGGTCGCATGCCGAGCAGATCGCCCGCAAGTTCCCGCACGTCAACGTCGATACCGACAAGCTGATGATCGACGAGGGCGACATCATCACCACCGGCGGCATGATGGCCTGGATCAATCTCGGGCTGAAGCTGGTGGACCGTTTCATGGGCTCGACGGTGATGCTGGAGACGGCGCGCTTCATGGTGGTCGATCCGGGTGCGCGCGAGCAGAGCTACTACAGCGTCTTCGCCCCGCGCATGGACCATGGCGACGCAGTGATCCTGAAGATCCAGCACTGGCTGCACGGCACGAATACCAAGGGCGTGACGCTGCAGATGATGGCCGATCGTGCCGGGCTCGGCGAGCGCACCTTCCTGCGGCGCTTCCACAAGGCGACCGGGATCAACCCGACCGAATATTCGCAGCGGCTGCGGATCGCGAAATCGCGCGAGCTCCTGGAGCGCTCGTACCTCTCGATCGAGCAGGTGGCCTGGCAGAGCGGCTACGACGACAGCAACGCCTACCGCAAGATCTTCCGCAAGATCCTCGGGATCTCGCCGAGCGAATATCGAACGCGGTTCTCGATCGCCGGCGGACAGCGTCCGCCGGGCCTTGCCGATGCGTTCCTGCCGGAAGACGGTGAGATCAGTGGGGCAGCCGCGACGCGGCCGACATGAGGTCCTCGGCCGGCGGGATTGCGAACATGTTGGCCCCATCGCCTTCGACTTCGGTGAACGACCAGCGGACGATGCCGTCGCGGTCCAGCAGGAATTCACCGACCAGCTGGCCGCCCGACCGCTCGTCGGTCCGCTCGTCCTCCGGCGTCATCTCGTAACCGTCCTTGCGGTTGAGGAAGGCGGCGGCATCGAACGGGTTCATCGGTTCGGGCAATTCGCCGGGCATCTCCGTCCGCATCGACAGCACTGTCGGGATCGAGATCCGGTAGGGCCATTCGTCCTCGTTCTGGGTGAACTGCATGTTCGGCAGGCCGAAGGCGCGATGGGCAATGCTGTCGGGGTCGGAGGCGGCGATCACGCCGGGCAGGGGATGGTAGCGGAAATAGAGCCGCGCACGGTCGATCGGCGTGTTGACGACCGTCAGGCTGTCGATGCCCTTTTCGTGCAATGAGGAGGCGAGCTCCGCAGTGGCGGCGATGTGGCGCCGACAGAAGGGGCACTGAAGGCCGCGAAACAGGCCCACCAGCACCGCCGAATGGCCGCGGAAATCCTCGAGCGACACCTTGCCGCCGTGGTTGATCGCATCGAGGACGATGTTGGGGGCGCGGTCGCCCGGGCGAAGGGGGCGTTCGTTTGCATGCTCTGCCATTGGTATGCTCCTCCGGCTAGTCGAGGAACGGCAGGACCATGAGCGCGTCAGGGTCGAGACCGTGCTGGGCGCAGACCTGCTGCGCCAACTCGAAATACCGCTCGGCCTCGCTCAGTTCGTTCGTTTCGAGGCAAAGCGTCGCAAGCCCATCATAGCATGGAAACAGAAGCTGCGCCTCAGCGCTGTCGCGCACGAGCGCGAGCGCTTCGAGGTAATGTTCGCGGGCGGCGGCGATCGCCCCATGGCACTGGCGGATCTGGCCGAGCACCAGAAGCGGTACCGGCAGGTGGTCGCGCAGGCCGAGCGCGCGGTCGATCGACAGTGCCTCCTCGACGGCAGGCAGCCCCTCGCTCAGGCAGCGGTCGGTGAACGTGCAGTAGGCGGCGGCGAGGTTGGTGAGCAGCCGGGCCTGATGGCCGAGGTCGCCGATCTGCCGGGCCATCTCGTAGCCGCGCTGGCAGACGTCGATCGCCCGCGCCGGATCGATCGTCGTGTAGAGCGATCCGAGGTTCGTGTAGCCGCGGCAGGCGGTGTTGAGGTGGTTCGCGTCGAGCGCGATCTTGACGCTGCGCTCCACCATCTCCACGGCATCGCGGGTCTTGCCGAGGCGGGCGAGCGCCACGCCCTTGGTGTTGAAGGCGCGGGCGATGGCGAGCGCGATCTCCGCCTTCTCCGCGGCGCCCGGGTGCGAGGTGAGGTGATTGGCGCATTCCAGCGCCCGGTCGGCGAACAGCATGGCCCGCCTGTAGTCGCCGGCGCGAAAGGCGAGATGGCCCTGGCGCTGCATCAGGTGGGCGAGCTCGATCGGCGCGTCAACGCCTTCGAGAAGGTGCGCCGCCTCGGCGAAGCAGGCGGTGGCGCGCTCGCGGTCGCCGGTGTCGAAGGCGAGCTGGCCGAGCTTGCGCAGGATGCGCGCTTCCGCCGCCACGTCGGCCTTGGCCTTGGCCTCGGCCAGCAGGTCGTCATAGAGGTGCCGGGCCTCCTCGCTGCGCCCGGTCGGGTGGCACAGGTCGGCATAGCGCTCGCCCGGCTCCCGCCATGCGTCGCCGCCGGCCGCCTCGGCGGCCGAAAGCGCCCGGGCATAGAGGCGCAGGGCATCGGCATTGGCGTTGGCCATGCGGGCGAGGTCGCCGGCGGCCGTCAGGTAGCGCACGCCCTTTTCCTTCTCGGAGGAGGCGGCGAAGTGGTAGCCGAGCTCGATCAGCTGGTTCATGTGCTGCGGGGCCGTGCCGAAGCGGCGTTCGAGCAGGGTGCCGATCGCCCCGTGCAGCTCGGTGCGGCGTCGCAGGAGGAGGTTGTCGTAGAAGACCTCCTGCAACAGCTTCTGGCGGAAGGCGTAGCGCGGGGCCGCGTGGGAGGGGATGTCGACCAGCTCCTCGACGATATCCGCCTCGCCGAGCTGCTGCAGGCTGGCTGCGATGTCGCCGACGCCGCAGGGCAGCGCCTTCAGGAGCTCGACGTCGAAGCTGTGGCCGATGACGGCGGCGACCTGGGCGAGGCGCCGCGCATCGCCGGGAAGGCGGTCGATGCGGGCCAGCATCATCGCCTGGATGCCGAGCGGCGTCCCGGTCTCGGCGGCGGTGGCCTCCACCTCCCAGCCCGCCGCCTCGCGGTGGAGCACGCCGGTCTCGATCAGCGTGCGCAGGATCTCCTCGATGAAGAAGGGATTGCCTTCGGCGCGCTCGACGATGCGGTCGCGCAGGGCATGCGGCAGGACGTCGCCGCCCAGCGCCTGCTCGAGCAGGGCCTCGGCCTCGGGGATCGCCAGCGGGCTGAGGCGGAGCGTCGTCTGGCTGGCGCGGGCGGAATTCAGCATTTCCGTCTCGAAGCCGGGGCGGTGGGTGACGAGCAGCATCAGCCGCCGGCCGACCATGCGGTCCATGATGAAACGCAGCGCGTCGATCGACACACTGTCGGCCCAATGAAGATCCTCGATCACCACCAGCATCGGCGCCTGCTCCATGCGCCGCTCGAAGAGGATGCGCATGGCATGGAAGATCTGCCGGCGCAGCTGATCCGGCTCCAGGTGCCTCAGCGTGTCGTCGGGATCGCCGAAGCCGAGGACGAACAGGAACAGCGGTTCCAGCCTCCGGATCTCGTCGGCCGGCAGGCCGAGGTCCTTCAGTCCGGCGACGAGCAGCGGGCGGGTATGATCGAGGCTGGCGGCCGGGTCGATCTGGTAGGCGCGGCGCAGCGCTGCCGCCAGCGTGCCGTAGGACGCCTCGCCCAGCGAGGAGCAGGCGGTCTGGCGGATGGTGATGTCGGGCTGTTCGGCGCGGACGCGGTCGAGGAAGGTCTCGACGAGGCGGGTCTTGCCGACGCCGGCGTCGCCGACGATGCGGACGAGCTGGGTCGCGCCGGCCCGGACGAATTCGAGGCAGCGAAGCAGCGCTGCGAGTTCGGGATCGCGGCCGATCATGGCGGTGTCGATGCCGAAACTGGCAAGCCCGCGCGCCGTCGGGGGCGCGTCCAGCACGGCCTCCAGCCGGAACACCGGCGTCTCGCCGGCCTTGCCCCGCAGGGTGGTGGTGCCGAGCGTGGCAAAGGCGAAGGCGTGCTCCGTCAGCCGGCGGGTGACGGCGCCGACGAGGATTTCGCCGAATCCCGCCATGGCCTGCAGGCGCTGGGCCGTGTTCACCGTGTCGCCGGTGACGGAGTAGGACTTGCTGCCGCCCGCACCCACGGCGCCGGCGACGACCGGGCCGGTGTTGACGCCGATGTGCAGGGCGAGCGGTTCGCCGAGGCGCGCCCGCCAGCGATCCTCGATCCGCGCCATCCGCGTGCGCATGTCGAGTGCGGCGCGGAGCGCCCGTTCCGGGTCGCGCTCATGGGCGACCGGCGCGCCGAACAGGGCCAGCAACGCGTCGCCGACGAACTTGTCGACATAGCCGCCTTCGGCCGTCACGGCGGCGCTCAGTTCCTCGAAGATCTCGTTCTGGAGAGCCTGCAGCACCTCCGGGTCGATCTTCTCGCTCAGTGTCGTATAGCCGCAGAGATCGGCGAAGAGGGCGGTGACGATGCGCCGGTCGGCCTCCGCCTCCTCGGCCCGGGGCGGCGGCCGTTCCGGCACGGCCTGGCGGCGGGACGGCTTGCCGCCCGATCGGCGGACGGCGGAGCGGCCTGCCTGCCTCGCCGCCGGAGCGAGGCTCGTTCCGCACTTCGGGCAGAAGGCGTAGTCGGGCGGGGAGACCTGGCCGCAGGAAGGGCATTGCTTCTGCTGCGGCGCTCCGCATTTCGGGCAGAAGGCAAAGCCGTCCTCGACCGTGAAACCGCAAGCCGCGCATTTCATCGCACGCGCCCCGTCGAACCCCGGGATCAACGAGCCCGGTCGCCGGGATCATGCGCCTGCGGGCGCGGCGTTGCAATTGCCCGTGGCCCGTGGCCGGGTTCGCCGCTCTTGCCGGCTGCCGGCCTCAACCGTCAAGCAGCGCCTGCAGCAGGGCGATGATGCGGCGATGCTGGTGGGCGTGGCGGGTGCGGACGTTGACGGCGGCATAGACGGTCTGCGGGATCGGCTCGGCACCCTGGACGCGGCTGACGGCGCCGGTGCGCGTCAGCCGGCGGGCGTCCGGCGCCATGACGAAGGCCGAGCCGCCGAGCTTGGTCAGGAGCGCGATGATCGCCGTCGTCTCGCCGCTGGCGATCGGGGCGGTCGAGAGATGCGGCAGCGCCTCGCGGTGCAGGCGGTCGAAGGCCGGCGAATAGACCGCCTGGATATAGTCTTCCGGGCGGACGTCTGCGAGCGTCGTCACCTTGTTGGAGACGAGCTCGTACGTCACCTCGCCGATGCGCTCGTAGTGCAGGTCCGGCAGGTGGTGCGGGGTATAGAGGATCGCGAGGTCGAGGTCGCCGGCGGCGAGGTCGCCGTTCATCTGCTTGGAATAGTCGATCTCGACATAGATCGAGGTGCCGGGCAGCTCCTTGCGCACCGCCGCCAGCCAGTCGCCGGCATAGTGGGCGGCGAGGTCGTGCTGCAGGCCGATGCGCATCGAGCGCTCGTAGGCGCCGGCCGTCTCGACCGCACGCGCCGCCTCGTGCCACTGGTGCTGGATCGCCTTGGCGTGGTCGTGGAAGCGCAGGCCCGCCGCCGTCGGCTGGGTGCCGCCCTTGTTGCGGGAAAACAGCGGCCGCCCCAGCACCGCCTCCAGCGCCTTCATCCGGTGCGAGACGGTCGACTGCGTCAGGTTCAGCCGCTCGGCGGTGCGGTTGAAGCTGCGGGTCTCCATCAGGTCGAGATAGGTCTCGATGAGTTCGATCTGCATGTGGTTACGTCCTGATCCCCAAATTGCCCCTCATCCACCTGCCGGCACCTTCTCCCCGCAGGCGGGGAGAAGGACACGCGCTGCCACGCCTTGCCCAATCTGCCGGATGGGCTGGGCGGTGCGGCATGTCCCTTCTCCCCGCTTGCGGGGAGAAGGTCGCGGCAGCGGGATGAGGGGCAGCCACCTCAGATACGAATGAATTCCGACACCGCGAAACTAATCGAAATCTTCGATCAATAAAGCGGAATCTGGCCGCTTGTCGGCCGTCAATTTGGTTGCCACAAATTCCGGGCAATCAAGGGGAAGAGAATGTCGAACCTGCCGTCACATGCACGCGTCGTCATCATCGGGGGAGGGGCGGTCGGCGCGTCCGCGCTCTATCATCTGGCGAAGGCCGGGTGGACCGACTGCGTGCTTCTGGAAAAGAACGAGCTGACCGCCGGCTCGACCTGGCATGCGGCCGGCAACGTGCCGACGTTCTCGTCCTCCTGGTCGATCATGAACATGCAGCGCTATTCCGCCTCGCTCTACCGCGAGCTCGGCGCGCTCGTGGACTATCCGATGAACTACCACGTCACCGGCTCGATCCGCCTCGGCCATTCCAAGGAGCGGCTGCAGGAGTTCAAGCGCGTCGTCGGCATGGGGCGCTATCAGGGCATGGACCTCGACATCCTCTCGCCCGACGAGATGCGCGGCCAATATCCTTTCCTCGAGACGCACGAGCTGACCGGCGCGCTCTACGATCCCTATGACGGCGACATCGACCCGGCGCAGCTGACGCAGGCGCTCGCGAAGGGCGCGCGCGACATGGGGGCGAAGATCTTCCGCTTCTGTCCGGCGACCGGCGCGCGGCGCGAGAACGACGAATGGGTGATCTCGACGGCGCAGGGCGAGATCCGCTGCGAATACGTCGTCAACGCCGCCGGCTACTATGCCCGCGAGGTCGGCAAGTGGTTCGGCCGCGACGTGCCGATGATGGTGATGAGCCACCAGTACATCCTGTTCGAGGAGATCCCGGAGCTCGCCGCCTGGTCGAAGGAGGTCGGGCACAAGCTGCCGCTGCTGCGCGACGTCGACAGCTCCTACTACCTGCGCCAGGAAAAGAACGGCATGAACCTCGGGCCGTACGAGAAGAACTGCAAGGCGCACTGGACGACGCCCGACGATCCGATGCCGGACGACTTCTCGTTCCAGCTGTTCCCGGACGATCTCGACCGGCTGGAATGGTACCTGAACGATGCCTGCGAGCGCGTGCCGATCCTCGGCACCGCCGGGCTGTCGCGTATGATCAACGGGCCGATCCCCTATGCGCCGGACGGCAACCCGCTGATCGGGCCGATGCCGGGCGTGCCGAACGCGTTCGAAGCCTGCGTCTTCACCTTCGGCATCTGCCAGGCGGGCGGGGCGGGCAAGGTGCTCGCCGAATGGATCACCGAGGGCGAGACGGAATGGGACATGTGGTCCTGCGACCCGCGCCGCTACACGAGCTTTGCGTCCGACAAGGACTACTGCATCGCGAAAGGCATGGAGGTCTACGGCCACGAATATGCGATGCATTTTCCGAAGCACGCCTGGCCGGCCGGCCGCAACCGCAAGCTCTCGCCGATCCACGACCGGATCGCCGCCCTCGGCGCCCAGTTCAAGCCCTATAACGGCTGGGAGCGGGCCAACTGGTATGCCGCGCCCGGCGACGACACCTCGGAAGAAGCGACGCAGACCTGGAACCGCGAAGGCCCGTGGCGGCCGCGGATCGAGGCGGAATGCCGCGCCGTTGCCGAGGCCGCCGGCATCCTCGACCTGCCCGGCTTCTCGCGCTACCGGGTGAAGGGCGCGGGGGCAACGGCATGGCTTTCGTCCCTCATCACCGGTCGTGTGCCGAAACCCGGCCGCATCGGCCTTGCCTATTTCGCCGACGACAAGGGGCGGATCGTCACCGAGATGTCGGTGATGATGCTGGACGAGGACTTCTTCTTCCTGATCACGGCGGCCACCGCCCAGTGGCACGACCTCGAATGGCTGAAGAAGCACCTGCCGAAGGATGCGGCGTTCACGCTCGACGACGTGACGGAGAAATTCACCTGCCAGATCCTGTCCGGCCCGAATTCGCGGGCGATCCTCGCGGCGGTGACGGACGCCGACCTTTCCAGGGGCTGGCTGACGCACCAGAGCTGCCAGATCGCCGGCCGCTGGTGCCAGCTGGTGCGCGTGTCCTTCGCCGGCGAGCTCGGCTGGGAGATCCACACCAAGGTCGAGGACACGGCCGCGATCTTCGACGCCGTCTGGGCGGCGGGGCAGGGCCACGGGCTGAAGCCGTTCGGCATGGAGGCGCTTGACAGCCTGCGCATCGAGAAGGGCTACCGCGCCTGGAAGGGCGACCTTTCGACCGACTACACCATCTTGCAAGGCGGGCTGGAACGCTTCGTCGACTGGTCCAAGCCGGACTTCAAGGGCAAGGCGGCGCTGGAGCGGGAGAAGCAGCAGGGTGTTTCCAAGCGCTTCGTGCTTTTGACCGTCGAGGCCGGTGACTGCGACGCGCCCTACATGTCGACGCTCTGGCACGGCGGCCAGGTGGTCGGCGAGACGACGTCGGGCAACTGGGGCTACCGCACCGGCCGGTCGATTGCGCTCGGCATGCTGCGCGCCGATCTCGCTGAACCCGGCACCGAGGTCGAGGTCGAGATTTACGGCGACCGCTTCAAGGCCACCGTCCAACCGGACGGGCCGCTCTTCGATCCCAACAACGAAAGACTGCGCGCATGACGAAGCCCATTCCTTCCATGGCCCGCGCGGTCATCATCGGCGGCGGCGTCTCCGGCTGCTCGGTCGCCTATCATCTCGCCAAGCTCGGCTGGACCGACGTCGTGCTATTGGAGCGCAAGCAGCTGACCTGCGGCACCACCTGGCATGCGGCGGGGCTGATCGGCCAGCTGCGCGCCTCGCAGAACATGACGCGGCTCGCGAAATATTCCGCCGACCTCTATGTCAAGCTGGAGGCCGAGACCGGCATCGGCACCGGCATGCGCCAGAACGGCTCGATGACGGTGGCGCTGACCGACGAGCGCAAGGAGGAAATCTATCGCCAGGCCTCGCTGGCGCGGGCCTTCGACGTCGACGTGCGCGAGATCTCGGTCGACGAGGTCAAGGCGATGTATCCGCACCTCAACACCGCCGACATCAAGGCCGCGGTGCACCTTCCCTTGGACGGCCAGTGCGACCCGGCCAACATCGCCATGGCGCTGGCCAAGGGCGCACGCCAGAACGGGGCCACCGTGATCGAGGGCGTGAAGGTTACCTCGGTGGTAACGAAGGACGGCCGGGTGACGGGCGTCACCTGCGAGCGCGACGGCGAGAGTTTCACGATCGAGACGGAGAACGTCGTCAATGCGGCGGGGATGTGGGGGCGGACGCTCGCCGACATGTCGGGCGTGTCGCTGCCGCTGCATGCCTGCGAGCACTTCTACATCGTCACCGAGCCGATCGAGGGGCTGAAGCAGCTTCCCGTCCTGCGCGTGCCTGACGAATGCACCTACTACAAGGAGGATGCCGGCAAGATGCTGATCGGCGCCTTCGAGCTGAAGGCCAAGCCCTGGGGCATGGACGGCATCCGCGAGGATTTCTGCTTCGACCAGTTGCCGGAGGATTTCGACCATTTCCAGCCGATCCTGGAGATGGCGGTGAACCGCATGCCGATGCTGCAGACGGCCGGCATCCACACTTTCTTCAACGGGCCGGAGAGCTTCACGCCCGACGACCGCTACTACCTCGGCGAGGCGCCGCAGCTGAAGGGCTACTGGGTCGCCGCCGGCTACAATTCGATCGGCATCGTCTCTTCCGGCGGCGCCGGCATGGCGCTGGCGCAGTGGATGAACGACGGCGAGCCGCCGTTCGATCTCTGGGAGGTCGACATCCGCCGGGCGCAGCCGTTCCAGAGGAACCGCGCCTATCTGAAGGACCGGGTGTCGGAGACGCTCGGCCTGCTCTATGCCGACCACTTCCCCTATCGCCAGATGGCGACCGCGCGTGGCGTGCGCCGCTCGCCGATCCACGAGCACCTCAAGGCCCGGGGTGCGGTGTTCGGCGAGGTCGCCGGCTGGGAGCGCGCCAACTGGTTTGCGAGAAAAGGCCAGGAGCGGGAATATAAGTACAGCTGGAAGCGGCAGAACTGGTTCGAAAACCAGCGCGAGGAACACATGGCCGTGCGCGAAGGCGTCGGCCTGTTCGACATGACCTCCTTCGGCAAGATCCGGGTGGAGGGGCGCGACGCGCTCGCCTTCCTGCAGAGGCTCTGCGCCAACCAGATGGATGTCGCCTCCGGAAAGATCGTCTACACCCAGATGCTGAACGCCCGCGGCGGCATCGAGAGCGACCTGACGGTGACGCGGCTGTCGGAGACCGCGTTCCTGCTGGTCGTGCCCGGCGCGACGCTGCAGCGCGACCTCGCCTGGCTGCGCAAGCATCTCAAGGACGAGTTCGTCGTCATCACCGATGTGACGGCTTCCGAGAGCGTGCTCTGCGTGATGGGCCCGAAGGCGCGCGCGCTGATGCAGAAGGTCAGTCCGAACGATTTTTCCAACGAAGCGCATCCCTTCGCCACCGCGCGCGAGATCGAGATCGGCATGGGGCTCGCCCGCGCCCACCGCGTGACCTATGTCGGCGAGCTCGGCTGGGAGCTCTACGTCTCGACCGACCAGACGGCGCATGTGTTCGAGGCGCTGGAGGCGGCCGGCGCCGATGTCGGGCTGAAGCTCTGCGGCCTGCATACGCTGGACAGCTGCCGGATCGAGAAGGCCTTCCGTCACTTCGGCCACGACATCACCGACGAGGACCACGTGCTGGAGGCCGGCCTCGGCTTTGCGGTGCGCACGGGCAAGGGCGAGTTCATCGGCCGCGAGGCGGTGCTGCGCCGGCAGGACAAGGGGCTGACGCGGCGGATGGTGCAGTTCAGGCTCACCGATCCGGAGCCGCTGCTGTTCCACAACGAGGCGCTGGTGCGCGACGGCAGGATCGTCTCGACGATCACGTCCGGCAATTACGGCCACTTCCTCGGCGGCGCGATCGGCATGGGCTACGTGCCCTGCGAGGGCGAGAGCGAGGAGCAGGTGCTGGCGTCCGGCTACGAGATCGAGATCGCCGGCGTGCGGGTGAAGGCGGAAGCCTCGCTCGTGCCGATGTACGACCCGAAGGCGACGCGGGTGCGCATGTAGGCAGGACAGGACGGAAGGCGAAAGCAGCGAACAGACATTCCCCGAGGATGGTTGCCGCCCGCACGCGGCCTGGCTGGAGGTTTCGATGAGCTTGCAGGATCTCGCATGGCTGGCGATGGCGGCCTATGCCGTCCATATCCTGGAGGAGCATACGTTCGACTGGCGCAACTGGGCGCGGGGCGTCATCGGGCTGCCGGTCGAATGGACGGATTTCTACGTCACCAACGCGGTGGTCATCGCGGTCGGCATCGCCCAGGCGCAACTGGCGCCGACCGTGCCGCTGATCGCGCTGATCTTCGCGGCACTGATGCTGATCAACGCGGTGTTCTTCCACATCCTGCCGGTGATCCGGACGAAGGGGCGCTTTTCGCCCGGGCTCGCGACCGCGGTGGTGCTGTTCCTGCCGCTCGGGGCGGCGATCTTCCTGAGGGCGGCGGAGGAGGGGCACCTCGACGTCGCGACCGGTCTCTCGGCCTTCCTCGGCGGGGCGCTGCTGATGGCCTATCCGGTGGTGATGCTGCACCTGAAGGCGAGACCCTATTTCCGGCAGGCCGAAAAATGACTGTGACTTCCTCCCTCTCGTCTTATCTCTTGTTCCATGGAGCTTTCAGGTGATCGTTTCCGATCTCAAGGACCTCAATACGCCCTCCGGCGACCGGATCGATCGCCTCGTGGCGGCGCACCGGCCGGGTCATGGGCTGGCGCGTCCGTTCTACCACGACCAGGATATCTACGAGCGCGACCTGGAGCGGGTCTTCCGCCGGCACTGGCACTGCATCGCCCATGAGAGCGTCATTCCGAACGCCAACGATTTCGAGGTGTTCCGCATGGCCGACGAGCAGGTGATCCTGACGCGCCATGCCGACGGCTCGATCCATGCGCTGCTCAACGTCTGCCGCCATCGCGGGGCGGAGGTGTGCACGAAGGACAAGGGCAATGCGCGGGTCTTCGTCTGCCCCTACCATGCCTGGACCTATTCCAACGACGGCGCCTTGCGCGCCGCCCGGCTGATGCCGAAGGAGTTCAGGCGCGAGGACCACGGGCTGAAGAAGCTGCACGTGCGGGTGGTCGAGGGGCTGGTGTTCGTCTCGTTCGCGAAGGTGCCGCTCGACTTTGCCGAGGTCGAGCACCTGCTGCATGCGACCTGTGGCCAATACGGCTGGGGAAACGCGAAGGTCGCGCACCGGGAGAGCTACGCGGTCAGCGCCAACTGGAAGCTCGCGGTCGAGAACTATGTCGAGTGCTACCACTGCGGCCCGGCGCACCCGGAATATTCGCAGACGCATGCGCTGGAGCAGCCGCTGCACATGATCGAGGCGATGAACGAGGCGATGGAAGAGCGCACCTGCGCGCTCGGCATCGAGGTTGGCTCCGGCAATCACTGGCAGACCTCCGAGGGCGGCAAGGAGGCGATCCACGCCTTCCGCTACGCGCTCTACGACGGGGTCAAGAGCGGCAGCGAGGACGGGGCGGCGGTGGCGCCGCTGATGGGCCGTTTCACCGATTTTGACGGCGGCGTCACCTCGATCCACCTCGGCGGCACGACCTTCCTCGTCTGCTATCCCGACCACGGCATGATCTACCGCTTCATCCCGAAGACAGCCGAGACCTGCGAGATGGAGCTGATCTGGCTGGTGGACGGCAATGCCGAGGCGGGGCGCGACTACGATCTCGACCGGCTGACCTGGCTGTGGAAGGTCACCACCGACGAGGACAAGGCGATCATCGAACACACCGCGCGCGGCGTGCGCTCGCACTATTTCGAGCCCGGCCCGATCGCGCCGATGGAGCACAACGAGCTGCGCTACATCGACTGGTATCTGGACGAGATCAGCCGGGCGTGAGGGGGGGGTGGGTGATGAGGAACTCCTGGATTTGACCGCGGGCAGCCTCCTCAGCCACCGTCATGCCGGACTTGATCCGGCATCCAGCGCGCGCAAGTCGTTGCGCGCTGGAAGTGCACTCCCTCACGCCGCAGACGCGGCGTGGCTGGACCCCGGATCAAGTCCGGGGTGACGGAGGGGGACGGCAGGTGCCGGACTATGGTGCGGCAGCAGTGCGTCATGCGTTCAAGGAAATGGAATCGAATCAACGGACTACGCAGAGAGATTGAATTTCTGAATCCGCTTTCGCGCCGGTCGGTCGCGCAAAGCCGCAGCATGTGGAGGGCGCAATGAGCATAGCCGAAGCAACCCAGACGTCGAGGCGCGCCGGCGGGCGGGCGGCCCGCGTCGCCATGCGGGCAGCACCGCTGGCGGAGAACGTCCGTCCGGTTCGCCCGGGGCTTTCGGGCGGGCAGTACAAACCGCTGACGGAGGCCGGCGTGCGCCGCATCCACGAGGCGGCGCTCGATGCACTGGAGAACATCGGCCTTGCCAATGCGCCGAAGTCCGGCATCGAGATCATGACGGGGGCCGGCGCGATCCTGGGCGAGGACGGGCGCATCCGCTTTCCCCGCGCGCTGGTCGAGGACATGCTGGCGGTCGCCGCGCGCGACATCACGCTCTATGGCCGCGATCCGAAATACGATCTCGAACTGACCGGCACACGGGTCTACTACGGCACCGCGGGTGCTGCCGTGCACATCGTCGACGTGGAGAAGCGGGAGTACCGCGAATCCACGGCGAAGGACCTCTTCAACGCGGCGCAGCTCGTCCATCATCTCGACAACGTACACTTCTTCCAGCGGGCGATGGTCTGCCGCGACGTGGCCGACAACTTCCTGATGGACATCAACACGCTCTACGGCTGCTGCGCCGGCACCTCCAAGCATGTCGGCACGAGTTTCTCCGATCCCTCCCATGTCGCCGGCTGCTTCGACCTGATCCACATGTTGGCGGGCGGGGAGGACCGGTGGCGGGCGCGGCCGTTCGTGTCGAACTCCAACTGCTTCGTCGTGCCGCCGATGAAGTTCGCCGAGGAGAGCTGCATCACCATGGAGGCCTGCATCCGCGCCGGCATGCCGATCCTGCTTCTGTCTGCCGGTCAAGCCGGTGCGACAGCGCCGGCGCCGCTGGCGACTGCGATCGTGCAGGCCGTGGCGGAGTGCCTGGCGGGCGTCGTCTACGTCAACGCCATGGCGCCCGGCCATCCGGCGATCTTCGGCACCTGGCCGTTCGTCTCGGACCTGCGCACCGGTGCGATGTCCGGTGGCTCGGGAGAGCAGGCGCTGCTGACGGCCGGCTGCGCGCAGATGCACCAGTTCTACCGCCTGCCGGGCGGGGCGGCGGCGGGGATCGCCGATTCCAAGCTGCCCGACATGCAGGCCGGCTGGGAGCAGGCGATCTCCAACGTCATGGCGGGGCTGTCCGGCCTCAACATGGTCTACGAGGCGGTCGGCATGCATGCCTCGCTGCTCGGCTTCTGCCTGGAGAGCCTGGTGCTGGGCGACGACCTGCTCGGCCAGGTGCAGCGCTGCGTGCGCGGCATCGACGTCACCGAGGATTCGGTCTCGCTGGAGACGATGCGATCGGTGTGCATCGACGGGCCGGGGCACTATCTCGGTGATCCGCAGACGCTGTCGCTGATGCAGACCGAATACGTCTATCCGGCCGTGGCCGACCGCACGAGCCCGAAGGAATGGGCGGAGATCGGCAGGCCGGACCTCGTCGCCAAGGCGATCGAGCGGAAGAACCGGATCCTCGCCGAAGCCGGCGGGCCGTTGTTCGACCCCGAGATCGACCGGGTGGTGCGGGAGAAGTTCAGGATCTATTTCTGAGCGGGACGCCGGGATCGATCGCGCCTTCGCGCCGATCTCATTGCGGCGGCAGCGATCGGGCGAGCGCGCGCACGTCGCTGACCGTCCAGGTCCATTGCGGCTCGGTGATCTGCAGCAGGTCGCTGCCGGTGAAGACGACGAAGGTGGTGAAGGGCTGGCTTTCGCCGGGAAGCACGCGGGCGACGATCAGGGCGGTATCGGTGCCGACCGGTGTGCAGGTGCCCGCCGGGCAGTTGGCAAGCGTGATGCTGAGGCGCATCGACTGCAGCGTGGCGGCGCTGTTGTTGGTGATCGTGCCGGTGACGCGGTAGCTCGTCACCGGCTGGCCGACGGTGAACTGCATCTGCGAGAGCACGATCTCTTCCGGCGCGATGACGTTGCGCGGGGCGACCGGCTCCGGCACGACGGTGCGGCTGTCGGCGAGCCAGATCACGGCCGCTGCGGCGAGGCCGATCGCGACGGTGATCGTCAGCACCGGCTCGACCCAGCTCTGGAAGCGCTTGTAGCGCAAGGCGAGATAGAGCGTGGCGACTGCGACGACAGCGAATGCCCAGACCATCAAGATCCTCCTCGCCATCCATATAGCGTGGCGGGCGCGAAGCCAAAAGGCCTGCGCAACCATTCACTTGGGGATGGGGCGCGCGCGGTGGGCCTTGCCGAGGGTTCCGGTCCGCCGTCGGCCTTTCCGCAAACCTGTGATCGGCTTGCGGCACCGGCGGCGAGGATCCGTCCGCACCGATCTGACCCCGGCGAGTGGGCGTCTGTGGTCGGTGTCAGCCGCCCCCTCATCCGGTCCTTCGCGCCACTTTCTTCTCGAGGGGCGGAGAAGAGGGGACCGCCGTTACTTCAGGCTGATCCAGTAGGCGCCTTCGAAGGGGACGGCGGCGAAGCGGGTGTTGATCTCGTCCAGCGTCTTTTCCGGGTCGACGTCGGCAAAGACGTCCGGCCGCAGCCAGTGGGCGAAGGCCTCGGCGGCAAGGATGTTCAGCGGCACGGCGTTGAAGAAGTTCCACAGGCCGTAGACGCGGCCGTTCCTGATGGCGGCGAGATCGGCCAGGATCGGCCGCTCGGTCGCCTTCTGCAGCGTCTGCCGTGCCTCCTCGGCGGGAACGCCGGGGCCGATGGAGAAGGCGCTGTAGGTGCCGCCCGGCGAGGCGGTGGCGATATAGGCTTCCGGGTTGGCGGCGATCAGGTATTCGATGCTGACGATGCCGCCCTGGCGGGGCAGGTCGGAGGCGATGTTGCGGCTGCCGGTCAGCCCGATGAATTCGCCCAGTCCACCGACCCCGTAGGCGTAGCAGCAGCCCTGGTCGTTCGGAAAGGCGTCCATGAGCACGGTCGGTCCGGGCTCCGGCGTCGCCGCCACGCGCTCGCGGATCACCTTCAGGTGCTCTTCGTAGAAGCTCGCGAAGGCTTCCGCTTGCTCGTCGCGCTCCAGCACGCGGCCGAGCAGGCGCATGTTGTCCGGCGTGTTCTTCAGGGGATCGCTGTTGAAATCGACGACGATGACCGGCACGTCGATCTGTTCGAGGTAGGCGATCGCCTGCTTGCCGAGGTCGGTATCGGCCTGCCAGTTGGCGAGGATGGCGAGATCGGCCCTCAGGGACAGGATCGTCTCGAAGGAAAAGCCGTTGCCGGTGCCGTCGCCGATCAGCGGCACGTCGGCGATCTTCGGGAATTTTTCGCGGAAGGCCTCGTAGATCGCCGGGTTGTCGCCCTTCATGTCGCCGGCCCAGCCGGCCAGCAGGCTGACGGGATCCGGATGGATGAGCGACAGCGCCACGAGATTGAAGCCGCTGCCGAGCAGGATCGCTTCCGGCTTTCTTTCGATCGTGACCTCGCGGCCGAGGGCGTCGGTGACCGTCAGGGGGAAACGCCCGTCGGCCAGGCCGGCGCCGGCCGACAGCAGGAGGCCGGTGAGAAAAACGAGAATGCGCAACACGTCAATGCTTCCTCTGGTCGGGCAGGGCGCACAGCTCGCCGCAGCTCGGAATGCCCGGCAGGAGGTAGCGCAGGCAGCAGACCTTCCGGCGGCACTGGACCTGCCCCTCCGCCAGTTCATGGCGCAGCGAGCCGTGGAAGGGATTGGGCGAACCGTCGGCGAAGGTCTTTTCCTCGAACAGCGCGCGCGCCGTCCACTCGTCCGGTGCGCGCTGCGCGTCGCCTCCGGCTTCACCGGTCGCCGGCGAGGCGGTGCGTGACACAGGCTCCGTCGCGTTGATCGCATAGTCGATGTAGACCGCAGCGTTGTTCCAGCCGAGCTTGGGGGCCATGCCGCCGAACCGCTTCAGATGAGCGACGACCTCGCCGAGGTGCGCCGACACCAGCGGCCTGACCAGCTCGAGGGGCGTATCGTCCTCGCACCAGTCGCCGGTGCGGGGCAGGCCGAAGGCCCGCGGCAGGCCGTCGTCGGCAAGCGCGATCGTCATGTCGTCGACGGCGATCGGAAGGGCGAGGTCCGCCCGGCGCGCCACGATGTAGGGGATCGAAAGCGCGGAGAAATAGTAGAGAGACCAGTAGGACGCCACCGCCCGGCGGTCGACGCCGTGGGTCTGGGCATAGGTATCGAGGCCGGTCGCAAAGGTGCCGCTCTCGAAGAAGTCGCGGATGGGCATGGCATTGTCGAGGTCCGACGAGAGCATCATCTTCTCGCCGCACCAGGCATGCTCGCCCGAAAAGACCGCCCTCAGGCCTTGCGGCCCGAAGACGGTCTCGTCAGCCCTGGGAGGGGTTGCGTCCAACGGTGTCACCACGTGTATTTGAGCGAGCCGATGATCGTCCGGCCCTGGTCCTTGTAGCAGAAGCCGGCCGAGCAGACCGGGTCGCGGCGATCGAAGATGTTGGTGGCGTTCACCTGCAGGGCCAGCCCCTCCATCTTCTTGTCGATCGCGGCGAAGTCGTAGCGGAGGGCCGCGTCGAACAGGACGCGCGAGCCGTTCTCCATGGTGTTCTCGTCATTGCCGTAGCTGGCGCCGATGAAGCGCGCGCCGCCGCCGAGGCCGAGGCCGTCCAGGGCGGTGTCCTCGGGCATCGTGTAGAAGGCCCAGAGGGCTGCCTGATGGCGCGGCACCGAGGAAACGTCGTTGTCGACCGTGCCGGCCGGACCCTCGATGATCTTCATCTGGGTGTAGGAGTAGGAGGCGGTGAGCGACAGGCCGTTGTCGAGGCTGGTGTTGGCCTCGAACTCGAAGCCGCGTGAGCGCAGCTTGCCGCGCTGGACCTGGATGTTGGCCGGGCCGGTCGGCAGGTCGACGACTTCGTAGTAGAGGCCGTTCTCCTGGTCGATGTTGAACATCGCGGCCGTCAGCATGGTGTTGCTGTTGGGCAGCAGATACTTGACGCCGATTTCCTCCTGCTCGCTCTCGGTCGGCTTGAAGGGGGCGTCGGTCTCCTGGTTGAAGCCGGCATTCGGCGAGAACGCGGTCGAATAGCTGGCATAGGGGGCGAGGCCGAAGTCGAACTCGTAGGTGAGGCCGACGCGCTTGGAGAAGGCGCGGTCGCTCTGGTCGAGCTCGGTGACCGTGCCGCCGACGAGATCGGTGCTGTCGGTGTCGGTGGAGACCCAGTCGTAGCGGCCGCCGAGTGTCAGGGTCCAGGCGTCGTAGCGGATCTGGTCCTGGATGTAGGTGCCGACCTGCCACTGGTCCTGGTCGACGCGCTCGGTATAGGGAATGCGATCCATCGGCTCGCCGCGGTCGGGATCGTTGGTGTCGAGCGGCGGCGAGACGCCATAGCCGTTGAGCGACTTGTAGCGCAGCTTCATCAGGTCGAGGCCGGTCAGCAGCGTATGGCTGAAGGCGCCGGTGTCGAACTCGGAGACGAGCTGGTTGTCGATGACGATGGCGGAAAGCCGCTCCTCGAAGGAGCCGGCGCTCCGGTCGATCAGCGTCGGATCATCGGCGTTCGGGGCATAGGCGAAGGCCCAGTCCGCATTGGTGTCGAGCGTCGAGGCGCGCACGTTCTGACGGAAGGTGAAGGTCTCGTTGAAGCGGTGCTCGAATTCGTAGCCGATGCGGCCCTGGTTCTGGACCGAATCGTTGAAGGCCGGGTTGCCGGCGAAGAAGTCCGTCACCTCGCCAGTGGTGGTGTCGTAGTAGTAGGCCGCGGTGCCGCCGGTCTTGATGCGCGCGTATTCGCCGAGCACGGTCAGGCGGGTGTCCTCGTCCGGCTTCCAGGTCAGCGCCGGGGCGATGTAGATGCGGTCGTCGGGCACGCCCGGCTGTTCGGTATCGGCGGTGCGGGCCAGGCCCGTCAGGCGATAGTAGACCGGGTCGGTGTCGTTGATCGGGCCGGACAGGTCGAACTGGCCCTGGTAGCGGTTGTGGGTGCCGTACTGGACCTCGACCTCGTGCTGCGCCTCTTCGGTCGGACGCTTGGTGACGAGGTTGTAGAGACCGCCGGCACCGGAGGCGCCGTAGAGGGCGGAGGAGGGGCCGCGCAGGATGGAGACGCCCTCAAGGCCGTAGGGCTCGGTCTTGTAGAGCGAGGAGCCGGCGCCCGGCTGGCGGAGGTTGTCGCGGAACACGCCGTTATAGGTCACGTCGAAGCCGCGCACGGTGAAGGAATCGAAGCGCGGGTCGAAACCGTAGGCGGTCGTGCGGGTGCTGGGGGTATAGGCCAGGACTTCCAGCAGCGTCTGCGGGTTGCGGTCCTTCATCTGCGCCTCGGTGACCGTGGAGACCGATTGCGGCGTCTGCAGGAACGGAGTGTCGACCTTGGCGCCGGTGGCGCTGCTCTTGCCGACATAGCCGTCGGCGGTGATGACGCCGCCGCTGCCGCCGTCGACGATGATCTCCTCCAGCGTCGTCGTGCCCTCCGTGGACGTCGCCGCCGCCTGGTCCTGGGCGCGGGCGGCGATGGACAGGGTCAGGAGCGAGGTGCCGGCAAGGGCGAGGACGAGCGTACGGCGGAGCGGGGAAGAGGTCAGGGGCATCGAAGGTCTCGTGATGTTACTAGGTCGATAACCGGACTGTTCTCATCATGTTTTTGCGATGCGCAAGAAATATATGATAAATTATGTCATGTTTCGGACATTGTTGCCCTCATGCAACGGAAATGACCGCCATGGTGGTGGCGATGCTCAACGCTCTACGATGGCGCGTGCCCGGTCAGACGACGGCGCTGCCGGCCATGAAGGCGAGGATGAGGAAAATCAGGAACAGAATCAGGGCTATGCCGAACAGGACCTTGGCGACGGTCGCAGCCGCCGAGGACACGCCGCGAAAGCCGAGAAAACCGGCGACAAGCGAGATCACGAGAAATATCAGGGCCCATTTCAGCATCGGCAACGTCCTTTCCTGAACCGGAGAGAAGACGCGCGAGGCGGAAATTTGTTCCCGTCATGGCCGATCCGAGGCGGGAAGGGACCCGGCGGAGCCTTCCCGCCGGGTCAAAGACGAGGCAGAAGGCCCGTTCAGCCGTGATTGATCATGACGTGGCGGACGGCGGTGTAGTCCTCCAGCGCATAGACCGACATGTCCTTGCCGTAGCCGGACTGCTTGACGCCGCCATGCGGCATCTCGTTGGTCAGCATGAAGTGGGTGTTGATCCAGGTGCAGCCGTATTGCAGCCGGGCGGCCGCGCGCATCGCCTTGGAGATGTCCTTGGTCCAGACGGAGGAGGCGAGGCCATAGTCGCTGTCGTTGGCCCAGGCGATCGCCTGGTCCTCGCCCGTGAAGCGGGTGACGGAGACGACCGGGCCGAAGACCTCGCGGCGGACGATCTCGTCGTCCTGGGTGGCGCCGGCGACGACGGTCGGCTGGAAGAAGAAGCCCTTGTCGCTGCCGGGCGCGCCGCCGGTGACGATCTCGATGTGCTTCACGTCCGCCGCGCGCTCGACGAAGCTTGCGACGCGGTCGCGCTGGCGCTTGGAGATCAGCGGGCCGATCTCGTTTTCCGTATCGTCGGCAAGGTTGTAGCGGATGGTCGAGACCGCCGAAGAGAGCTCGGCGACGAACTTGTCGTAGATGCCCTTCTCGGCATAGATCCGGCAGGCGGCGGTGCAGTCTTGGCCGGCATTGTAATAGCCGAAGGCGCGGATACCGTTGACCACCGCTTCCAGGTCGGCGTCGTCATAGACGATCACCGGCGCCTTGCCGCCGAGTTCCAGATGGGTGCGCTTGACCGATTTCGCCGCCGCCGCCAGCACCTTCTTGCCGGTGGCGACGTCGCCGGTGATCGAGACCATGTTGATCTTCGGATGGTTGATCAGCGCGTTGCCGACGGTCTCGCCGCGGCCGAGCACGAC
The DNA here is from genome assembly GCF_029210525.1 of Mycoplana sp. MJR14. Lineage (NCBI taxonomy): Bacteria > Pseudomonadati > Pseudomonadota > Alphaproteobacteria > Hyphomicrobiales > Rhizobiaceae > Mycoplana > Mycoplana sp. MJR14. Next base: position 70,292 of record NZ_JARGEO010000008.1, read on the forward strand.
GTTGACGACGCCCTCGGGCAGGATGTCGGCCAGCACCTTCGCCATCTTCAGCGCCGTCAGCGGCGTCTGCTCGGACGGCTTGAAGACGACGGTGTTGCCGCCGGCGATCGCCGGCGCCAGCTTCCAGGCCATCATCATCAGCGGATAGTTCCAGGGGGCGATGGAACCGACGATGCCGATCGCGTCGCGGCGGATCATCGAGGTGTGGCCCGGCAGGTATTCGCCCGCGACCGTCGCCGTCATCGAGCGCACGGCGCCGGCGAAGAAGCGCCAGCAGTCGACGATCGCCGGGATCTCGTCGTTGCGGACGGCGTTGATCGGCTTGCCGCAGTTGAGCGCCTCCAGTGCGGCAAAGCCGTCGGCGTCGCGTTCGATCGCGTCGGCGATCTTCAGGAGGTAGGCGGAACGCTCGGCCGGCGTCGTCGCCGCCCAGGTGGAGAAGGCCTTCTCGGCGGCGTCGACGGCGGCGTCGATCTGCGCGTGCGAGGCCTCGGGCAGGTCCGCCACCGTCTCGCCCGTCTTCGGGTTGAGGATGTGCTCCTCGCTCTCCGTGCCGGCCTCGAAGCGTGCGCCGATCAGCATCTGGGTTTCCATCGGTAACTCCCTTGGTCTCAAGTCGTTGTTCTATTTGCCGCCGCCGGCGACCTGGTCGCCGTCGCGGGTGAGGTAGTAGGCGAGAAGGATCGGCAGCAGCGTCACCAGCACCACCAGCATGGCGACGACGTTCGTGACCGGGCGCTGGCGCGGCCGCACCAGTTCCTCCAGCATCCAGATCGGCAGCGTCTGCTGCTGGCCTGCGGTGAAGGTGGTGACGATCACCTCGTCGAAGGACAGCGCGAAGGCGAGCATGCCGCCGGCGAGAAGCGCGGTGCCGATATTGGGCAGGACGACATAGCGGAAGGTCTGGAAGCCGTCGGCGCCGAGGTCCATCGAGGCCTCGATCAGCGAGCCCGAGACGCGGCGGAAGCGGGCCACCGCGTTGTTGTAGACGACGACGACGCAGAAGGTGGCGTGGCCGAGCACGATCGTCCAGAACGAGAACGGGATCTCGGCAAAGGAAAAGGCCGAGCGCAGCGCGATGCCGGTGATGATGCCGGGCAGGGCGATCGGCAGGATGACGAGCAGCGAGATCGTCTCGCGGCCGAAGAACTTCGTCTGGCTGACGGCGGCGGCGCAGAGCGTGCCGAGCACCAGTGCGATTGCGGTGGCGATCGCGGCGACGCGGACCGACAGCCCGAGTGCTGCCCATACGTCGGGCCGGTTCCAGGCGACGGCGAGCCACTGCAGCGTATAGCCCGGCGGCGGGAACTGGTAGCTCTTCTCCTCCGTCGTGAACGCATAGAGGAAGATCAGCAGGATCGGCAGGTGCAGGAAGAGCAGGCCGCCGGCTGCGGCGATCTTCAGGCCGAGCGGGGCGGAGGTGGAGCGGTCAGAGCGCATCGAAGGCCCCCTGTTTCTTCGCCATCCAGAGGTAGAAGCCCATGATGACGATCGGGACGACGGTGAAGGCGGCGGCGAGCGGAATGTTGCCGGCCGTGCCCTGCTGGGCATAGACCGCCTGGCCGATGAAGAGCCGCGACGAGCCGATGATCTGCGGGATGATGTAGTCGCCGAGCGTCAGCGAGAAGGTGAAGATCGAGCCGGCGATGATGCCGGGCAGCGCCAGGGGAAACAGCACGTGCCGGAAGGTCTGGGCCGGGTGGGCGCCGAGATCGGCGGACGCCTCGACCAGGTTGCCGGGCACCCGCTCGAGGGCCGCCTGGATCGGCAGGATCATGAAGGGCAGCCAGACATAGACGAAGACGATGAAGGTGCCGGTGTAGCTGATCGACAGCGAGTTGCCGCCGACGACCGGCAGCGCCAGCCAGCCGTCGAGCAGCCAGGTCAGGTGCAGCCTGGAAAAGACCCAGGTGAGGATGCCCTCCTTGGCCAGGATCAGCTTCCAGGCATAGACCTTGACGAGGTAGCTGGACCAGAGCGGCAGCATGACGCCGAGATAGAACAGCACCTTCCATTTTCCCTTCGCATAGCGGGCGGCATAGTAGGCGATCGGGAAGGCGATGACGGCAGACGCCAGCGTCACCAGCGCCGCCATGACGACGGTGCGCAAAATGATGTCGAAGTTCGACGGGATCAGCAGTTGCCGGTAGGTGGCGAGCGTGAACTCGTAGTTCACCAGGCCCGAGAATTCGTCGATCGAGAAGAAGCTCTGCAGCAAAAGCGCAAACAGCGAGCCGAGATAGATGATGCCGAGCCAGAGCAGCGGCGGGGCGAGCATCAGGAACAACAGGATCTTCGGGTTGCGCCAGAAGAAATCCGACATTTTCCCGAAGGTGCCGCTGCGGCCGGCGAGGATGCTGGTTTCGGCGATCGCGCTCATGCCGCTTCGTCCATCAGGTGCAGGTCCTCGGGCGCGAAGGACAGGGTGACGCCGCTGCCCTGTTCGGGGATCAGCTCCGACGCGGGGACCATGGCGGCGATGCGCGTCGCGCTGCCGGTCTCGATGGTCACGCGGTTGGCTGCGCCGAGGAAGCTGGTGGCGACCACGGTGCCGGTGACGCGCTTGCGTTCGCCGGTGCCGTCGCCGAGCGACAGCGCCTCGGGACGCAGGCTCGCATAGCGGGCCGGGTAGCCGAGGCTCTGGACGAAGGCGGGCGCCAGCACATTGGAGGAGCCGACGAAATCGGCGACGAAGCGGGTCTGCGGCCGCTTGTAGACCTCCTCCGGCGTGCCGAGTTGCTGGATGCGGCCCTCATTGAACACGGCGACGCGGTCGGCCATCGACAGCGCCTCGCCCTGGTCATGGGTGACGAAGACGAAGGTGATGCCGAGCGATTTCTGCAGGGCCTTCAGCTCCTCCTGCATCTGCTCGCGCAGCTTCAGGTCGAGGGCGCCGAGCGGCTCGTCGAGCAGCAGCACGCGCGGCCGGTTGACGAGTGCGCGGGCGAGCGCGACGCGCTGGCGCTGGCCGCCGGAGAGCTGGCCGGGGCGGCGGCTGCCGTAGCCGGGGAGCTTGACCATGGCGAGCGCACTTTCCGCCGCCTTCAGCCGCTCCTCCCGGCTCACGCCCTTGACCATCAGCCCGTAGGCGACGTTTTCCAGGATCGAGAGATGCGGGAACAGCGCATAGTCCTGAAACACGGTGTTGACGTTGCGCCGGTAGGGCGGCACGCCTTCCGCCGTCTCGCCGAAGATCTCGATATGGCCGTCGGTCGGCTGCTCGAAGCCGGCCATCAGCCGCAGGCAGGTGGTCTTGCCGGACCCGGAGGGCCCGAGCATCGCGAAGAACTCGCCCTCGGCGACGGCGAGGTCGACGTGGTCCACGGCGCGGACCTGGCCGAAATGGCGGGATACCTTGTCGAACAGGACGGCGGTGGTCATGGGGTACTCCAGTTGTCATGTGGGACGGGGAGGCGAAGGTGAGGGCGTGCCATGTCGCCCCCCTCTGCCCGGCAGGGCAGAGGGGGGTATCTCCCGCTCCGGAACGTGCCTCAACGTCCGCCGATCACGCCGATGTAGTCCGAGACCCAGCGGTGATAGGGCACGCATTCACCCTGGCTTTCGCACTTCGACACCGGCGTCTTCCAGAAGCGGATCTTGTCGAAATGGTCGAAGCCGTTCGTGGCGCAGCCTTCGTCGGTCAGCAGCTCGTTGCCCTTGCAGGCGGCCGGCACCGACGGCACGGCGCCGAACCAGGCGGCGGCGTCGCCCTGCACCTTCGGCGACAGCGAATGCTCCATCCACATGTAGGCGCAGTTCGGATGCTCGCTGTCGGCGTGCAGCATGGTGGTGTCCGACCATCCGGTGACGCCTTCCTCGGGGAAGGTCGAGGCGATCGGCTGCTTCTCGGCCTGCATCAGGTTGACCTGGAAGGGCCAGGAGCCGGAGGCGACCACGCCCTCGTTCTTGAAGTCGTCGATCTGGATCATCGCGTCGTGCCAGTAGCGGCCGACGAGGGTGCGCTGGACGCGCAGGAGGTCGAGGGCGGCCTTGTACTGCTCCTCGTTCAGCTCGTAGGGATCCTTGATGCCGAGTTCGGGCTTGTGCGCCATCAGGTAGAGGGCGGCGTCGGCGACGTGGATCGGGCCGTCATAGGCCTGCACGCGGCCCTTGTTGGACTTGCCGTCCGGCAGCGTCATCTCCTCGAAGACGACATTCCAGCTCTTCGGCGCCTCGCCCTTGAAGGCGTCGGTGTTGTACATCAGCACGTTCGGGCCCCAGAGATAGGGGGTGCCGTAGTGGACGCCGTCGACCGTGTTCCAGGCGGCGCTCTGCAGGCGCTCGTCGACGGTCTTCCAGCTCGGGATCAGGTCGGTGTTGATCGGCTGGACGCGCTTGCCGGCGATCAGGCGGCGCGAGGCGTCGCCGGAGGCGGTGACGAGGTCGAAGCCGCCCTCGTTCATCAGCGCCACCATTTCATCCGAGGTCGCCGCCGTCTTCACCGAGACCTTGCAGCCGGTCTTTTTCTCGAATTCGGTGACCCAGTCGTAGGCCTTGTCGGTCTCGCCGCGCTCGATATAGCCGGCCCAGGCGACGATCGAGACCTCGCCTTCGCCGGCGCCGAGCGCCTTCAGCGGCTCCTGGGCGAGGGCTGTGGCCGTAAACGCAAAGGAAAGGGTGAGCGCGGTGCAGGAATGCAGAAGTCGCTTCATGATGATCTCCCGGTTTGTCCGCTTTAGCGCGGTATTCGTTCCCGGAAGAAAGCGTGCCCCCTTTTCGCCGCTTTCGCAAATTCATTAATCAGAATGTCGATATCGGAATTTCCGAAAGATGCAGCGTTTCCCCTTGCGCCGCCGTCCCGAGCCACCGGCTCTCGCCGGTGACCTCGCGTTCCCATTGAATATGCGTCACTTCCCCGTCAGCCGCGCGATCTCCCGCTCCAGCTCTTCGATCTTCCGGTCCCGCTCGGCCAGTGCGGCCTGGACGGCCGATGCCTCGAAGAGCTGCGGGATGTGCTGCGGGCAGTTGGCGTCCCAGGCCGAGACGGTGAACAGGATCGCCTGCTCGACGCGGGCGCGATAGCCTTCCGGGTGAAGGCGCGCGAGCAGTTCGGCGTCGTCTTCGACGACCTTCGCCTCGCCCCAGATCTTGACGCGCTGCCGGTGGGCGTAGTCCATCAGGAAGAGATGGGCCTTCGGGTTCTCCGACAGGTTGCCTTGCGTGATGTACTGCCGGTTGCCTGCAAAGTCGGCGAAGCCGATCGTCTTGCGGTCGATGACCTTGAGGAACCCCGCGGGACCGCCGCGATGCTGGATGTAGGGCTGGCCGGCGGCACTTGCCGTTGCCAGGAACACGCTCGTGCGGCTCTCGATGAAGCCGGCGAGGTCGGCGGAGATCTCCGTCTGCCAGGACCCGCCCGTCTCCATCCGCGCGTAGCCGTGTCTCGAGCCCTTGCGCTCCTGGATCGCCTTGACCGACGGCGTGAAGGCGACATCGCTGGAGAACGCGGTGACGGGAGCATGAAGTTCAGAGCCGGACATGAGTTCCATCCTGCTGGGGTCTCGATCGGTCGCGGGCGCACGATGCCGCGCACCCCATCGGATGCGCGGCGGCCGGGCCATCGACCGATGCGATCAGTTTACGGTCGCGACCTTCCGATCGAGGAAGTCGCGGATGAGTGGCGCCATCTCGTCGAGCTTGTCTTCGAGGGCGAAATGGCCGGTGTCGAGAATGTGAAGCTCGGCCTGCGGCAGGTCGCGCAGATAGGGATGCGCGCCTTCCTCGGGGAAGATCTTGTCGTTCTTGCCCCAGACGATCAGCGTTGGCGGCTGCTGCTTGCGGAAGAACGCCTGGAACTCGGGGTAGAGCGGCACATTCGTGCGGTAGTCGTAGAAGAGGTCGAGCTGGATGTCCTTGTTGCCCGGGCGATCGAGCAGGGCCTGGTCGTGGATCCAGTTGTCGGGACTGATGCGCGTCAGATCCTTGACGCCATCGGTATACTGGAACTTGGTGATGTCGAGCGTCACGAGGCTGGCGAGCGCCTCCCGCCGTTCGGCCGTGCCCTCGGTCCAGTAGGCCTTGATCGGATCCCAGAACGCGCCAAGGCCCTCGTCATAGGCGTTGCCGTTCTGGATGATCAGGCCGCTCACCTGTTCCGGGTTCATCAGTGCGAGGCGGTAGCCGACGGGTGCGCCATAGTCCATGACATACATGGCATAGCGCGCGACGCTCTTCTGCTTCAGGAGAGCATCGATCATCTCGGCATAGCGGGCGAAGGTATAGGCGAAGGTCGCGCGCTCCGGGGAACCGCTCTGCCCGAACCCCGGATAGTCCGGGGCAATCACGTGATAGCGGTCGGCGAGCAGCGGGATCAGGTTGCGGAACATGTGCGACGACGTCGGGAAGCCGTGCAGCAGAAGCACCACCGGGCCATCGGCGGGACCGGCCTCGCGGTAGAAGAGATCGACGCCGTCGATATCCGCGGAGCGGTAGTGAACGGTCGCAACCGCCGGAACGGCCGTCCGTGTCCCGGTCGCGGCAGCAAGGGCTTCGCCGGCAGGTGCTCCGGCCAGACCTGCGAGCAGCGCGCAAATGAGCAGTCCCTTCATCGCAATCTCCATTCTTTCAAGTTCGTGAATGAGCTGTGCCGGCGTCGGGACGGAATATAATTCTCTTGGCTGTGATCGTTAATCGGCGAAAGATGAAAGGGACTATTGCGCGTAGCGGAACAATCGCCGGGTCCCGAGGTGCGGCCGCGGGCCTCGCCGAGCCGGCGTGGCTGCGCTGCCTCAGTCGAGGGACCGGTTGGCGCGCAGGTGGTCAACCGCGAGATCGACGAACGCTCGCACCTTCGCCGAGGCACGCCGGCCCTCGGCATGCACGACGTGGACCGGCATCGCGTGCTCCTCGTATTCGGACAGAACCGCCTGAAGGCGCCCGTCGCGAAGGGCCGGCGCGACCTGATAGGAGAGGACGCGGGTGAGGCCAAAGCCTTGCTCCGCGGCGGCGATCGCAGCGTCATTGGTGTTGCACAACAGGCGCGGGTGAACCGTGACGCTGGTCTTCTTGTCCTGTCCGAACTGCCATTCGTGCGATGCCCAGGCCGCGGTCGGCGCGATGATCCGGTGCTGGGCGAGATCGGACGGGCTCTGCGGAACGCCGTGCGCTGCAAGGTATGAGGGCGCGCCGCAGACGACGCGCCGGATCGTGCCGACCTTCACGGCGCTCAGGCCCGAGGCCGGCAGGTGCCCGATCCGGATCGCGACGTCCATGCCCTCGTCGATGATGTTGACGATGCGGTCCACGAACACGCTGTGCACGGTGACCGAGGGATACTGGTCGAGATAGGCGAGCAGGATCGGCACGACATGCATCTGGCCGAACATGGCCGGGCCCGTCACCCTGAGGTCTCCCGAGGGATCGGCGTGAAGGCCGGCGGCCGAGGCCTCGGCGTCGGCGATGTCGGTGAGGATCCGCCGGCAATCGTCGAGGTAGCGGCTGCCCGCCTCCGTCAGCTTGACCGCGCGCGTCGTCCTGGTGAGAAGCCGGACACCGATCGTCTCCTCCAGCGCGGATATCGTCCGCGTGACCGCGGGCGGGCTCATGTTCAACGGACGCGCCGCCGCTGCAAAGCCGCCCGCCTCGGCCACCTTGACGAACACTTTCATGGCCTGCCAGCGATCCATTTCAGTTCCCCTGTCGAGACTTGGTCATGCCATCCGTTCGATCATGCTGCCGTTGCTTGAAAATTGCTTGGCGGCCTGCCGCGGGCCCGGGCGTCGCCACGGCGGCCGGACGGCAACCGGGGCGCCGCGTCACCGTCCCCGCCCGCTCCGGAGCGCCTCCGCCACGCCGACGAAGTCCCGCGCCGATTGCGGCAGGGACGAGCCCTTGCGCCAGACCATGCCGACCTGGACGACGGGCAGGGCGCCGGAGACGTCGCGGCTTTCGATGCGGTCGCCTTCCAGCGACCAGGGGCGGTAGACGAGATCGGGGAGCAGGGCGATGCCGGCGCCGGTGGCGACCAGGCTGCGCACAGCCTCGACGGAGCGGGTGCGGAAGGCGACGTGCGGGCGGGCGCCGAGCGCGGAGAGCAGCTTGCCGGTGTTCTCCTCGATCTCGTCGACCGTCAGCATGATCAGGGGCTCCTTCGCGATGTCGCCGACCGAGATGATCTCGGCTGCGACCAGCGGGTGGCCGAGCGGCAGCCAGAGGCGGTAGGGCGAGGTCTCGATGATCTCGGCCTGCAGCGCCATGCGGTCGCGCAGGTTGGAGATGACCATGACGGCGACGTCGAGCTCGCCGCCGATCAGGAGGTGTTCGAGGTAGGAGCCGTTGTCCTCGATCGCGCTGACCTCGACGCCGGGAAAGGCGCGGCGGTAGCGCGCGAGCAGGTCGGAGAGCACGTATCCGGCGACCAGCGAGGTGACGCCAAGATTGAGCTGGCCCTTTCCCGTCGTGCGGTCGTCGGCAAAGGAACGGCGGGCGTCGGAGACGCTGGCGAGGATCTTGGTCGCATGGCGCAGGAACTGGTGGCCGTTGTGGGTCGTCGTCAGGCCGCGCGGATGGCGCTCGAACAGTTCGACGCCGAGGTCGCTTTCCAGCTCCTTCACGGCCTCGGTGATCGAGGACTGGGAGATCGACAGGATCTGGGCGGCGCGGGTGACCGATCCCTGTTCGGCGACGGCGACGAAATATTGCAGCTGACGGAGCGTGAAGGCCATGGCGGCAGTTAATATAGGGCCTTGACGGCAGGCAAGGGGTCGCCGCATTGGTTCAGAGGGGGATCTGCGGGGTAGCGAATAGCGAATAGCGGATGGCGGATAGTGGATTGTGCGGGATGGGGCGGCAGGTCGGGCGGCAGGCCATTGGCCGCCGGGAATGGCAAGTAGGCTCAGGTCCTCGCCAATGAAGGGGCCTGTGTGGAGCCGGTGAGTCCGCAGGCTTGACGGACTTGGTGCGGCTCGCTCCTCCGCTACTCGCTACTCGCTACTCGCTACTCGCCACTCGCCACGCACTGCGCTGGGTTCTCCCGACCGGACAACATGTGAAATGAAAAGAGAGACCATGACCACCTCCGCCAAGCCCGCCCCGACCGAAGCCGGCATCCTCGCCTTCCACCAGCGCTGCGAGGCGTTCTATCCTGCGGACGCGGTCGATGCGCCGATCGCCCAGCAGCGGCAGTGGTACGACGCGCTCTGTGCGGAGTTCGACAGGCCGACGCCCGCCGGCATGATCCGCGAGGAAGCGCTGGTGCTCGGCCGCATCCCGACCCGGCGCTACCGGCCGGCCAGCGTGACGACCGAGACGCGGCTCTACTACATTCACGGCGGCGGCTTCGTCGTCGGCTCGCTGCAGAGCCATGACGCGATCTGTGCGGAGATCGCCGAGGCAGCGGGCGCGGAACTCGTTTCCGTCGACTACCGGCTCTCGCCGGAGCACGCCTGGCCGGCCGCGTTCGAGGACTGTTTCGACGTCTTGACCTATCTTTTGCGCGGCAGGGGGCCGGTGGTGATCATCGGCGACAGCGCCGGGGCGAACCTCGCCGCAGGTCTCGTGCTCAAGGCGCGCGACGAGGGGCTGTCCGGGATCGCCGGCCAGGCGCTCGTCTATCCGGCGCTCGGCGGCGACACCTCCGCCGGTTCCTATGTCGAGATGGCCGAGGCGCCGGGGCTGACCACCGCCGACGTGCGCTACTATCGCGAGGTCTACAGGGCGCCCGATGGCAATCCCTATGCCTTTCCGCTCGCGCATGCCGATCTGTCCGGCCTGCCGCCGGCCTTCATCACCGGCGCCTTCTTCGATCCGCTGCGCGACGATGCGCGGCAGTATGCGGGCCGGCTGGCGGCGGCCGGCGTCGAGGTCTGGTTCCGCGAGGAACCGCAGATGATCCATGCCTGGCTGCGGGCGCGCCACATGAGCGAGGGGGCTGCCGCCGGCTTTGCCGCGCTCTGCCGGGCGGTGTCGGATTTTTCCTCGAGGCGATGAGGTTTCGCGGAGACAGAGCATGAGCGGCATCACCGATCTCGACCGGCTTCTGTCGGAGATGGAGCCTGTGCTGCTGGCGGGGATCTTCGTCTATTGCACCGTGCCGTCTTCCGAGGCGGACCGGTGGTGGCGGCTGCAGCCGCTCGCCACCTTTCGCGAGGCGGAGGGTGTGACGCTGATCCTGCCGGCCGAGGTGGCCGCAGCCCACGGCCTGGCCGCGAGCGCGCCGCTGCGGATGATCACGCTTTCGGTGCATTCCTCACTGGAGGCGGTCGGGCTCACGGCTGCGGTCGCCGCCGTCCTGACGGAAGCGGGCATCAGCGCCAACGTGGTGGCGGCCTTCCACCATGACCATGTGTTCGTGCCGGCGGAGCGGGCGCAGGATGCGCTTTCGGCCTTGCAGAAGCTCTCGAAAGGGCGGCGATCCTGAGGCGGCAACGCCCCCTTTAGCGATTGTCCCAGTGCCGGCGGAGCAGATAGGATTCGAGCCGGTCGAGATATTCCTGCCAGCCTTCCGTATAGGCTTCGACCTCGGCCGGGCCGGCCAGCGGCGACTGGCGGATCGTCAGCCGCGTCGTGGCCTTCACCGCCTCGAAGGTCGCGACCACGTTCGCCTTGCGGCCGTCGTCCGGGATCAGCGTGAAGGCGATGCGCTGGTCCTCGACGATCTCGCGATAGACGGCCAGCATCGGCGTGTCCTCGCCGTAGGGCGAGCGGATGCTGGCGCTCCAGGTGCCGCCGGGGCGGAAATCCATCTCGATCGAGTGCGTGGTGAAGTCGCGCGGCCCCCACCAGCGCGCCAGGCGTTCAGGCGTCGTCCAGAGCTGGAAGACCACCGCCGGCGGGGCGTCGAAACGGCGCTCCAGGTAGAGCGCGTTTTCCACCCTTGCCGCAGCGCGCTGCAGGATCGTCATAGTCCACTCCTCGCGCAGCATCGGGGTCGCCGGGACGATCCGTCCCCGCCGCGATACCTGCGCAGATCAAATATGTCGCTTTCGCCTGCGACGCTCGTGGCGCGCGGCATCAGAAAGAAATTTGGGCCGCGGTACTGTGCCTGCGGCGATCGAATCGCCCCGGCAGCCGGCCGGCCCACGGAAGTTTCAGATAATGATTTTGCGTCCTGTTTCCAGCCCGCCCGGGAAATTCTTTCTCCCGGCCCTCCGGTCGCTTCCCGCAACACCCTGCCGCAGCCATGTGGCGGGCAGGTGTCCGGTCGGCGGTCCGTCAGGCGTCCAGGCCTCGTCCTCAATCCTCCGGTTTCGCCGCGATCCCGTCTCGGTTCGAATCGGGCGATGCTGGAAACTGATCCCCAAAAGTGGCGAACCGGCGGCGCGTGCGCTCACGTTCCAGCCTGTAACCGAACACGAATTCGTGGGGGCCGCGTGGGGGCCGCGTGATCGGACACGGGCGAAACGCCTCGTCAGTAGGCCTGCTCCGACTGCATGCGCGACAGGTCGCGCCGGGGCGGGCGGTTGTAGATGCGGACATGGTCGCGGCTGAACTGCGAGGGACTGTCGTAGCCGACGCGGAAACCGGCCTCGGCCGCCGTCAGGCCTTCGGCGACCATCAGCCGCCGCGCCTCGTGCATGCGCAGGCGGGTGCGGAACTGCAGCGGGCTCATGGCCGTCGCCATGCGGAAATGCGCGTGGAACGAGGAGGGGCTCATGCCGGCGATGCGGGCGAGGTCCTCGATCCGAAACGGTGCGGCGTAGTTCTCGCACAGGTAGGCGACGGCACGGCCGACCTGGGCCAGGCGGCTCTCGCCGCTTGCGATCTGGCGCAGGATCGCGCCCTGCGGTCCCGTTATCAGCCGGTAGTGGATCTCGCGGACGACGAGCGGCCCGAGCACGGAGATGTGTTGCGGCGTATCGAGCAGCCCGACGAGACGGGCGGAGGCGTCGACCAGATCGCGCGTCGCGGCCTGGATGCCGGCCGCCTCCATGCCGTCGGGCACATGCGGGGTTCGACCTGCTGCAGACGTCTCCAGCAGGAGATCGGCGAGCATGCCGCGGTCGAGTCCGAGCTTCAGGCAGAGGTAGGGGTCGTCGGGACTGGCTTCGATCACCGCGCCGATGATCGGAAGATCGATGCCGACGACGAGGCAGTCGCCGGCCTCGTAGACGATCTCGCGGCTGCCGATGCGCGCGCGCTTCCGGCCGGCGGCGACGATGCAGAGGGAGGGCTCGTACAGCGTGTGGACCGGATCGGATATGGCCGACGACCGGATCAGCGACAGCGCCGGGATGGCGGTGTCGTGGATGCCGTCCGCCGGCGCATGCCGCGCGATCAGCCGCTTCAGATCCGCCAGGTCGGGCTTTGCCAGGTCCAGCTTCGCGAGGTTCGTGTTCGTCCGGTTCGTCATGGGCACACCATCGCCCAACCGTACCGGTCTGCCAAGGCGGCGGACGGTCCTTTCGGAGGATCGTGCAAGAAACGCGGACTTCCGTTCTACCGCGCGGTACCCCGTCGCGGTCATCCTCTGGCTGACCCGTGGCGCGGATGCTGCGGGCTTCGAACCGAAGGGATGAGACATGACCAGCATTTCGGAAAAGGTGATCCTGATCACGGGGGCCAGCAGCGGCATCGGCGCGGCGCTGGCAAGAGAACTCGGCAGGGCGGGCGCCCGGCTGATGATCGGCGCCCGCAGGACCGATCGCCTCGCCGCACTGAAGCAGGAGGTGGAGGGCGCGGGCGGCACGATCGCGATGCGGGCGCTCGACGTGACCCGCAGGCAGGACATGGAGGATTTCGTCCGCGCCGCGCTCGATGCCTACGGCCGCGTCGACGTGATCGTCAACAATGCCGGCGTCATGCCGCTGTCCCTGATGAACGCGCTCAAGGTCGAGGAATGGGACCGGATGATCGACGTCAACATCCGCGGCGTGCTGCACGGCATCGCCGCCGTGCTGCCGGTGATGAACGCGCAGGGCGGCGGCCAGATCATCAATGTCTCGTCGATCGGCGGCCTCTACGTGGTCCCGACCGCCGCTGTCTATTGCGCGACGAAATATGCGGTGCGGGCGATCTCCGACGGGCTGCGCCAGGAGAACAGGCAGATCCGGGTGACCTGCGTCTATCCGGGCGTGGTCGAATCCGAGCTCGCCGACACGATCACCGACCCGGTCGCGGCCGAGGCGATGGTGTCCTATCGCAGCATCGCGCTGAAGCCGGAGGCGATTGCCGCGGCCATCCGCCACGTGATCGACCAGCCCGCCGATGTCGATACCAGCGAGATCGTCGTTCGCCCGACGGCCAGCACCTGAGGTGATCGATGATGCGCTCTCAGACGTTCTGCGGGCCTCTTGCCCACCGCCGCGAGGCGCAGCAGTGATGGGGCGGCGATGAACGGTTTCAGCTTGCCCGGCATCGGCGCGATCGTCCTTTGCGTCATGATCGCACCCGTCCAGAAAGGGTTTACCCAGATGAAGACCAACAGTGCACAGCAGAGCCACCCCTATGTCGGGATGTGGATCACCGGCGACGGATACGTCCGTCACAATCTCCTGCCGAACGGGCGCTACGACGAGGCGCGCGGCCGTCGCGAGAGCGCATACCAGGGCCGCTACGCGGTCAGCGGCGACCACATCGAATACTGGGACGACACCGGGTTCACCGCCGACGGCGACTTCATCGACGGCGTTCTGTATCACGGCGGCATGATCCTCTACCGCGACGGCAAGGCGCCGGCCCGCTAGGGCGAGGGTCGCGCCATCCCGCCCGCCGTCATCTTCGGGACCAGCCCGAGGATGACGGCGGGCGGCGGGCGGCTTACATGAAGTCGCGTGGGACCTTCTTCTCGAAGGTCTTCTCGAAGATCTCGTCCTCGCCCTCGAAGGCGCGGACGGACGCCGAGATCAGCCAGTCGGTCGCCGAACACGCGATCGTCGCCGTCGAGATGGTGCGGACGAACCAGCCGGGGCGCTGCATGTCGCAGGTCCAGGTGGCGGTGCCGGTCGCAGACAAGGGGTCCCCATCGGCGATCGACCAGAGCTCGTCGCGCACCTGCCGCGTGGCGAGCCCGGTGCCGGGATGCTCCGACAGGCCGGTGTCCTCGTAGATCGTGTACTCGGTCAGGCCGTTCGTCAGGTCGCGCTCGACGCTGCGCGCCGTTTCGGCCGGCGCCAGCTCCTTGTACTTCGGCAGCGGATCCTTGTTGGCCGGCTCCGGCAGGGCGATGGTCTCGTGGCGACCGAGCTTCGGCAGCGCCAGGCCGAGCGAGGCGAGGTCGATCGTGAGGCCGGGGTCGGTCGGCGGCGGCAGGACGGTCGGCCAGTAGGCGGTCGACAGCGACAGGCGGATGCGGTGGCCGGGGCCGAAGCGATAGCCCATCGCGTCGAGCACGAGGCGGACCTCGGTCTTTTCGCACTTCTTCATCGGCTTCGGCTCGGCATGGCCGTCGCGATGGGCGAGGTTGAGCACGCCGAAGGTGACGCGGGTGGCGGTGCCGTCCGGATGGACGTCGACGATGCGGGCGCAGAGATTGGCGATCTCCGCCTCGCAAGACAGTTGCACGTCCAGCACCGGCTGGCCGAGATAGTCGCGGGCCTCGGTGAGCGGCGGCGTCTCGAGCACCAGCGAGCCGGCGTCGTCGAGGCGCTGGTCGAGCGCCATCTCGGCATCCGGCTTCAGCGTGAACCATTCGCCGGACATGGTGCCGGTATCGAGCGGCGAGCGCAGATAGTGGTCGTGATCCTTGGCGCCGGCGATCGGCATGCCGGGCGCCAGCGTGCCGTATTGCTCGACATAGAAGCACTCCATCTCGGGCGTGCTCCACTTGCTCTTGGCGATCCAGGTGCCGGGGTCGAACTCGCGCCGGATCGACGGCTTCGGCCCGTCCTGGATATAGGCGCGCACCTGCGGCCAGTTCTCCGCACCGTTCTCCTCGCCGCGCAGCCAGCGGTTCCACCACTGGATGGCCTCGGCGTGGAAATCCATGCGCGGCTTCGGCCAGGCGAAGTGCGGGTACTTGTGGATCCAGGGGCCGATCAGCGCCTTGGCCTTCGAGCCCAGGCCCTCGACCGCCTTCAGCGGCGTGTTGCGGTAGCCGTCGGCCCAGCCGGCGATGACGAGGGCGGGGACGGGGAAGCCGCCGAAATCCTCACAGATCGAGCCGTGTTCCCAGAAGGCATCGCGGCGCTGGTGCTTCAGCCACTCCTCCATGAAGAAGGGTTCGTTTTCCAGCCGCGCCAGCCACATGTCCTTCCAGCGGTCGCCGACAACCTCGGGATCCGGCGAGCGCGACTGGTAGGCGAGCATGGTCGCCGCCCAGGAGAGCTGGGCGGAAAGATGCGTGCCGTTCTTGTAGTGGATGTCGTCGTTGTAGCGGTCGACGGTGGAGGCGATCGAGATCACGGCCTTCAGCGCCGGCGGCTTCAGGGCGGCCACCTGCAGGCAGTTGAAGCCGCCCCAGGAGATGCCCATCATGCCGACCGAGCCGTTCGACCAGGGTTGGGCGGCGATCCAGGCGATCAGTTCGCAGGCGTTGGCGAGCTCGAGCGGCGTGTACTCGCCGTCGATGACGCCGTCGGATTCGCCCGAGCCGCGGATATCGACGCGCACGCCGGCGATGCCGGCGGCCGCGAAGACCGGATAGGTGGATTCGTCGCGGGCGCAGGTCCCGTCCCGTTTCCGGTAGGGCAGGAACTCGAACACCGCGGGCACGGGGTCGTTCTCCGCCCCCTCCGGCATCCAGATGCGCGCGGCGAGCCGCGTGCCGTCCGCAAGGGTGATCCACTCGTTCTCGATCACCTTGAAGCTTCGTTCGGTCATGGTCATCGTCCGATCCGCCGCCGCTCTTTACGCTTCGATCCAGGCGCGGCTGCCGATATAGCCGTTCGACATGTCGTTGCCGATGTCGTCGACGATGCCCTTGACCGAGGTCGAGGCGGCCATGACGTAGTCGTTGAAGACCGGCAGGATCAGGCCGCCCTCGTCGCGGACCATCAGCGCCATGGTGCGATAAAGCGCCTTTCGCTTCGCCTCGTCCAGTTCCGAACGGGCCTGCAGCAGCAGCTTGTCGAAATCCTCGCGCTTGAAGCGGGTGTCGTTCCATTCCGCCGTCGAGAGATAGGAAGTCGAGTAGCGCGAATCTTGCGTCGGCCGCCCGCCCCAGTAGGAGGCGCAGAAGGGCTGGACGTTCCAGACATTGGTCCAGTAGCCGTCCTCCGGTTCGCGGCGGACCTCGATCTCGATGCCGGCCTTCTTGGCGCTTTCCTGGAAGATCACGGCCGCATCCACCGCGCCGGCGAAGGCGGCATCGGAGGTGCGCAGCAGGATCGGTCGGTCATGGCCGGACTTCTTGAAATGGAAGGCGGCCTTGTCGGGATCGTAGGCACGCTGCTCGATGTCGTCGGGGGCGAGCGCATAATTGGCATTGACCGGGTAGTCGTTGCCGAGCGTGCCGTAGCCGCCGAGCACGCGGTCGAGGATCGCCTGCCGGTCGACCGCGTATTTCAGCGCCAGCCGCAGGTCGTTGTTGTCGAAGGGGGCTGTGTCGCAGTGCATCAGGAAGGAGTAGAAGCCCTTGCCGGCGCTGCGGATGATCTCGACGCGCGGCGCCCGCTTCAAAAGCGGCACGGTCTTCGGATCGATGTTGTTGACGAAGTGGACCTGGCCGGAGGAGAGGGCCGCGATGCGGGCGGTCGCGTCGTTCATGACGATGATCTCGATACTGTCGACGAAGCCGCGGTCGGAACGCCAGTCGGCAGTGTTCTTCTCGAAGGTGGCGCGCACGCCGGCCTCGAAGTTCGTCAGCTTGTAGGGACCGGTGCCGATGGCGGCGGCCGGATTTTCGAGGCCGCCGTTCGGTTGGATGATCAGGTGGTAGTCGGTCAGGAGCAGCGGCAGGTCGGCATTGCCTTCGGCGAGCGTGATGACGAGATCGCCGGCCTTGTCCTCGATCCCCTTGATCGAGCTCATCAGGCCGAGCGCACCGGACTTCGCACCCTCGTCGGAATGGCGCTTCAGGGTGGCGACCACGTCGGCCACGGTCATCTTGCTGCCGTCGTGGAAGGAGACGTCGTTGCGGATCTTGAAGGTCCAGACGGAGGCGTCGGCGGAGGGCTCCCACGAGGAGGCGATCGCGGGCAGGGCGGCGCCGGTCTTCGGATCGGTCTCGACCAGCGTGTCGCCCCAGAGACGACCGATGACGAAGAGGACGGAGGCGCTGTAGGTCGCGGGATCGAGCACGTCGGTGGCGGCTCCGCCCTTGAGGCCGAGCTTGAGGTGGCCGCCGCGGACGGGCTCCTGGGCCCGGGCGCTGCCGGCCGCCATCGTGCCGCCGAGGCCGGCTGCGATGCCGAGCGCGGCGGTGCCGGCGAGGAAGCTGCGGCGGTTGATGGCGGAAGGCACGATCAGGCCGTCGGGGCGCGTGGTGAAGTCGGTCATGCGGTGGGCTCCGTCGCTGGAATGTCTGCAGCGAAACCTATCGCTTCGCCTGCGCCGCACAATTTCGCGACTTGACGCGAACTGATGCTGGTTTACGCTATTTCGTGACACCAGACAGAGGCGCGCCTTGACCGATCACGATGCCTTCACCCAGAATCTGCGCCATGCCTGCGCGACGAGGCGCTCGATCTCGCAGATCTGCCGGGACATCGGCATCAACCGGCAGCAGTTCAATCGCTATATCGCCGGCGAGGCGCGGCCGTCGGCGCACAACGTCGGCCGCATTGCCGCCTTCTTCGGGGTCGCACCGCAGGACTTCGACCTGCCGCCGAAGCTGTTTCCCGCACGGCTGACGCGGCCGGACCGCGACTGCTCGGCGGCCGGCGGGCTGCTCGACGGCTTTCCCGGCGATATCGCAGCACTCCGCCGCCATGCCGGCTACTACCAGACCTACCACATCTCGCCGTCCTGGCCGGGGCTGGTCGTCTGCTCCTGCGCGCGCATCCACGAGGAGGGCGGCGCGGTCCGGGTGAAGTCGATCGAGCGCATCCACGACGCCGAGAACGAGATCCATCAGTTCTCCAAATATGTCGGGCTCGTCACCTTCTGGCGCAACCGCATCTTCATCGCCGAGCGCAGCGTCGGCCAGCAGCCGATGCTGTCGCAGACGATCCTGATGCCGTTCGAGGTGCACCAGCGCGTCTACCTGCGCGGCACGACCATGGGCGTCTCCTGGCGCAAGGAGAACCTGCCCTATGCCTCGCGGATGATCTGGCGCCATATCGGCCAGGAGCCGGACCTCAGACAGATGCTGTCGCGCTGCGGCGTGCTGCCGTTTTCCTCCCGGCAACTGCCGGCCACGGTGCGCAGCTTCCTCGACACGCCGGAGGCGGAGGTGCTGACGGTGCCGACGGACTATTGAGGCTCGGAACTACGTGATATCCCAACGGCGGACCTGGCCGACACCTTCGTCGAACTCCGCCTCGAAGACGGGCGAGGCGAGGACGGCGTGGATATGAAGACGCGTGGTGCCGCCATTTCGAAAACCGTGCCTTGCCCCGGCGGGGATGACGACCGACGCGCCCGCGCCACACTCCAGACGTTCCCGATCGATCCATATCTCCGCCCGGCCGGCGATCACGGTCAGGACCTCCTCGACGTCATGGACATGTGTCGGCGCGCCCTCACCGGGATCCACCCACTGCTCGAAGATGCAGAGCGCTGTCGCGCCATCGCAGGCGGCAACGATCCTGCGCGTCCTCACGCCGGGGCGCCATTCCTCCGTCGGCTGATCGCTGTGCGTGATGGCTTTCATCCGTCTCCCGCCTTCGCTCGGTGGCATGGCCAGCAGTGATGATAGCAGGGCGCACGGTTCGCTTTCGAGCGGTCGACGCCCCGGGAAGCAGCGCTACGTTCCGGTGACCATCGCGGCAAAGGCCGCGATATCCACATTGCCGCCGCTGAGGATGATGCCGACACGCTTGCCGCTGCAGGGGATGATGCCGTTGAAAACGGCGGCGGCGGCGAGGCAGCCGGTCGGCTCGACGATGATCTTCATCCGCTCGGCGAAGAAGCGCATCGTCTCCACCAACTGCGCGTCCGTGACGGTGACGATGTCGGCTACCTTGTCCTGCAGGATCGGGAAATTGTGGTTGCCGACGTGGGTCGGAAGCGCGCCGTCGGCGATCGAACGCGGCACGGGGATCGTCACGATCTCGCCCTTGCGCAGCGACTGCTGGCCGTCGTTGCCGGCCTCGGGTTCGACGCCGATGACGGTGCAGCCCGAAGAGAGTGCCCTGGCGGCAAGCGCGGAGCCGGCGAGCAGGCCGCCGCCGCCGAGCGGCACCACCAGGAGGTCGAGCGCGCCCGTCTCCTCGATCAGTTCGAGGGCGGCCGTTCCCTGGCCGGCGATGACGTCGGGATGGTCGTAGGGCGGGATCAGGGCCGCGCCGCGCTCGCGGGCGATCCGGTCGCTGATCGCCTGCCGGTCTTCCGTGTAGCGGTCGTAGAGGATGATTTCGGCGCCGTAGCCGCTGGTCGCCGCCATCTTCATCGCCGGTGCATCCTGCGGCATGACGATGGTGGCCGGCACGCCCTGCAACTGCGCGGCATAGGCGATCGCCTGGGCGTGGTTGCCGGACGAAAAGGCGACGACGCCGTTCCGGCGCGCCTCCGGGGCGAGGGCGGCAATCGCGTTGTAGGCGCCGCGGAACTTGAAGGCGCCGACCCGCTGCAGGTTCTCGGCCTTGAAGAACAGCGCGGCGCCGGCCCTGGCGTCGGCCGTCCGGGAGGTGAGGACCGGCGTGCGGTGCGCCTGGCCGGCGATGCGTGCCCGGGCGGC
Organism: Mycoplana sp. MJR14; assembly: GCF_029210525.1. NCBI lineage: Bacteria > Pseudomonadati > Pseudomonadota > Alphaproteobacteria > Hyphomicrobiales > Rhizobiaceae > Mycoplana > Mycoplana sp. MJR14. Next base: position 89,946 of record NZ_JARGEO010000008.1, read on the forward strand.
GAGCACGTCGTCGAAGGTGGGGATGCGCAGGGATTGCGACTGGCCGCCGCTGTCGTTCATCGGGCTCTCCGTTTCAGGGCACTGCCGGCATCATGCCGGGTGCGGAGTGTGCCGGGGCGCAGGCGCGGCGGCAAGTGCCGGAGGCGAAAAGGCAGGGCGATCGCATGCGGCAAGTCCCCCCTCTGGCCTGCCGGCCATCTCCCCACAAGGGGAGAAACCTTTGGGATCGCCGCTGCCATCCTTTCCGTCACCCCGGACTTGATCCGGGGTCCAGCAGCGTCGCGTCCGCGACGCGCAAAATGCTTTAACGCGCAAGGACTTGCGCGGGCTGGATGCCGGATCTGGTCCGGCATGACGAGCTTCCCTTGATCTTCCCGCGCGAGGATCAGTTCCCCGCGCTCTCCATCCGCCGCGTCTTCAGCACCTTCTCCAGCCAGCCGATCTCCATCTCGGGGACGGATTTCAACAGCAGGTCGGTGTAGTCGTCGAAGGGCGGCGAGAGCACCTTCGATTTCGGGCCGAAGCGCACGAGGCGGCCGCGGTGCATCACCGCGACGCTGTCGGCGATGGCGCGGACGATGGCGATGTCGTGGGTGATGAACATGTAGGAGACGCGGGTCTCCTCCTGCAGCTTCAAAAGCAGCTTGAGGATGCCTTCTGCCACCAGCGGGTCGAGCGCCGAGGTCGGTTCGTCGCAGAGGATCAGCTCGGGACGGGCGGCGAGCGCGCGGGCGATCGCCACGCGCTGCTTCTGGCCGCCGGAGAGCTCGGCCGGGAAGCGGTCGAGGAAGCGGTCGCCCATCTCGATCTGGTCGAGCAGTTCCTTCACGCGCTCGGTCTTCTGCCGGCCGTGCATGCCGAAATAGAAGGTCAGCGGCCGGCCGATGATGTTGCGCACCGTCTGGCGCGGGTTCATCGCCGTATCGGCCATCTGGTATATCATCTGGATCCGGCGCAGTTCCTCGTTTCCGCGGCCCTTCAGCGCCCGCGGCAGCGGCTTGCCGTCGAAGCTGACGATGCCCTCCTGCGGCGGCAGCAGCCCGGTGATGACGCGGGCGAGCGTCGACTTGCCCGAGCCGCTCTCGCCGACGACGGCCAGGGTCTGGCCCTTCGGCAGGTGCAGCGAGACGTTCTGCAGCACCTTGAAGCCGTTGGAATAGCCGGCGGTGACGTTGTCGACCTTGAGCAGGGTGCCGGACTGGTCGGCCGCCTCCTCGCGGCCGGTGCCGCGGACGTTGACCAGCGCGCGCGTGTACTCCTGCGTCGGCGCCTCGATGATCTGCTGGACCGAGCCGTATTCCACCATCTTGCCGTGGCGCAGAACGAGGATGTCGTCGGTGATCTGGGCGACAACGGCGAGGTCGTGGGTGATGTAGATCGCCGCCGTATGCGTCTCCTCGATCGCATGCTTGATCGCAGCCAGCACGTCGATCTGGGTGGTGACGTCGAGCGCCGTCGTCGGCTCGTCGAAGACGATCAGTTCCGGGTTCGGGCAGAGCGCCATGGCGGTCATGGCGCGCTGCAGCTGGCCGCCGGAGACCTGATGCGGGTAGCGCTCGCCGAAGGTCTCGGGGTTGGGCAGGCCCAGCACCCTGAAGAGATAGAGCGCGCGCTTTTCCGCCTCCGCCCGGCTCATGATGCCGTGCTTGAGCGAGGCCTCGATCACCTGTTCGCCAAGCCTATGGGCCGGGTTGAAGGCGGCGGCGGCCGATTGCGCCACGTAGCAGACCTTGGCGCCGCGCACCTTGCGGATGCCGGCATGGTCGAGCTTGAGCAGGTCCTGGCCGTTCAGCCTGACCTCGCCGCCGGTGATGCGCACGCCGCCGCGGCCATAGGCGAGCGCGGTCAGGCCGATCGTCGACTTGCCGGCGCCGGATTCGCCGATCAGGCCCAGCACCTTGCCCTTCTGGACGTCGAAGTTGACGCCCTCGACCAGGGTGACGGTCTTCGGCGGCTCGCCCGGCGGGTAGCTCGTCGCCTCGATCTTCAGATTGCGGACGGAAAGCAGCTCGGTCCTTGACGGTTCAGGCATCGCCGCGTCCTCCCTTCAGGCTCGAGGTGCGTTTCATCAGCCAGTCGACGACGAGGTTGATGCAGATGGTGAGAAGCGCGATCGCCGCACCCGGGACGAGGGCTGCGGAGATGCCGAAGATGATGCCGTCCTTGTTGTCCTTGACCATGCCGCCCCAGTCGGCGGCCGGCGGCTGGATGCCGAGGCCGAGGAAGGACAGGGTGGAGAGGAACAGGATGGAGAAGGCGAAGCGCAGGCCGAATTCGGCCAGAAGCGGCGACAGCGTGTTCGGCAGGATCTCGCGGAAGATGATCCAGCCGGTGCCTTCGCCGCGCAGGCGGGCGGCCTCGACGAACTCCATCACCGCGACGTCGAGCGCCACCGCCCGGCCGATGCGGTAGACGCGGGTGCTGTCGAGCACCGCCATCACGAGGATCAGGATCCACAGGTGCTGCGGCAGGACGGCGAGGACGACGAGGGCGAAGATCAGGGTGGGGATCGCCATCATCAGGTCGTTGAAGCGCGAGAACAGCTGGTCGATCAAGCCGCCGGTGACCGCGGCGATGAAGGAGAGCAGCATGCCGAGGCTGAAGGACAGGATGGTCGCCGCCAGCGCCACGAAGATCGTGGTGCGGGCGCCAAAGATGAGGCGCGACAGCAGATCGCGGCCGAGGTTGTCGGTGCCGAGCAGGAACTCGCCGCCCATCGGCGACCAGATCTCGCCGACGATCTCGCTCTCGCCGTGCGGGGCGATGAAGGGGGCGAAGATGGCACAGAACAGGGCGAGCGCGATGCCGGCGATGCCGATCCAGGCGCTTAGGGGAATGGCGCGCAATCTCATCGCGGATGCCTCAGTCTCGGATTGGCGATGATGGCGAGGATGTCTGCCGTCATGTTCAGGAAGATGTAGAAGGCGGCGAAGATCAGCCCGCAGGCCTGCACCACCGGCATGTCGCGCACCGTCACGGCATCGACCATGTACTGGCCCATGCCGGGATAGACGAACACGACCTCGACGACGACGACGCCGACGACGAGATAGGCGAGGTTGAGCGCGATCACGTTGATGACGGGGGCGACCGCGTTCGGGGCGGCGTGCCTGGCGATGATGCGAAGGCCGCTGAGCCCCTTCAGCTCCGCCGTCTCGACATAGGCCGACGACATGACGTTGAGGATCGCAGCCCGCGTCATGCGCATCATGTGGGCGAGGACCACCAGCACCAGCGTCGCGGTGGGAAGGGCGATGGCCGACAGGCGCTCGGTCAGGCTCATGCTGTCATAGACGGTGGCCGGGAAGGTGGCGATGCCCATCTGCACGGCGAAGAAGAGGATCAGCAGGTATCCGACGAAGAACTCGGGCAGCGAGATCGCCGCCAGCGAGAAGACGTTGATCACCTTGTCGGCGAGGCGGTCGCGGTAGTGCACGGCGAGCATGCCGAGCCCGATCGCCAGCGGGATCGAGATGATCGCGGCGAAGAAGGCGAGGAAGAGCGAATTGCCGAGCCGCTTGCCGATCTGCTCGCTGACGGAGTTGCGCGAGGCCCAGGACGTGCCGAAATCGCCCTGCAGGGCGCCGCCCAGCCATTGGAAATAGCGGGTGGTGGCGGGCTGGTCGAGGCCGAGATCCTTGCGGATGTTCTCGACCGCCTGCGGCGTCGCCGACTGGCCGAGATAGGTGGTGGCGAAGTCGCCGGGCAGCGCCTCGACGCCGCCGAAGATCATCAGTGAGACGGCAAAGAGCAGGGCGATGCTGAGCGCCAGCCGCTGGAGGACGAGGGCGGCGAGCGGGCTCTTGCGGACAAATCGCCCCCAGGGCGACAGGATGCCGTCGTTGGCCGGAGAGAGGGTGGACAATGACGGCGTTGCCGCCAGCGTGTCGGTTCCGGCCGGGCCCGAAGGCTGCGGGTTTGCACCCGCAGCCTTCGGCGCCATCAGGCCAGGATCTTGTGCCGGTCCGCCAGGCATCAGGATTCGAGCCAGACGCGGGTTGCGACATAGCCGTTGGACATGTCGTTACCGATGTCGTGGACGTAGCCCTTCACCTGCTTGGAGGCGGCGTTGACGAAGTCGTTGAACATGGGAAGGATCAGGCCGCCTTCGTCGCGCACCATCATCGCCATGGTCCGGTACATCTCCTTGCGCTTGGCCTCGTCGAGTTCCGAGCGGGCCTCGAGCAGGATCTTGTCGAAGTCCGGGCGCAGGAAGCGGGTGTCGTTCCAGTCCGCGGTCGACAGATAGGCGGTCGAGTACATCTGGTCCTGGGTCGGACGGCCGCCCCAGTAGGAGGTCGAGAACGGCTGGACGTTCCAGACGTTGGACCAGTAGCCGTCGCCCGGCTCGCGCTTGACCTCGATCTCGATGCCGGCCTTCTTGGCGCTCTCCTGGTAGAGGACAGCGGCGTCGACGGCACCGGGGAAGGCGACGTCGGAGGTGCGCAGCAGGACCGGGCCGCTGTGGCCGGACTTCTTGTAGTGGAAGGCGGCCTTGTCGGGATCATAGGCGCGCTGCTCGATGCCTTCGGGGAAGAGGGCATAGGTCTCGTTGATCGGGAAGTCGTTGCCGACCTTGCCGTAGCCGCCGAGGATCTTCTGCACCATCGTCTCGCGGTCCATGGCGTATTTCAGTGCCAGGCGCAGGTCGTTGTTGTCGAAGGGCGCGGTGTTGCAGTGCATGATGAACACGTAGTGGCCGCGGCCGGAGGTGTTCAGGATGTCGACGGTCGGCGCGCGCTTCAGGAGGCTGACGGTCTTCGGGTCGACGCGGTTGATGTAGTGGACCTGGCCGGAGGAGAGGGCGGCGATGCGGGCGGTCGCGTCGTTCATCGCGATCATCTCGATCGTGTCGACATAGCCGCGGTCGGAGCGCCAGTCGTCGGCGTTCTTCTCGAAGGTGGCGCGCACGCCGGGCTCGAAGCTCGTGACCTTGTAGGGGCCGGTGCCGATCATCGCGTCCGGATTGTCGAGGCCGCCGTTCGGCTGGATGACCAGGTGGTAGTCGGTCAGAAGCAGCGGCAGGTCGGCATTGCCTTCGGTGAGCACGAGGACGAGGTTGCCGCCGTCGGCCTTGATCTCCTTGATCGACTTCATCACGCCGAGCGCGCCGGATTCCGACTTCTCGTCGGTGTGGCGCTGCAGGGTCTTGACGACGTCGTCGACCGTCAGCTCCTTGCCGTCGTGGAACTTCACGCCCTGGCGGATCTTGAAGGTCCAGGTGGCGGCGTCGGCGGAGGGCTCCCAGGATTCGGCGAGCGCGGGAACCGGCTTGCCGGTCAGCGGCTCGGATTCGACCAGCATGTCGCCCCAGTTGCGGCCGACGACGAACATGAACTGCGACAGTGCCTTGGCCGGATCCTTGCTGTCGGTGGCGGCAGCGCCTTCGAGGCCGAGTTTCAGATGACCGCCGCGCTTGGGCTCCTGCGCCCTGGCGGCGGTGTCGAACATCGTGCCGGCGGCAGCGAGCGTGACGCCGAAGGCGGCAGCGCGACCCATGAATTCGCGGCGGTTCATCTTGCCCAGCATGACCTGGCGCGCGAGATAGTTGGTGTAGTCCGTCATTCCCCTGTTCCCTTCGTTCGGCCGATTGGCCTTCTTGTGCTGGTAGAATTTCTGGTCTGCCGCCTGTCATGTCGCATCGGCGGCTATGCGGTGGCGCGCTCGCGCCTCATGCGGTGGTCAAGGCTCTCCTTCGTGTATGCGGTTATCTGCGACCGCTTGCTGATTGATAAGATTACTGAAAATGGCGCGGATGTAACGTGTTAAATTTCCTCGCTTGTGTATAAACGGCACTTACGGAAATGCCCGCGACGAGCGCGAGCACGCATTTTCAGGGCATGGCGATGTGGATCAAGAAGGCCGCTCAGCGGCCCTTCCACACCGGATCCCGCTTCTCGGCGAAGGCGCGCGCGCCCTCGAGCTGGTCCTCGCTCGAATAGAGGACGTCCACCGTCGGAAACTGCCGGCGGGTGATCCTGTTCATCGTCGTCTGGAACGTCTCGCCCTCGGCGGCGCGCACCACTTCCTTGATCGCGGCATAGACGAGCGGCGGACCGCTCTCCAGCAGCCGTGCCAGTTCCCAGGCGCGGTCGAGCAGCTTGTCGGCCGGCAGGATCTCGTTGACGAAGCCCCAACGGTGCGCCTCGGCGGCATCCAGCCAGCGGCCGGTCAGCAGCATGTCCATGGCGATGTGGTAGGGGATGCGTTTCGGAAGCTTGATCGAGGCGGCGTCGGCGACGGTGCCGGAGCGGATCTCGGGAAGGGCGAAGGTGGCATGCTCGGCGGCGAGGATCAGGTCGGTGGAGAGCGCAATCTCCAGCCCGCCGCCGCAACAGATGCCGTTGACGGCCGCGATGATCGGCTTGTTGAGGTCGCGCAGTTCCTGCATGCCGCCGAAGCCGCCGACGCCGTAGTCGCCGTCGACGGCGTCACCCGCGGCCGCCGCCTTAAGGTCCCAGCCCGGGCAGAAGAACTTCTCGCCCGCGCCGGTGACGATGGCTACGCGCAGGGTCCCGTCGTCGCGGAAGTCGCGGAAGATTTCGCCCATGATGCGGCTCGTCACCAGATCGATCGCGTTGGCTTTCGGGCGATCGATCGTGACTTCCAGGATGCCGCCCTCGCGGCGTTGGCGGATCGGTCCGGTCATGGGCTTACTTCCTCAGACGGATCAGGGCGTCGGCCGCGACGACACCATCGCCGTCGGCCATCACCATGATAGGATTGATATCGAGTTCATCGACAATTGAAGCGTTTGAAACGACATAGGATGCCGCCGATGCGACGGCTTTGACCAGCGCGTCGACGTCTCCTTGCGGGCCGCCGCGATAGCCTTGAAGCAGTTTTGCGACCTTCAGGCCGGAAATCGCCGCGCGGATCGCCGTTTCGTCGGTCGGAAGCGTCAGAATGGCCGAATCTTCGAGCAATTCCACCAGGATTCCGCCCGCGCCGACTGTCAGCACCGGACCGGCGACCGGATCGCGCATCGCACCGACGATGACCTCGGCGACGGGCCGGGCCACCATCTTCTCGACCAGGTAGCCGGAGGCGACGCCGGCCATGGCGGCGACTGCCTCCAGCACCGCTTCCTTCGTCTGCAGGTTGAGCTTCACCGCGCCGGCCTCGGTCTTGTGGGCGACACCGAGGCCCTTGAGCACGACCGGGAAGCCGAGCGCTGCTGCGGCGTCGGCCGCCTGGCCGGCAGTCTCCGCCACGCGGCCGTCCGGCACGGGCAGGCCGAAGGCTGCGAGCGCCCGTTTGGCCTCGTGCTCGGTGAGCGTCACCGGCTCGCCGTCTGCCGCGGCGATCTTGACCAGCGGCGCGGGCAGGGGCTGTTCCCAGAGCGCCCCGATCGTCGCCGCAGCCTCGGCTGCGGCCAGCGCCTCCTCGATGCCGTAGAAGGGTACGACGCCGTTTGCCATCAGCATCAGCGCCGTCTCCTCGGGCATGTTCTCGCCCATGCTGGCGACGATGCCGGCGCGCGCGCCGGATGCCCGCGAGGCGTCGATCACCGCATGGCAGGTCGTCACCCAGTCGGCCGCGTCGCAGCGGTCGAGGCGGGGAAAGTCGAGCACGATCAGGTTCAGCGCGTAGCCGCCCCGCATCATCGCGGTGAAGGCCTCGGTCTGCTTGTCGCGGTTGCCCCAGACGAAGGTGTGGAAGTCGAGCGGATTGGAGATCGTCACCATCTGGCCGAGCGCCTCGCGCAGCGGCTTTCGCTGCTCCTCGCGCAGCGCCCGGTAGACAGTCTTCCGCTTCACGCCGGCATCGGCCATCAGCGAGGCTTCGCCGCCGGAGCAGCTCATCGAGGAGATGTCGAAGCTTTCAAGCGGGCCGTGCAGGTGCAGCAGCTTCAGCGTCTCCAAGAGTTCGGGCAGCGTCTCCACCCGGCCGAGGCCGAGGCGGGAGAGCAGCGCGGAGGAGACGGCGTCGTTGCCGGCGAGCGAGGCGGTGTGGGAGACGGTCGCAAGCTGCGCCTGCTCCGACTTGCCCACCTTCAGCGTCACCACCGGCTTCTTCAGCTCGCGGGCGCGGCGGGCGAGCCGCTCCAGCGCGGCGATGCTGTCGAAGCCCTCGATGTGCAGGCCGACGGCGGTGACGCGCGGATCCTCGAGCACCGCGCAGGCGAGATCGCACAGCCCCGTCTGCGCCTGGTTGCCGGCCGTCAGGATATAGGCGAGCGGCAGGCCGCGCTGCTGCATGGAGATGTTGCAGGCGATGTTGGAGGACTGGGTGAGGACGGCGACCCCCTTGTCGATCCTGACCATGCCATGCTGGTCGGGCCAGAGGAGGGCGCCGTCCAGCATGTTGATGAAGCCGTAGCAGTTGGGGCCGAGGATCGGCATGTCGCCTGCGGCGGCGACGAGCGCCTTCTGCAGGTCGTCGCCGTCAGTCAGCTCGGTCACCGCCTCGCGGAAGCCCGAGGCGTAGCAGACCGCACCGCCGGCACCGCGGGCGGCGAGATCGCGGATGATCTCGATCGTCAGGTTGCGGTTGACGCCGACGAAGGAGGCGTCGGGGGCGGCCGGGAGTTCGGCGACGGAGCGATAGCAGCGGCGGCCGTGGATCTCGTCCTTGGTCGGATGAACCGGCCAGATCTCGCCGGCAAAACCCATCTTGTCGCACTGCTCGATGACGCGGCCTGCCTCCTTGCCGCCGAAGACGGCGATGGAGCGGGGCCGGGTGAGGCGGTCGAGGGAGCGGGTCATGTTCTGCTCAAGCCCCCAGCGGCCGCAGGAGGTCGCGGCTGATGATGTGGCGCTGGATCTCGGAGGTGCCGTCCCAGATGCGCTCGACGCGGGCGTCGCGCCAGAAGCGGGCGAGCGGCAGGTCGTCCATCAGGCCCATGCCGCCGTAGATCTGGATCGCCTCGTCGGTGACGCGCGCCAGCATTTCGGTGGCGTAGACCTTGGCCGAGGCGATCTCGCGGTTCGACGGCAGGCCTTGGTCGAGGCGCCAGGCGGCCGACAGCGTCAAGAGGTCGGCGGCGTCGATCTCGGTGATCATGTCGGCGAGCTTGAAGGAGACGCCCTGGTTGGCGCCGATCGGCTTGCCGAACTGCTTGCGCTCGGCGGCATAGTTCAGCGCGTAGTCGAAGGCGCGCCGCGCCCGGCCGACCGAAGTGGCGGCGACCGTCAGGCGGGTGGCGTAGAGCCAGTCGTTGGCGAGCTCGAAGCCGCGGTGGACCTCGCCGAGGATCTGCGACGACGGCAGGCGGCAGTCGTCGAAGGTGAGGATGCAGTTCTTGTAGCCGCGGTGGGAGACGGAGTTGTAGCCCTCGCGGATCTCGAAGCCGGGCGTGCCGCGGTCGACGAGGAAGGAGGTGATCAGCTTCTTCGGCCCGCGCGGCGTCTGCTCCTCGCCGGTGGCGATGAAGACGATGACGAAATCGGCGATGTTGGCGTGGCTGATGAAGTGCTTGGTGCCGTTGACGATCCAGTCGTCGCCGTCCTTCCTGGCGAAGCACTTCATGCCGCGCACGTCGGAGCCGGCGTCGGGCTCGGTCATGGCGAGCGCGTCGAACTTGTCGCCGCGCACCGCCGGGATCAGGTATTTCTCGCGCTGCTCGGCGTTGCAGCCCATCAGGATGCCGGAGGGGCGGCCGAAGAACACCGTCAGCGCCATCGAGCCGCGGCCGAGTTCGCGCTCGACCAGGGTGAAGGAGGTGTGGTCGAGCCCGGCGCCGCCGACCTCCTCGGGGAAGTTGCAGCCGAAGAAGCCGATCTCCTTGCACTTGCGCGCGATCTCCTGGCCCAGCTCCGGCGGGACCACGCCGGTGCGCTCCACCTCGTTCTCGTGCGGATAGATCTCGGTCTCGACGAAGGTGCGGACCGTGTCGACGATCATCTGCTGCTCGTCCGTCAGTGCGAAGTTCATGTTGTTCTCCCTCGTTTTCTTTTTGCGCGCGAAGGCGCCGATTGCCCCTCACCCTAGTCCTCTCCCCGCAGGCGGGGAGAGGGGACAAGGTTCGCGCACGCCGCATTCGCCTTCCTCAAAGCGGGATGCGGGCGGTTCCGGAATGTCCCTTCTCCCCGCTTGTGGGGAGAAGGTGCCGGCAGGCGGATGAGGGGCGGTGCCCTTCGACCCCTGTTTCGGCGGTTGAGTTCTACCGCTTCTGCCCCACGTGGCGGCCGGCGCCTTCGGGAACGGGCAGGCGGGCGTGGGCCTCGGTCAGCGCCTTCACCTTGGCCAGCACATGCGCCGGGGCGGGCACCGCCTTGCCGGCCTTACTGTCCACGTGCAGCATCAGCTGCTCGGCGGTGGCGACCGCCTCGTTCGTCGCGGCATCGTAGATGGTCGAGAAGAACTGCAGGCGCTTGTCGTCGGAGGACAGGATCTGGCAGGTGGTGTAGAGCGCGTCGCCGAGCTTGGCCTCGCCGAGATGGCGGATGTGCGTCTCGACCGTGTAGTAGCTGTGGCCGTCGCGGACATATTCGAGGTCGACACCGATCAGGCGCAGCACGCCGTCGGAGGTGTCGCCGAACACCTGCAGGTAGCGGTGCTCGGTCATGTGGCCGTTGTAGTCGACCCAGGCGGCGCTGACCTTGGTGTCGAGCACCTTCAGCGGCTTGACCTCGCCGAGGTCGACTTCCGGCTTTTTCGCGTTCGCCCAGAGATAGTCCTCGAACTCGGTCAGAAGCTTGCCCGCACCCCAGCCGCGGCCGTCGTCGCCGGCCTTCAGCGCGTGCATGATGCCGACGAGGTTCTGGTCGCGGATGCGCTCCAGCTCGCGGATGCCGCGGGCGCCGGACTGGGCATCGGACTGGTTGGCAATCTTGTCGACCAGTTCGTCGGTAAGATCCACGACGTCGGTCAGCTTCGTCCACGGCCAGGACAGGCAGGGGCCGAACTGGGCGATGAAGTGGCGCATGCCGGCCTCGCCGCCGGCGATGCGGTAGGTCTCGAACATGCCCATCTGCGCCCAGCGCATGCCGAAGGAATAGCGGATGACGTCGTCGAGCGTCTCGGTGTCGCAGATGTCGTCCTTGATCAGCCAGAGGCCCTCGCGCCAGACGGCTTCCAGCAGGCGGTCGCCGACGAAGGCCTCGATCTCCTTGTTGATGATCACGCCCTTCATGCCGATGGTGGCGAGCTTTGCCTTCGCTTCGTCAAGCGTCGCGCGCGCCGTCTTCTGGCCGCCGACGAGCTCGGCGAGCGGCAGCAGGTAGACGGGGTTGTAGGGGTGGGCGACGAACATCCGCTCGGGATGCTTCATGTCGCGCTGCAGCTCGGTCGGCATGATGCCGGAGGTCGACGAGCCGATCAGCGCCTTGGGGTCGGCGGCCGCGTCGATCTGGGTGATGACGCCGCGCTTCAGGTCGACGCGCTCGGGCACGCTTTCCTGAATCCAGTCAGCGCCTTGCACGGCTTCCTCGATGCTTTTGACGAAGGTGAATTTGCCCTTCGGCGGCAGCGGCGCCATGGTCAGCATGCCATAGGCGCGCTCGGCGTTCGCCATCACCTCGCCGATGATCCGCTCGGCTTCGGGATGCGGGTCGTAGATCGCGACATCGATGCCGGCGAGCGCGAAGCGCGCCGCCCAGGCCCCGCCGATGACGCCGCCGCCGATGCAGGCTGCCTTGTTGATCCTGGTCATGTGGTCGTTCCCCGAATATTGCTCGTTCATCTGTGGGTTACCCCCCTCTGTCCTGCCGGACATCTCCCCCGCAAGGGGGGAGATCGGCCATAGGCACTATCCCCGCTCAGCCAGCGATGTTGCCGTGTATTCGGCAAAAGATGGGGCGAGGGGTCGCTCCATCCGATCTCCCCCCTTGAGGGGGAGATGCCCGGCAGGGCAGAGGGGGGTACTACCCGGCCGCGCCGCTCGCACTGGTGTCCTACCGCTTCTTCAGCTTCAGCTTCTCGCGCACCTCGGCCGGGCCGATGATGCGGGCGCCCATGCTTTCGACGACGTTGACCGCCTTTTCGACGAGCTGGGCGTTCGTGGCGAGCTGGCCCTTGCCGATGTAGAGATTGTCCTCGAGCCCGACGCGGACGTTGCCGCCGGCGAGCACGGCCGCGGCCGGGTAGGCCATGGCGTTGCGGCCGATCGAGAAGGCCGAGAAGGTCCAGTTCGACGGCACGTTGTTGACCATGGCCATGTAGGTGTTGAGATCGTCGGGCGCGCCCCACGGAATGCCCATGCAGAGCTGGATCAGCACCGGATCCTCGATCAGGCCCTCCTCGACGAGCTGCTTGGCGAACCACAGATGGCCGGTGTCGAAGGCCTCGATCTCCGGGCGGACACCGAGGTCGGTCATCTGCTTGGCCATGGCGCGCAGCATCGACGGCGTGTTGGTCATCACGTAGTCGCCGAGCGAGAAGTTCATCGTGCCGCAGTCGAGCGTGCAGATCTCCGGCAGGCATTCGGCGACGTGGGAGACGCGCTCGGTGGCGCCCGCCATGTCGGTGCCCTGTTCCTTCAGGGGCAGCGGCTTCTCGACGTCGCCGAAGATCATGTCGCCGCCCATGCCGGCGGTGAGGTTGAGCACGATGTCGACCTCGACCTGGCGGATGCGGTCGGTGACCTCCTTGTAGAGGTCGTTGCGACGCGACGGCGCGCCGGTCTCGGGATCGCGCACGTGGCAGTGGACGATCGCGGCACCCGCCTTGGCGGCCTCGACGGCGGCTTCGGCGATCTGCTTCGGCGTGATCGGCACGTGCTTCGACTTTGCCACCGTATCGCCCGAGCCGGTGACGGCGCAGGTGATGAAGACGTCGCGGTTCATGGAAAGGGGCATTTCTGTTCTCCCGGAATTTTTCGTTGCCGCCATTACGAGCCAAGCGGAGGCGACATGCTTTTCAATTTCGGCAGCATTCTTTACACTTCAGGAAGATCGCGTGGGAGTTTGCCGACATGCTCGACCCGTCCTCTGAGACGCTCGACCTGGATATCCTGGTGCTGCCGGAGACGAACCTGATCCTCGTCGCCTCCGTCATCGAGCCCTTGCGCGCCGCCAACCGGATCTCCGGGCAGGACCTCTATCGCTGGCGGATCTTCTCGCCGGACGGGGCGGCGATCGAGACGCGCAGCCGCATCCCCGTGCCCGTCGACGGGCCGTTCCGGCCGGAGCAGGAGACGGCGCCGCTGTTCATCCTCTCCAGCTACCAGTGGGAGCAGAGCGCGACGCCGGCGCTGAGGCGGCAGCTGTCGCAGACGGCGCGCTATCGCAGGATGATGGCGGGGATCGAATCGGGCAGCTGGCTGCTCGCGCAGGCGAGCCTGCTCGACGGCCATTCGGTGACGATCCACTGGGAGGACCGCGCCGATTTCGCCGCCGCCTATCCGCAGGTGACGGTGCTGACGGAGCGCTACGTCATCAACGGCAAGCGGATGACCAGCGGCGGCTCGCTGCCGACGCTCGACCTGATGCTGGAGATCATCCGGAGAAGGCAGGGCTATTCGCTGGCGCTCGAGGTGTCGCGCATCTTCATCTACGAGCACGAGCGCACCGGCGGCCTGCTGCAGGTGCCCGCACTCGGCAACATGCGCGTCGCCGACCAGCGCGTCAGCCAGGCGGTGCGGCTGATGGAGGAGACGGTGGAGGCGCCGGTGACGCTTACCCGGCTCGCCCGCCGCGTCGGCATCTCCGCCCGCCACCTGCAGGACCTGTTCCAGGAGACGATGGGGGTCGCGCCGCACCAGCACTATCTGGCGCTGCGGCTGAACGCGGCGCGGCGCAAGGTGATCGAGACGAAGCTGGAATTCGCCGACATCGCCGCCGCCACCGGCTTCAACTCGTCCTCCGCCTTCTCCCGCTCCTACCGCGCCCACTACCACGAGAGCCCGACGGAGACGCGGCGCAGGCTCAGGGCGGCGGGGAAGGGGCAGGCGTAGGGCGTGCCCCGGCGACGGCAAGGCGCACTGTCGTCACCGGCGTTCAGATGCCAGGTTCAGGAGGCTCGCGCGTGGCTGCCGGGCGGGTGGCCGGTGATGCGCTTGAAGGCGCGGCTGAAGGCGGCCTGCGAGCCGTAGCCGAGCTTCAGAGCCACGGCCTCGATCGGCATCCGCTCCTTGGCGATCCATTGCGAGGCGAGCCGCATGCGCAGTTCCGTCAGGTAGCGCACCGGCGTCATGCCGGTGACCTCGAGGAAGCGTTCGGCGAAGACGGAGCGCGAGGCGCCCATCCGGTCGGCGAGCTCGGCGACGGTCCAGTCGTGGCCGGGGGCGTTGTGGAGCGCGACGATGACGCGGCCGAGGCGCGGGTCGCGCAGGGCCGCGACCCAGCCGGTGGCGTCGCCGCAGCCGCATTCGACCCAGGCGCGCACGATGAAGGCGGCGACGACGTCGGCGAGCCTTGCGAGAATGCCGGCGAAGCCGGCCCGGGCGCCCTTCGCCTCCCGCTCCATCGCCTCCAGCATCGGCAGGATCTCCGGGTAGCGCTCGACGAGCGTGCCGACCAGCATGGTCTCGGGCATCAGCGCCACCAGCGGATGCAGGCCGCCGAGATCGAACTCCATGCAGCCGCTGAAGACGATCGCGCGGTCGTCCCGGCATTCCTTGCCGTCGCTGCAGGCGCTGATGGCGCTGACCGAGGCGCAGAGCGGCGCCGCCGACAGGGAGCGCACGTCCTGGCACTTCGTGTCCGGGCAGGAGACCAGCGCATGGCCGCCGCCGCGCGGCAATAGCACGGCATCGCCGGCATTCATCCTGTGATAGGCGCCGGCCGGCGTGCGCAGGTGCACCGGCCCGCGGGCGACGAAGTGAAACTGGGCGCGGCCCTCGACCTCGCCGAAGGCCAGGCCGAACGGCGGCGAAACCTCGATGCGGCGATAGTCGAGACCGACGAGCCGCATGCCCATCAGCAATTCGCTGACGAGGTCGGGGTCCAGGGCGCCCCTGGATGCGGGCCTAAGGATTTCGGACGGATGATCAATCATTACGGCGTTTGTGCCATAGATCGTCCGGAAGGTCCAGTCTAGCATTTGTGCACTGCATCATCCGAGACAAGGACAATCTCATGAATCCCACCTTCGATCACTCCGAAACGGCCGCATCCGCCGACGCGCCGGCCTGGGGCGCCGTCGTCTCCATGGCGCTCGGCGTCTTCGGTCTCGTGACGGCCGAATTCCTGCCGGCGAGCCTGCTGACCCCGATCGCGGCGGAACTGAACATCACCGAGGGCGCGGCCGGCCAGGCGGTGACGGCCACCGCCGTGGTCGGCATGGCGGCAAGCCTGCTCATCACCTCGCTGGCGCGCCGGACCGACCGGCGGCATCTCATGCTGTTCTTCTCGCTGCTCCTGATCGTCTCGAACCTGCTGGTGGCGTTCGCGCCGGGCATGGCGTTACTGCTGGCCGGCCGGGTGCTGCTCGGCGTCGCACTCGGCGGCTTCTGGGCGATGGCGACGGCCGTGACCATGCGCCTCGTGCCGCCGCAGGCCGTGCCGCGCGCCTTGTCGATGATCTTCAGCGGCGTCTCCGCCGCGACGATCGTCGCAGCCCCGCTCGGCAGCTACCTCGGCGAGCTTGCCGGCTGGCGGACGGTGTTCGTGCTCGCGGCCGGTCTCGGCGTCGCGTCGCTCGCGATGCAGTTCCTCACCCTGCCGCGGCTGGCGCCGGCCGGCGCGACGAGCCTCAAGGCCTCGCTGCGGGTTCTCGTCCGGCCGGGCGTCGGGCTCGGCATCCTCGCGGCCACCCTGGTGTTCGGCGGGCACTTCGCCTTCTTCACCTACCTGCGCCCCTTCCTGGAAACCGATGTCGGCGCCGGCATCGAGACCGTTTCCTCGGTCCTGCTCGGCTTCGGGATCGCCAACTTCCTCGGCACGCTCGTGGCCGGGCTTCTGATCGGTCGCAGCCTGCGCATGACGCTGACGCTGATGCCGCTGCTGATGGCGGCGATCGCCTTCGCGCTCACGGCGAGCGCCCCGTCGCTGCCGCTCGCCGCCGCCGTCGTCACGCTCTGGGGCTTGCTGTTCGGCGCGGTTCCGGTCGCCTGGTCGACCTGGCTGGCGCGCACCGTTCCGGACGAAGCGGAGAGCGCCGGCGGTCTGCTGGTCGCCGCGATCCAGTTCGCCATTGCCATGGGGGCGGCCGTCGGCGGCCTCATCTTCGATACCAGCGGCGCAGCCGGCGTCTTCACCGCAAGCGGCCTCGTCCTGGCGGCAGCCGCGATCGGCATCCTGCTCGGCCTGAAGCCGCGTCCGGCCGTTTCGGTCGCCTGATCGACGGGGTTGCCTCGCGTCTTCAGCTCGCCACGCCCTTGCCAGCCGAGGGCGTGGCGTTGTCGTCCGCGATGGCGGCGATGATCTCCAGGATAGCTGCCGCCGTCTGCCGGGACAGCGCGTTGTTCGGCCAGACGAGGCTGAGGGATTGCTGGAAGCGGGCGTCGAGACGGATCAGCGCCGGCGGATCGGCAATGCGCAAGACCGACTGTTCGGGAAGGATCGACAGATGGCCGTGCTCGCGCACCAGGTTGATGATCACCGGGATGGAATCCACCTCCACCAGCGTCAGTCTTGCCCTCTGGGCGGCGGTCAGGGTGCTCGCGAGATAGCGATCGGTCATCTGGCGCAGGCCGCTCCGGACGCTGGGCATGGCGATCGGATGCTTCTGCAGCAACTCGACTGCGGCCCCGTCCGTATCTGCGAGCCCCGATGCCACGGACCGCGGAACGGCCAGCGCCAGCGGCTGGCGACCGACGAGCGCGCCTTCGAACTCCGCCGGAAAGCGGTCGACATCCAGCAGCGCGAGG
Organism: Mycoplana sp. MJR14; assembly: GCF_029210525.1. Lineage (NCBI taxonomy): Bacteria > Pseudomonadati > Pseudomonadota > Alphaproteobacteria > Hyphomicrobiales > Rhizobiaceae > Mycoplana > Mycoplana sp. MJR14. Next base: position 106,639 of record NZ_JARGEO010000008.1, read on the forward strand.
TCGAACCGGCGGGCCTCCAGCCCAAAGATCAGTTCATCGGCCGTGGTCGAGGCGATGAAGAGCGGCTGGCGCGGGCGTCGCCGCTGCCACTCCGCGGCAAGGCCGGCCAGCATGCGGGCGATGTCGCTTTCGTGGCCGAACGGGATGACGGAGCCGAGCCGCCAGGTGCGGGTGATCTTGCGGAAGCGCTCGTCGGAGGCCTGCGACAGGCCGGCCCAGATGCTGCCGATGCGTTCGGCGATCGCAAGGGCCGCGACGCCCTCCGGCGTGCAGGCGACGCCGCCCGGCGAGCGCTCGAGCAGGGCAAAGCCGACGGCCTGTTCCAGCCGGACGAGCTGCCGGGTCAACTGCGGCTGGCCGAGCTTCAGCGTGCGTGCGGCGCTGCGGATGCTGCCGGCATGGACCGTGGCGCAGAAGCGGGCGAGCGCTTCCAGCGGGATCTGCGGCATGGGCGGGGCGGACCCGCGCGGCGACTGCGGATCGGCCGAGCGGCCGGGCGTCCGCAGTTGCGGAGAGGACGGTGGACCTGCGTGCCCGCCCGGCGCGACGAGAAGCAGTTGCTTCGCCGCCTCGGCGATCTCGGAAAGGCGCTCCAGCCGCGCCTGGGCTTCCAGCGTCGGCACCAGCACCGCGCCTTCGCGGCGGACGAGCGGGATGGAGATCGCCGCTTCCAGACGCCGCAGCGCCGCATTGGCGCTGGAGGCCGGCCGGCCTTCGAGCCTTGCCGCCGCGCGCACGCTGCCGGTGCGCAAGATGGCTTCGACGAGGCAGAGGGTGGCGAGATCCATGCGGTCAATCCCCGATGCTGTCCGCCTTCGTTCGGCTTGCGGCATCTACTGTACGGATATTGGGATATATCCGATTTTTCCGTGTTGCATAGAGTTGGTCGAACAGAGGAACGACCATGCTGGCGAGCGCCGAGACCTTCTATCTGACCGGAGAACCGCTCGGCTTTGCCGCGCTCGAGGCGATCGGGCGGGCGGCGACCCGGCCGCTCGCCTGCGAGATGGGGATGGGGCGGATCGGCGCCTCGCGCAAGGTGATTGCCGACCGGCTGGCCGCGGGCCTGCCGATCTACGGCTCCAACACCGGCGTCGGCTCGATGAAGGACAAGCTCTGGACGGTCGACGACCTGATGGAGTTCAACCAGAACCTGGTCAAGGCGCATCATTTCGGCACCGGCGAACCGTTCTCGCTGCCGATCGTGCGCAAGGCGATGGCGATCCGCATCAACACCGCGCTCGGCGGCTATTCCGGCTGCAGCCCGGAGCTGGTAGACGCCTTCCTGGCCCTTCTGGAGCGCGACGTCGTTCCCGTCGTGCGCCGGCACGGCTCGATGGGCTGCGCCGACATCGGCCTGATGGGGCAGGTGGCGGCGGTGCTGACCGGCGAGGGCGAGGCCTATTTCGAGGGCGAGCGGCTGCCGGCGGCGGTCGCGCTCGCCCGCGCCGGACTGGAACCGTTCCGCATGCAGCCGCGCGATGCGCTGGCGGCGCTCAGCGTCAACGCCATCGCCCATGCGGCGGCGGCGGACGTCACCCGCGAGGCGGCCAAGGCCATCCGCAACCTGATGGTGACCGGACTGTTGTCGTCGCTGGCGCTCGGCGCCTCTTCCGATCCCTGGCGGGTGGCGGCACGGCTCTCCAGCCATGGCGAAGCGCTGGCCGGGCGCTGGTTTGCGGCGCAGGCCACCTCCTGCGCCTGGCCGAAGCCGTCGGCGATCCACGATCCCCTGAGCCTGCGCATGACGGCGCAGGTGTTCGGCGCCTGCCTCGACACGCTGATGAACGCCGCCGAGCGCATCGTCGAGGCGACGGCGCAGACCGACGACAACCCGGTCGTGCTGGATGACCACGTGATGGCCTCGGGCGGCTCGCTGCCGCTGTCGACCGCGCTCTATGTCGAGGCGGCGCAGACCGGCTTCGCCCATCTCGCCCGCAACGTCCTGAACCGCTGCGTGCTGCTGTCCAACGGCGTGCGCCGCAACCTGCCGGTCAACCTCGTCGCGCCCGGCGAGGCGGCGACGGGCTTCGGGCCGCTGGTCAAGCTCGCCGTCGAGCTCTACATGCGCATCCAGTCGCTGGCCGTGCCGATCTCGGCGCAGTCGATCGTCGTCGCCGGCGGGCTGGAGGAGGAGGCGACCTTCCTGCCGCTGATCGTCGAGCGGATGGAGAGCCAGGTGCGCGACCTGCGCCAGCTGGCGGCCCTGGAAGGGATGCTGTCGGCGCAGGCGATCGATCTCGCCGGCGACCGTCCCGAGGGCGTCGCCGCCGTCGTCCATGCCCGCGTGCGCGGGGTCACCGAGTTCTACCGCAAGGATCGCCTGCTTTCCGCCGAGATCGAGGCGTTGGATCGCGACCTTGCCTGCCCGGATGCGCTGGCCTCCTTCGTGGCCGCAGCGCCGATGGACGATTTCGATGCGTTCTTCGCGCTGAACTAGCGCCAAGGGGGAAAACGCCGATGGCCGATTTCGATCTGGTGGTGAAGGGGACGGTGGTGCTGCCCGACCGTATCGTCGAGGGCGGCCACGTCGCCGTCCGCGACGGCAAGGTTGCCCACATCGGGCAGGGCGCGATGCCGGCGGCGCGCGAACGCCACGACCTGAAGGGGGCGATGATCCTGCCCGGCGCGATCGACGCGCAGGTGCATTCGCTGTCGCAGAAGGACCAGGAGGATTTCGTCTGGTCGACCCGGTCGGCGGCGGCGGGCGGCGTCACCACCATCGTCGACATGCCCTATGACGAGGGCAATCTCGTCTGCTCGGCCGAGGCGGTCGCGCGCAAGGTGGCGCACGCGGGCAAGCAGGCGCGGGTCGATTTCGCGCTCTACGGCACGATCGACCCGGAGGAGGGGCCGGCGCGCATTGCCGAAATGGTCGAGGGGGGCGTCGCCGCCTTCAAGTTCTCCACCTTCGGCACCGATCCGAAGCGCTTTCCTCGCATCCCGGCGGCCCTTCTCGAAGACTGCTTCCGGGCGATCGCGCCGACGGGGCTGACGGCCGGCGTGCACAACGAGGACGACGAGGCGGTGCGGGCGGCGATCGACAAGGTCCGGGCGCTCGGCATCTCCGACTGGCGGGCGCACGGCCTGTCGCGGCCGCCGCTGACCGAACTGCTCGCCTCGAACCAGATCTACGAGACGGGGGCGGCTACAGGCTGCCCGGCGCATGTCGTCCACTGCTCGCTCGGCCGCGGCTACGAGATCGCCGCCGCCTACCGGGCGCAGGGCCATCGCGCCACGATCGAGTGCTGCATCCACTACCTCACACTCGACGAGGAGAACGACGTGCGGCGGCTCGGCGGCAAGGCCAAGATCAATCCGCCGATCCGCCCGCGGGCCGAGGTGGAAAAGCTCTGGCGGCACGTGGCCGACGGCAATGTCACGCTCGTCTCGACCGACCATGTCAGCTGGTCGGAGGACCGCAAGACCCATGCCGACATGCTCTCCAATGCCTCGGGCGTGCCGGGGCTGGAGGCGATGGTGCCGCTGTTCGTCAAGGGAGCGCTGGAGCGCGGCATCCCGCTCACCCGGGCGGCGGAGCTGATGAGCCTCAACCCGGCCCGGCACTTCCGCCTCGATCATGTGAAGGGGGCGCTGGAGCCCGGCAAGGATGCCGACATCACCGTGCTGACGCCCGAACCCTACACCTACGATGCCGCCGAGAGCGGCCACAACGTCGTCGGCTGGTCGCCCTACAACGGCATCCGGCTGCCGTGGCGGGTGGCCGCCACCTTCCTGCGCGGCCGGCTCGCCTTCGACGGAAAGCGCGTGCTGGCCGAGCCCGGCACCGGCGCCTTCGTCAGGCCGCTGCCGACGCTTGCGATCGCCGGGGCGGACCGATGAACGCGCCGCGCACCAACCTGCCGGTCGATCCGGCACGGATCGCCGCGGTGATCGACGGGCTCGCGGCGATCACCGAGCCGGACCGGCCCTATACGCGGCGGGCGTTTTCGGCGCTCTTTCCGCAAGGCCGCGCCTTTCTGGCGGACCGCTTCCGCGAGGCGGGGCTGGAGACCCGCATCGATGCGGCCGGCAACCTGATCGGCCGGCGGCCGGGGCTGAAGCCGGGGAGCGGCACGATCATGCTCGGCTCGCATTCGGACACCGTGCCCGACGGCGGGCGGTTCGACGGCATCGCCGGGGTGGCTGCGGCGCTGGAGGTGGCGCGCTCGCTTGCCGATCGCGGCACGGCACTGGATCACGACCTGGAGATCGTCGATTTCCTCGCCGAGGAAGTGTCGGTCTTCGGCGTCTCCTGCATCGGCAGCCGCGGCATGGCGGGCGTGCTGCCGCAGGAGTGGCTCGTGCGACAGAGCGGCGGGCTGACGCTCGCCGAAGGGATCCTCCAGGCCGGGGGCGACCCGGCGCGCATCGCCGCCCAGGCGAGGGGCGACATTGCCGCCTTCCTCGAGCTCCACATCGAGCAGGGGCCGGTGCTGGAGGAGGAGAAGTTCGACATCGGCGTCGTCACCGCAATTGCCGGCATCACGCGCATCGAGATCGTGGTGGACGGCAGGGCGGACCATGCGGGGACGACGCCGATGGGCGGCCGCGCCGATGCGCTCGCCGCCGCGGCAAGGCTGGTGACGGGCGTCGAGGCGCTGGCGAAATCCTTCGCCGGCGGCCGGTTCCACTTCACCGCGACCGTCGGCGAGTTTTCGATCGAGCCGAACGCGGCCAATGTCGTGCCCTCGCGGGCGCGGCTTCTGATCGACGCGCGGGCCGAGGAGCGGGCGATGATGGACCTCTTCGCCAATTCGCTCGACCAGATGGCCGAGCAGATCGCCCGCGAGACGGGGACGACGATCTCCGCCCCGCGCCGCATCTCGGACAACCCGCCGACGCCCGCGGATCCCATGCTGGTCGCGGTGCTGGATGCGGCCTGCAGCGCGGTGGATGCCAGCCATCGCCGCATGGTGTCGGGCGCTGGCCACGATACGGCCTGGATGGCGCGGGCGACGCGCTCGGCGATGATCTTCGTGCCCTGCCGCGGCGGACGCAGCCATGCGCCGGAGGAGTTTGCCGAGAACGACGACATCGCGCTGGGGGCGGCCGTCCTCCTTCACGCCGTTCTTCAACTGGACGGCGATCTTCAGAAAGCGATTCAGGAGACTGCTTGATGGGGCGGATTTTGAAGGAGAAAGACGTCGAGGCGGCCGTGCGCGGCGGTTCGGTCTATGCCGCCGGCGGCGGCGGCTGGGCCGACCATGGTCGCATGCTCGGCCATGCCGCCGTGTCGATCGGCCGGCCGGAGCTCGTCTCGATCGACGAGCTTGCCGACGACGACTGGGTGGCGACGGCCGCGGCGATCGGCGCACCGGCCTCGACCACGCCCTGGGAGATGCGCGGCGTCGACTATGTGCGGGCCGTCGAGCTGCTGCAGGAGGCGCTGGGCGAGAAGGTGGCGGCGCTGATGGTCGGCCAGAACGGCAAGTCCTCGACGCTGAACGGCTGGCTGCCCTCGGCGATCCTCGGCACCAAGGTCCTGGATGCCGTCGGCGACATGCGCGCGCACCCGACCGGCGACATGGGCTCGATCGGCATGGCGGGCTCGCCCGAGCCGATGATCCAGACGGCGGCCGGGGGCAATCGCGCCGAGAACCGCTATATCGAGCTGGTTGTGCGCGGGGCGACGGCCAAGGTCTCGCCGGTGCTGCGGACCGCCGCCGACCAGTCCGGCGGCTTCATCGCCTCCTGCCGCAATCCCCTGAGGGCATCCTACGTGCGGGCGAACGCAGCCCTCGGCGGCATCTCGCTGGCGCTCGCCCTCGGCGAGGCGATCCTGGCCGCCGAGGCGCGGGGGCCGTCCGCGGTGATCGACGCGATCGTTGCGACGACCGGCGGCGCGATCCTGGCGGAGGGGACGATCACCGAGAAGGCGGTCGTCTACACGAAGGAGGCCTTCGACATCGGCACGGTGACGCTCGGCCGCGGCGAAAATGCCGTCACCCTGCATGTGATGAACGAGTACATGGCGGTGGAGACCGCCGGCGGCGTGCGGCTCGCCACCTTTCCAGACGTGATCACCACGCTGTCGCAGGAGGCCGAGCCCTTGAGCGTCGGGCAGCTTGAGGTCGGGATGAAGGTATTCGTGCTGCATGTGCCGAAGACCGTCATTCCGCTGGCGTCGAGCGTGCTGGATCCGACGGTGTATCCGCCGGTGGAGAAGGCGATGGGGATCGAGATTGCACGGTATGCGCTCGGACCTTCACCCTCCCCTTGAGGGGGAGGGTCGGCGCGAAGCGCCGGGGCGGGGTGTTGTGGCGATTGCGGCTGCCGTGCCGTCGCAGGGCGGACAGCGCGACGGCCACTGCCGCCCCAAGTCTTGCTGCAGCCGATCGCCTCAACGGAGAGGTCGACTGCCCCTCACCCTGGCCCTCTCCCCGCAAGCGGGGAGAGGGGACGCGCCGCGACCGATAGGACGGGCATGCGCTCTCTTTCTGCGCCGGGGCGGTGCAACGTTCGTCCTTCTCCCCGCCTGCGGGGAGAAGGTGCCGGCAGGCGGATGAGGGGCGTCTTGCAAATGCCGATGAAGATGCAGGCCACCATTTCCAGGAGACCATCATGCCCACACCCAATCCCCGCCATCCGAACTTTCCGATCCCCGGTGGCCCGGTGCTGCGCGCCAGGGGCTGGCGGCAGGAGGGGCTGCTGCGGTTGCTGGAAAACGTGCTGTCTGTCGGTGAGGACCCCGACAACCTGGTGGTCTATGCGGCGCTCGGCAAGGCGGCGCGCAACTGGGCCGCGCACCGGGCGATCGTCAAGGCCCTGTGCGAGATGGAGGAGGACCAGACGCTCCTGATCCAGTCGGGCAAGCCGGTCGGGCTGCTTAGGACCCATGCCAAGGCGCCGCTCGTCATCATGGCCAACTGCAACATCGTCGGCCAGTGGGCAAAGGCGGAGGTGTTCTACGAGCTGCAGCGAAAAGGGCTGATCTGCTGGGGCGGGCTGACGGCCGGCGCCTGGCAGTATATCGGCAGCCAGGGGGTGATCCAGGGCACCTACGAGATCTTCATGCGGATCGCCGAGAAGCGCTTTTCCGGCTCGCTCGCCGGCCGGTTCATCCTGACGGCGGGGCTCGGCGGCATGGGCGGGGCGCAGCCGCTCGCCGGCCGGATGGCAGGGGCTGCGATCCTCTGCGTCGACATCGATCCGGAGCGGGCGGAAAAGCGCAAGGCGGTCGGTTATCTGGAGCAGGTGGCGCCCGACCTCGACACCGCGCTCGCGATGATCGACGCGGCGGTGAAGGAGAAGCGCGCCACCTCGATCGGCCTCGTCGGCAATGCCGCCGACATCTATCCGGAGATCGCCCGGCGCGGCATCGTGCCCGACATCGTCACCGACCAGACCTCCGCGCACGATCTCGTCTACGGCTACGTGCCGAAGGGAATGAGCCTCGATCAGGTGCGCTCGCTCAGGGATGACGGGCAGGGGCAGCTGATGGCGGCGAGCCGCGCCTCGATCGTCGAGCATGTCGGCGCGATGCTGGAATTCCAGAAGAGGGGCGCGGAGGTGTTCGACAACGGCAACCTGATCCGCACCCAGGCGCGCGAGGGCGGCGTTGCCAACGCCTTCGACATCCCGATCTTCACCGAGGCCTATCTCAGGCCGCTGTTTGCCCGCGCCATCGGGCCGTTCCGCTGGATGGCGCTGTCGGGCGAGGCGAGCGACATCGCCCGCATCGACGAGCTGGTGCTCGCAATGTTTCCCGACAACCGCATCGTCACCAACTGGATCCGGCTGGCGCGCGACAACATCCCCTTCGAGGGCCTGCCGGCGCGGATCGCCTGGCTCGGCCACGGCGAGCGGACCGAGCTGGCGCTGGCGGTCAACCGGCTGGTGGAAGACGGCGAACTCAAGGGACCGGTCGCCTTTTCCCGCGACCATCTGGACGCCGGCGCCATGGCCCATCCCAACATCATGACGGAGCGGATGAAGGACGGCTCGGATGCGATCGCCGACTGGCCGCTGCTCGATGCCATGCTGCTCTCCTCGTCCATGGCCGACCTCGTCGTCGTCCACTCCGGCGGCGGCGGCTATGCCGGCTACATGACGAGCTGCGGCGTCACCGTCGTCGCCGACGGCACGAACGCCGCCGCCGAGCGGCTACAGCATGCGCTCACCAACGACACGGCGCTGGGGGTGATCCGCTATGCGGATGCGGGGTATGAGGAGGCGCTGGACGAGATCGCCGAAAAGGGGATCGGGCATGTGCCGGTGGGGTGAGCCCGGCAGGCTGTCGGCGCTCCGACACCCGGAGCTCGGGGACCGTCAGGGCACTTTCACCAAGTCGTCCGGCTTCCACGTCTGATCGTAGAACTCCGCACCTGTGCCGTACAGGCGCACGGTTGCGAGAAAATTGCGATCCGGAACGGTCTGGATGAAATTCGACCTGTCCACGTTGTCCGGCAGGTTCGGGCCGAAATAGAGGTCAATGGAGCCGTCCTCGTTCGTCGTCACCTTGTTGAAGCCATTGATGGACGGCAGCAATTGTTCCGTCTCCGGCATTGTCCCGTCGGTGATGTTATAGGCCGTCACGGCCCAGAAGAGCGCGGCGGGCGGGTTCGGGGGCAGGTGCAGCTTATAGCGTTTCGAGCCATCCAGGAATTCGCCGTCGCTGTCGCGCACCGTGAAGGGGTATTTGGAGCCGGCGCCGATCGTGTGCATGACCATGGCCGGTGCCGATGAATAGGCGATCTGGAAGAACGAGGCCCGCTGCAGGATGTCCAGATAGGTGGCCTGGTTCCACTCGGCGGTCCCGCCTGCCCACGTGTTCTCGTACTGGCGATCCTTGTAGTAGAGGTTGCGTTTGTCGGGGCGGCCGAGCTGGCGCGCTGCCATGATCATCTTCGGCGCGGTCGTGACCGCCTTGTGCAGAAGCTCTTTCTGCGTCTCGGTCGGTTCGAAGGGCTGGTTCTTGACGATGCCCACGGCGGCGAGCATCCCGCGCGTCACCGGATCGATCGCGGCGACGGGCTCGTAGTCCACATAGGCCTTCAGCTTGGTCCAATAGGTGCTGTCGGTCGGGTACATCATGTTGATGCGCTTGCCGCTGGCATTTGGGAAATCCATCGGCTTCGCATCCTTTTCGGGCGTCCAGAGCGGGTAGACCCGCGTCTGTTCGGCATTGGCGACCGCGGGCGCCGGATCGGGCCCGTTCGCGCCCTGCGTCATGATGGTGCGGAAGAACAGGAAGACGTTGTTGGTTGCCGACCTGAATGCGAAATAGCCGCCGGGGACCTCGCCGTCATAGTCGGGGGGCAGGAGCAGATAGAGACCGCCGCGGGCGCGATCCGGGCCGACCGCGCCAACGTCGGTGATCGTACGCTGCTGGAAATCGGTGAACATGCCGATGACGTTCGGCGGAGCGGCGACAACGAGCGGACCATCCTTCTTGAGGTCCAGATAGCTCATCGAATAGATCACATCGGCGTTCGGCGTGGGCACCCATGTGCGGCTGTCCATCCGGTCCTTCCAGATCGGAAGAACGTTGTAGCCGCTCCCGAACGCCGACTCCGATCCGTCACGCATGCCGATGGTGTTCAGGATGGGGATCGTCAGGATGTAGGACTGGACTGCACTCTGATAGAAAAGCTCATCGCGCAGCGCTTCAGCCTCGTCCTTCGGAAGCCATTTTCCATTGTCGATCTGCTCGACGAGCGGCGGGGCTTTCGCATCCTGGGCCTTGGTCGGGTTTTGAAGGAGGGCGCCCGCCGCCAACACGGAGGCGACCAGTGCAACATTCATGTGCCATTTCGCCATCGTCGGTCCCCCGGGAAATGCTGCTGCGCAAGTACCTAGGGGAGACTTGGAGAAAGTCACGTGCCGGCGCACGTCAAACTCCATTCATTTCCCGGGTTGCGGCGCTGTGCTAATCTCCACGGCCGCCTCATGCCCGCAGGGCGCACGGCGGTTGCCGCCCCTTCCGGTGCGCGGCGCGGGAGAGGGGGGCGGGGACGATGGTCCGGAGGAAATCGCATCTGGCGGTCGGCAGCATCACCGTGCTGCTCGGGCTCTATCTGTTCGTCGCCTATTTCGTGCTGCCGGAGATCTGGATCTTCCGCGATGCGAAGGAGGTCGGCAGTCTCGACAGCATGGTCACCGTCACACCCGACGACATTCCGGGCGATCCGATCAATGTCGGGCTGGTCGGCACGAAGGAAGAGGTGGTCCGCGCCTTCGCCGCCGCCCATTGGGACCCGGCCGACAGGATCACGCTGCGGTCCTCGATCGACATCGGCCTTTCCGTCGTGCTCGACCGGCCGGACCTCGACGCGCCGGTGAGCACGCTTCTGTTCGAGGGCCGCAAGCAGGATCTCGCCTTCGAAAAGCCGGTGGGGCACAGCGCCGACCAGCGCAACCACGTCCGCTTCTGGCAGACGGAGAAGACCGGCGAGGACGGGCGGCCGCTGTGGCTCGGATCGGCGAGCTTCGATCGTGGCGTCGGGCTCAGCCACGACACCGGTCAGATCACCCACCACATCGGCCCGGACGTCGATGCCGAGCGCAACCTCGTGATCGGCGACCTGCAGACCGCCGGGCAATTGACCTCCACCTACGAGATCGAAGGCGTCGGCGCGACCGAGGACGGCCGCAACGGCGGCGGGGATCGGTACTTCACCGACGGCAAGGCGGTCGTGGGCGTGCTGGTTGAGCCCGAGGGACAATAGGCGCCGTCACTGGCATCGCCCAGGGAGGGGCGGATCTCTCTTGCATCCGCCGGCGGCCAGGTGGCCAGATGGGGGCTGCACAAGGCGCGTCTTATCTGACAGAATTGCGCGCATGGGGAGGATAGCCCGGCCGGCCCCGCGTGCCCGCCGGCTGAACGCCGTCTCGCAGTCCCGTTGCAAGTGATCGATCCTGCCCCGCCCGCGGCGCCGAGACGGCCCCGGCATGCAACGTGCGAGCATCTGAAGTCGTCCAGCAACGCAGGAGCACTTCACATGGCAACTCATATGGGAACCTGGAAACCCGACCCGAGCTTCTATCCGTCGCCGCGCATGGCGATGAAGGCCGAACCGGAGACGCTGGCCTATGTCGCCGCCTTCGATCCGGCGCGCAAGGTGCCGGACCATCTCGCCGTCGTCGACGTCGATCCGAAATCCTCCACCTACGGGCAGATCGTGCACACACTCTCGATGCCGAACGTCGGGGACGAACTGCATCATTTCGGCTGGAACGCCTGCTCCTCGTGCCTGTGTCCGAATGCGCCGCATCCCCATGCCGAGCGGCGCTATCTGGTCGTGCCCGGCCTGAAATCCTCGCGCATCCACATCGTCGACACGAAACCGGACGCCCGGCGGCCGACGATCGCCAAGGTGGTGGAGCCGGCCGAGGTCGCCGAGCGGGCGGGCTATACCCGGCCGCACACCGTCCATTGCGGGCCGGAGGGGATCTATGTGGCAGCGCTCGGCAACGCCGAGGGCAAGGCGCCGGGCGGGGTGTTCCTGATGGACCACGAGACCTTCGACGTCCGCGGCCGCTGGGAGATGGACCGCGGGCCGCAGCAGCTCTCCTACGACGTCTGGTGGCATCTCGGCCACGACACGCTGGTGACCAGCGAATGGGGCACGCCCGATACCTTCGAGAACGGGCTCGTGCCGGAGATCCTGCTGGGGGCGAAATACGGCCGCCGCCTGCATTTCTGGGACCTGCACAAGCGCAAGCACCTGCAGACGATCGATTTCGGCGACAAGTACCAGCTCGTCTTCGAGCTCCGCCCCGCCCATGACCCGACGAAGGCCTACGGCTTCGTCAACACGGTGCTCTGCCTGGAGGACCTGTCCTCGGCGATCTGGGTCTGGCACCGCGACGGCGACAAATGGGCGGTGACGAAGGTGATCGACATCCCGGCCGAGCCCGCCGATCCGGACACGTTGCCGCCGATGCTGAAGGGTTTCGGGGCGGTGCCGCCGCTCGTCACCGACATCGACCTCTCCATGGACGACCGTTTCCTCTACGTCTCCTGCTGGGGGACCGGCGACCTCCTGCAGTTCGACGTCTCCGACCCGTTCAAGCCGAAGCAGACGGGGAAGGTGCGGATCGGCGGGATCGTCGCGCGCGCCAGCCATCCGGGGGCTAAGAACGGTACGCTCAACGGCGGGCCGCAGATGGTGGAGATCAGCCGCGACGGCAGGCGGGTCTATTTCACCAATTCGCTCTACGGGGTGATCGACGAGCAGTTCTACCCGGAAGGCATCGATGGCTGGATGGTGAAGCTCGATGCGAAACCTGACGGCGGGATCGCCTTCGACGAAAAATTCTTCGTCGAATGGCCGAAGTCGCACCGGCCGCACCAGGTCCGCCTGCAGGGCGGCGACTGCTCGTCGGATTCCTACTGCTATCCGTGAGCGGGCTGCGGCGACCGGCGGCGGCGCATCGCGCCGGTGCCGCTGCCCCTGAAGGGCGACGGGGTACCGACGAAGGAAGCCGATCCGGCGCCGGCTGATGAACCGACGAGGCGAACATGGACACGTTCTGGCCATGGCTGATGCTTGCCGGGCTCGGCGCCTTCCACGGGCTGAACCCGGCGATGGGCTGGCTGTTCGCCGTCGCGCTCGGCGTGCATCGCGGCAGCGGGGCGGCGGTGGCCAAGGCGGTGCCGGCGATCGCGATCGGGCATGCGGCCTCTGTCGCGGCGGTGGCCGGCGTACTGGTGACGGCCGGGCTGATGGTCGATCAGGGCCGGCTGCGGACGGCGACGGGGATGTTGCTGGTCGGCTGGGCGCTCTTGCACCTCCTCTACGGGCACAGGCGGCGCGTCCGCATCGGCATGACGACCGGGCTTGCCGGGCTGGCGGTGTGGTCGTTCCTGATGGCAACGGCACATGGCGCTGGTCTGATGGTGCTGCCGGCGCTGATGCCGCTCTGCGTTGCGAGCGGACCGCTCGCCGGCCTCGATGCCGGCGGCTCGGCGGCAACCGCGCTCGCCGCCGTCGGCGTGCATACGGCCGCGATGCTGGCGGCTACGGCCACCGCCGCCTTCGCCGTCTACCGCTTCGTCGGGCTCGGTATCCTGCGCAGCGGCTGGGTCAATGTCGATCTGGTGTGGACGCTGGTGCTGGTGGGGACGGGGGTGATGCTGATCGTGGGGTAGGATCCATTGCGCGGGATGGGGAAGGGCAATAGCAGATTGCCAGGCCCTGCGCCTGCCGGGCAGTTGGACGGCGGGTACCGCTGTCGAATGTCTCCGTCACCCCGGACTTGATCCGGGGTCCAGCGGCGTCGCGTCCGCGACGCGGAAAATGCTTTATCGCGCAAGGACTTGCGCGTGCTGGATGCCGGATCAAGTCCGGCATGACGGGGTAGGGGCGTTCCGGACGTCAAACTCAGCTCGCGGTTCGTCTTCTGTCTCGGCGTGCGGAGCGTAGGTGCCGCCCCTCACACCACCGTCTCGCCGCCGTCCACCACCAGCGCCTGGCCGGTCATGTAGCTGGAGCGGTCGGAGACGAGGAAGAGGATCGGTTCGGCGATTTCCGAGACGTCGGCCCAGCGGCCCATCGGCACCTTGTCGCGCACATAGGCCTCGATCGCCGCGCGGCCGCCCATCTGGCCGATGAAGGGGGCGTTGAAGGGGGTATCGACCCAGCCGGGGCAGAGCGCGTTGACGCGGATGCCGAAGCGGGCGTAGTCGCCGGCCATCTGCTTCGTCATCGCGATGACGGCGTGCTTGGTGGTCGTGTAGGCGATCATCTCGCGATCGTAGAGGATGCCGGACGACGAGGACGTGTTGAGGATCACGCCCTTACCCTGCCGTTTCATCGCCGGCACGACAAGGCGGGCGGCGATGAAATGGGCGCGCACGTTCAGGCCCCAGGAGCGGTCGAAGCCCTCGATCGAGACTTGCTCGAGGTCGCCTTCCACCTGCGCGCCGGCGTGGTTGTGGAGGATGTCGATGCGGCCGAGGCGGGCGAGGACACCCGCGACCATCGCCGCGACGGCCGCGTCGTCGGTGACGTCGAGCACGGCGGTCTCGGCGCGGCCGCCGGCAGAGGCGATGCGGGCCACGGTTTCCGCAGCCCCCGCCGCATCGCGGTCGACGACGACGACCATCGCCCCCTCGCGCGCCATGATCTCGGCGCCGGCGCGGCCGATGCCGGAGCCGCCACCGGTGACGATGGCGACCTGGTCCTTCAGGATCATCTGTTTCACTCCCCAGTGACTGCACTTTGAAACGATGCATGTCTTCGTCCCGAAACCGGTGACCGCTTCCGGGAGGCATGCACTAGTCGGTGCCTTTCGTTTTCCTCTCGCGCATCAGCACCCGTGCGGCGAGAATGAGGACGAGCGAGGCGACCAGCACCATGGTCGCGATCGCGTTGATCTCCGGCGTCACGCCGCGCCGGATCGAGGCGAAGACGTAGATCGGCAGCGTCGTCTTCGAGCCGGCGACGAAGAAGGCGACGATGAAATCGTCGAAGGAGAAGGTGAAGGCGAGCAGGAAGCCGGCCAGCACCGACGGCAGGATCTGCGGCAGCACGATCTGGTGGAAGGTGGTCCAGGGCGTGGCGTAGAGATCGGCGGAGGCCTCGATGATGTCGCGGCCGAGGCTTGCGATCCTGGCCTTCACGATCATCGTCACCAGCGCCATGGTGAAGAGGCCGTGGGCAGCGATGATCGAGCCGTAGCCGAGGCCGAACTGCGGCGGCTGCTCGCCCGGCCAGAGGCTCGCGATCGCCGGGTTGATCGCGCCGAAGACGGCGACGAGGGCGACGAGGGTGGCAATGCCGATGACGACGCCGGGAACGACGATCGCCGCCGCCATCAGGCCGTCGAAGACCGCGCGGGCGCGCGGGCCGAGCCGCTGCATGCCGAGTGCGGCCATGGTGCCGAAGACGGCGGCGAGGACGGCGCTGGTGAACGCGATGATCAGGCTGTTCTGCAGGGCGGTGACCAGGAAGGTGTTTCCGAGCGCACGGCCGTACCACTGCAGCGAGAAGCCGGTGAACTCGCTGGCGCTGCGGCCGGCGTTGAAGGAGAACAGCACCACCAGCGCGATCGGCGCGTAGAGGAAGAGGTAGACGGCGGTCATCAGGGCGCGCATCACACGAGATCCACCTGTCTGGAGCCGGAAATCTTCCAGGCGATCCGCATCGCCACCATCAGCACGACGACGACGACGAGCACCAGCGTGACGGCGATCGCCGAGCCGAACGGCCAGTTGCGCGACTGCAGGAACAGGTCGACCAGCGCATTGCCGATGAAGAACACCTTGCCGCCGCCGAGAAGCTGCGGGATCAGGTATTCGCCGAGCAGCAGGATGGTGACGAGCGCCACCCCGGTCATCACACCGGGCAGCGACAGCGGCAGGGTCACGGAGAAGAAGGTCGAGACCGGCTTCGCGCCGAGGTCGGCGGAGGCCTCCAGCAGGCGGCGATCGAGCTTTTCCAGGCTGACATAGATCGGCATGATCATCAGCGGCAGGTAGCCGTAGACGATGCCGAGCAGCACGGCGCCGGGCGTGTTCAGCATGCGCACGTCCTCGATGCCGATCATCGAGAGCAGGTTGGGGATGCCGCGCGAGCCGAGGATGTACATCCAGGCATAGGTGCGCACGAGCAGGCTGGTCCAGAAGGGGACGACCACGAGCGAGACCAGCATCAGCCGGTAGCGCGGGTCGGCCTTCACCGCCAGATAGTAGGCGGCCGGATAGGCGACCAGCAGGCAGACGAAGGCGCCGACGGGGGCGAGGATGAGCGTGTTCCAGTAGGCGGCGGCGCGGGCGGGCAGGTTGGCATACTGGGCGAGCGTGAAGGCCGGCTGGTAGCCGCCGGCCGGCGCCCGCTCGCCGATGGAGAACACCACCATGGCGACGAAGGGCAGGACGAGGAAGACGAACAGCCACAGGCCCGACGGCGCCAGGAGCGCGGTCGTGACCAGGGTGCGTTTCGTTTTCGGTGCCAGGGGCATCAGGGGTATCCGGGTTCGATAGGTGCCGCCCGTTGGGGGCGGCGGGGCGATGACACGGGCGGGGGCATCCGCCGGTGCGGTTCTTGTCGTGGCGGCGGGTTCCGCGCCCGGTGCGATCGGCACCGGTGGCCTGCGTTCGCATGCAGCGACCGCCGGCAGCATCGAAGGGGGCTGAACTGCCCCTCATCCGGCTGCCGCCACCTTCTCCCCGCAAGCGGGGAGAAGGGACAAGCCGCGCCGTCCTGCCTTGCTTCAGACGATCCGCTCGCAGGCAGTGCGGCATCGCTTGCTGCCGCCTCCGCCCGCGTGGGTGCGGGAGCGTTGCAAGCGTTCGCCGGAGCAGCAGGGCGAGGCTGCGGCAGGAGCAGGGCGGGCGCGGCGATCGTCCTTCGCCCCGCCTGCGGGGAGAAGGTGCCGGCAGGCGGATGAGGGGCCGGCCGGCATTGCGGCCGCCAAGCCGCGCCGCAGTCTGCCCCTTACGCCGACTTGAACCGCGCCATCAGCTCCGCGCGCGCCGGGTCGGTGAGCGTCACGGCGGCGCCGAATTCCAGCGGCGTCAGCGAAGCCTCGTCCGGATAGACGATCTTGTTCGACGTGATCTCCGGCGGCAGGAGCGCCAGGACGCGGCTGTCGGTGGTCGGCGCGCCGTTGGCGATGTGCTCCTTCACCGCGACCGCCGGATCCATCAGGAAGTTCAGGAGCGCATAGCCGGCCGGCTTATTGGCCGCGCTCTTCGGGATCGCGTAGAAGTCCGACCAGATCTCGCCGCCGTCCTTGCCGAGCACGAAGTGGATCTCCGGCATGTCGCGGTTGAGCTGGGCGCCGTCGTTGGTCCAGCACATGGTCATCCAGGCGTCGGTGGCGCGCATCGAGGGCTGGTAGTCGCTGTTGATGGCGTAGAGGTGCGGCTTGACCTTGATCAGCAGTTCCTCGGCCTTGGCGAGTTCCTCCGGCTTGATCGAATTGAAGGAATAGCCGAGCGCCACCAGTGCGTTGCCGATGGTGGTCAGCTGGTAGTCGTGCACCATGGCGCGGCCGTCGGCCTCACCCATGGCGACGTCGAAGAAGTCCTTCCAGCTGGTGATCGGCGACTTGATCTTGTCGGCGTTGAAGGCGATGCCGGTCGTGCCCCAGTTCTTCGGCAGCGCATAGACGGTGCCGTCGACCGTTCCTTCCGCGGTGAAGCGGGTGTTCTGGGTCTTCGGGTCGAAGTTCGGCACCTTTGCGAGATCGAGCGGGTCGATCAGGCCGAGCTTGGCATAGGTGGAGATCGTGTAGTTGGTCGGCACGAACAGGTCCCAGCCGGTGCCGCCGGCCTGGAGCTTGGCCAGCATCTCCTCGTTGGAGCCGAAGACGTTGACCTCGACGGCGACGCCGGTCTTTTCGGTGAAGGCCTCGAAGGTCGCCGGGTCGTGGTAGTTCGGCCAGGTGGCGAGCGACATGGTCGAGCCGAGGTCCTGGGCGTAGGCGGGCGAACCGAAGACGCCGGGCTGGCGGCCGCCGACCACGGCTGCGGCGAGGCCGAGGCCGGTGACGCCCAGGAAGTGCCTGCGGGTGACCGAACCGCGCTTGACGCGCATCAGCTCGTCCATCAGGCGACTGGCCGTGATCGGGGCATTCTGTCTGTACCATTTCGTCATGACGCTGTTCCCTTCTTCAATTGATGACGCGCCTGTTCCCCTCAGGCTGGTTCATTCACGCCGGAAAGATGTGCGCTTCGCCGGGATCGAAGTTCATCGCGACCGTCTCGCCCGGCTCGACGAGGTCGCTCTCTGCAGTGCCGTGCCGCTCGGCGGTGACGAGGAGATCGCCGAGGCCGGGAACGGAAATCGAATATTCGGCCGAGGAGCCGAGGAAGATGCGGTGGGTGACCGTGCCCTCGAGGAGGGCGCCGTTGGCGGCGGCGGGACGCGCCAGGCGGATGACCTCGGGCCGCAGCGCCACCGTCGCCGCGCCGGCGCTCATCGCGCGCGCCCTGGCCGTCGTCAGCGTCCGGCCGTTTCCGAGCGTCACGCTGCCGCTCGCCGGATCCACGGTCGCCGGCAGCCGGTTGGTCTTGCCGACGAAATCGGCGACGAAGAGATCGGCCGGATGGTCGTAGATCTCCTTCGGCGAGGCGAGCTGGCGGATCCGTCCGGCATTCATGACGCAGACGAGGTCGCTCATCGACAGCGCCTCCTCCTGGTCGTGGGTGACGAGGACGAAGGTGATGCCGAGCTCGCGCTGCAGACTCTGCAGCTCGAACTGCATGGCGGTGCGGAGCTTCTTGTCGAGGGCGGCGAGCGGTTCGTCGAGCAGCAGCACCTGCGGCTTGTTGACGAGGGCGCGGGCGAGCGCCACGCGCTGCTGCTGGCCGCCGGACATCTCGTGGATGCGGCGCCTGGCAAAGCCGCCGAGGCGGACCATCTCCAGCGCCTCGCCGACGCGGCGGGAAATCTCGGCGGCGGGCAGGCGCGGGCGGAGCTGCTTCAGCCCGTAGGCGACGTTGTTCTCGACGTCGAAATGCGGAAACAGCGCATATTGCTGGAACACCATGTTCACCGGGCGGCGGTAGGCCGGTACGCCGTTCATCGGGCTGCCGCCGACGAAGACCTCGCCCTCGCTCGGATGCTCGAAGCCGCCGATCATCCTGAGGCAGGTGGTCTTGCCGCAGCCGGAGGGGCCGAGCAGCGCCACGAAGGCGCCCTTGGGCACGGCGAGGTTGATGTCCGCGACAGCGGTGACGGCGCCATAGCGCTTGCTCACCGAACGGAACTCGATGTCGTTTGCAGCCGATGTCACGTCTGTTCCCCGCGGTCTGTTTACCTGCCGGCGATCATGCGCCGTCTTTGCCGCTGTATGAAGCCAATGCTAGTCAGGAAGCGGGGCGGAGGTATATACCCCGCAAGAGGTATTTTTTCCATTTTGCCGCTGTGGGAGGAGTATATCCGGCCGCCGCGGCAGCGGGCGGCCGGCTGAAGGCTGGGAGGAGCCGGAGGGATCATGCGGGTCGATTTTGCAGCGCTTTTCCAGGCCGTCGCCGCCTGTCTCGGACGCGAGGGCCTGCCGGACGGCGAGGCGGGGACGCTGTTTCGGAAGGCGATGCGGGCGCTGGTGCCGTTCGACGACGTCGTCATCTTCGCCTATCGCGGCGGAGAACGGCCGATCGACCTCTACAGCACCTTCGGGGCCGAGGACCACGAGATCTTCGTCAGTCTCTACCAGGCCGGACCCTTCCTGCTCGATCCGTTCTACCACGCGGCCCGCGCCGGCCGGTCCGGCGTCTTCCGCATGCGCGAACTGGCACCGGACCGGTTCTTCTCCAGCGAATACTACCGCAGCTACTACTCACAGACGAAGCTCGCCGAAGAGATCGGTTTCTTCGTCGCCTGCCCGGAGGGGGTGACGATCGTGCTGTCCTTGATGCGGCGGGAGAAGAGCGGGGCCTTCACCGCCGGAGAGTTTGCGCTTCTCGGCGATGCGGCGCCCTTCGTGCTCGGCTTTGCGGCGCGCGCCTGGCCGGATCTGCCGCGCCGCTTCGACGCGCTTTCCCGCGGCGGGCGCAAGCGCCGGCACGAACCCGCCAACGCCGCCGACCGGGTCTGGCGCAAGCTCAACCTGACCGACCGGGAGGCGGCGATCGTCGAGCTCGTGCTGCAGGGCTACTCCTCGGAATCGATCGGGCTGACGCTGGAGATCTCGACGGGGACGGTGAAGGTTCACCGCAGGAACGTCTACCGCAAGCTCGGCATATCCTCGCAGATGCAGCTGCTCTCGGTCTATATGAAGAACCTGCAGCCGTAGCGGCGGCGACGCCGGGTGGAGGCGCGCCCGCCTCGCTCGTGTCATCGCCCTGGTCCGGCCGGGCGGCACGCGGGCGAAGAAAGGAACGAAAGCCCGGCAGCGATGCCGGGCTTCCTCTGTCGTTTCAACGATTTATGGCGTCAAGTTGCCGGATTGAATCCGGTCGTTGAGGCGGAGATTCAAGCAGCGGTCGTCAGCGCGACCTGCGCCCTGGCCGCGATGATCTGCGAGGCCGCATGCGCCGCCTCCTGCCCCTTGATGACGAAATGGTCGCGGAAGAAGGCGATGTGCGCCTCGCTCTCCTGGAAATTGTGCGGCGTCAGCACGGCCGAGAGCACCGGCACGTCGGTGTCGAGCCCGACCTTCACCAGGGCATCGACGACGGTGCCGGCGACGAAGTCGTGGCGGTAGATGCCGCCGTCGACGACGAAGGCGACGCCGAGGATCGCCGCGTAGCGTCCGGTGCGGGCCAGCGTCTTGGCATGCAGCGGGATCTCGAGTGCGCCCGGCACGTCGATGATGTCGACGTCCTGCGCGCGACCGCCGAGCGCGGCCCATTCGGCCACGAAGCTGTCGACGCAGCGATCGACGATGCCGGCGTGCCAGCGGGCCCTGATGACGGCGATCCTTGCGGAGGGATGGGTGGTAGCGTTCATTTCAGTCTAGGCCTTTCAAGGGTTGAGCCATTTTTCAATGATCCCCTTGGGCGAACACGCAGGTCTGCCGTCCCGTCGCCGGGCTCAGTCCTGCTTGCTCTCTTTCATCCGGACTATCGACCGTCGGCTCCGGCATCGCACCGGATCTGCTGACCCTTCGCCGGGCGGCGAAGGCGCTCGCGGGCTCCGGGCGCCGTCCGGGTCAGTGACACCCGGAAACCTGCCCGATACCGCCGGTGGGGAATTCCGCCCCGCCCTGAGAACATGACAACGATATTGCAACGCAGCAGGCGGCGCAAATGCTGTTCGCGACGAAATCGGGCGGGGAGAGAAACATTTTTCCGATGCAATGCGCCCCGGAGCGATGCATCAGTCGCGGATCACCAGAAGGTCGGAGGCGACGAACCGCAGCGTCACCGTCTCGCCGGCGGACGGCGGCACCAGGCCGGGGCTGTTGAACATGTCGAAGGAGATGATGCTCGGGCCGACGCGCATGCGGGTGCGGATCACGGAGCCCAGGAAATTGCTGCTGACGACCTCGCCGGTCAGCGCCGTGTCGCCCTTGGCGCCCTCGGCGATCGAGCCCGCCTCCGGGCGCAGCGCCAGCGAGATGGTGTCGCCGGCCTTCACGGGGCCGAGCGGCTCGCGCAGCGTCACGCCCTGGTCGCCGATCGAGATCCGGTTGACGGCGGGATCGACCACCTTCGCCTCGATCAGGTTGAGGGTGCCGACGAAGGAGGCGACGAAACGGGTGGCGGGACGGTTGTAGATCTCCGCGGGCGTACCGATCTGGTCGGCGCAGCCGGCGTTCATCACCACGATGCGGTCGGAAATCGACAGTGCCTCTTCCTGGTCGTGGGTGACGAAGACGGTGGTGATGCCGAGCTGCTGCTGGATCATGCGGATTTCCTCGCGCAGCGAGACTCGGATCTTGGCGTCGAGCGCCGACAGCGGCTCGTCGAGCAGCAGTACCTGCGGCTTGGGCGCCAGCGCGCGGGCGAGCGCCACGCGCTGCTGCTGGCCGCCGGACATCTGGTAGGGGAAGCGGTCGGCGAGGTGTTCCAGCTTGATCAGGCCGAGCATTTCCCTGACGCGGGCGTCGATCTCCTCCTTCGGACGGCCGGCGACCTTCAGGCCGAAGGCGACGTTGTCGAAGACGTTCATGTTGGGAAAGAGCGCATAGGCCTGGAACACCATGCCGATGTTGCGCTGGTTCGGCTTCAATCCGGCCTGGTTCTTGCCGGCGACCGTGATGGTGCCGCCGCTCGGCGTCTCGAAGCCGGCGATCATGCGCAGCACGGTGGTCTTGCCGCAGCCCGACGGGCCGAGGAAGGAGACGAACTCGCCCTTCTCGATCTCCATGTTGAAATCGCTCACGACCTGCACCGGGCCGAAGGACTTCTGGATATGGCTGAGTGAAAGAAACGACATATGAATAAAGTCCTCAGGCCTTGACCGGCGCGGTCTTCTGGAAGCGGGAAACGAGTTGCAGGAGGCCCATGCTGAGCCAAGTGATGGCAAAGGCAATGATCGCGAGCGCGGAGGGCTCGTAGGCCTTGTTGGCGCCGACGAGCTGGAGATAGGGACCGAAGGCCGGCCGGTTGAGCAGCGAGGCCATGGTGAACTCGCCCATCACGATCGCAAAGGTGATGAAGGCACCGGACAGGACACCGCTCATCACGTTCGGGAAGATGCAGCGAAACAGGATCGTCGGCCATTTGGCGCCGAGGCTCTCGGCGGCCTCGGTCAGCGTGCCGACGTCGATCATCCGCATGGCCGTGTCGACCGCCCGGTACATGTAGGGCAGGGACAGCGTCATGTAGGAGAACACCAGCAGCATGTTGGTGCCGGAGGTCGAGTTCGTCAGCGGCAGGAAGGAGGAGGAGTTGTAGAGCCTGAGATAGCCGAAGACGATGACGATCGCCGGGATGACGAGCGGCAGGAGGGTGATGAACTCGACGACGGGGCGCATCCGCGGCAGGCGCAGGCGCACCCAATAGGCCGTCGGGACCACCAGCAGCATGCCGAAGACGATGGTGAACAGCGCCATCAGCATGGAGAAGCCGAAGGTGGTGCGGAACTGGATGTCGGAGAAGACCGACTGGTAGGCGTCGAAGGAGTATTCGCCGCGGCGCATGCGCAGCGAGAACTCGAAGGTGCCGATCAGCGGCACGATGAAATAGATGACGCCGATGAGGATGGCGAGCCAGGCGAGGATGCGGGTCGACTTCATTTCTGCCACCGTTCGGCGCGCGAGCGCAGCCAGATGTAGAGGACGTTGGACAGCCCGGTGATGACGATCATGCCGAGCGCCAGCGCATAGCCGAGATTGGGATTGTGCAGCACGTCGCCGCGGATCTGCGCATAGAGCAGGATCGGCACGATGTTGAGCGAGGAGCCGGTCAGCGCGTAGGCCGTGGCGATCGCGCCGAAGGCGTTGGCAAAGAGCAGCAGCGTCGTGCCGAGCAGGCTCGGCCAGAGGATCGGCAGGGCGATCATCCGCCAGTACTGCCAGGTGGTGGCGCCGAGGATCTCGGAGGCCTCCCGCCATTCCCGCTTCATGCCGTCCAGCGCCGGCGTCAGGATCAGCACCATCAGCGGGATCTGGAAGAACATGTAGGTGATCGTCAGGCCGAAGAACGACAGCAGGTTGAAGCCGGTCGAATAGAGGTTGAAGCCGATCATGTCGCGCAGCAGCACGGTGACGAGCCCGGTGCGGCCGAGGGTGGCGATGAAGGCGAAGGCGAGCGGAACGCCGGCGAAATTGGAGGCGACCCCGGAAAAGGTGAGAAGGCCCGAGCGGATGGACCGGGGAAGGCCGCCCATGACGATCGCCCAGGCGAGGAAGAAGCCGATCACCGCGCCGCCGAGGGAGGAGGCCAGCGAGACCTTGATGCTGATCCAGTAGGCGCTGAGGATGCTGGGTGAAAACAGGTCGGCGATGTTCTTGAAGGTGAAGTCGCCCTCCGGCGTGACGAAGGCGCCGGTCACCAGATAGAGCGTCGGCAGGATCAGGAACAACAGCGCGAAGATCATGAACGGCGCGATGCCGAGCCAATCGATGACGGTGCGTCGGTCTATCAGGGCAGAATGGCTCATGGAGCGGCAATCGTCCGGAAAATGGCGAGAAACTAAGACTTTAGACGGAAATGCGGCGGACGCAATCCGCGTGCGGACACTTGAAAGAGAGCCCTCCCGCCAGGGCGGCGGGAGGGCATGGGGCTGACATTACTGGACGTTGGCGCCGACGACGCTGTCCCACTTGCCGGTGATGACTTCCTTGCCGGCGGCCTGTTCCTCGAGCGTCGGGAAGACGGCCTTTTCATAGGCAGCGGCCGGCGGCAGCTTGTCGAGCATCTCCTGCGGAACCTTGCCGTTCTTGACGAGGTCGTTGAAGCGGATCGGGTGGCAGTAGCCCTTCAGGTAGCCGATCTGGCCTTCGTCGGAATAGAGGTATTCCATCCAGAGCTTGGCAGCGTTCGGGTGCGGTGCGAAGGCGGAGATCGCCTGGACGTAGACGCCGGCGACGACGCCGGTTTCCGGTACGACGACTTCGAGCGGCGGGTTGCCGGCGAGCGTGTCGCGCCAGGCGAGACCGTTATAGTCCCAGGCGATCACGATAGGGGTCGAGCCCTGGGCCAGCGAGGCGGACTTGCCGATGACCGGAACGAAGTTGCCGGCCTTGTTGATCTCGGCGAAGTGCGCAAGGCCTGCTTCGCCGGCCTTGGCGGCGTCCTTCTCACCCTTGGCGAGGCCGGCGGCATAAGCTGCCTGGACGGCCTGGTTGGAGGTGCGCGGATCGCCGGCGAGGGCGACGGCGTTGGCGTAGTCGGCCTTGGTCAGGTCGGCCCAGTCCTTCGGCACTTCCTTGACGATGTCGGTGTTCACGATGAAGGAGAGAACGCCGTAGTAGTCGCCGTACCAGAAGCCGTCGGCATCCTTGGCGCTGTCGGGAATGGAATCCCAGGTCTCGACCTTGTAGGGCTGGATCAGGCCTTCGGCCTTGGAGGACGGGCCGAACGACAGGCCGACGTCGATCACGTCGGGGGCCTGGTCACCGGTGTTGCCCTTGTTGGCCTTGATGGCTTCGATCTCGTCGCCCGAGCCGGCGTCCGGGTTCAGTTCGTTGACCGTGATTTCCGGATACTTGGCCTTGAAGCCGGCAATGATGTCGCCATAGCCGCACCAGCTGTGGGGCAGGGCGATCGTGGTCAGCTTGCCTTCCTTCTTGGCGGCTTCGACGAGTTCGGCACTCGGCTCGGCGGCGGCGACCGCCGTGGTGGCCACGAAAATGGCCGTGGTGAGCGAAAGCAGTCGGCGGGTGCGTGACATCACGGGTTTCTCCTTTGGTGTGTCAGTCAGCTTCGGCGAAGCTGATACTGGTGCGGCATGAAGCTTATGTGACAGTTTTTAAATGCTTTTCCCGATTCCTCGGGCTTTGGTCGAATCGATTAAGGCCTAGCGCGGCTTCCGGAACAGCCGGCTTGCCTCGAACAGTTCCTCGAGCGACTTCATCCGGTCGCGCGTCTCGCTCCAGTTGGCGCTCTGGACGGCCTCGATCAGCGCTTCGACGACGAACAGCGTGACGACGGAGGAGTCCCAGGCGGACGGCGCCTCGATCTGAATGCGGAAGGTGTGGGCGGCGAACTTGGCGATCGGCGACGCCCAGGGATCGGTGAACAGCACGATCTCCACGCCGCGGGCGCGGGCGACGCGGGCGAAGGTCTCCATCTCCTGCTCGTAGCGCCGGATGTCGAAGACGACGATGACGTCGCCCGCCTTCATGTTCAGGACGTATTGCGGCCAGGAACTGGGATTGGAGGCGAGCTGCGTGACGTTCGGCCGGATGACCTGCAGGTGGGTGAACAGGTAGTCCGCGAGCGCCTTGGTGATCCGGCCGCCGACGATGTAGACGTTGCGCTTGCGGTTGGCGATCAGCGCGGCGGCGCCGTCGAAGTCGCCGATCTCGATCTGGGAGAGGGTCTGGCGCAGGTTGGCGGTGACGGCATCGGCGAAGCGGTTGAGCACATGCGTGCCCGGTGCGTTCGCAGCCCAGCGGTCATGCTTGGCGATGGGGTTGGAGAGCGTCGCCTCCAGTTCGTGATGCAGATGCGCCTGGAAATCCGGAAAGCCCCGATAGCCGAGCTTCTGGACCATGCGCGCGACGGTCGGCGTCGACACGCCGGCATTCTCGGCCACCGTCGTGATGCTGCCGAGGCCGGATACGGGATAGTTGTCGAGCAGTGATGTCGCCAGCTGCTTTTCGGCGCGCGTCAATGCGTCGAAATGTGCGTTGATCACGTCCGATACCGTCGTGGTCGCCTGATTCAACGTCAATTCATTCCCCTGTCTGCCGCTCTCTGTCGGCCTTCGGAAAATTAAACATCGGTGTCACATTTCGTGTCAAACGATTTTTTGAAGAGATCGTTTCATGCCCTGTTGACAGATGACGAGAGGTGAAGAATTCTCTTCATCAAGCAAGAACTGGCCGACCGGGAGCAGCGGCTGCATGGGTATTCTCAGCGAACAGGAAGGCGATCCGGTCGCCGTCGAGAATGCAGCGGGCCGCAGCCGCATCCTCCTGGTGTGCGAGCACGCCTCGCGCGTGCTGCCGGAGCGGCTGGGTACGCTCGGGCTCTCGGCGGAAGCCTTGGAAAGCCATATCGCCTGGGATCCCGGCGCCCTGGCGGTCTCGAGGATGATGGCCAAAAGCCTCGATGCGACGCTGATCTACCAGCGCTTCTCGCGGCTCGCCTACGATTGCAACCGTCCGCCCGAATCGCCCGGCGCGATGCCGGAGACGAGCGAGATCTATCCCGTTCCCGGCAATGCCGACCTGTCCGAGGCGGCGCGGCTGGAGCGGGCCGAAGGCCTCTACTTTCCCTTTCGCGACCGGATCGCGAGCCTGGTCCGGCAGCGAATCGCCGAGGGGCGGGCGCCGATCCTCGTCACGATCCACAGCTTCACGCCGGTCTATTTCGGGCGGGAGCGCCCGGTCGAAATCGGTATCCTGCACGATGCGGACAGCCGGCTGGCCGACCTCATGCTCGAATCCGCCGGCCGCAGCGCGCTTTACACCACGCGCCGCAACGAGCCCTATGGACCGGAGGACGGAGTCACGCATACGTTGCAGGTGCACGGGTTGGCCAACGGCCTGCTCAACGTGATGATCGAGGTCAGGAACGACCTCATCAGGGACGATACCAGCCAAGGGGTCATGGCTGACTATCTGACGGGGCTGCTGCTCGAGAGCGTGCCGCCGTCACAAGCATACTGAAAGACCCAGGGGAGCGGCTCGCCCGCGGCATGCGCTTCGGTACACGGAAAAATCCGGACCGATGCGAACGAACGGCACTCAGGCGCACCCGGCAGGACATCAGGCCTGCTGCGGGTGCGAACCTACTCGACAGGAGAGAGGCAAATGGAAAATCCTTCAGCGGGCGTCAGCTACAAGAAAGCTGACGCTTCCTATTTCGAGAAGCGCGGGCTTTCGCGCTATGCGGGCGTCTGGTCGCTCTGGGCGCTCGGCGTCGGCGCGGTCATCTCCGGGCACTTTTCCGGCTGGAACTTCGGCTTCGCCACCGGCGGCTGGGGCGGCATGCTCGTCGCCGGCATCATCATCGCCATCATGTATCTGGGGCTGACCTTCTCCATCGCGGAGATGAGCCCGGCGCTGCCGCACACCGGCGCCGCCTACTCGTTTGCACGCACGGCGATGGGCCCCTGGGGCGGCTTCATCACCGGGCTTTGCGAAAACGTCGAATACGTGCTGACGCCGGCGGTGGTGGTGACCTTCATCACCGCCTATGTCAACTCGATCCTCGGGCTGGACCCGGCCTATTCACCCTTCGTGTGGATCGTGTTCTACCTGATCTTCCTCGGCCTCAACATCTTCGGGCTGGAGCTGTCGTTCAAGGTGACGCTGATCATCACGATCATTTCGCTCGGCGTTCTCGCCTTCTTCTGGGCCAGCGCCATCCCGAACATGGATTTCTCGCGCTGGGCGCTGAACATCGGCGTCGGTCCGGACGGAGCTGCGGTCGAACTGCCGGAAGGCAACGGCGAATGGTTCCCCTTCGGCTTCTCGGGCGTGCTGGCGACGCTGCCGTTTGCCGTCTGGCTGTTCCTCGCCATCGAGCAGCTGCCGCTCGCGGCCGAGGAATCGGTCGATCCCAAGCGCGACATGCCCAAGGGCATCATTCTCGGCATGGTCACGCTGATGATCTCCGCCTTCATGATCGTCCTGCTCAACCCGTCGCTGCCGGGCGTGGGCGCCTTCCAGCTCGGCTCGTCGCTCGAACCGCTGCTGGACGGCTTCAAGGCGATCTACGGCGACAGCGGCGTCGTGATCCTCGGCCTCGTCGCGCTGACCGGCCTGATCGCGAGCTTCCACACGATCCTCTACGCCCAGGGCCGGCAGATCTACTCGCTTTCGCGGGCGGGCTACTTCCCGACGGCGCTGTCGATCACCCACCAGACCTACAAGACGCCGTATATCGCCATGATCACCGGCGCCGTCGTCGGCCTGGCGGTGATGATGATCATCTGGTTCGCCCTGGGCGCGGAGCAGGGCGGCAGCATCATCGGCAGCGTGCTTTTGAACATGGCCGTGTTCGGTGCGATGTTCTCCTACATCATGCAGGCGATCTCGTTCATCATGCTGCGCAAGAAGCTGCCGAACATCGAGCGTCCCTTCCGCTCGCCCTTCGGCATTCCCGGCGCGGTGCTGACGGTGATCATCGCCGTCGTCACGCTGCTCTACCAGATCCAGGACCCGAACTTCACCAAGGGTGTGCTCTGGGTGGCGATCTGGTTCGCCGTGGCCATCGCCTACTTCGCCTTCGTCGGCCGCCACAGGCTGATCCTGTCGCCCGAAGAGGAATTCGCGATGGAGCATCGGGAAAAGGCGGCCGCGTCGCTGGCCGCCAGCGGCTGACGACTTGAGTGCGCGGCCCGGCCTGTTGCCGGGCCGCATTTCCTCGTTTTCGGGATCGGATCTAGCGGATGAGTGCGAGCTACACGTTTGAAGAATTGAAGAAGGATGTCGCCGAGGGCCGCATCGACACCGTCCTGGCCTGCCAGGTCGACATGCAGGGCCGCCTCATGGGCAAGCGGTTCCATGCCCGGTACTTCGTCGACGGCGCCTATGAGGAGACCCACAGCTGCAACTACCTGCTGGCGACCGACATGGAGATGGAAACCGTTTCCGGCTACCGCTCGACCAGCTGGGCGGCGGGTTACGGCGACTACACGATGAAGCCGGACCTTTCGACGCTGCGCAGGGTGCCCTGGCTGGAGGGGACGGCGCTGGTGCTCTGCGACGTGCTCGACCACCACACCCACAAGGAAGTGCCGCACTCGCCGCGCGCGATCCTGAAGAAGCAGGTCAAGCGGCTGGAGGCGATGGGGCTCAAGGCGTTCATGGCGAGCGAGCTGGAGTTCTTCCTGTTCGACCAGAGCTATGACGATGCACGCGAGAGCGGCTATCGCGACCTGAGACTGGTCAGCGGCTACAACCAGGACTACCACATCTTCCAGACGTCCAAGGAAGAGGACGTGATGCGGGCGATCCGCAACGGCCTGCAGGGCGCCGGCATTCCGGTGGAGAACTCCAAGGGCGAGGCGTCTGCGGGCCAGGAGGAGATCAACGTGCGCTATGCCGACGCGCTTTCCATGGCGGACCGGCACGTGATCATCAAGAACGCCTGCAAGGAGATCGCCTGGCAGCGCGGCAAGGCGATCACCTTCCTGGCCAAGTGGCATTATTCGGCCGCAGGATCCTCGTCGCACTTGCACCAGTCGCTCTGGAGCCTCGACGGCAAGACGTCGATGTTCCACGATGCCGAGGCGAAGTACGGCATGTCGGAGATGATGCGCAACTACGTCGCCGGCCTTTTGAACCATGCGAGCGAAATCACCTATTTCCTCGCGCCCTACATCAATTCCTACAAGCGCTTCATGGCCGGCACCTTCGCGCCGACCAAGGCGGTGTGGAGCAAGGACAACCGAACGGCCGGCTACCGCCTGTGCGGCGAGGGGACGAAGGCGATCCGCATCGAATGCCGGGTGGGCGGCTCCGACCTCAACCCCTACCTCGCCATGGCGGCGCTGCTGGCGGCCGGCATCGCCGGGATCGAGGGCAATCTGGAGCTCGAGGCGCCGTTCGTCGGCGACGCCTATGGCGGCCAGGGCATTCGCGAGATACCCAAGACGCTGCGGGAGGCAACCGCGTTCATGACCAACTCGAAGATGCTGCGCGACGCGTTCGGCGAGGATGTCATCGACCACTACACGCGCGCTGCGGAGTGGGAGCAGGAGGAATACGACCGCCGGGTGACGGACTGGGAGGTGGCAAGAGGCTTCGAACGGGCGTGACGTTTGTTGATGCTGCGTCTACATGGTGAGATCAGAGTGCCTGGTGCAACAGGGTGCATCGGCCTGACGAAGCCGCCTCTACCCTGGTTTCGCTTCGCCGCGTCCTTCCTGCCGGGGCTGCTGCACGGTGATGCGGCGGACCGCATCCTGGTCGCGATGGCCCGCGAGCACGATTTGACGATCATCACCCGCGACCGCGCCATCCTGGCCTATGGTGCGGCGGGACATGTAAAGGTTCTGGCCTGCTAGGCGAAGGCGCCCGGAGGCCCAAGGAGAAGGCAATGACACACGTGATCAAATGCATTTCACCCGTCGACGGCTCGGTCTATGCCGAGCGGCCGGCGATGCCGCTCGAGGCGGCGAAGGACGTCGTCGCACGGGCGCGCAAGGCGCAGAAGGCGTGGGCGCGGCGGCCGCTGGAGGATCGCGTCCAGCTGGTGCTGAAGGGCGTCGCCCGGCTGAACGAGATGGCCGACGAGGTGGTGCCGGAGCTCGCCTGGCAGATGGGCCGGCCGGTCCGCTACGGCGGCGAGTTCAAGGGGTTCAACGAGCGCTCCAACTACGTCGCCGAAATCGCCGGCTCGTCGCTGGCGCCGCTCGTGATCGAGGACAGCGAGCGCTTCGAGCGCCGCATCGAGCGCGAGCCGCATGGCGTCGTCTTCGTCATCGCGCCGTGGAACTATCCCTATATGACCGCGATCAACACGGTCGCGCCGGCACTGATGGCGGGCAACACCGTTATCATCAAGCATGCCGCGCAGACGCTGCTGGTCGGCGAGCGGATGGTGCGCGCCTTCGTCGAGGCGGGCGTGCCGGAGGACGTGTTCCAGAACATCTTCCTCGACCATGACACCACCTCGGCGCTGATCGGGCTGAAGAGCTTCGATTTCATCAATTTCACCGGCTCCGTCGAGGGCGGGCGGGCGATCGAACGTGCGGCCGCCGGCACGTTCACGCCACTCGGGCTCGAACTCGGCGGCAAGGATCCGGGCTATGTGATGGAGGACGCCGACCTCGACGCCGCCGTCGATACGCTGATGGACGGCGCCACCTACAATTCCGGCCAGTGCTGCTGCGGCATCGAGCGGATCTACGTCAACGAGAAGCTCTACGACGCCTTCGTCGAGAAGTCGGTGGCCTGGGTTTCCAACTACAAGCTCGGCAACCCGCTCGACCAGGAGACGACGCTCGGGCCGATGGCCAACAAGCGCTTCGCCGCGACCGTGCGCGCGCAGGTGGCCGACGCCGTTTCCCGCGGCGCCAGGGCGCTGATCGACCCGAAGCTGTTTCCGGCCGATGACGGCGGCGCCTATCTCGCGCCGCAGCTGCTCGTCGACGTCGACCACTCGATGGAGTTCATGAAGGAGGAGACCTTCGGACCGGCGGTCGGCATCATGAAGGTGAAGAGCGACGAGGAAGCGCTCGCCCTCATGAACGACTGCAAATACGGCCTGACCGTCTCGCTGTGGACGAAGGATGCCGAGCGGGCGGCCCGGATCGGCCGGGAGCTCGAGACCGGCACCGTGTTCATGAACCGCGCCGACTATCTCGATCCGGCGCTCTGCTGGACGGGCGTGAAGGAGACGGGCCGCGGCGGTTCGCTCTCCGTCATCGGCTTCCACAACCTCACCCGCCCGAAGTCCTACCACCTCAGGAAAGCACTCGCATGACCATCACCGCCAACTGGAGCTACCCGACCGCCATCAAGTTCGGGGCAGGGCGCATCAAGGAACTCGCCGATCACTGCAAGGCGGTCGGCATGAAGAAGCCGCTGCTCGTCACCGACCGTGGCCTCGCCCCGATGGCGATCACGCAGAACGCGCTCGCGATCCTGGAGGCCGCCGGCCTCGGCCGGGCGATCTTCGCCGACGTCGATCCCAATCCGAACGACGCCAATCTCGAGGCCGGCGTGAAGGCCTTCAAGGACGGCGGCCATGACGGCGTCGTCGCCTTCGGCGGCGGCTCGGGCCTGGACCTCGGCAAGGCGATCGCCTTCATGGTCGGGCAGACGCGGCCGGTCTGGGACTTCGAGGACATCGGCGACTGGTGGACGCGCGCCTCCGTCGAGGGCATCGCCCCGATCGTCGCGGTGCCGACGACGGCCGGCACCGGCTCCGAAGTCGGCCGCGCCTCGGTCATCACCAATTCGCAGACGCACACGAAGAAGGTGATCTTCCATCCGAAATTCCTGCCGGCGGTGACGATCTGCGATCCGGAACTGACGGTGGGCATGCCGAAGGTGATCACCGCGGGCACCGGCATGGACGCCTTCGCCCATTGCCTGGAAGCCTATTGCTCGCCCTTCTATCACCCGATGAGCCAGGGGATCGCGCTGGAGGGCATGCGCCTCGTCAAGGAATACCTGCCGCGCGCCTACAGGGACGGCGCCGACATCGAGGCGCGGGCCAACATGATGTCGGCCGCCGCCATGGGTGCGGTCGCCTTCCAGAAGGGGCTCGGCGCGATCCATTCGCTGTCGCATCCGGTGGGCGCGATCTACAACACCCACCACGGCATGACCAATGCCGTGGTGATGCCGCCGGTGCTGCGCTTCAACCGGCCGGCGATCGAGGACAAGATCGCCGCCGCCGCCGCCTATCTCGGTATTTCCGGCGGCTTCGACGGCTTCTACGACTATGTGCTGGAGCTGCGCAGCGAGCTCGGCGTGCCGGACAAGCTCGCAGCACTCGGCGTCGGAACCGACCGGATCGACGAGATGGCGGCGATGGCGATCGTCGACCCGACCGCCGGCGGCAACCCGGTGGAACTGACGCTCACGTCCGCAAAAACGCTGTTCGCCGCCTGCATCTGAGGCCGGTTCATCGCGCATTTTCTGCCCTGCCGAACCCGGCGCCCCCAGCGCCGGGTTTTTCTTTGCTCTGCCCGCGACGGCTGAAATTCGCCCGGGCTTCGCGCGGGCCATTGTCACGCACCTGTCACAATTCGTAGCGTTTCGGCTGGAATCAGTGTGATTCCTTAACTTTCTTCATGAAAGCTCGTGATTTCGTGAGGAGCCGCTGCAGTCCTGGCGGGCTGCATGCCGCATGTGGGAGACCGATGGCTGTCATAGCAGTTGCGAACGCGAAGGGCGGATCCGGCAAGACGACGACGGTGGCACTGCTGGCCACCGAGTTGGCCCGGTCGGGCGCCGAGGTCGTGGTTCTCGACTGCGATCCGCTCGGCCTCGCGGCGGACTGGGCGAGCCGGTGCGGTCCGGACAGCCGCATCACTGCCGTCACCGACATCACGCCCGGCACGCTGGCCGATCACCTGCGGCGTCTGAACAGGCCGGACCGTCATATCATCGCGGACCTTTCCGCTGCGCGCGACACGCTCATGGCGATGGCGCTCGGCCTTTGCGACCTCGCCCTCATTCCGGTGCAGGGCAGCGCCCTCGATGCCAGGGGCGCCATCCAGGTGCTGGAGCTGATCCAGTGCATCGAGGCGAATGCGCGCGCCCACATCAACCGGGCGATCGTGCTGTCGCGCGTCAATCCGCTGGTGGCGACACGGTCGCTGCGCACCGTGCGCGACCTGCTGCTCCTGCGCGGAATGGCGATGATCGAGACGCCGGTGGTCGAGCGTGGCGCCTTTCGCGAGATGTTCGAACGGTCGGGAACCCTTTACACGCTGGATGCCGGCCAGGTGCGCAATCTCGACCGGGCGCAGGCGAACATGCAGGCCCTTGCGCGCGACGTCATGGCGCGCATCGAGCGGGGCGGGCGCGATGCGCATGGCCCGTTTGCGCAGTTGTGCTACCAGCACGGCATCGCCACGGACGAACCGTGTGCGAACGACGACGAGCCGTCACGCCAGCGCGTCAAGGGCGCCTGACCGGCCTTTTACGATCGACCATGCAGCCTTCGGCCGCCATCGCATTCGCAGCGATGGCGGGGTGCGCGTTTGCAATTCGTTAACCATGTTCTGAAA
Organism: Mycoplana sp. MJR14; assembly: GCF_029210525.1. Lineage (NCBI taxonomy): Bacteria > Pseudomonadati > Pseudomonadota > Alphaproteobacteria > Hyphomicrobiales > Rhizobiaceae > Mycoplana > Mycoplana sp. MJR14. Next base: position 140,292 of record NZ_JARGEO010000008.1, read on the forward strand.
GGTTGGTTAACAGGCGCCATTCCCGCTTCGCGCCCGTAAAGAGCGATGAGGGGCTCGTGTTGCCGATCATGAGGAATTTGAAATGCCAGTCATAACATTCGCCAATGCCAAGGGCGGAGCGGGCAAGACCACCGCAGCGCTGATCCTCGCGACCGAGCTGGCAGCCCAGGGCTATCGCATCACCATTCTCGACGCCGATCCCCAGCGCTGGATCACCAGCTGGCACGAGCTCTCCGGCGTCCAGCGCAATCTCTCCGTCATCTCGGAAGTCTCGATGGGGTCGCTGCAGTCGCACATCCGCGAGAACCGCGACCAGACGGACTATTTCATCATCGATCTGGCCGGCGCGCGCGACGCGCTGGTGGCGACCGCGATCGGCCTGTCCGACCATGTGATGATCCCGATCCAGGGCTGCGCGATGGATGCGCGCGGCGGGGCGCAGATCCTCGAACTCCTGCAGCAGCTCGACACCCGCGCCGGCGTGCGCATCGCCCATTCGGTCGTGCTGACCCGGATGAGCACGGTGGTGACCACCCGCGCCATGACGGCCATCAAGCAGCTTCTTTCCGAGCGCGGCGTCGCCGTTCTCGATACGCCGATCGCCGAACGTGTCGCCTTCCGCGACATCTTCGATTGCGGGGGCACCCTGCGGACGATGGATCCGCAGCGCATCTCCAACCTCGACAAGGCGCGCGAGAACGCCCGGCTCTTCGCCGAGGAGGTCCTTCGCCGCGTGCCGGTCCGCCGCGGCGCGCTTGCGGCATGTCGCAGCGCTCTCGAGACCAGGGTGCGCGCCGCCTGACCTGTCCGAGGCCCGCGCCTCCGGGATATTGCGGCCCTCGCTGCCTGTGCGGCGGGGGCGAGCCCGGCTTTGCGACCGCATTGAAACGTCCGGGCGCGTCGGCGCCCGTCCGCGCCGGGCGCTACCGGAAATTGGCATTTCATAACAAAGCCTTTACCAAAAGTGGCGTTAGATGACGGACCCATTCGAGGCGCCGGCTTATGGCCGGTGCCTGCGCCATGAACAGGCGCAAAGACCGGCGCGACTGCTCGGAACGCACCCCACAGAGCGACGCGCGACCGTTCTCGAAGATGGCCTCTTCCCCGCATAGACCCCCAATCGCATGGAATTTCCGATGAGCGCTGCCCCCACGACCTCGAGCAACAACGCCGATCTTGCCCGCCGCCTCGACTATCTCGGGCTCGACGCCAAGGCCTTGCGGGACCTGCGCTCGCTCAAGCCGTTTCTGGAGCAGGAACTCGCGCCGGCGCTGGACCGGTTCTACGGCGTGGTGCGCAACAGCCCGGAGGTCAGCCATCTCTTTTCCAGCGATGCCCACATGGCCGGCGCGAAGAACGCGCAGCTCGGCCACTGGGCCAACATCTGGAACGGCGACTTTGCGGCAGACTATGCCGACAAGGTGCGCGCGATCGGAAAGGTTCATGCGCGCATCGGGCTGGAACCGCGCTGGTACATCGGCGGCTATGCGCTGATCGTCGAGCACCTGCTGGCCGCGGCGCTGAAGGAGATGTGGCCGAAGCCGGGCCTGTTATCCCGCTCCGAGTTCGGCGCCGAGGAGGTGGCGGGCAAGCTCGCCAGCCTGATCAAGGCCGTCTTCCTAGACATGGACCTGTCGATCTCCGTCTACATGGACGCGTCCGACACCACCAAGCAGCAGACGGTCCAGGCGCGCACCGTCGCGGCCGAGCGCGCGATCGTCGGCAGCAACTTCGGCGCGGCGCTGAAGCGGATCTCCGACGGCGACTTGACGGTGCGGATCGAGGGCGAGTTGCCGGAGGCCTATGAGGCGCTGCGTCATGACTTCAACCATGCGGTCTCCGCCCTGTCGCAGGCGATCGGCGGCATCCATACGGGCGTGGGCTCGATCAACGTCAGCGTCCAGGAGATCGCCGCGGCCTCGGAGGATCTCGCCCGGCGCACCGAGCGGCAGGCGGCCAACCTGGAAGAGACGGCGGCCGCCGTCGAAGAGGTGACGACGACGGTGCGCCAGACGGCCAAGAGCGCCGACGACGCCAACCAGCTCGTGACCGCGGCGCGCGGAAACGCCGAACGCAGCGGCGAGGTGGTCGCGCAGGCGATTGCCGCGATGGAGGATATCCAGCAGTCGTCGGCCAGCATCGCCAGCATCATCGAGGTCATCGACGAGATCGCCTTCCAGACGAACCTTCTGGCGTTGAATGCCGGCATCGAGGCGGCGCGGGCCGGCGAGGCCGGCCGGGGCTTCGCCGTCGTCGCCTCGGAAGTGCGGGCGCTGGCGCAACGCTGCGCCGATGCCGCCAAGGACATCCAGAACCTGATCGCCAAGTCGCACGGCCAGGTGGAGGACGGCGTCCGCTCGGTCAACGAGGTCGCCCAGTCGCTGCGCCAGATCGTGGCGCAGGTGGTCGAGGTGAGCTCGGTCTTCTCGGCGATCCGCGCCAGCACGGCCGAGCAGGCGACCGGCCTGCAGGCGGTCAACCAGGCGATCGGCGCGATGGACCAGATCACCCAGCAGAATGCCTCGATGGTCGAGCAGGCCAATGCCGCAAGCCAGGCCCTGTCCAAGGACGCCGCCTCGATCGCGGAACGGCTGAGCGCGTTCCGCACCAGTGGGCAGGCCGCGGCGGCGCCGGCGGCCGGCTACGTCCGCGCGGCCTGAAAGACCGGCTACGCCGCCTCGACACTTTCCTGCGCGGCAGGACGGCCGAAGAACGCCAGGGCAAGGGCCATGAGGCTCAGGCCGGCGGCAAAGAGGAACGTCGTCGTGAAGGCGCCGGCGACGGTCGCCGGAGCGGTGGCGGCGAGGTCCTTCGGCCCGAGCGCGGTGGCAAACAGCGTTGCCATCACCGAGGCGCCGCTCATGAAGCCGAGGTTGCGCGACAGCCCGAGCAGGCCGGACAGGAGCCCGCGTTGCTCGTTCCGGGCGGCGGCCATGACGGACGTGTTGTTCGCGGCGAGGAACAGCTGGAATCCCGGTGTCAGGACGATCAGCGAGGCGACGTAGCCGGCGACGCCGACGAGGCGCGGCAGGAACGCCAGGCAGACGAGGCCGAGGATCATCTCGACCAGGCCGGCGGCAAGGACCGGGCGGGTGCCAAAACGGTCCGTGACCCGTCCGGCGACGATGCCGGAGACGGCCGCGGTCACCGGCCCGACCGCCATGACGAGACCGACCAGGGCCTCGTCCAGCCCGAGGCCGAAAGCCAGATAGAACGGGCCCACGACCAGGGTGGACATCATGACGGTGGCGACCAGAAGGCTGGTTGCGAGTGCGGTCGCGGTCGCCCGGTCGCGGAGGATCGAGACCGGCACCAGCGGGACAGCCGAACGGGCCTCGACGATGACGAAGAGCGCCAGGGCAAGGGCTGCGGCGGGCAGGAGCAGGGTCGTCCCCGGCATCGGGCCCGCCTTTCCGCCGGCGGTCGCGAGCGCATAGAGGATCAAAGTGGCGGCCAGCAGGGCGGCGCCCGGCCAGTCCATCCGGGCGTCCATCCGGGCGTCCGGGCGGGGCGCTGCGGCGGCGGTCCTCGGGATGGTGACGATCGCCACACCGAGCGCCAGAACGCCGGCGGCGGCGAGGGCTGCGAAGGCTGCGCGCCAGGACAGGCCGGAGACGAGCATGCCGCCCACCGACGGCCCGAGCGCGGTTCCGATCGCCGACATCGTGCCGAGCAGCCCCATCGCCGAGCCGGTGCGTTCCTTGGGAACGGTTTCGCGGATCAGCGAGACGGGCAGTGCCATCAGGATGGCGCCGCCCATGCCCTGGACGGCGCGTCCGGCGATCAGGATCGCAAGCGTCGGGGCCGCGGCACACAGGACGGAGGCTGCGGTGAAGACGACGAGGCCCGCGACCAATACGCGGCGGTGGCCGAAAAGGTCGCCGAACCGTCCGGCCAGCACGATCGCGACCGTGGCGGAGACGAGATAGGCGAGGACGACCCAGCGGGCGTCGGAAACGGAGGCGGAAAAGTCTCGGGCGAGCGCCGGGAGCGCCACCGTGGCGATGCTGACGCCGAGCGACGACAGCAGCATCGAGCCGGCAAGGGCGGTCAGCGCAGGCGGAGAGGTCTTCATTCGATCGATGAGTTTCATGGCAGTTCCTCTTGTTGAAGTGTCAGGATGAGGCTAGTCTGCCACTTCAAGTCAACTTGAGGTCAAGCATGAAATTTCTCGACATCGGCGTGCTATCGGAACGAAGCGGCGTGCCGCCGTCGACGCTGCGCTACTACGAGGAGGTCGGCCTGATCGCCTCGGTCGGCCGCCACGGGCTGCGGCGCCAGTACGGGCCGGAGACGCTGACCCAGCTTGCGCTGATATCGCTCGGCAAGACGGCCGGTTTCAGCCTCGACGAGATCAGGGGAATGTTCGGCCGCGACGGCGTGCCGGATGTGCCGCGCGCCATGATGCACGCCCGCGCCGATGCGCTCGAGCTGCAGATCCGAAGGCTGGTCACGCTCAGGAACGCGCTGCGCCATGTGGCCGAATGCCCGGCCGAAAGCCATATGGATTGCCCCAAGTTCCAGAGGCTGGTCCGTGTTGCCTCGCATGCGCAGCGCAGCGGCGCGCAGCCACCGGCTTCCGTTGCGACCGGGGGCAGGAAGCCGCGCCGTTGATGTGCGCGAGCCGCCGTCCACTGCGGAAGCGGCACGCCTCCGTGCATCGATGATGTCGGGAAACGGGCCCGCCACGCACGGCGGCCGGGCGATCCGCGATCAGTCGACGAACTCGACCGTGACGCCCTTCGAGGTCATCTTGGCGAGCTCGGTGGCGTCCCAGTTGGTCAGGCGGATGCAGCCGTGGCTCTGGGTCTTGCCGATCTTCGAGGGATCCGGGGTGCCGTGGATGCCGTAGGTGGGCTTCGACAGCGCGATCCAGATCGTGCCGACCGGGCCGTTCGGGCCCGGCTGCAGGGTCAGCACCTTGTCGTTGGCGCCCTGCTGGAAATTGATCTTCGGATTGTAGGTGTAGTTCGGGTTGAACGCGATCCGCTCCACCGTCACCGTGCCTGACGGGGACGGGGTGTCGGACGAGCCGATGCTCGCCGGATAGGCCGCGACGAGGGCGCCCGCGTCGTCATAGGCCAGCACCTGCTTGCGGCCCTTGTCGGCGATGATCCTTGCGACCTTGGCCTTCTTCGGCTCGCCGACATTGATCACCTTGATGATCGTGCCGGGGATGGTGAAGTCCACGCCGGGGTTCATCTCCTTCAGGTAGTTCTCGTCCATGTGGAAGCGCTCGGCCAGCGCCTCGGTCGTGGACGTGTAGGAGAGGGCGGGGAGGGCGGCCTTGTGGGCGTAGTCCTCTGGGATCGACGCCACGTAGGGCCCGGCCGCGTCGGCTGCGGTGATCTCGTAGGTGGTGAACGGCATGCCGCCGTTCAGGTGCAGCCGCTCGACGATGGAATCGGTGTCGTTGGGGTCGAGCGTCTCGCCGTTGGCGAGCTGCCAGGCCTCGATCGCCTTGACGACGTTTGAGCCCTTCTTGCCGTCGATCACGCCCGGCGAGAAACCCTCCCGGTCGAGGAAGACCTGCAGCGCCGTCACTTCGGCCGACGACTTCTTGCCGATCGCCGTCGCCTGGGGGAACTGCGGGCCCGGCACGAATGCGTCCTGGCCGTCGAGCGGTGCCTCGGGAAGGGCGGCCATGTCGTCCGTGCCGTAGCCCTGGCCAAAGCCCTGCGGCGGCTGATCCGGATAGGCTTCGCCCGGCATCGGCTGGGGCAGGTCGGAGCGGTCGACCGCGCCAGGAGCATTGTCCCGGTAGTCGGGCACCGAGCCGGTGGTCAGGTCGTCGCCGTAGCCGGCGCCCTGGCCGGGGGCGGGCGGGAAATAGTCGGGCGAGGTTTCCGGATAGCCCTCAACCTGCCGATAGCGGTTGCGGCGCATGTCGCGCCGGTCGTAGCCGGAGAATTCGCGCTGGACCTGCATTTCCGTCGCGACGAGGTTTCCCCAGGCGTCGACATAGACGCGGCGGCCCTGGCGATCGCGCGCCGCGCGCACGCTGCCGTCGGCGGGAATATAGTCGAGGAAGGCTCCGTCCGGCGTCACCAGCACCGTCCGCTCGTCCCGGTCGCCATAGAACGTCTGCGCACTGGCGGGCGCGGCGGCCAGGATTGCCGCCAGGGTGAGCAGGGAAATGCTTGTTTTCAAAACGGAATTCACGGGGTTAACCTGTCCTCTAAGCTATGTCCGGGACGTGGCACTCAATTTCGACGTTAATATGGAAAATGGAAAACGATGGTTAATGGACGGCTAACGATCGCATTTTCCGTTCTCCACGGCCAGCGCGCGACGTCCCGCGCGCCTTGCCGATCCATGGCATAACGCCCGGCGATTTCTCCGGTTCCGCAACCTTTGCAAGCAGTTATCCTTGTCCTGACGGCGCGGCCGGCGGCCGATAATCCGGTATCGGAATCGGCGGGCCTGGGCTAGCATCGCACGAAAGACGATTCCGGGAGAAGACATGACCCTCGCCCTGACTGCCGAGAACGGAGCGCACAGCTTCGATCTGGCGCTTGATTCGCAGTCCGCGCTCGATCTCAGAGACGCGATCTTTTTCGGCATAAACCTGGCGCCGGGTTCGGCGATCCCCTCGGACGGCGATCCGCGCATCGACAGGGCGCTGCCCGGCTTCATGTTCTCCTGCGGCCCGGACCATATCCGCCATCCCGAACCGGTCGAAGGGGCTGCGGACGGCAGGCACTACCCGCTGCACGGCTCGCTGTCGTCCCATCCCGCCAAGGACATCCTCTTCGAGGAGGACGAGGGCGAGGTCGTCTGCCAGGCGCGCGTCCCGGTCTCGCTCGCCAACGGCGAGACGGCGGAACTGCGGCGTCTCTGGCGCGCCGATCGCTCGACCGGCCACATCACGCTCGACGACGTCGTGACCAATACCGGCAGCCGCCCGTGGCCGCCGGTTGCGATGTATCACATCAATTTCAACACGCGGCTGTTCGACCAGAACACCCGGCTTTCCGGCGCGATGCTGGAGGATGGCGGCCTGCCCTGGCGCTTCGGCGAGGGCGACATGAAGATCTTCTGCGTTTCTGCCCGGGAGACGGCGCAGCACGGCTGGGCGGACGTCGCGATCGGGCCGATCGCGGCTCTCGGCGGGCGTAGCCTGCACGTGCGCTTCCGAACCGACACGCTGGCCTACCTGCAGGTCTGGCGCAATCAGTCGCCCGGCTGCCATGTGATGGGCATCGAGCCGGTCTCGCACCGGCTGGCCGGCCGGGCGGAACTGATCGCGTCCGGCGAGATGCAGGATTTCTCCCCCGGCGAGAGCGTCAGCTACGGCCTGTCCTTCGAGCTTCGGTAGGGCGTCCGCCTTCCGACGATTGACGCCCGGCGCCGCGCAGCCTACATCGAAGCCACCAGATTTCACGAAGGGTTCGCATCATGGATATCCGCGCGATCAACGACGAATACTCGGTCTCCGGCCAGATCGCCGTCGAGGAGTTGGACGAGATCAAGGCCATGGGCTTCAAGTCGATCGTCTGCCACCGGCCGGACCACGAGAGTCCGGACCAGCCGGAATTTTCCGCGATCGCCGCGCGTGCAAAGGAACTCGGGCTGGAGATCAGGCACATCCCGGTCGGCCCGATGGGGGTGACCGCCGATGCCGTCACCGCCATGGTCGATGCGCTCGACGACCTGCCGCGGCCGATGCTCGGCTACTGCCGCTCCGGCGCCCGCTCGACCAATATCTACGGCCAGACGCAGCATCTGCGGGGCTAATTGACTGCGATGGCGTTGAAGATCGGTGTCTCTATCTATCTTGCGAGCCTTGTCTTTGCATCGACCGTGCTTGCGGAGGAGATGCCTCCCATCCCCGCGGATGCACGCATGGGAGTGGCTTCCACGAGCCTCACCATCGCGACCATCTGCGACCTGCGCTACAAGCGGCCGCGAATGGTGCGTGACGCCAAGGCGCTCTTCCTGAAATTCGCGAAGGGGCAATTCGAAAATCCTCGCGCGGCTGCCGATCGCGCCTTCGCGGCAGTTCGAGGTAGCGTCACGCACAAGCAGGCTCAAGCGGCGAATGAACATACCGTCGGCAAGTGCGATCAACTGGCGAGAATGCTGAAGCGGGAACTTGCGCGCTGACCGGTTTCCTCTCCCTCCGCGTCCCTATTTCCTCTCCCTGATCTGCGTCAGCGTCCGCGCGGGCGTGATCGCTTCCGGGTCGAGTTGCACTTCGATGATCGCCGGCTTGCCGCTCGCGCGCGCCCGCAGATAGGCGGGCGCGAAGGCCTCGGTCGTGGTCACCGTCTCGCCGTGGCCGCCGTAGGAGACGGCGAGCGCTGCGAAATCGGGGTTCGTCAGGCCGGTGGCGCTGACGCGGCCGGGATATTCCCGCTCCTGATGCATGCGGATCGTGCCGTACATGCCGTTGTTGACCACGATCGCGATGATCGGCAGGCCGTAGCGCACGGCGGTGGCGAATTCCTGCCCGTGCATCAGGAAGCAGCCGTCGCCGGCAAAGCAGACGACCTCACGTTGGGGAAACAGCTTTTTCGCCGCCACCGCCGCCGGCAGGCCGTAGCCCATCGAGCCGGAGGTGGGGGCGGCCTGCGTTGCGAAGCGGCGGAAGCGGTGGAAGCGGTGCAGCCAGGTCGCATAGTTGCCGGCGCCGTTGGTGAAGATCGCATCCTGCGGGACGTTCTCCTCGATCCAGGCCATGATCGGGCCCATGTGGACGTCGCCGGGGCCGGCGGCCGGCGGCGTCGACCAGGCGCGATAGGCCGCGTGCATGGCCTTCGTCCGCTCCGCCCAGCGGGGCGGGACGAGCGGCGAGAGACCGGCGAGGGCCGCGACGAAATCCGCCGGGGCGGCACAGATCGCAAGGTCCGGCCGATAGACGCGGCCGAGTTCGGACGGATCGGGGTGGACGTGCACCAGCGTCTGCTGCGGGTAGGGGACGTCCATCAGCGTGTAGCCGGAGGAGGGCATTTCCGAATAGCGGCCGCCCAGCATCAGCACGAGGTCGGCCTCGCGGATTTCCTTGGCCAGCGCCGGATTGATGCCGATGCCGGAATCGCCGGCATAGTTCGGATGCAAATGATCGAATAGCATCTGCCGGCGGAAGGAGCAGGCGACGGGCAGCGCGAAGCGCTCGGCGAAGGCGGTGAACGCCGCGACGCTCTCTTCGTCCCAGCGCGTGCCGCCGAGGATCGCGACCGGCCGCTCGGCCTTTTCCAGAAGGTCCCTGAATTTTGCGAGCTGGGCCGGGCCGGGATGGGCCTCGACGGGGACGTAGGGCCGGGCGGATACCGCCTCCACCGTATCGGTCAGCATGTCCTCCGGCAGCGCCACCACGACCGGGCCGGGCCGTCCCGAAGTCGCGACCGCAAAGGCGCGGGTGACGAATTCGGGGATGCGGCGGGCATCGTCGATCTCGGCCACCCATTTGGCGACCTCGGTGAAGGCGCGGCGGTACTCGATCTCCTGGAAGGCCTCGCGCTCGCGGGCGTCGCGCTGGACCTGGCCGATGAAGAGGATCATCGGCACCGAATCCTGCCGGGCGATGTGCAGGCCCGCCGAGGCGTTGGTGGCGCCGGGGCCGCGGGTGACCATGCAGATGCCCGGCTCGCCGGTCAGCCGGCCCCAGCAGTCGGCCATCATCGCCGCGCCGCCTTCCTGGCGGCAGACGAGAACGTCGATGTCGGTGTCGTGCAGCGCATCGAGCACGGCGAGGAAGCTCTCCCCCGGCACGCAGGAGAGGCGCTTCACGCCGTTTGCGACGAGCGCGTCGACGATCAGCTGGCCGCCGGTGCGGCCGGCCTGCGTTGCAGGATTGCTGGCGTGCTCGGTCATGCAGATTTCCTCTTTGCTTCAAGGCTTTCCAGTTCGGCCAGGATCTCGTCGGTGTGCTCGCCGAGCCGCGGGCTCGGGCGCTCGTAGGCGAGCGGCGTCTGCGAAAAGACGACCGGCATGCGCACGGTGGGGATGGCATTGCCGTCGCGGTCGGCAAGGTCGAGGCGCAGGCCCCGGGCCTTCACCTGCGGATCGTCGAAGGTCTCGGCGATCGAGTTGATCGGGCCGGCCGGCACGCCGTTGTCCTCGCAGGCCTTCAGAAGCGCTGTCTTCTGCCACTGCCGGCTGCGCTCAAGGATCAGCGGGCGCAGTTCGTCGCGGTGGCGGACGCGGGCGCGGTTGGTGGCAAAGCGCTCGTCGGCGGCAAGCCCGTCGAGCCCGAGGATCGCGCAGAGGCGCTGGAACTGGCCGTCATTGCCGACGGCGAGGATCATGTGGCCGTCGGCGGTCTTGATCACCTCGTAGGGGGTGATGTTCGGATGGGCGTTGCCGAGGCGGGTCGGGGCGGTGCCGGAGACGAGGTAGTTCATGTTCTGGTTGGCCATGACGGCGGTCTGCACGTCGAGCAGCGCCATGTCGATCTGTTGGCCGCGGCCGGTGCGCAGCGCATGGATGAGGGCGGCCTGGATGGCGGTGACCGCATAGATGCCGGTGAAGATGTCGGCGATCGCGACGCCCGCCTTCATCGGCTCGCCGTCGGGCGAACCGGTCACCGACATGAAGCCGGACATGCCCTGGACGATGTAGTCGTAGCCGGCGCGGGCGGCATAGGGCCCGTCCTGGCCGAAGCCGGTGATCGAGCAATAGACGAGCTTCGGGTTCTCGGCGGCGAGGCTCTCGTAGTCGAGGCCGTATTTCTTCAATCCTCCGACCTTGAAGTTCTCGATGACGACATCGGCCGTCTGCACGAGGCGGCGGACGACGGCACGGCCTTCCTCGGTGCGGAAGTCGACGGTGATCGAGCGCTTGTTGCGGTTGGTCGAATGATAGTAGGCGGCAGAGAGGTTCTCGCCGTCCTTGCCGGTGACGAAGGGCGGGCCCCAACCGCGGGTTTCGTCGCCGCCGTCGGGGTTTTCGACCTTGATCACGTCGGCGCCGAGATCGGCCAGCATCTGGCCGGCCCAGGGGCCGGCGAGCACGCGCGCAAGTTCGATGACGCGGATGCCGGAGAGCGGCAGGTTCTTCTCGTCCATCGGTATCCTCCTTGCCGTCGCCGGTGTTCCATTCGGAATCTGCTTGCGACGCAGGGATCTGGATAACAAAATCGCCGGGCCGGAGATAGCATCAACGCCGCATGGGTTGATGATCCCGGGGACTTACCCCTTGGCTTTGCGCAATTTTTCCGGCGCTGAGACCCGGGTGTCAGGCGAGCGGCGGCATCGGCGGCAGCGTGGCGCGCTTGCGCAACTGGTGCTCGCGCCAGATCACGTAGAGGCCGGAGCCGATGATGATCGATATGCCGAGCCATTTCAGCGCATCCGGCAGGTCGCCGAACACCCACCAGCCGAGCGCCGTCGCCGAGACGATCTCGAGATACTGCAGCGGCGCCAGCACCGAGGCCGGCGCATTGCGGTAGGCATAGGCGCCGAAGATGCCGGAGATGGTCGCGGCGATGCCGGCGCCGACGATATAGAGCGCCGCGTCGCCCTCGGGTAGGATCGGCGTGAAGGCCGGCAGGCCGAGCGAACCGCCGACGAGAAGGGCGAGGCCGGCGAAGCCTGCGCCCCAGAGGCCGGTGTGGAGCTGCATCGACCAGGGATCCTCGCTCTGGGCGGCAAGCCGGGTGATCAGCAGGTAGACGGCGAGCGCGAAGGCCGACACCACCGGCAAGAGCGCGACGGGGCCGACCTCCTGCAGGCTCGGCTGGATGACCAGCAGCGCGCCGAGGAAGCCCACGGCGCAGGCCGTGTAACGCCGCCAGCCGATCGTTTCCTTCAGGAAGATCGCGCCGAGGATGGTCAGGATGACCGGCTCGACGAAGAAGATCGCCAGCGCGTCTGCAACCTCCATGACGGCGAGCGCGGTGACGAAGCTGATCATCACCACCGCCGTCATCAGGCCGCGCAGCGCATGCAGCGCCACCTTCCGGCGCGTCAGGTCGAACAGCGTGCCGCGCCAGAGCACCACCGGCACCAGCGTCAGCGTCTGGAACAGGAAGCGGCAGAGCGTGATCACGGTGGCGGGAACGTCGACCACGGCGAGCTTGGAGAAGATGTCGATCACCGGCGCGATCAGCACAGAGACGACCATCAGCGTCAGGCCCAGGCCGATCTCGTTGCGGGGGGCGGTCTTCGCCGATGCCGGATTGATGGTCATGTCGTTTCGTACCGGTTCTGGCGCGTGACCCTCTGGCACCAGCGGCAGAAGTCGTCGACGGGCCGCTGGCGCAGGTCTTGCCGCTCCAGCAGGGTTTCATGGCGCAGACCGCGATAGACGACGTCGGTCACGTCGGCAAGGCCCCTCTTTCGGAGACGCTTGCCCATCCAGGTGACGGCGCGGCCGAAATCCGTCGCCGGGTCCTCGTCGCCGCCGACGAGATGGATGGGCAGCGCCCGCGGCAGGCGATCGATCCGCGGGTGCGAGGCGGCCTCGAAGGTCATGGCGAAGATGTCGCGCCAGAGCGAGACGCTGGCGTCGAAGCCGCAAAGCGGGTCCTCGACGTAGTGCGCGACCTCGGCCTCGTCGTGCGACAGCCAGTCGAACTCTGTCCGTCGGTCGGCAACCGCCTTCGCCCAGGCCGAGAAGGTCAGTCTCGGCAGCAGTCCGCTCGGCACGTCGGACCCCTTCAGCATGCGCTCGGCGCGCAGGATCACCTGGGCGGCGCGGCCGGCGAGGCCCACGTGGAAGTTGGAATTCCAGACCGCCAGCGCGTCGATCTTGTCGGGATGGGTCTCGGCGAAGGCGAGCGCGAGCAGCCCGCCCATGGAATGGCCGAACTGGACGACCGGAAGCCCGGGATGGCGGCCGACCGCCATCTGGCGCACGGCCAGCATGTCTTCCACGGCAACCCGGTGGCCGTCGCGCTCGGCGAAGCGGCCGAGCGGCGCGTCGGGCGCGCTTGTGCGGCCATGGCCGCGATGATCATGGGCATAGACGTGGAAACCGTCCGCGGCGAGGCGGTCGGCAAAGGCGCCATAGCGCCCCGCATGCTCGGCAAGGCCGTGGCTGACCAGCACGATGCCCCTGGGGGCACCCGTGGCGGCCGCATGGCGCAAGGCGAGGCGGGCACCGGTCGGGCTCGGCAGCGGCGGGATCTCGGAAAACATCTTCGGCGGGTGGCCTTCGGCGGATCGGACGTCTGCGGTCATCAAACCGATTTTCCCAGGAATGGCAATCACTTCGCCGCGCCGGCCCGGCTTCTCGAGCGTTTTCGGATGGCGAGGCGAAATTCCCGGTTGCATTTTTCGCGCATATGTTGATTAATGTTTATGGTTTGTTCTGGTTTTGGGGAGTGTCGCCATGATGTCGAGACTTGCATGCCTTCTTGTCGCCTTCGCCTTCCTTGCGGGTGCTTCGGCGTCCCCGCTGCTGGCCGCGCCGCTGCCGGCGCAGCCGGACAGGCCGGCCGGCGGCGAAGGGACGACGCGCCATGTGCTGGCGCTGACCTGGCAGCCGGGGTTCTGCCTGACCAGGCCCGCGCTCGCCGAGTGCGCGGAGGCAGGGCGGCAAACGGCGCCGGGCGGGCTGGCCCTGCACGGCCTGTGGCAGGTGCGCAAGAGCTACTGCGGCATCGATGCGGCTTTGAAGCGGCGCGACCGCACCGGGCGTTGGAGCGACCTGCCGGAGCTCGTGCTCGCGGAGCGGACGGCGAAGCGGCTCGCCGCGGCCATGCCCGGACGGCTTCCGGCCTCGATCGCCACCAGTGGCTGATGAACGGAACCTGCCACGCCGCGACCGCGGAGGACTACTATGGCCGTTCGCTCGATCTGCTGGACACGGTCAACGGCTCGGCGGTCGGCGCCTTCTTCGAGGCGCATGCGGGCGAGACGGTGACGATGACCGCCGTGGCCGCGGCCTTCGACGCCGCCTTCGGCAGCGGCGCCGGCGAGCGCGTGCGCCTGCGATGCCGCGCCGTGGACGGCCGGACGGTGGTCACCGGCCTGACGATCGGGCTTGCTTCCGCCGAGGGAGACCTGCGGACGTCGATCCAGGGGGCGGCCGTCACCAAATCGGAGTGCGCGGCTGGACTGCTGGCGTCCGCGGTGTCCGACTGATCCGGCGGACCGGCGAAAGGCGGCGGTCACCGCCGCCTACGCACGGGACTCTCTGCTTCGTTTCTGGCTTTGCGCCGGAACCTGCGCCTTGGCTGGGCATGCCGTGTAGGTCGGCCGGGCGCCTTGGCGTAGGCGGGCGTGCATCGGTCATGCTTTGCGGCCCGACAGGGAGGAAGGGCGGCTGCGCAAAGAGGGGCAAATCGCGATCCCGGTGCGGTCGCCGCATTGCCGCTGGGCGTGAATTCCCCTACATAGCGGCAAATTTCTTCCGATGCGGAGCACACGCGGTATGGCACGTCAGTTCATCTATCACATGGCCGGGCTCAACAAGGCCTATGGCAACAAGAAGGTCCTGGAGAACATCCACCTGTCCTTCTATCCGGATGCCAAGATCGGTATCCTCGGGCCGAACGGCGCCGGCAAGTCGACCGTTCTGCGGATCATGGCGGGCCTCGACAAGGAATTTACCGGCGAAGCCTGGGTGGCGGAGGGGGCGACCGTCGGCTACCTGCCGCAGGAGCCGCAGCTCGACGCGTCGAAGACCGTGCTCGAGAACGTCATGGAAGGCGTCGCCGGCAAGAAGGCGATCCTCGACCGCTACAACGAGCTGATGATGAACTATTCGGACGAAACGGCCGAAGAGGGCGCCAAGCTGCAGGACATCATCGACAGCCAGAACCTCTGGGACCTGGAGAGCCAGGTGGAGATGGCGATGGACGCGCTGCGCTGCCCGCCGGGCGATGCCGACGTCACCAACCTGTCGGGCGGCGAGAAGCGCCGCGTGGCGCTCTGCAAGCTGCTCCTGTCGCAGCCGGACCTCCTGCTCCTCGACGAGCCGACCAACCACCTCGACGCCGAGACGATCGCCTGGCTGGAAAAGCACCTGCGCGAATATCCGGGCGCCGTCCTGATGATCACCCACGACCGCTACTTCCTCGATCACGTCACCGGCTGGATCCTGGAGCTCGACCGCGGCCGCGGCATTCCCTACGAGGGCAACTACTCGGCCTATCTGCAGGCGAAGGCCAAGCGCATGCAGCAGGAAGGCCGCGAGGAGGCCGCACGGCAGAAGGCGCTCTCGCGCGAGCAGGAATGGATGGCGTCCAGCCCGAAGGCGCGGCAGGCCAAGTCGAAGGCGCGTATCCGGGCCTATGACGAACTGGTCAAGGCGGCGGCCGATCGTCGTCCCGGCGACGCCCAGATCGTCATCCCCGTCGGCGAGCGCCTCGGCCAGGTGGTGATCGAGGCGGAGAACCTCACCAAGTCCTACGGCGACCGCGTGCTGATCGAGAACCTGACCTTCAAGCTGCCGCCCGGCGGCATCGTCGGCGTCATCGGCCCGAACGGCGCCGGCAAGACGACCCTGTTCCGGATGATCACCGGCCAGGAGAAGCCCGACAGCGGCGATATCCGCGTCGGCGAGACGGTCGATCTCGGCTATGTCGACCAGAGCCGCGACGCGCTCGACGGCAACAAGACCGTCTGGGAGGAGATCTCCGGCGGCAACGACGTGATCAAGCTCGGCAAGCACGAGGTCAATTCGCGCGCCTATTGCGGCGCCTTCAACTTCAAGGGCGGCGACCAGCAGCAGAAGGTCGGCACGCTGTCCGGCGGCCAGCGCAACCGCGTGCACCTCGCCAAGATGCTGAAGGCCGGCGGCAACGTCATCCTGCTCGACGAACCGACCAACGACCTCGACACCGAGACGCTGGCGGCGCTGGAGGATGCGCTCGAGAGCTTCGCCGGCTGCGCCGTCATCATCAGCCACGACCGCATGTTTCTCGACCGGCTGGCGACCCATATCCTGGCCTTCGAGGGCGACAGCCACGTGGAATGGTTCGAGGGCAACTTCGAGGACTACGAGCAGGACAAGATCCGCCGCCTCGGCCCGGATTCGGTCAATCCGAAGCGGGTGACCTACAAGCGCCTGACGCGCTGACACGTCGCGCGCCACCGCCTGTCAACGGGCGCAGCATGCCGGCCGCATGCTGCGCCCGATCCGTTTTGGGCGAGCATGTCGGAAGCCAATCGGTGGAGGGGCGAGCCTTTCGCGAAGATTACGACTTGCGCTCAGCTAAATCATGACATAAACATATCTTTATGTCTTGATTGGCGGTGGGGCGCGGCGTGGCAAAGCTCGGCTTGGACGACATTGTAGAGGTTTTGAAGACGGCTGGCGAATCGACCCGGCTGCGACTGCTGGCGCTGCTCGCCCGCGGCGACCTGACTGTGACCGACCTCACCGACATCCTCGGCCAGTCGCAGCCGCGCATTTCCCGCCATCTGAAGCTTCTGGCGGAGGCGGCGCTGATCGAACGCTACCAGGAAGGCGCCTGGGCCTATTTCCGGCTCGCCCATGACGGGGCGGCGGTGTCGCTGGCGCGCCTGCTTCTGGACCAGACGGACGCGGCGGATCCGGTGTTCAGGCGCGACGCCGAGCGGCTGGACGTGCTGAAGCGGGCGCGGGCGGAGAAGGCGCAGGCCTATTTCAGCCGCAACGCCGCCGAGTGGGACGAACTGCGGCGGCTGCATGTCAGCGAGGCCGACGTCGAGGCGGCGCTTTTGAAGCTCATCGGCGAAGAGCCGGTCGAGGCGTTTCTCGATCTCGGCACCGGCACCGGCCGCATCCTGCAGCTGTTCGAGGGCCTCTACCGGCGCGGCGTCGGCGTCGATGCCAGCCGCGACATGCTGGCGGTGGCGCGCGCCAATCTCGATCGCGCCGGCATCACCAAGGCCTCCATCCGCCACGGCGACATCTTCAACCTGCCGCTCGAGCGCGACGAGTTCGACGTGGTGACGATCCACCAGGTGCTGCACTTCCTCGACGAGCCGAGCTCGGCGATCGCCGAGGCCGCGCGGATGCTGAAGCCGGCCGGACGGCTGGTGATCATCGACCTTGCGCCGCACGGGCTGGAGCATCTGCGCGACGAGCACGCGCATCTGCGGCTCGGCTTTTCGCACCAGGCCATGGAGGAATGGCTGGAACAGGCGGGGCTGTCGCCGGAGCAGACCATCGACCTCACCCCGGCAGGCGCCGGAGCCGACGCGCTGACGGTCACGATCTGGCTGGCGCGCGACCGGCGTGCCGCGCCCGCGGCCGAGAACGCCGAACCCCTCATCGCCATCGGCCGGAGACATTGACATGACGATTGCCAGGAACGCCGGCCGCAGCAGGGGCCCGAAGCTCTCCTTCGAGTTCTTTCCGCCGCGGAGCGAGGAGGCCAAGCAGCAGCTCGGCGAGACGATCGACACGCTTGCGGCCTATCGGCCCGATTTCGTCTCGGTGACCTATGGCGCCGGCGGCTCCACCCGCGGGCCGACGCTTGCCACCATATCGCGGATCCTTAGCGACACCGCGCTGCCGGCGGCCGCGCACCTGACCTGCGTCGGCGCCACGAAGGCGGAGGTGAGGGCGGTGGTCGACGAGTTCCGCGCGGCGGGCGTCCGCCACTTCGTGGCCCTGCGCGGCGATCCGGCCGGCGGCATCGGCGCGGCCTACGAGCCGACGCCCGGCGGCTATGCCAATGCCGCCGAGCTGGTGGCGGGCCTGAAGGCGATCGCCGACTTCGAGATCTCCGTCTCCGCCTATCCGGAAAAACATCCCGAGAGCCACGATGTCGCAGCCGACATCGACATGCTCAAGCGCAAAGTGGATGCCGGCGCCACCCGCGCGCTGACCCAGTTCTTCTTCGACAACGATCTCTATGCGCGCTACCGCGATCGCGTGCGGGCGGCGGGGATCGAAATCCCGATCGTCCCCGGCATCCTTCCCGTCCACAATCTCGGGCAGGTGCAGAAGTTCGCCGGGCTCTGCGGGGCCAGCGTGCCGCAGTGGCTGGCCGATCGCCTCGAGCCGCTCGCCGACCGCGCCGAGGAACGGGCGGCCGTTGCGGTCGAACTCGCCGCACGGCAGGTGGACGGCCTGATCGCGCTCGGCGTCGACGAATTTCATTTCTATACGATGAACCGCTCCGCACTCGTCGCCTCGGTTCTCGACCGTGTCGGCCTGCGGCCGGAACAGGACGTCGAGCGGGCCAGGGCCGAAGGGGCGGCGGCCTGACCACCGGCTTCGGCCGGGCGGCGTGCCGCGCCGCCGGCTTCGGCTCCTTGGGCAAAGAAAAAACGCATGGCGCTGTGGGCCATGCGTTTCTTGAACTAGTCTCTGCGTTTTTGGTCCTTGTGGACTACGCTGCCGTCAGATGAAAATCATGCTGGCGACGAAGAGGAACGCTGCACTGATCATCAGAACATTCAAGGAATGTGTGATACCCATCGGCTTACCTCCCTTGCGTTGCGGGCTGATAATAGGTCCGAAAAATCCGTTTTGAAAAGTTGTTTGTGTGTTGCATTGCGGCATCACATTGCGCGTCACGGGTTTTCCACAATTCTAAACGGCTGATCTCAAATGCACTTTCGGCCCTTATGGGCCTTCACGAAATCTTCACCTCGGTTAACGGCGGTGATCACGATTTCGTAGCAGAAAACGGCCAGGCCTAGAATCAGTTCCAATCCGGGACGGGCTGGCGGCCATGATTTTCCGGTGTGGCCGCAGGCCCCTCGCGCGCGGTCGCGGGAGCCCCTCCGCTAGGCCGCTCTCTTTCCCAAGAGGCGTCCGTCGAGGATGACGAGGCCGAGGAGGACGAGCAGCATGCCGGCGGCCACCGGCAGCGAGATGCTTTCGCCGAGGAAGACGACGCCGGCGAGGATGGCGCTCGGGGGCACCAGCAGGGTGACGAGCGAGGTGTTGGTGGCGCCGGCCGCCGCCATGATCCGGAAGAACAGGATGTAGGCATAGGCGGTGGACAGCAGTGCCAGCGCCAGGACGGCGAGCACGGCGCCGAGCGGCGGCATCGGCAGCGACCAGGGCTGGTCGACGAGCGCGGCGAGCGGCAGGAGAACGACGGTGGAGGCCGTCAGTTGCCCGGTTGCCGTCACCGGCGCGGCAACGCCGCGGAAGCGCTTGCCATAGGTCGCCGACAGCCCGTAGCTGGCCGCGGCCGCGACCGGGAGAAGCAGCGCCCAGAGGGGCGGGCCGTCGCTGCCGCCGGCAAAGGGCGCCAGCGCCCGCGGCCCCACCAGGACGGCGGTGCCGAGCAGGCCGACCAGGCAGCCGGCGATCTTTGCCGCCGACAGCTTTTCGTCCTCGGTCAGCCAGTTGGCGATCAAAACGGTGAAGATGGGCGTCGTGGCGTTCAGGATCGCCGCCAGCCCGGCGCCGATCTCGGTCTGGCCCGTGAAGATCAGGATGTGCGGGATGACGTTGTTCAAGAGCCCCATGACGAGGAACTCCCGCCAGCGCAGCCAGAGCGTCGGATAGAGGCCGTGGCGGCCGCGCAGGTAGAGGTGAAGGGCAAGGGCCGCGATCGCGACCCGCAGGAGAACGAGGGTGACCGGCGGGATGTGCTGGACGGCGACGCGGGCGAAGAAGAACGATCCGCCCCAGATCAGCCCGAGGCACACGAGCATGGCCCAGGTCCTTGCCGACATCGTCTGCGGATAGACCGCGGCTGCCTGGTTCATGGTGTTCGTCCTCCCCGGAATGCTTCGGTGTCGAACCTAACGTCACAGAGACGGCCTGCCCACCCGATTCGCTCATCGTTGCCGGCGAAGGACGGCGATGCAATCTCGAATTGTCGTGCCGGATGGGGGCTCTAAGGCGGTCGGACGCGAACGCGTTCGAAGCGCCAGGCGTATCGATCGACCGCAGGTACGGCGCTCGCCCGTGCAGGCTGTCATCAACCGTATCGGCCCATGCGGCCTGCGGCGGTACGGAGGGTCATGGCGGTGGACGACCGGAGCAGATCGACGCCTGCCGCGCCTTTGCGACTAGGCGGCGCGTGCAGGCGGCGGTGCCGGGGCGACCGTTGCGCCCCGGGCCGGCCGGATTTAGAGCGCGCCGAGCAGGGCCGGGGTGGCCCAGCCGTCGGCGGGCAAGCCGAGGCGCAGCTGTTCCTTCTGGATCGCCGCCCGCGTGCCGGAGCCGAGAATGCCGTCGATCTTGCCGACGTCGTGGCCCAGTTCGGCAAGGCGCGTCTGCAGCGCCTTCATGCCGCCGTCGTCGAGGCCCGTCTCCGGCTCGCCCTTCTCATAGGGCGGTGCGCCGGCAAGGCGGGTGGCGAAATAGGCGGCGGACGTCGTGTAGATGAACGACTGGTTCCATTCCAGGTAGATGTTGAAGTTCGGGTAGGTGATGAAGGCGGGGCCCTTGCGGCCCTGCGGCAGCACCAGCGAGGCGGCGAGGCCGGAGAACGCGGTATTGCCGTCGCGCGGCGTCACGCCGAGGGCGAACCAGTCGCCGGCGGTCATGCCGGACTGCAGGCCGGTCTTCTCGAAGGGCATAGTATCCGGCACGGACACTTCCTGGATCCACGGCTGGCCCCTTGTGAAGCCGAGATGCTGGATGAACTTCGCCGCCGTCAGGATCGCGTCCGGCGCGCTGCTCTTGACGTTGACATGGCCGTCGCCGTCGCCGTCGACGCCGAAGGCGATGATGTCCTCGGGCAGCATCTGCACCTGGCCGATCTCGCCGGCCCAGGCGCCGGTCGTCGTCGAAGGATCGAGGTCGCCGTGCTGGACCATCTGGATCGCGGCGATCAGCTGCGGGCGAAACAGTTCCGGGCGGCGGCAGTCGTGCGAGAGGGTGACGAGCGCGTTGCGCGTGTTGAAATCACCCTGGACGGCGCCGAAATCGGTTTCCATCGCCCAGAATGCGGTAATGACCGGGCCGGGCACGCCGAATTCCTGTTCGGCCCGCTGGAAGACGTCGGAAAGCTCCTGCAGCTTCTTGCGGCCGATGTCGAGGCGCGACTGGCTGACGGTGCGGCGGGAGAATTCGAGGAAGGTCTGGCGGAAGACGCCCTGGGCGCGGTCGCGGGAGAGCACCTTCTGGTCGATGGCGGCGCCCGCGAGCGCCCTGTCGATGGCCTCGCCGGGGATCTGCTTCGCGGCTGCCTCCGCCCGCACGCCGTCGAGGAAGGCGGCAAGCTCGCCGCCGCAGGCGACAGCCGGGGTGCCTGCCGGGGCATCTGACGGGGCTTGCGATTGGGTCTGCGCGGCGGGCTGGACCGGGGCCGGTGCCTGTTGCGCGAACGCTGTGCCTGAGAGGAGAAGCGCTGCCAGGGCGCCCAGCGGCAGGAAACGCGGTTGCATATGCGGGGATCCTTTCATTCGGTTGTCCCCGCTTCTCAAATTAATGTGACGGAAGCAAGAAGCAAAAGTGCGCTGCGACGCCCGCGTGCATCAATCTGCCGTGAGCCGGGCGACGGGCCGCATCGTCCCGGTCGATGGTCCCTGCCTCAGCGCGAGACCTGGGCCACCCAGCTCTTCCAGTTCTGGTGCGAGCCGGCGAAGACGTTGATGTCGGTGTCGCCCTTGATCCCGGGCACGATGCCGGTGCTGGTGTACTGCCAGAAATGCCACTTGCGGCCGTAGACGTTTTCGGGGTGATCGGCGACCGCCCGCAGCCACAGCGGATACTTGCCGAAGGCGCCGACCATGTTCTCGCGGTGGAAGTCGACGGTGGTGTAGATGATCGGCCGCTTGCCATAGTGCGCCTCCAGCCGGTCGAGGAAGCGCTGCAGCTGGGCACGGACGTCCGCCGGCGGCGGGCGCTTGCGGCAGGTGGGCGACATCGGGTTCCATTCGGCGTCGAGCACCGGCGGCAGCATCACCGCGGCCTTCGGCACGTTGCGGATGAACCAGTCGGCCTGTTCGTCCGGCGTCGAGCAGAAATAGTAGAAGTGATAGGGCGCGTGCGCGATCCCGGCGGCGCGGGCGCCGCGCCAGTAGGCGTCGAAGGTCTGGTCGACGCGGTCCTTGCCCTCGGTCGCCTTGATGAAGACGAAGGAGACGCCCGACCCCTTCACCGTCGGCCAGTCGATATTGCCGTTCCATTTGGACACGTCGATGCCGTGGACCTCATGGCTGTGCGGGGTGCGGTAGCCGAAATCCTGCGGGTCGCTGTCCTTGAAGCGCGGCTTGATCGGCGCCGTCGAGACGAAGTCATAGTCGGTCGTGGAGCACGATGCCGCAAGAAGGGCAAGGGGCAGGAGAGCCAGAAGTAGCCAACGCATGGGTGTCCCGTATTTGGCGCGCCCCCCTCGGACGCGGCACAGATGCGCGGCGATAGTGCCTCACCGGGCGGATTCGGTAAAGGGCGGAACGCGGCCTGCGCCGCACATCGGGGATGTGCGGCGCAGGCGAGAGATGTCCCGTCGGGGCAGGGTGAAAGGTCAGAACTTCCAGCCGACGCCGAGCATCAGGTCGTTGCGCTTCAGATCGGTGTTCACGCCCATCAGGTCGGCATCGCCGTAATCGGTGTAGCGATACTCGGCCCGGCCGATGAAGTTGTCGGTGAAGGCATGCTCGAAGCCGGCGCCGATCGTCCAGCCGTTGAAGGTCTTGCTGTCGCTGTCGCCGGTGTCGCGGTCGCGCAGTTTGGCATTGGTGAAGGCGTAGCCGCCGGTGGCGTAGATCAGCGAGCGGTCCAGAGCATAGCCCATGCGCGCGCGCAGCGAGCCGCCCCAGTCGGTCTTCAGTTCCATCGGAATGCCGCCGAGGTCGAACTTGTCCTCGTTCCAGTCGTACTTCACGTCGCCTTCCACGCCGAAGACGAAGTTGCCGGTCTGGTAGTTGTAGCCGCTGTAGCCGCCGAGCGCCCAGCCGTCGAGGCCGGGGCTCTCGGTGATGCCGGCGTCGTCGACGTCCGCATCGCCCCAGCCGTAGCCGGTCATCGCGCCGACGTAGAAGCCGTTCCAGTCGTAGATGCCGGAGACCTCCTCGATGACCGGCGCGACGGGAGCTTCTGCCGGGGCCATGTCGGCGGCAAGCGCGCCGGTCGCAGAGGCTGCGATCGCAAGCGCGGCAGCGCCGCTCAAGAGTAGTTTCATGGTTGTCTTCCTTCTGCTTCGATCGTGCCGACGCGACCCCTTGGGCGTCGACACGGGTACAACCCCTCAGCGCCCAAGAGGTTTCACAGAAAGAAGAGCAAAATCGGGCGGATGCCCGGCCCCCCGCAGAGGCCGGTTATCCGGGCATTCTGGCGATCGAGAGCCAGGCGTAGCCGCCATAGGGCCGCTCGGAGGTCACAATTGCGCCACGCGCAGCAGCCGATTTCTCGATCACGTCGATCATGTCGGGGCGCGGGGTGACGTGGAAGCGGGCCAGCCAGCCCTGCAGCAGCCGGCGGAAGGCGAAAGGCAACCGCTCCTGCTGGCCGAAGTCGACGATGTGCAGCGATCCGCCGGGGTTGAGGGCGTCGAAGGCGCGCTCGACCGCCTCCCTCCAGGCCGGGATCATCGACAGCGCGTAGGAGATGACGACCCGGTCGAACCCGGCCTCGCCGAATTCGGCGGCGCGGAAGGTGGTGGCGTCGGCCGCGCGCAGGACCGGGCGCGGGCGGCTCGCGGCCGCGAACTTCCTCTCCGCCGTCTCCAGCATCGCCCGGGAAATGTCGAAGCCGTAGAAGCGGGCCTCGGGGTAGCGCCGCGCCATCCAGGCGAGGTTGCGGCCGGTGCCGCAGCCGACCTCCAGCACAGACTGCCCGGCCTGCACGCCGAGCCCGTCCATCAGCCGGTCGCGGCCGAACAGGTAGTACTTCCGCGTCAGGTCGTAGACGTGGCGCTGGTAGCGGTACTGGCGATCCATCCTTTCGGCATGCGTCGCCTCGGACGGTGCGGCGGCCGGAGCAAGCTGTTCGCTCGTCATCAGGGCTTCTTCCGGTAGATGTGGAAGCCGCCGTAGATGGCCGAGCGGTCCTTCATGCCGAGATCGAGCGAGCGTTCGCGCTCGTAGGTCCACAGGTCGAGCAGGCGGGGCGACACCTTGCCCTCGAGAATGCTCTTCTCGGCGGCGGTGCGGAAGATGACGACGGCATCGGGGGCGGCGGTGCGGGTGACCTCGGTCCAGAGCGCGTTCAGCTGGTCCTCGTTCATCCAGTCCTGCGCGTCGAGCAGGACATAGCGATCCACCGATGCGGCGGGCTTGCCGGCGAGGAGCTCGGTGAAGCTCGCATGGTGGACGCGGACGCGGGCGGCATTGTCGCGGATGGCGCTGAAGTTCTCCGCCCGCAGGTAGTCGGGCAGGGTGCCCTCGTAGCGCGAGGGGTAGCGCCGGCCGAAGGCCTGCCAGGCGAAGTAGTTGTCCTTCAGCGGGAAATGGCAGGCGAGCTTCTCCAGGCGCTGGCGCAGCACCGGGGCGAGCGAGCGGCCGTCGTTGACGCTGGCGAGCTCGTCGAACTGCTGCGGCGGAATGCCGAGGCCGAACAGCGAGGCTTTGCGCGAGGTCATCCAGCGGATCAGCGGCCGGTCGAACAGCGGGGCGATGCGGTTGTCGAAGAACTGCCGCTGCTCGCGCAGCGACCGGCACTTGACGAAGTCGCGCGGATCGAGCCCGTGCAGCCTCGCCACGACATGGCCGAGCAGGATGAAGCGGCCGAGCAGGCCGGTACGATAGATGTTGCGGTTGAAGACGCCGATGCGCCGGCGGCCGCGCAGGTCGCGGCCGTTCCAGTAGTCGCGGGTCGCATCGTCGAGGCGCGGCTCGAGGAAGAGGTGATAGGCCTCGCGGTTGGAGGCCATGTTGTCGCCGCCGAGGAAGCGCGCGACGTCGGCATGGGAGGGCATGTGGCGGAAAGCGGCGAGCTTCAGCCGGTTCAGGGCGATGTGGTGCGGGTTGAGATCGACGACATCGATGCTCTCGGGCGAGCGCGTGAGATAGGCCAGCATGTTGCAGCCGCCCGAGCCGATGGTGACGATCCGGTGGCCGGCGGCGAGGTCCATGGCCTCGATGTCGACGGCGGGGTCCTCCCAGATCTGCGGATAGACGAGACCGGTGAAGAGGAGGCCGAACAGGCGCTCCGACAATCCGTCGAGGGAGAGGGCGCGATGCTGCAGCAGCGCCGACTTCAGTCTCTCGTTGCGTCCGTAGCCTGCATTCCTGGCGAGTTCGCTCATGATACCGTTCCGTCCTGTGGGCGTCCGGGGGAGATAGCTGCGTCGCGCAACAGTTTGATGAACGGATCTGTGCATTGTCATCCAGCCGTCACGGGAGGGATTGCCGTCGGTATTCCATGACAAATCGATGACGCTGAAAGGCCTTTTCATGCCCGCCGATTCCTGATTGTCTGCGGCCGAACGAAGGGGCGCCGACCGGGAGTGATGGATGGGACGGTATTTGCGGATCGTTGCCGGGACGGTGCTCGGGAGCGCATTCGTCCTTGCAGTGGCCAGCAGCTGGCTGATCGTCAGTCCCCCCGAACTGCTGAAGGTCGGATCCGGATACGCCGCCAAGATCGTCTGCTCCAACGTCTTCCTGGCCGGGCGCGACCCGCAGGACGTGCTGGCGACCGACGTGCAGGCGCCGGGCCATCCGCTGCTGCGGCTGATGCGGCAGTCGGTGGACATGGAGGACAGGACGGTGACGGCGTCGCTGCTCGGGGTGTTCGCGCCGGGCCATGCGGTCTATCGCGAGGGCTTCGGCTGCGCCGGCGTTCCGGACGGCGACTATGTCGCCGCGCAGCAGGCGGTCGCCGACGTGCCGCTGCCGGCCGTTGCCGCGCCGTCGCCGGGAACACCCTGGCCGGTGGGCGATGCGATCAGCGCCGATCCCCGCCTCGATGCCGTGCTCGACGACCCGGCCCTGCTCGGACCCGGCATGCGCGGCGTCGCCGTCATCCATGGCGGCCGGCTCGTCGGCGAGCGCTACGGCGAAGGGTTCACGGCCAGGACGCCGCTGCTCGGCTGGTCCGTCACCAAGACGGTCAATGCCGCCCTGCTCGGACG
This sequence comes from Mycoplana sp. MJR14, assembly GCF_029210525.1. Taxonomy (NCBI): domain Bacteria; kingdom Pseudomonadati; phylum Pseudomonadota; class Alphaproteobacteria; order Hyphomicrobiales; family Rhizobiaceae; genus Mycoplana; species Mycoplana sp. MJR14. The sequence goes on from NZ_JARGEO010000008.1 coordinate 166,102, forward strand.
GCTGATGCTGGATCACCGGCTGTCGCCGACGCAGGCCCATCTCTTTGCCGAGTGGAACGGCGACGCGCGGGCGAACATCACGGTCGCCGACCTTCTGGCGATGCAGAGCGGCCTCGAATTCAACGAGGACTATGGTGACGTCACCGACGTGACGCGGATGCTGTTTCTGGAGCCGAACATGGCGCGGTTTGCGGCCTCGTTTCCGCTGGCGTCCAATCCGGGGGAGAAGTTCAGCTATTCGAGCGGGACCGCGATGCTGCTGTCGCATGTGTTCATGAATGCGCTCGGGGACCGCTGGCGCGCGCTCGCCTATCCGGCGACGGCGCTGTTTGCGCCGCTCGGCATGGCGAGCGCGGTGATGGAAACCGACGAGACCGGTGTCTTCGTCGGTTCGTCCTACATGTATGCCACCGCGCGCGACTGGGCGCGCTTTGCGCAGCTGATCCTCAACGACGGGATCTGGAACGGCGCGCGGCTTCTGCCGGAGGGCTATGTGCGGGCGATGGGAACGCCGTCGCCGGCCTCCGGCGGTGCCTATGGCGAGATGCAGACCTGGATCGACGGGCCGGGGCAGGAGCCCGACTCGCGCTTCGGCCTGCCGGACGACACCTTCTGGATGCTCGGCCATGACGGCCAGTCGATCGCCGTCATCCCGTCGCGCAACATCGCGGTCGTCCGGATGGGGCTGACGCCGGCGCGGCTCGGATACCGGCCGCAGACGCTGGTGGCGCGGGTCGTGGCCGCGCTCGAAGCGGCGGACTGAGCCTGCCGATGCCCGTGACTGTCAGGTAGAAGCGATCCGGAAAAAGCTGCCGCCGGCCTATTTCAGGCCGGTTTCCTCCAGCAGGCCCTTGCGCTTGGCGGTGTAGTAGTAGCCGCTCGCATAGAGGCGGACGGCGCCGTCGTGCTGGTTGTCGGCCACCATCAGCGCGCCGCGGAGATACTTGGCACCGTACTTGATGTTGGTCTCGGCGTCGAAGAGGCCGTCGGCCGTGCCCTCGTAGCCCATGCCCTTGGCGGTGTTGTAGCGGATCTGCATCAGGCCGTAATTGCCGGAATTGTAGGCCTTCGGGTTGTAGCGGCTCTCGCGCTTGATCACGCGGTGCAGGAGCGCCTCGGGGATTTCGTAGATCGCGGCATATTTGGTGATCAGCGCATCGATCGGGGTGCCGGACTTCTGGAAGGTCTGGTTGTCGGTGGCGATCGCGGGGCGGGCGGGACTTGCGGCGAAGGCGGTCGCCTGGAGGGTCGGCTTGGCGATGGGGATGATCTGGTGGGAGGCGACGAGCTGCTCGAGGCCTTCCGGTTCGCCGGTGTCGAAGCCCGGCTCCATCACCGCCGCCTCGAAGGAGGCCGGCATGAACTTGCTGCCGGCGGCGTTTGCGGTCGCAGGGGCCGGCTGAGGTGCCGCCTGCGGCGCCGGAACGGCGGCGGCACTTGCCTGAACGTCGGCCGGCGCCTGCGGCGCTGCGGCGGCGATCGCCATCTCGGCATTCGTCTCGCGCGTCGATTCCACCACGGCGGCCAGAGCCTGCGCGCTGCCGTTTTCTGCCGCCGCCGGGTCGACGATCGGCGCGGGCAGGGCGTAGGCAGTCATTTCCGTGCCGGGCTTGGCGATCGGCATCACCGTGCGGACCGCCGCCATTTCTTCCGCCGGCGTTTCGATCACGCTGGCGCAGCCGCCCACCGCAAGCATGGCGAGGGCGCAACCTGATGCGAGAAAATGCCTGGAGCTGGTCGGAAATCGTGTCGTCATCAGTCGCTCTCGTGTTGCCTGGAGGCCCTGAAACGACAGCGTTCCGGGCGCGGCTGCAAATCAACGGCGCTTCGACCGTGCTTCGTCCATTAACCTATCGCTCCGGTTCCGGCAAGCCGCAGCCGGCGGGCCGCGTCACGCGGTCGCCCGGCGCAGGCCCGCGGTCAGCACGCCGGCGCCGATCAGGAGCGATCCGCCGACCCGGTTGACGGCCCGCTGGACCGCCGGCTTTCGGATGGTGCCGCGGGCGGCCGACGCCATTAGCGCATAGGTCGTGGCGTTCAGCGTCGCCAGCACCAGGAAGGTGATCTCGAAGATCACCATCTGCGGCAGGATCGGCCGTGACAGGTCCAGGAACTGCGGCAGGAAGGCGACGAAGAAGACGATGCTCTTGGGGTTCAGCGCCGTCACCACATAGGCATGGGCGAAGATGCGCAACGGCCGCTCCCGAGGTGCTGCCCCGGCCGGAAGGCCGTCGGCGCCGGCGACCGGCGCGCGCCAGAGCTTGATGCCGAGCCAGACGAGATAGGCCGCCCCCACCCATTTCAGCACGGTGAAGATCGCAGCCGAGGTCGCCAGCAGCGCCCCGAGGCCGAGCATGGAGGCGGTCATGGCGGTGAAGTCGCCGAGCGCCACGCCGGCGACGGTCGCCCCGGTCGTCCGCCGGCCGTGACCGAGCGCATAGGAGATGACGAGCAGGATGGTCGGGCCGGGAATGGCCAGCATGATGGCGGAAGCGGCGGCGAAGGCCAGCCAGTGTTCGAACGACATGAAAAACTCCCCCGAAACGATCGTTGCGGGGGAGCAAGCCACGGGGACGAACCCCCGTCAACAGGTTTTGCAGCGGGGCCGGGGCCGGTCGGGAATCAGCCGGCCGGTTTCCACTTCTGGCCGATCGCGTCCATCACCTCGCCGAACCACTTGGTGCCGGTGTCGAAGTGCTTGCCGCCCTTGATGCGCGGGAACTCGATCGTGCGCAGCTTGCCGCCCTGCGCCTCGTCGTGGCCGGTGACGCCGGAGACCTTGTTGAGCGCGCTTTCCACGGCGAGGTCGACCATGCCCTGGATCAGCCGCAGGTCGTCGCCGTTCGCCGGCGCCGAGCGGGCATAGTAGCCCGACTTCTGCACCATGGCGCGCTCGGCGCCGAGGAGGGCTGCGAACTGCTTGGAGAACCAGTTGCCGACGTTGATCGTGTCGATCTTCACATGGCCGAAGGCGTCGCGCTTGATGGTCTCGCCGGCGGCTTCGCGCTCGGCGACGATCGCATCGAGGCAGGCGCCCTCGGAAACGAACAGCGTGACGAAGCCGCGCTTCTCCATCACCGTCCGCAGCCGGGCGGCCTCGGCCTCGAGGTCGAAGGCGAGCTCGGGCAGGTAGAGGCCGTCGATGCTCTTCAGGTCGGCGTTCATCATGAAGCCTTCGACATATTCGTTGGCGGCGGTCTTCTGCATGTAGGCGCGGGCGGTCGCAGCCGTCAGCCAGCCGCAGTGGCGACCCATCACCTCGTGCACGACGAGCGTCTTCGGGGCAGCACTCTGCTCGTTGGAGACGTTGTCGAAGAAGCCGGCGCCGACTTCGGCGGCCGTCCAGGCGCCGAGCGACTGGCGGATCGGCACGACGTCGTTGTCGACCGTCTTCGGCAAGCCGACGACGGTGAGGTTGTAGCCGTTGGCGCCGAGATAGGCGGCGAGGTCCGCGGCCGTCGTGTTGGTGTCGTCACCGCCGATCGTGTGCAGGATGGTCACGCCGTCCTTGGCAAGCCGCTCGGCTGCGACGCGCAACGGGTTTTCGCCTTCCCTGACGAGACCGCGCTTGACGCAATCGGCGGCGTTGGTGAGCTTGACGCGGCTGTTGCCGATCGGCGAGCCGCCGTAGCGGTGAAGCAGGTGCGCCTTGGCGCGCATGTCCCTGGTGATGTCGATGCGGTCTGCCAGGAGCAGGCCCTGGTAGCCGGAACGATAGGCGACGAGTTCGATGTCGGGTGCCACGTCCGAATAGCGTTCGATGAGCCCGCCCACTGCGGAAGAGAGGCAGGGCGCAAGGCCCCCTGCGGTGAGCATCGCGACTTTCTGCTTGGTCATATTACCTCCTCGCCGAGCGACCCGGTCATTCGGCGGATGTCTAGCCCAGATTCCACAGCAGGGGAATCACAGATCGGCTTTTATCCGCCACGGATGACGAAATGATGCGCCCGGCGCAGCGCAAGGAGGACGGGGGCAGGGGCAGGGCGGGGGGCAGGGCAGGGATCAGGCGCGGCTGCCTGCGGGGATGGCGCGGACGATCCGGGCCTTGCGGCCGAGCCAGACGACGAAGGCGACGGCGAGGGCGAAGCCGAGCGTCTCGGGGCCGATGGCCTCGCCGAGAAGGACCGCGGAAACCGCCAGCGTCACGAAGGTCTGGAACAGCTGGATCTGCGCGACCCTTGCGATGCCGCCGAGCGCCAGGCCGGCGTTCCAGAAGATGAAGCCGCCGAACATCGACATCAGCCCGAGATAGAGGAGGGCGGTGTATTCGGCGGCGCCGGGGCCATGGATGCCGCTGCCGGCGAACAGGATCGTGCCGGCAAAAGTCAGCGGCGCGCAGAGCGCCAGAGCCCAGCCGATCACCTCCCAGCCCGGCATAACACGGGCGAGCTTGCCGGAGAGCACGTACGAGAAGGATGCCGACAGGGCGGCCAGCATCAGCCAGAAATCGCCGGGGCCGAGATGGAAGGCGCTTTCGCGCAGCGAAAAGGCGACGATGAGCAGGGAGCCGGCGAAGCCGCAGAGCCAGAACAGCGGCCCCGGACGCTCGCCGTCGACGAGGGCGGCGAAGATCGACGTCAGCAGCGGCAGGAGGCCGAGCACGACGCCGCCATGGCTTGCCGGAATCGTCTGCATCGCGATCGAGGAGAAGATCGGAAAGCCGAAGACGGCGCCGAGGCCGACGCCGACGAGGGCGGGCAGGTGGGCGCGCGGAAAGGGCCGGCGCAGGACGGCGAGCGCCGCCCCCGCTGCCGTCGCCGCGATCGCTGCGCGCGCAAAGGTGATGTAGAGCGGGCTGAACCCCTCGAGGGCGATATGCGTCATTGGCAGCGTGGCGCCGAAAATGGTGACGCCCAGCAAGCCCAGCAGCATGCCGGCCGCCTGATTGGACAGAATCCGCACTCTTTCGCCCCTCGAAACCTTCCTGTTCTCCCGCTCCTGCTCGCACCCGCCGGTCTCCCCGTCAAATCGAATGACGTGATCGTTCGATCACCAAATGGAATGCATCCACTTCTTGAGGGCCATCAAAATTGTGTTATGCTAGGGCGAAATGACGGTGCGGTGACTTGCTTTCGCCGCAGATGTCTGGTCAAGATCACTTTCTGTTCTCACACACGGACCGATGCTGATGCCTTCCATATGGGATCGACTGGTTAGCATGGTCGCGGAAGCGGCCTGCAACGCACTCTCCGTCGTTGTCGAAGCCGTGCGAACGCTGCTGGAAGGCGACCCGGAAACGCGGCGCCAGGTCTCGTTCTCGATCGCGATGATCGCGCTGTCGGCGAAGATGGCGAAGGCCGACGGCATCGTGACGACGGCCGAGGTCGATGCGTTCCGCGACGTGTTCCGGTTCCCGGCCGACCAGGCGGCGAACGTCGCCCGCCTCTACAATCTCGCCCGCCAGGACGTCGCCGGCTACGAGGCCTATGCCGAGAAGATGGCGGTGCTGTGCGTTTCCTGCGAGCGCAACTGCCCGATCCTGGAAGACATCATCGACGGGCTGTTCCACATCGCCAAGGCCGACGGCCTGATCCACGAGAAGGAGATGGCGTTCCTGGCGCGGGTCGCCGAGATCTTCGGCATGGCCGCCGAGCGGTTCGAGCAGATCACCGCACGGCACGTGCATGTCGACGGGCGCGACCCCTACAAGGTGCTCGGCGTTTCGCCGCAGGACGATTTTCCGACGATCCGCAGGCGCTACCGCGTGCTCGCCTCGGAGAACCATCCCGATACGCTGCTCGCGCGCGGGGTGCCGGCAGAATTCCAGCGGATCGCCAACGACCGCATGGCCGTCCTCAACGCCGCCTATGCCGAAATCGAGAAAGAGCGCCTTGCGGCATGACCGCGTTCACTGCTGACTATCCCGCTGCCACGGTGATGCCGTCGCCGAACCACGGCGAACGCGCCGGCGGGCGCCGGCCCGACATGATCCTGCTGCACTATACCGGCATGCCGAGCGCCGACGGGGCGCTGACATGGCTCTGCTCGGAAGAAAGCCAGGTCTCCAGCCACTATTTCGTCTTCGAGGACGGGCGGGTGCTGCAGCTCGTGCCCGAGGCGCGCCGGGCCTGGCATGCGGGCAAGAGCCAGTGGAAGGGCGAGGGCGACATCAATTCGTGCTCGATCGGCATCGAGATCGCCAATCCGGGCCATCCCGGCGGCCTGCCCGACTTCCCCGCGGCACAGATCGCAGCGGTTGCCGAACTTTGTCGCAACTGTGGCGAAAGGTGGGGGATCGTGCCCGAGCGGGTGCTGGGCCACAGCGATGTCGCCCCCATCCGCAAGGTCGATCCGGGTGAAAATTTCCCCTGGAAGCGGCTGCATGAGGCCGGTGTCGGCCACTTTGTCGATCCAACCCCCATCACCGGCGGGCGCTTCTTCCAGCGCGGGGACCAGGGCCAACCGGTCGAGGCGCTGCAGGCGATGCTGTCGCTCTATGGTTATGCCACGGAAATCAATGGATTATTCGATGACAGGACGGAAGGCGACGTCGCCGCCTTCCAGCGTCATTTCCGCCCTCTGAGGGTCGATGGAATTGCCGATTTCTCCACGATCGACACGCTTCACCGGCTGCTGAAAGGCCTGCCGCACCGGTCCGATCCGGCCGCGTCGTGATCACGAAATATTTCAGCCGTTAACACAAGTTTAGAACTTCGCCACATCCTGACCGGAAAGGGGATGTCTTTTCCCCCTGCCTCCGAACCGGCGGGCGCGCGCTGCTCCCAACAGCCGTGCCGCACCGACGGATCGAGGTGCCGGGCATTCGGCGGCGGTGGGTAGGGCCTCTTCCGCGACTGTCTGGGTCCATGCCGGACCGGCACGGGCCATTTCATGAAGTTTGATCCTTGCGCTGGGTTCGGGTCGATGGACCGGCTCCCAAGGCCTAGCCGCGCGCCCATACGACTGGAGACTTGAATACACATGAGGAATTCGTTCGTGGCCGCAGGGGCGGCCTGCCTTTTCGCCCTCCTGGCACAGAGCCTTCCGGCAACCGCTGCCTCCCGTGACGTCGCCGAGAGCCGCCCCCTGAAGACCACCACCCGCGATTCCGCCTATCCGATGATGGGCGCGCCGGCCGGATATTCGACGCTGATCAAGACCTATGCCCGGCAGTACGGCGTCCCGGTCGATCTCGCCCACGCGGTCATCCGCGTCGAGAGCAACTTCAACCCCAAGGCACGCGGCAGCTCCGGCGAAATCGGCCTGATGCAGATCAAGCCGGCGACGGCCCGCATGCTCGGCTATCGCGGCAGCGCCAACGGGCTCTACAACCCCGAGACCAACATCAAGTGGGGCATGAAGTACCTGGCCATGGCGCACGACCTCGGCGGCGGCACCACCTGCGGCACGATCCTGAAGTACAATGCCGGCCACGCCGCCAAGCGGATGAATCCGGTTTCCAAGCGCTACTGCGGCAAGATCCAGACCCTGCTCGACCTCTGAGGCGGTCGCGCCCGTGCCAGCGGGCCGGCTGCAAGCAGTCCCTGCGCGCACCCCATCGGCCCCGGCGGTTCCCGTCCGGGGCTTCGTCCTTTCCGGGGCTCGGTTCCGAAGTGGTGCGACGCCAGGTCCTGGCCGGGAGGAGCGCGGCCCGGCTTTCCGTTTGCGCGCTCATGCGCTAAGCCAGGTGCGGCTTTGCAGACGAGGGCGGTCAGAATGCGGCAGTTCGATTTCATCGTGGTCGGCAAGGGGATGATGGGGGCGGCGGCCGCCCGGCATCTGGCGTCGGCAGGCGCGCGCGTCGCGCTGGTGGGGCCGGACGAGCCCGCCGACAGGACGACGCACGACGGCGTCTTCGCCAGCCACTACGACGAGGGGCGAATCACCCGCACGATCGATCAGGACGCCGACTGGGCACGGCTCGCCCATCGCTCGATCGCCCGCTACCGCGCCATCGAGGCCGAAAGCGGCATTTCCTTCTACACCGAGGCCGGCTGCCTGATCAGCGGGCCTTCGCCCCGGGGCGAAGGCGGTTATCTCGACGCGGTCGTTTCGGCGCGCGACCGGCTGCAGGTGGAGGCGCCGCTTCTCGACCGTGCACAGATCGCTGCGCGGTTTCCCTGGTTCGCCGTCCCCCCGACCTCGGCCGGCGTCTTCGAGGCGCAGGGGGCCGGCTACATCAATCCGCGCGCGCTCGTCGCCGCCGAAACGGCCTGCGCCGAGAAGGCGGGCGGCACGGTGATCCGCAGCGAAGTCGTCGCCGTCCGGTCAATCGACAAGGGCGCGGAGGTGACGCTTCGCAGCGGGGAGACGCTTGCCGCCGGACGCGTTCTGGTCGCTGCGGGTGGATTTTCGATCAGCGACGGGCTGCTGCCGCGGCCGGTCGACCTGACGGTCAAGGCGCGCACCGTGGTGTTCGCCGAGATCGCCGAACACGACATCGGGGCCTTCGCCGGCATGCCGAGCTGGATCGACGAGAGCTTTCTGCCGCACGAGCATTTCTACCTGCTGCCGCCGATCCGCTACCCGGACGGCAGGTGCTACATCAAGATCGGCGGCGACCCGACCGATATCGTGCTTGCCGACGCGGCGGCCGTCCGGGCCTGGTTCCGGACGGAGGGAAGCCCCGATGCCGTCGCGCACCTGCGTCGCGTTCTGGCCCGGGCCATGCCGGATCTCGTGCCCGTCTCCTTCTCCAGCGCCCCTTGCGTGACGACGTTCACGGCCCACGGCCATCCCTATGCCGGTTTCGTCGACGGCGACCGCATCGCCGTGCTTGCCGGCGGCTGCGGGGCGGCGGCCAAGAGCTGCGACGAGATCGGCCGCATCGGCGCCGGCCTTCTGCTGCGCGGGCGCCTGGACGAGCCGGACTACGACACCGACTTTTCCGTGCGCTTCCGCTAGGACGACCGCCTCGTCCCTGAAAATCCTGCCGAAATCGCTGGCCATGACCTGCCTGTTTCGCTAAGGAACGCAACGCCAGTTGGCCGGGCAGCCGCTCTCCGCAAGCGCCGAAAGGCCGCGGGGGGAGGAAAGTCCGGGCTCCACGGAAACACGGTGCCGGATAACGTCCGGCGGGGGCGACCCCAGGGAAAGTGCCACAGAGAGCAGACCGCCTTCGCTTGCGGAGGCAAGGGTGAAAGGGTGGGGTAAGAGCCCACCGCGGACATGGCAACATGGACGGCACGGCAAACCCCACCGGGAGCAAGACCGAATAGGGATGACGCGAACGGCGCAAGCCGTTCAGCCCGTTTCCGGGCCGGTCATCCGGGTGGGTTGCAAGAGGCCGGGCGCAAGTCCGGTCCCAGATGAATGGCTGCCACGTTCCGGCCCTCGGGCCGGAGCCATACAGAACCCGGCTTACAGGCCAACTGGCGATTTTCCTTCCCCATCGAGCGCGGTGATTCGAACACCTGCGCGCCGCGGCCGACGACAGCCGCCGCGGGCCTTGCCGCCGGCCGTCGTCGTGGCGCTGCGGGCGGCTCGGGCGGGTCAGCCGCGCTGCCCAAAGTCCTCGCGGATCAAGGCACGACCGGGGTTCTCCATGCCCTTCGGCGGGCCGTTTTGCGATTGAATCCAGTGGCTTGGGTGGCCGATCGTAACCCTTTGTTAAACTTAACGGCTTATAAACGATCGATGGTTTCACTCCGGGAATCCGGCCAAATCCCATTGACGCCCATATGGTCCCATGATATCCCATAATCATACCGCACGAGGGCGAATGATCGCCCGTTCATCGCAAACTTCGAAAGGGTCCCGATCTGGGGCGGCACGGCGTATTGGCGTCGTGTCCGGGTCGATTTGTGCGCGTGTGTTCTGTGGGGATTTTCCGGCATTCAGTCAGTCTTCGCCGGTCAGGGAAACTGCTGTAGCGCGTCATGAACCGGTTCCTGTCGAATGCGACAAACAGGATCGATGCGAAGGGGAGGGTCTCGGTGCCCTCGATCTTTCGCGCCGTTCTTGCGCAGCGCGACATCCGGGAGCTCTATTGCTTCCAGGACTTCGTGTTCCCGGCGATCAGTATCGGCGGGCCGGATCTGCTCGACCGGTTCGAGCGGCAGATCGCCAGCGAGGATCCGTTCTCGCCGGCAGCGAATCAGATGTCGCTCCTCATTCATGGGGGCGGCGTCTTCATGAAGCTCGATTCCGAGGGGCGGCTGATGGTCACGGACTTCATCCGCGATTTCACCGGGATCACCACGGAGGTGACCTTCGTCGGTCGGGCGGATCATTTTCAGCTTTGGGCGCCGCAGACGTTCGAGGCAGTGCAGGCGGCGGCCAGGACGGAGCGCAGAACGCGAGGTCTGGGCTCGCAATAGAGTGGAGAAACGGGATGGCGGCGGATGCAGGCGGAGGACATTCTGAAGCCGAAGGCGGACCGGTCCGCCACATCCCGGTTCTTCTTGCCGAGGTGCTGGAGGCGCTGAAGCCGGCGCCGGGCCAGCTCATCCTCGACGGAACCTTCGGCGCCGGCGGCTACACCTCGGCCATCCTCGACAGGGGTGCTTCGGTGATCGCGCTGGATCGCGATCCGAACGCGATCGCGGCCGGGCAGGCCCTGGTCGAGCAATCCGGCGGACGCCTCGCCCTCATCCATTCGCAGTTTTCCGAGCTCGCCCGTCATGTGCCCGAAGGCGGGCTCGACGGCGTCGTGCTCGACATCGGGGTCTCCTCGATGCAGCTCGACGAGGCCGAGCGCGGCTTCTCCTTCCAGAAGGCCGGGCCGCTCGACATGCGCATGTCGGCAGCCGGCGTGTCGGCGGCCGACGTCGTCAATCGCGCCAAGGTTTCCGACCTGATCCGCATCTTCGGCTTTCTCGGCGAGGAGAAGCAGGCGGGCCGCATCGCGCGCGCGATCGAGAAGCGCCGCACTGAGGCGCCGTTCGAGACGACCCGCGACCTCGCCGGCCTGATCGAGATCGTCACGCCGCGCAAGGCCAAGGACAAGATCCATCCGGCGACGCGCGTCTTCCAGGCGCTGCGCATCTTCGTCAACGACGAGCTCGGCGAGCTGGCGCGCGCGCTGTTTGCCGCCGAGCGGGCGCTGAAGCCCGGCGGGCGGCTCGTCGTCGTCAGCTTCCATTCGCTCGAGGACCGGATCGTCAAGAAGTTCTTCCTCGACCGCTCCGGCAAGTCGTCCGGATCCCGGCATCTGCCAGAACTAATTAAGCGTGACGTAATCTTCGCACCAGTCGGGAAGTCCATGATTGCCGCCAGTGAGGAGGAATGCGCCGTCAATCCCCGCGCGCGATCGGCCAAGTTGCGGGCCGGCGAGCGGACTGCGGCTCCTTCTGGGACCGATGACCTGTCGATTTTCGAACTGCCCGAACTGGCAAGCCTTGAGAAGATTGGAGGCTGATGGATGTTCCGCACTTTTGACGCCATTCTCGTCGTCGTCATGACCGCCGCTGCGACCGTGACCTACACGATCAAGCACAAGGCGGAGAACAAGCTCGACGAGGTCCGCAAGCTCGATGCGGAGATCATGCTCGAGGAGCACACGATCGACCTCCTGCGCGCCGACTGGGCGCTCCTGACGCAGCCCGCCCGCCTCAATCGCCTGGTCAAGACCTATGAGAGCGACCTGAAGCTTTTGCCGACGGAATCCACCCAGCTCGTCCAGCCGATGGAGCTGCCGATGCCGACGGCGGAGCTTCCGCCTCCGGAAGAAGACAAGGATGCCGGCGACGACGTCGACAAGATCGCCAAGATCATCAAGGACGGCGCCGGCAAGACGGACAAGATCGCAACAGGTTCGGTGGCGCGCTGATGTCGTTTCTCTCCCGCATCATGGACGTCAAGAGCAAGGCGCACTTCTCGCACGGCAGCAACGGCCGGCCGGCCGGGGCCATGGGCTCGACCGCCTTCCAGGGGCACCGGAAGCGTAGCGCCTCGCAGGCGAAGAGCCGCGTCGCCGTCATCATGGCCTGCTTCGGCATCGCCTATTGCGTCATCGGCGGACGGCTCGTCCAGTACGGCATGACCCAGCCGGAATCGGTCTCCAGCATCGGCCCGGCCGATCGGCTGCTGGCCTCGCGGCCCGACATCGTCGACCGCAACGGCGAGATCCTCGCAACCGACATCCGCACCGTCTCGCTCTATGCCGAGCCGCACAAGATCGTCGATGCCGACGAGGCGCTGGAACTGCTGCAGACCGTGCTGCCCGAGCTCGACCCGAAGGCGACCTACAAGAAGCTGACCTCCAATTCGCGCTTCCAGTGGCTGCAGCGGCAGCTGACCCCGAAGCAGCAGAGCCGCATCTTGGCGCTCGGCATCCCCGGCGTCGGCTTCCGTCCGGAAAAGCGCAGGTTCTATCCGAGCGGCCCGGCCTCGGCGCACATCGTCGGCTATGTCAACATCGACAACCGCGGCATCGCCGGCATGGAGCGCTACATCGACAACCAGGGCCTGGCCGATCTCGCCGCGATCGGCATGACCAGCGACGCCAAGATGGAGCCGGTGCGGCTGTCGATCGACCTGCGCGTCCAGTCGATGGTGCACGACGTCCTGGTCTCGTCGAAGGAGAAGTACCAGGCGGAAGCCGCCGGCGCCGTCGTCCTCGACGTGCACACCGGCGAGGTGCTGGCCATGGCCTCGGTGCCGGACTACGATCCCAACAATCCGGCGGAGAGCGCCAAGGACGGCTGGCTCAACCGCATGTCGGACGGCACCTTCGAGATGGGGTCGACCTTCAAGACCTTCACCACGGCGATGGCGCTCGATTCCGGCAAGGTGAAGCTCACGGACAGCTTCGACGCCCGCTACCCGATCCGCATCGGCGGCTTCACCATCAAGGACTTCCACGGCAAGCACCGCGTGCTGACGGTGCCGGAGATCTTCCAGTATTCGTCGAACATCGGCACGGCCAAGATGGCCGACATCGTCGGCATTCCCGGCCACAAGGAATTCCTGACCCGGCTCGGCCTGCTGACGAAGATGCAGACGGAGCTGCCGGAGGTGAAGATGCCGACGCAGCCGCGCGAGTGGAAGAAGATCAACTCCATCACCATCTCCTTCGGCCACGGCGTCTCGACGACGCCGCTGCAGACGGCGGTGGCCGGGGCTGCGCTCGTCAACGGTGGCAAGTACATCCCGCCGACCTTCCTGCCGCGCAGCCGCGACGAGGCCGACGCCATGGCGCAGGCCGTCGTCAAGCCGTCGACCGGCGAGGACATGAAGTTCCTGCTGCGCTGGAACGCGATGAACGGGTCGGGCAAGCGGGCGCTGGTTCCCGGCTTCAACGTCGGCGGCAAGACGGGCACGGCCGACAAGGTGGTCAACGGTCGCTACGCCAAGAACGGTCTCAATTTCAACGCCTTCCTCTCGGCGTTTCCGATCGACGATCCGCAGTACATGGTGCTGACCTTCATCGACGCGCCGAAGACCGGCGAGGGCGGCGGGCGGACGGCGGGTCTGAATGCGGCGCCGATGGTCGGCGAGATCATCCGCCGCAGCGCCCCACTTCTCGGTGTAAAGCCGAAATTCGGGGAGGACGGGTCTGCCTTGCTCGTGTCTTATTGAGCGCAGAATGAACGGGGCGAATGCCGATTCGCAGGTGAAACGGCCCGCCTTCAAGAAGAACAGAGCTTGCCATGAAGATCTCAGACCTTGCCGGAACCGAAATACCTGATCTGGACGCCGCCGTGGCGTCGGCGGCGATCGGGGGCATTTCAGCCGACAGTCGCAAGGTCTCTCCGGGCGATCTGTTCGTCGCGCTGCACGGATCCAAGGCGGATGGCGCGGCCTATGTGACCGATGCGGTCGCCCGCGGCGCCGTCGCCGTGGTGACGGGGCGGGGCGCAAACGTCGCCGCATCCGTCCCCGTTCTTGCCGTCGACGAGCCGCGGCGGTTCCTGGCACTTGCCGCCGCCCGCTTCTTCGCCCGCCAGCCGGAGACGATGGTCGCCGTCACCGGCACCGCCGGCAAGACCTCGGTCGCTTCCTTCACCCGGCAGATCTGGGCCCATGCCGGCCATGCCGCCGCGATGATCGGCACGACGGGCGTGACCGCGCCCGGCCGGGAGGACTACGGCTCGCTGACGACGCCGGATCCGGTCTCGCTGCACAGGCTGCTCGCCGAACTCGCCGACGCAGGCGTCACCCATGCGGCGATGGAAGCCTCCAGCCACGGCCTCGACCAGTCGCGCCTGGACGGCGTGCGGCTTTCGGCCGGCGCCTTCACCAATCTCGGCCGCGACCACATGGACTACCATCCGACCGTCGAGCACTACCTGGCCGCCAAGATGCGGCTGTTCGACACCCTTTTGCCGAAAGGGGCGCCGGCGGTCATCTTCTCCGACGACGAATGGTCGAAGGCCGCGATCGAGGCCGCGGCGAGGGCCGGCCTCGACGTGCGCACCGTCGGCCGCAAGGGCGACTACATCAGCCTGAAGCGCGTCGAGCACTTCCGCCACAAGCAAATGGCCGAGGTCCATGTCGGCGACGACATCTACGAGGTCCACATCCCGCTTGCCGGCGACTTCCAGATCGCCAATGCGCTGGTCGCCGCCGGCCTTGCGATGTCGACCGGCGTGGCGGCCAGGGATGCGATGGCGGCGCTCGGCCATCTCGTCGGCGCCTCGGGGCGGCTGGAACTGGTCGGGCACACGAAGGCGGGCGCGCTCGCCTATGTCGACTACGCCCACAAGCCGGATGCGCTGGAAAACGTGCTATCGTCGGTGCGGCCGTTCACGTCGGGCCGGATCATCGTCGTCTTCGGCTGCGGGGGCGACCGGGACAAGGGCAAGCGGCCGATCATGGGCGAGATCGCCACCAGGCTCGCCGACGTGGTGATCGTCACAGACGACAATCCGCGCTCGGAGGTGCCGGAGGTGATCCGCTCCGAGATCATGGCGGCCGCCAAGGGGGCAACGGAAATCGGCGACCGGGCGGAGGCGATCCGCGCCGCCGTCGCCATGCTGTCGGCAGGCGATACGCTGATCGTCGCCGGCAAGGGGCATGAAGAGGGGCAAACGATCGGCAGCGTCACGCTGCCGTTCTCGGACCACGCGGAACTGCGCAAAGCCCTGGAGGAGCTCGACCGTTGACCCTGCTCTGGACCATCGCCGACCTGATCGCCGCCACCCACGGCCGTCCGGTCGGGCACATGCCCGCCGGCATCACCGGCATTTCCATCGACAGCCGCTCGATCGGCCCGGGCGAAGCCTTCTTCGCCATCAAGGGCGACCGGGTGGACGGCCATGATTTCGCAAGTCTCGCCCATGCCAACGGTGCGGCGCTGCTCGTCGTCTCCGAGGGCAAGCTGCCGGCGCTCGGCCGGCTGACGGCGCCGATGCTGGTGGTCAACGACGTGCTGCAGGCACTGGTCGACCTCGGCTGCGCGGCGCGCGACCGCAGTGCCGCCAAGGTGATCGCGGTGACCGGCTCGGTCGGCAAGACGACGACCAAGGAGATGCTGCGGCATTCGCTGTCGGCCTGCGGTGCCGTGCATGCCTCCGTCGCCTCGTTCAACAATCACTGGGGCGTGCCGCTGACGCTGGCACGGATGCCGGAGAACACCGCCTACGGCGTCTTCGAGATCGGCATGAACCATGCCGACGAGATCCGGCCGCTGGTGAAGATGGTGCGGCCGCACGTGGCGATCGTGACGACGATCGCGGCGGCCCATCTCGGCAATTTTGCCGGCCTCGAGGAGATCGCCCTGGCCAAGGCCGAGATCTTCGAGGGGCTGGTACCGGGAGGGCATGCGCTGCTCAACCGCGACAATGCCCAGTTCCCGGTGCTGGAGCAGGCCGCGCGCGCCGCCGGCGTCTCGCATATCCATACCTTCGGCGCCGACCCTTCGGCGGAGTTCAGGCTGATCGAATATGTGGCGGGTGCCGAGGGCAACGTGCTGTGGGCCTCGATCGGCGGGCAGACGCTGGAGATCCCGATGGGGGCGCCAGGTCGCCATATCGCCGAGAACGCGGTGGCCGTGCTCGGAGCGGCCCATCTCGCCGGCGCCGACATCGAGAAGGTCATGCACGCGCTGTCGACCATGCAGCCGGAGAAGGGGCGGGGACGCCGCCACCGGCTCGTGATCGACGGCGGCGTCTTCACGCTGATCGACGACAGCTACAACGCCAATCCCGCCTCGATGCGGGCGGCGATCGGGCTTCTGCGCGACACGATGCCCGGACCCGGCGGCCGGCGGATCGCCGTCCTCGGCGACATGCTGGAGATGGGGGAATTCTCCGCCCAGGTGCATGCGGAACTGGCCGAGCCGCTCGCCGCAGCCGGCATCGAGGACGTCTGGATCGGCGGTCCCGAGATGGCCGCGCTGCGCGACGCGCTCGGGGAGACGGCGCGGGTGGAATACCGCGACGACGCCGAGGGGATGCGGAAATTCGTGCTGGATGCGGTGCGACCGGGGGACGTGCTTGTGGTCAAGTCGTCGAAATCGGCCGAATTCAGCCGCGTGGTGTCGGCTTTGCTTGACAAGTTCGAGGCATTCTCCGACACGGAGCGCGCCGAATGATGCGCCGCGACCTCTCGGGGTGCGCGGCGTTTCGATGACTGGCATAGGGGGAATGCAGGGCGGAAGGCTCCTGCGGTCTCGTAGTTGAATTGTTTCGCGGTCACGCGCCGGGACGGCAACGCGCCGTCCGGCCGCTTCGCCGCAGAGCCTTTGGGGAAAGGTCACGAATGCTGCTTTGGCTTGTCGAACTGGCGGACGAACTCCAGGTGTTCAACCTGTTCCGCTACATCACGTTCCGCACCGGTGCAGCGCTGTTCACCTCGGCCACCATCGTCTTCCTGTTCGGACCGGCGATCATCGCATCGCTGCGGGTGCGCCAGGGCAAGGGCCAGCCGATCCGCGCGGACGGCCCGCAGACCCACTTCAAGAAGGCCGGAACGCCGACGATGGGCGGGATCATGATCCTCGCCGGCATCGTCGGAAGCTCGCTGCTCTGGGCGGACCTGTCCAACATCTATGTCGTGGCGACGCTGCTCGTCACCCTCGGCTTCGGCGCGATCGGCTTCTACGACGACTATCTCAAGGTCACCAAGCAGACCGACAAGGGCTTCTCCGGCAAGGCGCGGCTGGGACTGGAGTTCATCATCGCCGGCATCGCCACCTATTTCATGATGCGGGCGGCGGTCTCGTCCGGCGCGGCGGGCTCGACGCTCGGCACCTCGGTCGCCTTCCCCTTCGTCAAGGGGTTCCTGCTCGACCTCGGCATCTTCTTCGTGCTCTTCGGCGGCTTCGTCATCGTCGCGGCCGGCAATGCGGTCAACCTCACCGACGGGCTGGACGGACTGGCCACCGTGCCGGTGATGATCTCGGCTGCCTCGTTCGGCATCATCGCCTATCTCGCCGGCAATGCGGTGTTCGCGAACTACCTGCAGATCCATTTCGTTCCCGGAACGGGCGAACTCGCCGTCATTCTCGGCGCCGTGATCGGCGCGGGGCTCGGCTTCCTCTGGTTCAACGCGCCGCCAGCGGCGATCTTCATGGGCGACACCGGGTCGCTCGCGCTCGGCGGCCTGATCGGCACGGTGGCGGTCGCCACCAAGCACGAGATCGTCATGGCGATCATCGGCGGCCTGTTCGTGATGGAGACCCTGTCGGTCATCATCCAGGTCGGCTCGTTCAAGCTCACCGGCAAGCGCGTGTTCCTGATGGCGCCGATCCACCATCATTTCGAGAAGAAGGGCTGGACCGAGAGCCAGGTGGTCATCCGCTTCTGGATCATCGCGGTGATCCTCGCGCTCGTCGGCCTTTCGACGCTGAAGCTGCGGTAAGGCCATGATCCCCGTCACCACGCTCAGCAACAGGAACGTCGCGCTCTTCGGCCTCGGGGGCTCGGGACTTGCGACGGCGCAGGCGCTGGTCGAGGGCGGCGCCGTCGTCACCGCCTGGGACGACAATCCGGACAGCGTCGAAAAGGCCGCCGCCGTCGGCATTCCGACCGGCGACCTGCGCCGGATCGACTGGAGCGGGATCGCCTCCTTCGTGCTGTCGCCGGGCGTGCCGCTGACCCATCCGAAGCCGCACTGGAGCGTGGATCTGGCGCGCGCGGCCGGCGTCGAGATCGTCGGCGACGTGGAACTGTTCGTGCGCGAGCGCCGGGCGCATGCGCCGGACTGCCCCTTCGTCGCGATCACCGGCACCAACGGCAAGTCGACCACGACGGCGCTCGTCGCCCACATCCTGAAAGCGAGCGGCCGCGACACCCAGCTCGGCGGCAATATCGGCACGGCGGTGCTGACGCTCGACCCGCCGAAGGCCGGCCGCTTCTACGTCGTCGAGTGCTCGTCTTACCAGATCGACCTTTCCCCCACCATCGACCCGACCGCCGGCATCCTTCTCAACCTGACGCCGGACCATCTCGACCGGCACGGGACGATGCAGCACTATGCCGACATCAAGGAGCGGCTCGTCGCCGGCAGCGACACCGCGATCATCGCCGTCGACGACAGCTTCACGGCGCTGATCGCCGACCGGATCGAGCGCTCGGGCACGAAGGTGGTGCGCGTCTCGCGCCGCCAGCCGCTGGCCGACGGTCTCTTTGCCGATGGCGCACATATCCTGATGGCGCAAGGGGGGACGTCCCGGCCGATGGCCGATCTTTCCGGGATCCAGACGTTGCGCGGCGGCCACAATGCCCAGAACGCGGCGGCGGCGATCGCCGCTTGCCTCGCGGTCGGGGTGAGCGAGGACGACATCCGCGCCGGCCTCTCCACCTTCCCGGGGCTGAAGCACCGCATGCAGCCGGTCGGGCGCAAGGGCGACGTCGTCTTCGTCAACGACAGCAAGGCGACCAATGCCGACGCGGCCGCACCGGCGCTGTCCAGCTATGACCGCATCTACTGGATCGCCGGCGGCCTGCCGAAAGAGGGGGGCATTGCCAGCCTCTCCGGCTTCTTCCCGAAGATCGCCAAGGCCTATCTCATCGGCGAGGCCGCCGCAGCCTTTGCCGCGACGCTCGGCGACAAGGTGCCCTACGAGATCTCCGGCACGCTGGAGCGGGCGGTCGCGCACGCGGCGGCCGATGCGGCAGGCGATGCGAGCGGCCCGGCGGCGGTGATGCTGTCCCCGGCCTGCGCAAGCTTCGACCAGTACAAGAACTTCGAGGTCAGGGGCGACGCCTTCGTCGGCCACGTGGCAGCCCTTCCGGGCGTTGAAATGCTGATTGAGGTCAACGGTTAGGGGGATGTGCCATGGTTAGTCGTGCCGAGCGTGGTCCGGTCGCCGATTGGTTCTGGACGATCGACAGGTTCTTTCTCGCCGCCTTCATCCTCTTGATGGGGATCGGCTTCATGCTGTCCTTCGCCGCAAGCCCGGCGGTCGCCGAGCGGCTCAACCTCGACAGCTTCCACTTCGTCAAGCGCCATGCGCTGTTCCTCCTGCCGGCGATCGTGACGATGGTGGCGATCTCCTTCCTGTCGCCGCGGCAGGTGCGGCGGATGGCGGCGATCCTCCTGGTCGTCTCGCTGGCCGCGATGGTGCTGGCGCTGTTCTTCGGGGTCGAGGTCAAGGGCGCGCGGCGGTGGCTTTCGATCGGCAGCCTGTCGATCCAGCCGTCGGAGTTCATGAAGCCGGCCTTCGTCGTCATCTGCGCCTGGCTGTTCTCCGAGCACGCGCGCCAGCCGGAAATCCCCGGCAACCTGTTCTCGATCCTGCTGTTCGGCATCGTCGCCGCGCTGCTCGTCGCCCAGCCCGACCTCGGGCAGACGATCCTCGTCACCGCCGTCTGGGGCGGGATGTTCTTCATGGCGGGCATGCCGTGGATCTGGATCATCCTGCTCGGCGGCGTGGCGCTCGGCGGCTTCGTCTCGGCCTACTACCTGTTCGACCACGTGGCCGGCCGTATCGACCGCTTCCTCACCGGTGAGGGCGACACGTTCCAGGTCGATACCGCCCGCGAGGCGATCATCCGCGGCGACTGGTTCGGCAAGGGGCCGGGCGAGGGCGTGGTCAAGCGGATCATCCCCGACAGCCATACCGACTTCATCTTCTCGGTCGCGGCCGAGGAGTTCGGCATCATCTTCTGCATGATCATCGTCGCCGTCTTCGCCTTCGTCGTGCTGCGGGGCCTGAACCACGCCTTCAAGGAGCGCAACGATTTCGCCCGGTTCGCGGTTGCGGGGCTGGTGCTCTTGATCGGCACCCAGTCGATGATCAATGTCGGGGTGAACCTCGAGCTCCTGCCGGCCAAGGGCATGACGCTGCCGCTGATCTCCTACGGCGGATCGTCGATGACGGCGATCTGCGTGACCGCCGGCTTCATCCTGGCGCTGACGCGGCACCGGCCGGAGAAGCGCGCCACCGAGCGGAGCCTGTTCCGCTCGGGCATGATGGCGCCGGCGGAGTGACGGCATGACGAAAGGCATCATCCTGCTTGCCGCCGGCGGTACCGGCGGCCATCTCTTTCCCGCCGAGGCGCTGGCGCATGAGTTGAAGGCCCGCGGCTGGTCGGTGCATCTCGTCACCGACAGCCGGGCCGAGCGCTTCGCCGGTAAGTTCCCGGCCGACGAAATCCATGTGGTGCCGTCCGCGACGATCGGTTCGAAGAACCCGGTGAAGGTGGTTTCCTCGCTCTGGACCCTGTGGAAGGGCCTGCGCGCGGCGCGCCGGCTGATGGCGCGGCTGCGGCCCGCCGCCGTCATCGGCTTCGGCGGCTATCCGACGCTGCCGCCGCTGCTCGCCGCTACCGGCATGGGCATTCCCTCGATGATCCACGAGCAGAACGCGGTGATGGGGCGTGCCAACAAGGCGCTGGCTTCGCGCGTCAAGGCGATCGCCGGCGGCTTCCTGCCCGACAGCGAGGGGCCCTATGCGGACAAGACGGTGACGACCGGCAATCCGGTGCGCCCGGCAGTGCTCGCCGCGGCGGAAGTTGCCTACCATCCCTCCGTCACCGATGGCGAATTCCGCCTCGTCGTGTTCGGCGGCAGCCAGGGCGCGCAGTTCTTCTCCAAGGCCGTGCCGCAGGCGGTCTGCCGGCTCGGCGAGCACAAGCGGACGCGGCTGCGCATCACCCAGCAGGCCCGGCCGGAGGACCGCGAGGGCGTGGAGGCGATCTATGCCAAGCTCGCCGTGCCGGCCGAGGTCTCGCCGTTCTTCGGCGACATGGCCGAGCGGCTTGCGAATGCGCATCTGGTGATCTGCCGTTCCGGCGCCTCGACCGTCTCCGAACTGTCGGTGATCGGGCGGCCCTCGGTGCTCGTGCCCTATCCCTATGCGCTGGACCACGACCAGGCGGCGAACGCGGCGGCGCTGGCGGCCCGGGGCGGGGCAAAGGTGATCGCCCAGTCCGAACTTTCGCCGGAAAAGCTGTCGATGATCATCGGCGAGGCGATGAAGCAGCCCGAGCGCATGGCGGAGATGGCGGCCAATGCCCAGAAGACGGGCAGGCCGGACGCCGCGCGCTTGCTCGCGGCCATGGTAGAGGCTATTGCGGGCGGCCAGACGGTTGCCGAATTCAAGGGAGAACGGCCATGAAGATGCCGAAGAGCATAGGGCTCGTTCATTTCATCGGGATCGGCGGGATCGGCATGAGCGGCATCGCCGAGGTGCTGCACAATCTCGGCCACCGCGTCCAGGGTTCGGACCAGTCCGACAGCGCCAACGTGCAGCGGCTGCGCGACAAGGGCATCAAGGTGTTCGTCGGCCACAAGGCCGAGAATATCGGCGACGCCGAGGTGGTGGTGGTCTCGACCGCCATCAAGAAGAGCAATCCGGAACTGATCGCCGCGCGCGAGAAGCTTCTGCCGGTGGTGCGCCGCGCCGAGATGCTGGCCGAACTCATGCGGTTCCGCAACGCGATCGCGATCGGCGGCACGCACGGCAAGACGACCACGACGTCGATGGTCGCCGCGCTGCTGGAAGCCGGCGGGCTCGACCCGACGGTCATCAACGGCGGCATCATCAACGCCTACGGCACCAATGCGCGCATGGGCGAGGGCGAGTGGATGGTGGTCGAAGCGGACGAGTCCGACGGCACCTTCCTCAAGCTTCCGGCCGACGTCGCGGTGGTGACCAACATCGACCCCGAGCATCTCGACCACTACGGCAATTTCGATGCTGTCCGCGCCGCCTTCCGCCAGTTCGTCGAGAACGTGCCGTTCTACGGCTTCGGGGTGATGTGCCTGGACCATCCGGAAGTGCAGTCCATGGTCAGCCGGATCGAGGACCGCAAGGTCATCACCTACGGCGAGAACCCGCAGGCCGACGTCCGCTTCGGCAACGTCCGCATGGACGGGGCGACCTCGGTCTTCGACGTCGAGATTCGCAGGCGGCGCACGGGGCAGGTGATCGAACTGAAGGACCTGCGCCTGCCGATGCCCGGCCGTCACAACGTTTCCAACGCGACCGCGGCGATCGCCGTCGCCCAGCGGCTCGGCATCAAGCCGGACGCGATCGCCCGCGGCCTTGCCGCCTTCGGCGGCGTCAAGCGCCGCTTCACGCTGACCGGCACCTGGAACGGCGTCTCGATCTATGACGACTACGGCCACCATCCCGTCGAGATCAGGGCGGTGCTGCGCGCCGCGCGGGAGGCCTGCCAGGGGCGGATCATCGCCGTCCACCAGCCGCACCGCTATTCGCGCGTGCACAGCCTCTTCGAAGAATTCGCCGGCTGCTTCAACGATGCCGACACGATCATGATCGCGCCGATCTACGCGGCAGGCGAGGAGCCGATCGAGGGCGTCAGCGCCGAGACGCTCGTCTCCCGGATAAAGTCGGGTGGACATCGGGATGCACACTACCTCGAAGGACCGGAGCAGCTTGCCTCCACCATCGGCGGCATTGCCAGGCCCGGCGACTTTGTGGTTCTCTTGGGCGCAGGGAGCATTACCTATTGGGCGGCGGCGCTGCCGAACGAACTGGCAGGCATTTCGGGAATGACGGCATGAAGCAGGTGAATGGCGAGAAACTGCTGGCGTCGCTGGGCGACGGGCTGAAGGACGTGCGGGGACGGCTGACGCCGGACGCGCCGATGGATCGCGTCACCTGGTTCCGCGCCGGCGGCCTGGCGGAACTCATGTTCCATCCGCACGACACCGACGACCTGATCACCTTCCTCAAGCTCCTGCCCGAGAGCGTGCCGCTGCTGGTGACCGGCGTCGGCTCGAACCTTCTGGTGCGCGACGGCGGGATCCCCGGCGTCGTGATCCGCCTTTCGGCCAAGGGCTTCGGCGACCTGGAGCTTGCGGGCGACAACAGGATCAAGGCGGGCGCGATCTGCCCGGACAAGAACATCGCCGCCATGGCGCTCGACAACGGCATCGCCGGCTTCGAGTTCCTCTACGGCATCCCCGGTTCGATCGGCGGCGCGCTCAGGATGAACGCCGGCGCCAACGGCGGCGAGACGAAGGACCTGGTGGTCGAGGTGCATGCGGTCGACCGCAAGGGCAACACGCATGTGCTGTCCAACGCCGACATGGGCTACAGCTACCGCCATTCGCAGGCCCCCGAGGGCCTGATCTTCACCCATGCCGTCTTCCAGGGGCAGGCGGGCGACAAGAGCGAGATCCGCACGAAGATGGATGCGGTGCGCCAGCATCGCGAGACGGTTCAGCCGATCCGGGAAAAGACCGGCGGCTCGACCTTCAAGAACCCCGAGGGCCACTCGGCCTGGAAACTGATCGACGAGGCCGGTTGCCGCGGCCTGATGATCGGCGGCGCACAGATGTCGCCGATGCACTGCAACTTCATGATCAACACCGGCCAGGCGACCGGCTACGAGCTGGAATATCTCGGCGAGACCGTGCGCTCGCGCGTGCTCGAGCATTCCGGCGTGATGCTGCAGTGGGAGATCAAGCGGGTCGGCAAGTTCATGCCCGGTTACGAGGTCCGAGAGTTCCTGGGCCGGGCGACGGCCTGATTTCGGAAACACCCATGACATGAAAACGCCGTGGATCGCTCCGCGGCGTCTTTCGTTCTTCTGGCCTGTTGCTTAGACCTCTTCCTTGCCGGACAGCAGGATGCAGGCGAGGGTGATCACCGCGGCGATGCCGAGGTAGTAGCCGACATAGGTCATGCCGTAATTGGCCTGCAGCCAGGTCGCGATGTAGGGCGCGAGCGAGGCGCCGAAGATGCCGGCGAAGTTGAAGGTGATCGACGAGCCGGTGTAGCGGACCTTGGTCGGGAAGGGGGCGGCGAGCGCCGTGCCGATCAGGCCGTAGGTCATGCCCATCAGCGCCATCGCGATGATCACGAAGATGAAGATGCCCGTCTCGCCGCTCGTCATCAGCCCGGGCAGGAAGAAGGAGAAGACGCCGATCAGCACAGTGGTGGCGATCAGCACCTCGCGGCGGCCGTATTTTTCGGCGAGCTTGCCGGCGACGGGGATCGCCAGGCCGAACAGCACCGAGCCGAGAAGCTGCACCTCGAGGGCCTCGACGAAGGGGATCTTCAGGACCTTGACGTTGTAGGACAGAAGATAGGCCGAGCCGATGTAGAACAGGACGAAGGTGGCGAGCGCCACGAACGTGCCGAGGACGAGGCTCCGCTTGTGGTTGCGGAAGAGCTCGACGACCGGGACCTCGACGCGCTCGTGCTTCTCGATCGCCTTCTGGAAGGCGGGCGTCTCGGTGATCGACAGGCGGACCCAGAGGCCGACGGCGATGAGCGCGATCGAGGCGATGAACGGAATGCGCCAGCCCCAGGCGAGCAGCGATTCCTGCGACATGAAATGCAACAGCAGCCAGAAGACGCCCGAGGACAGGAAGAGGCCGACCGGTGCGCCGAGCTGCGGGAACATGCCGTACCAGCTGCGCTTGCCCGGCGGGGCGTTCTCGGTCGCGAGCAGGACGGCACCGCCCCATTCGCCGCCGAGGCCGAAGCCCTGGCCGAAGCGGCACAGCGCCAGAAGCAGCGGCGCGAGCACGCCGATCGTTTCATAGGACGGCAGGAGGCCGATGACGACGGTGGAGATGCCCATCGTCAGGAGGGCCGCCACCAGCGTCGTCTTCCTGCCGATGCGGTCGCCGTAGTGGCCGAACACGATCGCACCGAGCGGGCGGGCAAAGAAGGCGATCGAGAAGGTGGCGAAGGAGGCGAGCAGCGCCGTGGTGGCATCGCCGTTGGGGAAGAACAGGGCGGGGAACACGAGAACCGCCGCCGTTGCATAGACGTAGAAATCGAAAAACTCGATGGTCGTACCGACCAGGCTTGCAAAAAGGACACGCGCCGGGGAGTTCACGGCGGCGGTAGTCGAATGCGTCGCGGTCGGTGACACCGTCATGGGAGTGTCACTCATGGATATTCTCTTCGCTGTTTCTTGAATGTCAGGTGCCGTCTTGGGAGGCAGCGCGCCCCTCATAGGACACGCGCGGCAATTGTGAAACAACAAATATGCTGCAGGAGCGGCGTTCCGGTAATTTTCGGACCGGAACGGCCTGCCGCCGCGACATTTTCGGTCGCGGATCCGGCGATCCGGCGCGAGCGCGGGCTTGTGTGCAACTTATGGTGATCCATTTCCCAACAAATTGTTAACTCCGGCGGTCCTAGATAGGGGCACTGGGGGCCGCACATGATGGAGCGCGTCAAAGCTTGGGTGAACGACCAGCTTGCGTTGGGGGAGTTTTCCTCGCGCGAGCAGGTCCTCCGGCGTTCGGCCATCATGGCCCTGCGTATCGCCGCGCTCGCCTATTTCCTCAACGTCGCCTCGCACCTGATCCTCTATGCGGCGGGCGTCTTTCCCTACGACCTGCCTGCGGCGCTGGTGATCGCGAGCGTGCTGACGCCGCTGATCGCGCTTCCGGTCGCCTTCACCGCCTATTACGTCGTCGGTCAGGCCGTCTACGAGCTCGCGCTGTCGCGGGCCGAATTCGAGCGGCTGAGCCGGACGGATTCGCTTTCGGGCCTGCTCAACCGCCGTGCCTTCCTGGAGGCCATCGAGACCGCCGTCTCGCCGGCGGCGCTCGCGATCTTCGACGTCGACCGGTTCAAGACGATCAACGACACGCTCGGCCACGTGGCGGGCGACGAGGTCATCGTCGCGGTGGCGGGCCGGCTGGCGGCGCTCGGCTGCGGCCGCCATATCGTCGCGCGCATCGGCGGCGAGGAATTCGCCGTGCTGGTGTGCGGGCTGTCGCCGGACGAGACGCTGGCCTATGTCGAGGACGCCCGCAGCCTGATCGAGGCCCAGCCGGTCGCCTGCGACGCGGGCCCGATCGCCGTCACCGTTTCGGCTGGTGTGGCGGATTGCGCGCCGGGGCGGGACTTCGACGACCTCTTCTCCCATGCCGACCGAGCCCTCTACCTTGCCAAGGTCTCCGGCCGGAACCGCGTCGTGCACGAGCGCGCGGTCGCGGGCGTCGTTCCGCCCACGAGATACGAGGCGCCGTTCGGCGAGATCATCCGCGACCTGGACGGGAGCCGCTTTGCGACGATGGCCGCCACGCGCCATCAGCCGAAAGCATGAGTTCGTTTCGCCGGCGGCTCGTATTCCGGGTCCTGTCCCGGTCATCGGCGGCGCACTCGGTGCGCTCGCCTGGAATGCCATAGGCGAGGACGACGGAGCCGCCTCTCATTGCCGGCTTCCGTTGTCGCCCGCTTCGCAACCACGGTCGGGTGCTCTCATCGCACATCTTCATGTGTTGGAGCTTGCATTGCCGGCAAATCTCTGATTCTAAGCCATGAATCGCTGTCGCTTCTTGATTCTGTGGTGAAGCGTTAACGGCCGCGACGCGTGCCGGTTAACGAAAGTAAACGCTTCATTAACCATAATGTCGTTGTAGTGACGGTGAGGCGGGGATGCGAGTCGCCGGTGCCGAGCAAGATCAGGCCCGCGCAAGGCAATCCGGTCAGTGTGCGAGAGAGTCAGGAGTGAAAATGAGCAAGCATGTCGCGGTGCTGATGGGCGGAATTTCTTCCGAGAGGCCCGTGAGCCTTTCGTCCGGCAGCGCCTGCGCGGATGCGCTCGAGGCTCGTGGCTATCGCGTCACCCGCGTCGATGTCGGCTACGACGTCGCGACCGTCCTGGCGGATCTGAAGCCGGATGTCGCCTTCAATGCCCTGCATGGCCCGTTCGGCGAGGACGGCAAGATCCAGGGCATCCTCGAATACCTCCAGATTCCCTATACCCATTCGGGCGTGCTGGCGTCGGCGCTGGCGATGGATAAGGGGCAGGCGAAGATCGTTGCCAAGGCTGCCGGCGTTCCCGTGGCCGAGGCGAAGCTGATGAACCGCTTCGACATCATCTCCAGGCACCCGATGAAGCCGCCCTATGTGGTCAAGCCGGTGCGCGAGGGGTCGAGCTTCGGCGTCGTCATCGTCAAGGAGGATCAGCCGCATCCGCCGCAGGTCATCACCTCCAGTGACTGGCGCTATGGCGACCAGGTGATGGTCGAGCGTTACGTCTACGGGCGCGAACTGACGTGCGGCGTCATGGGTGACGTGGCGCTCGGGGTCACCGAGGTGGTGCCGCAGGGACACGGCTTCTACGATTATGATGCGAAATACGAGAAAGGCGGCTCGAGACACGTCCTTCCGGCGCAAATTTCACCAAATATTTACCAAAAAATACAAACACTCGCACTCAAGGCGCATCAAGCGATCGGGTGCCGCGGCGTCAGCAGATCGGACTTCCGGTATGACGACCGTTTCTCCGAAAATGGCGAGATCGTGTGGCTGGAGATCAATACGCAGCCCGGCATGACCCCGACATCCCTGGTGCCCGAAATGGCCGTCCATGCCGGTCATTCCTTTGGTGAATTCTTGAGTTGGATGGTGGAGGACGCGTCTTGTTTGCGTTGACCGGCAGAAAGAGAAGCAGAGCGCGCCAGATGGACGCCGCGGGCCTCGCGGAGGCCGAGGGCGGCCGCGTGCTGCCGCGTCCGCTGCGCCGCCTCGTGCGCTTCGCCGTCGGTCTCGCCGTGGGGCGCGTGTCGATCCCGCGCCATGCCGGCTCGGTCGCCGCCGCTTCCTTCTTTGCCGCCACCGGCTTCTACGGCATGTCGCTCGGCGGGCACACGCAGGATTTCGCCCAGACGACCACGACCGCCGTCGGCTTTGCCATCGACGACGTCAAGGTTTCCGGCGCACGCGAAACCTCCGAGATCGAGATCCTCGAACTGCTCGGCCTCGACGGTACGACCTCGCTGGTCGCGCTCGATGTCGAGGAGGCCCGGCGCAAGCTGTCGGAACTGCCCTGGGTTGAGCATGTCTCGGTGCGCAAGGTCTATCCGGGGACGATCGAGGTGGCGCTGAAGGAACGCAGCGCCTTCGGTATCTGGCAGCACGGCAACGATCTCTCCCTGATCGAAAAGAACGGCAGCGTGATCGCGCCGCTGCGCGACAGCAAGTTCTCCACCCTGCCGCTGTTCGTCGGCCGGGATGCGGAGGTTGCCGCCGCCGATGTCGAAAAGCAGTTCGAGGCCTGGCCGGACGTCAAGGCACGGGTGAAGGCCTATGTGCGCGTCGCCGGCCGCCGCTGGGACCTCCGTCTCGACAACGGCGTCCTCGTGATGCTGCCGGAAAGCAACGTGCCGCGTGCCATGGAAGTTCTCGCCAGGCTCGAGGCCGAGCAGGGGATCCTGGAGCGCGACATCGCCGCCGTGGACCTGAGACTGGAAGACCGTACCACCGTGCGGCTGACCGAAGGCGCCGTCGAGCGCCGCAAGGTCGTGCTCGAGCAGCGGACGAAGGAACTGAAGAAGGTGACCGACCGCTCATGAGTATCTTCGGCTCCTCCCATTTCGGCCTGCCCCGCCTGAAGCCGCTCAATTCGAAGCGGTCGCACATCGTCTCGGTCCTGGACATCGGCTCGACGAAGGTCGTCTGCATGATCGGCCGGCTGACGCCGCGTCCGGAGAGCGAGATCCTGCCGGGCCGCACCCACTCGATCGAGATCATCGGCCTTGGCCACCAGCGCTCGCGCGGCGTCAAGAACGGCGTGATCGCCGACCTCGATGCGGCCGAGAGCGTCGTCCGCCTGGCGGTCGATGCGGCCGAGCGGATGGCCGGGCTCACGATCGACAGCCTGATCGTCAATGTTTCGGCCGGGCGCCTGCAGAGCGACATCTATACCGGCACCATCGATCTCGGCGGCCAGGAGGTCGAGGCTGCCGACCTGCGCAAGGTGCTCACGGCGGCCGGTCAGCGCTCGCTGCGCCAGGACCGGGCGATCCTGCATTCGCTGCCGACCGGCTACTCGCTGGACGGCGAGCGCGGCATCCGCGACCCACTTTCGATGTACGGCGACGTGCTCGGCGTCGACATGCACGTGCTGACGGCCGAGCGCACCGCGCTGAAGAACCTGGAACTCTGCGTCAACCGCGCGCACCTCTCTGTCGAGGGCATGGTGGCGACCCCCTATGCGAGCGGCCTGTCGGCGCTCGTGGACGACGAGGTCGAGCTCGGCTGCGCCTGCATCGACATGGGCGGCGGCACGACGGCGATCTCGGTCTTCGCCGAGGGCAAGCTGGTGCATGCGGATGCGGTGGCGCTCGGCGGCCATCACGTCACGACCGACATCGCCCGGGGCCTTTCGACCCGCATCGAGGATGCCGAGCGGCTGAAGGTCGTGCACGGTTCGGCGCTGCCGAACGCGTCCGACGAAAGCGACATCGTCGCCGTCCCGCCGATCGGCGAGGACGATCGCGACCAACCGACCCACGTGCCGCGGGCGCTGCTCTCGCGCATCGTCTGCGCCCGTATCGAGGAGACGCTGGAACTGATCCGCGACCGGATCCAGCGGTCCGGCTTCTCGCCGATCGTGGGCAAGAGAATCGTGCTGACCGGCGGTGCCAGCCAGCTCACGGGACTGCCGGAAGCCGCGCGCCGGATTCTGGCGCGCAACGTTCGCGTCGGGCGCCCGCTCGGCGTTTCGGGCCTGCCTGCCGCGGCCAAGGGTGCGGCGTTTTCCACGGCGGTCGGCCTGATGATCTATCCGCAGGTGGCGGAGTTGGAAGCGCATTCGACGCAGGGCGGCATGCTTGCGTCGCTTGCAGGAGGAAACGGCCGCATTGCCCGCATGGGGCAGTGGCTGAAGGAGAGTTTCTGACGGGTTGCCGCCGGGTAGTTGCGTAGGCGGGTTACGGAATTAGACAATTTGGCCGGTGTGGCGATGCAGGCCAGAACAGACAAAAGGAACATCGACAATGACGATCAAGCTGCAGAAGCCGGACATCACTGAGCTGAAGCCCCGCATCACCGTATTCGGGGTCGGCGGTGGCGGCGGCAACGCTGTCAACAACATGATCACCGCAGGGCTCCAGGGCGTCGACTTCGTCGTCGCCAACACGGACGCCCAGGCGCTCACCATGACCAAGGCCGAGCGCATCATCCAGATGGGCGCGCAGGTCACCGAGGGCCTCGGCGCCGGTTCGCAGCCCGAGGTCGGCCGGGCGGCCGCCGAGGAGTGCATCGACGAGATCATCGACCACCTGAACGGAACGCACATGTGCTTCGTCACCGCCGGCATGGGCGGCGGCACCGGCACGGGTGCAGCACCGATCGTCGCGCAGGCGGCCCGCAACAAGGGCATCCTGACCGTCGGCGTCGTCACCAAGCCGTTCCACTTCGAGGGCGGCCGGCGCATGCGGCTTGCCGAACAGGGCATCCAGGAACTGCAGAAGTCGGTCGACACGCTGATCGTGATCCCGAACCAGAACCTGTTCAGGATCGCCAACGACAAGACCACCTTTGCCGACGCCTTCGCGATGGCCGACCAGGTGCTCTATTCGGGCGTCGCCTGCATCACCGACCTGATGGTCAAGGAAGGCCTGATCAACCTCGACTTCGCCGACGTCCGTTCGGTGATGCGCGAGATGGGCCGGGCGATGATGGGCACCGGCGAGGCATCGGGCGAGGGCCGCGCGATGGCCGCAGCCGAGGCCGCGATCGCCAACCCGCTCCTCGACGAGACCTCGATGAAGGGTGCGCAGGGCCTGCTGATCTCGATCACCGGCGGTCGCGACCTGACGCTGTTCGAAGTCGACGAGGCGGCGACCCGCATCCGCGAGGAAGTCGATCCGGACGCCAACATCATTCTGGGCGCGACCTTCGACGAGGAACTGGAAGGCCTGATCCGCGTCTCCGTCGTTGCGACCGGCATCGACCGCGCCGCTGCGGAGGTCGCAGGCAAGACTGCCGACTTTCGTCCGGTGAACAAGCCGCTCGTCCGTCCGTCGGCCGCCGTTCCGCCGCAGCCGCAGGTCGCCCCGGCACCGCAGCCGGTCGCAGCCGCACCCGCACCGGCCCCCGTCATGGCCCAGCCGGTCGCCCCGCAGCCGATGCGGGCGGCCGACCCGATCGCCGAGACGATTCGCCAGGCAGAGATCGGCCTCGAGCGCGAGCTGGCGCTTCCGGACGCCAAGCCGGCCGTCGCGCCGCAGGAGGAGTTCCGCCCGCAGAGCCGGATCTTCGCATCCGCTCCGGCCGCTGAGGCCCCGGTCGCCGCACGCCCGGCTCCGGCCCCGCAGCCGCAGTACCAGCCGGCACCGGCCATGCGGGCCGAGCCCGCGGCCCCGGTCATCCGCCAGGAGCCGGTCGCGACCCGCATGCCGAAGATCGAGGACTTCCCGCCGGTGGTGAAGGCGGAGATGGACCATCGCGTCCAGCCGGCGCAGGTCCAGGCCGAGGAACGCGGCCCGATGGGGCTGCTGAAGCGGATCACCTCCTCGCTCGGACGCCGTGACGAGGAAGAGCAGCCGGCCGCGGCAGAGGCCGCTCCGGCGCAGCAGCGCCGGGCAATGTCGCCGGAAGCGAGCATCTACGCGCCGCGCCGCGGCCAGCTCGACGACCACGGCCGCGCCACGCCGCAGCCGCGGGCGCTGAGCGAGGACGACCAGCTGGAGATTCCCGCCTTCCTGCGCCGCCAGTCGAACTGAGGCGTCACGATTGTTGCAACAAAGGCCCGGATCCCGTATCCGGGCCTTCTTCTTTTTCTCTTTTCTTTCAATTGGTTGGGCATAGGTTGTGGGTCGTAACACAACGAAAGAAACAGTGATTTGTAACAATTCGGACACGCCACTACATTCCGGCCAGAAACGCCGCCAGCGCATTGATTCATGGGCAATTTTTATGAGCCTGGCGCGGTCTCGGTAGCGCAGTCCCCATTTCCGGCTTCGGCCGCCGAGGAGCGCGCGAAACAAAACGATAAGAAAATAGTGACGATCGGCCAAAAGCCGGTGCAAAGATAAGGCGAATTAGACGATGTCCATCAGCTTGCTGGGTTTTCAGACGACGATCTCGAGCCCGGTCACGATTTCCGGAACCGGCGTCCACTCCGGCGCTCTGGTTTCCATTACCTTTCATCCGGCCGAGGCCGACAGCGGCATTGTTTTCCAGCGCCTTCACGACAACGGTTCCGTCAGCGAATACCGGGCCGTCTCCTCGCAGGTGGGCAACACCGACCTCTGCACCGTCCTGGGCTTCTCGCCGGACAAGTCGATCGCGACGATCGAGCATGTCATGGCCGCTCTCTACGCGCTGTCGCTGGACAACGTGCTGATCGAGGTCCAGGGCGCCGAGATGCCGATCATGGACGGCAGTTCCGCTCCCTTCATCGACGCCATCGACCAGGTCGGCCTGCGGCCGCTGGCGGTCAAGCGCCGCTACATCCGCGTGGTCAAGCCGGTCCGTGTCGAGGCCGGTTCGTCCTGGTCCGAGTTCCTGCCGCATGACGGCACGCGCTTCGAGGTCGAGATCGATTTCGATTGCCCGCTGATCGGCCGCCAGGCCTGGAAGGGCGAGCTGACGCCGGCGACGTTCCGCAGCGAACTGTCGCGCGCCCGGACCTTCGGCTTCATGCGCGACGTCGAGCGCCTCTGGGCCGCCGGCTATGCGCTTGGCTCCTCGCTCGAGAATTCCGTCGTCATCTCTGACGACAATGCCGTGATCAACATCGAGGGCCTGCGTTACGGCGACGAGTTCGCCCGCCACAAGACGCTGGACGCCGTCGGCGACCTGGCGCTGGCCGGCGCGCAGTTCATCGGCTGCTACCGCTCCTATCGCGGCGGCCACAAGATGAATGCGCTGGCACTGAAGGCGCTGCTGAACGATCGCACGGCCTATGAGGTCGTGGAAACGTCGCTCCCGCGTGCGCGCGCCGGAAAGCGCGAGCTGATCGCGGTCAACGCACCGGAGTTCGCTCCCTGGTCCGCCTGAGGGCCGGGGACTGTCCCCAATCGCGCGGCGCTTCACACTTTCTTTGCCATAAAAATGCGTTATTGCAGCGGCATGGCGTTGCGGTATGCGCGGGATTGGGGATAGAACGCGTCCAATGAACGGCGCTCCGACAGGGCGCCGCGATGATTTTGGGATTGTCAGATGAATTTTGCAGGGATTGTTGGTGCCAAATATTGGACGCGGATTGCCTGCGTCGCGCTCCTGTCCACGGTGCCACTGGCGCTGACGGCGTGCCAGAGCGATCCCGACATCGACATCACCAAGCTGTCTGTCGAGACCGATCCGCCTGACGTTCTCTACAACCAGGGGCTGGCGAACCTCAATGCCGGCAACGTCACGGAGGCGTCGCGCAAGTTCGCCGCGATCGACCGGCAGCACCCGTTCTCCGAATATGCGCGCAAGGCGCTGGTGATGAGCGCCTTCGTCAACTACCGCCAGGGCGCCAACGAGGAGGCGATCACCGCCGGCCAGCGCTACCTGAAGCTCTATCCGGAATCCGAGGACGCGGCGTACGCGCAGTACATCGTCGGGCTGGCCTATGCCAAGCAGATCCCGAGCGTGACGCAGGACCAGCGTCCCGCCACGCAGACGATCGAGGCGATGCAGGCCGTCGTTACCAAGTATCCCGATTCGGAATATGTCGAGGATGCGCAGGCGAAGATCCGCTTTGCCCGCGACCAGCTGGCCGGCAAGGAAATGCAGGTCGGCCGCTACTATCTCGAGCGCAAGGAATACCTGGCGGCGATCACGCGCTTCCGCACCGTCGTCGAGCAGTACGGCACGACGAACCAGGTCGAAGAAGCGCTCGCACGCCTCGTCGAATCCTATTATGCAATGGGTATCGCCAGCGAAGCGCAGACCGCTGCCGCCGTTCTCGGCCACAACTATCCGGACAGCGAGTGGTATGCGGATTCCTACAAGCTGCTGCAGTCGAAGGGGCTGGAGCCGCGCGAGAACGCTGGATCCTGGATTTCGCGCGCCGGCAAAGCCCTCATCGGCGCCTGAGCAAAGAGATATGACCTCGGATGCTGGCACAGCTTTCGATCCGCGATATTGTCCTGATCGAACGGCTTGACCTCGGCTTCGACGGCGGGCTCTCGGTGCTGACCGGCGAAACCGGGGCCGGCAAATCCATTCTTCTCGATTCGCTGTCGCTCGCGCTCGGCGGGCGCGGCGACGGTTCGCTGGTCCGCCACGGGCTGGACAAGGGCCAGGTGACGGCGGTGTTCGACGTGCCGATGACGCATGCGGCCCGCAGCCTGCTCCGCGAGAACGGCATCGACGACGACGGCGACCTGATCTTCCGCCGCGTCCAGTCGGCCGACGGCCGCACCAAGGCCTATGTCAACGACCAGCCGGTCTCAGTACAGCTCATGCGCCAGGCCGGCCAGAAGCTCGTGGAGATCCACGGCCAGCACGACGACCGCGCCCTGATCGACACCGACGCGCACCGGCTGCTGCTCGACGCCTTCGGCGGGCTCGGCGAGGCGGTGGCGGAGGTCGCTGCCCTCTACCAGCGCTGGAAGGAAGCCGAGCGTTCGCTGCGCCGCCACCGCGAGAAGGTCGAGGCGGCCGCGCGCGAGGCCGACTACATCCGCTCCTCCGTCGAGGAACTGGAGAAGCTCTCGCCGCAGGACGGCGAGGAGGAGGTCCTGGCCGAGGAGCGGGCGCGGATGATGAAGGCCGAGCGGATCGCCGGCGACATCAACGAGGCGAGCGACTTCCTCAACGGCAACGCCTCTCCGGTTCCCGTCATCGCCTCGATGGTGCGGCGGCTGGAGCGCAAGAGCCAGGAGGCGCCGGGGCTGCTGGAAGAGACGGTCGAGCTGCTCGGCCGCGCCGTCGACCAGCTCTCGGACGCGCAGATGGCGGTCGAGGCGGCGCTGCGCAAGACCGAATTCGACCCGAAGCTCCTGGAGCGGACCGAGGAACGGCTGTTCGCGCTCCGGGCGGCCTCGCGGAAATATTCCGTTCCGGTCGCCGGCCTGCCGGCGCTCGCCGCCAGGATGATCGCCGACCTTGCCGATCTCGATGCGGGCGAGGAAAAGCTCACGCAACTGGAGCAGGCCGTCGGCGAGATGCGGGCGGCCTATGACGCAGCCGCCCGGGCGCTCTCGGAGCGCCGCCACCATACCGCCGAGGCGCTGGCCGCCGCCGTCATGGCCGAGCTTCCGGCGCTGAAGCTGGAGCGGGCCCGCTTCATGGTCAACATCACCACCGATCCGCAAGGCGGGGCCGAGGAGGGGATCGACACCGTCGAGTTCCATGTCCAGACGAACCCCGGCACGCGCCCCGGCCCGATCATGAAGGTCGCCTCCGGCGGCGAGCTGTCGCGCTTCCTGCTGGCGCTGAAGGTGGCGCTGGCCGACCGCGGCTCGGCGCCGACGCTCGTCTTCGACGAAATCGACACCGGCGTGGGCGGGGCGGTGGCGGATGCGATCGGCCAGCGGCTGAAGCGGCTGTCGTCGACCGTGCAGGTGCTCTCCGTCACGCATGCCCCCCAGGTGGCCGCGCGCGCGGCGACGCACCTTCTGATCTCCAAGGGGCCGGTCGACGGCGGCGAGACGATCGCCACCCGCGTCGCCCGCATGGACGAGGATGCCCGCACCGAGGAGATCGCCCGCATGCTCGCCGGCGCCTCCGTCACCGAAGAGGCGCGGGCGGCGGCGGCGCGGCTCCTGTCGGGCGGCGGCTAGCCGGAGGCCCAGTGTCCGGGCCGGCAGGGTCCGCTCATCCGTGACGTCCGCCACGTGTCGATGCTGCCCACATCTTCATGAGGATGGCGAGCGTGGCTTCTTCCCTTTTTGCCGCCATGCTCTAAAAAACAGGCCAGTCTTTCTGGAGTTCCGCGATGTCCGTCGAGCAAATCCCCGTCGAGAACCTGACAGAAGCGCAGGCGGCGGCCGAACTGGCCGTCCTTGCCGCCGAAATCGCCAAGAACGACGTGCTCTATCACGGCAAGGACCGGCCGGAGATATCGGATGCCGACTACGACGCGCTGAAGCGGCGCAACGATGCGATCGAGAAGCGCTTCCCGCAGCTCGTGCGGGCCGACAGCCCCTCGCTCAAGGTCGGTGCGGCGCCGCTTGCGACCTTCGCGCCGATCACCCATTCGCGGCCGATGCTGTCGCTCGACAACACGTTTTCCGACGAGGACGTGCGCGACTTCGTCAATTCCGTCTACCGGTTCCTGGGCGTGCTTCCGGACGGCTCGATCGCCTTCACCGCCGAGCCGAAGATCGACGGGCTGTCCATGTCGATCCGCTACGAGCAGGGGCGCCTCGTCAATGCCGCCACCCGTGGCGACGGCACGACCGGGGAGAACGTCACCGAGAACATCCGGACCATCAGGGAGATCCCCGAGCGGCTGCCCGGCGGGGTGCCGGATGTCGTCGAGGTGCGCGGCGAGGTCTACATGAGCAAGGCCGACTTCCTGGCGCTGAACGAGAAGATGGCGGCGGAGGGCAAGCAGACCTATGTCAATCCGCGCAACACCGCGGCGGGGTCGCTGCGCCAGCTCGATGCGAAGGTGACGGCGAGCCGCAACCTGAAATTCTTCGCCTATGCCTGGGGCGAGATGTCGGCGATGCCGGCGGATACGCAAATGGGCATGGTGGCCAAGTTCAAGGAGTGGGGCTTTCCGGTCAATCCGCTGATGAAGCGGCTGACCTCGGTGGACGACATCATCGCCCACTACTCCGACATCGGCTTGAAGCGGCCGGATCTCGACTACGAGATCGACGGCGTCGTCTACAAGGTCGACCGGCTGGACCTGCAGGCGCGGCTCGGTTTCCGCTCGCGCAGCCCGCGCTGGGCGACGGCGCACAAGTTCCCGGCCGAGCAGGCCTTCACCAAGGTGGAGAGGATCGACATCCAGGTGGGCCGCACAGGGGCGCTGACGCCGGTGGCGCGGCTGACCCCGATCACCGTCGGCGGCGTCGTCGTCACCAATGCGACGCTGCACAACGAGGACTACATCAAGGGCCTCGGCAATTCCGGCGAGCGCATCCGCGAGGACGGCCACGACATCCGCATCGGCGACACGGTGATCGTGCAGCGGGCAGGGGACGTCATCCCGCAGGTGCTCGACGTGGTCATGGAGAAACGGCCGGCGGATGCGGTTCCCTACGACTTCCCGAAGACCTGCCCGGTCTGCGGCAGCCATGCGGTGCGCGATATCAACGAGAAGACCGGCAAGATCGATGCCGTGCGCCGCTGCACCGGCGGCTTTGTCTGCCGGGCGCAGGCGGTGGAGCACCTGAAGCACTTCGTCTCCCGCAACGCCTATGACATCGAGGGGCTCGGCTCCAAGCAGATCGACTTCTTCTTCGAGGCGGAGGATCGGGCGCTGTCGATCCGCACCGCGCCGGAGATCTTCACGCTGGAGAAGCGGCAGGCGGCGTCGCTGACGAAGCTGGAGAACATCGAGGGCTTCGGCCGGGTGAGCGTGCGCAAGCTGTTCGAGGCGATCAATGCCCGGCGGACGATCGCGCTCAACCGCTTCATCTACGCGCTCGGCATCCGCCATGTCGGCGAGACGACGGCGAAGCTGCTGGCGCGCGCCTACGGCACCTATGCGGCCTTCGAGGCCGGGATGACGGCGGCGGCGTCCTTCTCGGGCGAGGCCTGGGCCGAACTCAACAGCATCGACGGCATCGGCGAGGTCGTCGCCCGCGCCATCGTCGAATTCTACAAGGAGCCGCGCAACCTCGACGTGATCGGCCGGCTCCTAGAAGAGGTGACGCCGGAGGCTGCGGAAGTGCCCGTTGCCAGCGACAGCCCGGTGGCCGGCAAGACCGTCGTCTTCACCGGTTCCCTGGAGAAGATGACGCGCGACGAGGCGAAGGCGATGGCGGAGCGGCTGGGCGCCAAGGTGTCCGGTTCTGTGTCGAAGAAGACCGACCTGGTCGTGGCGGGCCCGGGCGCCGGCTCCAAGCTCGACAAGGCGCGCGAGTTCGGGGTCGAGGTGATTGACGAGGACCAGTGGCTGGAGCGGATCAAGCCGTGATCGGCATCGCTCAATGGTCCCGGCGGCGGCGGTCGGGGCCTTCGTGGATGACCAACAGCGCGCCGATCATCGTCGGGCCTTCCGAATAACACGGCGTCAGCCGGCGGCGGATCACGACCACCTGTCCGTCCCGCTCGCGGGCGTTGGTGTATTCGACGGTTTCGCCGGCGAAGCAGCGGTCGAGATTGTCCCTGATCCGGTCGAAGCGCTCGGCGCCGACGATGTCGCGCACGTGCCGCCCGACGAGCTCGTGCGGCTTCTGTCCGAGACGGGCCGCCTCGGTTGCATTCGTGTAGAGATAGCGGTAGTCGGTCGTCACGACGGCGACGCGCTCGGCGAGCGTATCGAGCTGCGCGATGTCCAGCACCCCGTTCCGGACCGGTGCGGAGAGGGCGGGCAGGCCGTTCTGGTCGGCCGGCCGCGTGCGCACGGTGATGTACCGTCGCAGCAGCAGCTCGATCAGATCGGCGTTGTTGCGGACGCTGGAGGCATCCTCGGCCTCCTCGCGCAACAGCCTCAGAAGTGCGGTGAACTGGGCCTGCTGCTCGGCCGCGTCATTGGTCTGACGGTCGACCAGTGCGGTCAGGGCGTTCGTCAGCTCTCGATCCAGGCGATGGACGAGCGGGATGTCCTCGGCGTCGATGGCGTCGTGCAGGCGACGGTAACGCTCCCAGAACTCCTCGGTCAGCCGGTCCATGGTCAGGGACAACGGTCCCGTCCGGCCCAGATTTGGTTTCGTATCTGCCATTCAACCCGCCAGGTGCGCGACGTCGCCCGTCCTGATTCCCCTGCCGCGCTGCAGCGACAATATGATTCTTGCGGCAGGTGGTGAAGGGGAAAACGGCAGAATTCGCCCTTTCGTTGCACGAATTGCCGCAACGGAAGCCATTTTTGATTGCAGGCGGGAAGCCGGGGCCGCCGGACGATGGCAGGCGTGGGCGCCTGTCGCCATCCGGCGGCATATCGGGCTCAGTTGGCGGACTTGCGTGCCTTGCGCTTCGGCGGGGCTCCCGCGGCCTTGTGGTCGTGACGGGCCGGCTTGTCGGGGAAGGGGCCGTCCTTGAAGGGGCGGGCCTTGCCGGCCTTGCCCTTGAAGCCCGCGGGCTTGCCGGAACGCTCCTCCCGTACGGCGGCGTCATGCGAACGCGCCTGGGCGTCTGCGCCCTTCTCCCAGGCCTTGCGGTGGGGCTTGTCGGCGCCGTCGTCATTGCCGGAAGCGCGCCCGCGCCTGCCGTTGTCGCGCTCGTTGCCGAAGTCCCGTTCCTTGCCGAAGTCCCGTTCCTTGCGCGGGCCGCGGTCGGGCCGGTCGCCGGCGGCCTTGCCCCGGGGCTTGGCGGCCATGTCCGGCACGCCTTCGAGCCTCGTCAGGCGGATGCCCTTCTCGATGAGCTGCTTCGGGCCGATCCTGGCCAGGAAGGCGTCCGCCGAGGCTTCGGCGATCTCGATGTAGGTCTCCTCCTGCTGCATGCGGATCGCGCCGATCTCGTTGCGGGTGATGCCGCCGGCGCGGCAGAGCATCGGGATCAGCCAGCGCGGCTCGGCGTTCTGCTTGCGGCCGACGGAGATCGAGATCCAGCGGCCGGGGCCGAAGGCGTCGCGCGGCGGGCGGGGCGCCTGTTCTCCGGCTTCGCCCGGCCGGCGTTCGCGCGCGGGGCGGCGCTGCGACAGGTCGACGTCCCGCAGCTCTTCCGGCGCGGAGCGGCCCTTGCGATAGAGGCGCACGAAGGCGGCGGCGATCTGGCGGGCGTCGAGCGTGGCCAGAAGCGCGTCGGTGAACGCCGCCTCGTCGTCGGCGACCGGCTCGGCAAGGATGGGATCGGCCAAGAGCCGCTCGTCGTCGCGCTGCAGGATCTCGTCGGCGGACGGCGGGTTGGCCCATTCGGCGGTGATCTTGGCCATCGCCAGCAGCCGCTCGGCGCGACGGATCGCCGGGACCGGGACGATCAGCGCGCTGACGCCCTTGCGGCCGGCGCGGCCGGTACGGCCGCTTCGGTGCAGCAGCGTCTCCGGATTGGTCGGAAGATCGGCGTGGACGACGAGCTCGAGATTGGGCAGGTCGATGCCGCGGGCGGCGACGTCGGTGGCGATGCAGACCCGGGCGCGGCCGTCGCGCATTGCCTGCAGCGCGTGCATGCGCTCGTTCTGGGAGAGCTCGCCGGACAGCGCGACGACGGAGAAGCCGCGGTTGTTGAGGCGCGCGGTCAGGTGGTTGACGGCGGCGCGGGTCGAGCAGAAGACGATCGCCGTCGGCGCCTCGTAGAAACGCAGCACGTTGATGATCGCATGCTCGCGGTCGTGCGGGGTGACGGCCAGGGCGCGATAGGCGATGTCGCCGTGCTGGCCCTTCTCGGCCGCCGTCGTCACGCGCACCGCGTCGCGCTGGTAGCTGCGCGCCAGCTCCTCGATGGCCCGGGGAACGGTCGCCGAGAACATCAGCGTGCGCCGTTCTTCGGGGGCCGCCTCGAGAATGAATTCCAGATCCTCGCGGAAGCCGAGGTCGAGCATCTCGTCGGCCTCGTCGAGGACGACCGCCTTCAGTCCGGAAAGATCCAGCGCGCCGCGGTCGATATGGTCGCGCAGGCGGCCGGGGGTGCCGACGACGATCTGGGCGCCGCGTTCCAGCGCGCGGCGTTCGGTGCGGATGTCCATGCCGCCGACGCAGGAAGCGATCACCGCGCCGGTCTCGGCATAGAGCCATTCGAGCTCGCGCTTGACCTGCAGGGCGAGTTCGCGCGTCGGCGCGATCGCCAGCGCCAGCGGCGCGGAGGCCCGGCCGAAGCGCTCTTCGCCCCCGAGCAGGGTCGGGGCAAAGGCCAGGCCGAAGGCCACGGTCTTGCCCGAGCCGGTCTGGGCGGAAACGAGCAGGTCGGCGCCTTCGAGCCCGGGATCGGCCACCGCCTTCTGCACCGGGGTCAGCGTCGTGTAGCCGCGTTTTGCCAACGCGCTTGCCATCGCCGGAACGAGGCGTTCGTATTCGGTCATTTCTGGTCTTTCGAATCTGTGAAGCGCGCCGCCGGCGAAGGCTCACGTGCTCTCTGTGTTGTTCCTGTGCATGGCGCAGTCCCGAAACCGCTGCGCGTCTTCGGGGCACATGCGTCAGGTCCGGCCCGGATGTGCGGGCGCATTGCTCCGGCCTTTGCGGCCGTCTGCGACTGGCGCGTTCGTAGCTGGAAGCGGTGCAAAAGTACAGGGCGAATATCGCAGGCCCGCGCGCTGCCGCCACGGCAAGCGGGCGATTGTGTTTTCGCGCTGCACAAGTTAGAAAGCGCCGCTGCCGCGAAAGAGTGCAAATGCCGCCGGCAGTGACACCTTTGGGAGGAGGTGTGGCGCACGAGGACGCTGGCTGTGACCTGCGGCAGATCCGGTGCGCGGCAGTGAGAAATATCGCCTGACCCTGACGGATCGCTTGTCCCTCACGGCCGGCAAAGGTTGGAGGATCAGCCTCGATGCAGACCGTCACCACCATCGAGGGCTTGCGCGCGGCGTTGGCGCCGCTTCGCGCCCGCGGCAAGACCGTCGGCCTCGTCCCGACGATGGGCTATCTTCACGTCGGCCACATGGAACTGGTGCGCCGCGCGCGCGCCGAAAACGACGTCGTCGTCGCCTCGATCTTCGTCAATCCGCTGCAGTTCGGCGCCGGCGAGGACCTGACGCGCTATCCGCGCGACCTGCCGCGCGACCAGAAGATGCTGGACGAGGGCGGCGTCGATTTCGTGTTCGCGCCCGGTGTCTCCGACATGTATCCGCGCCCGATGGCGACCGTCGTCGACGTGCCCGCGCTCGGCGCCGAGCTCGAGGGCGCGGTGCGGCCCGGCCATTTCTCCGGCGTCTGCACGGTGGTCACCAAGCTGTTCAACATCGTCGGCCCGGACCGCGCCTATTTCGGCGAGAAGGACTTCCAGCAGCTGACGATCATCCGCCGCATGGTCGAGGACCTGGTCCAGCCGGTCGCGGTGATCGGGGTGCCGACGGTGCGCGAGGCGGACGGGCTCGCCTGCTCGTCGCGCAACGTCTACCTGAGCGCCGATGAGCGGGCGGCGGCCGTCGTCGTTCCCAAGGCGCTGGAGGAGGCCGAACGGCTGATCCGAGCCGGCGAGCGCAGCCCGCGCGCCGTCGAGGAGGGCGTGCGCGCCTTCATCGCCGCCGAGCCGCTGGCCAGGGCGGAGATCGTGGCGCTGCGGCACCCGGAAACGCTGGCCGAGGTCGAGGAAATCGGTCCCGGGCCGGTTCTTGTGTTGCTTTTCGTCCGGATCGGGAGCACGAAGCTGCTCGATAACCGGATTATCGGCCCGAATACGCAGACAGCAGCGAAGGTAGCCTGACAATGAGCGTGCATGCAGCGAAGCGGCGCCTTGCGCCCGCGGATATCCGGGCCCTGAAGGGCCAGCGACCGATTGTCAGCCTCACGGCCTATACGACGCCGATCGCCAAGCTGCTCGATCCGCATGTGGACTTCATGCTGGTCGGGGATTCGCTCGGCATGGTCGTCTACGGCCTCGATTCCACCGTCGGCGTCACGCTGGAGATGATGATCGCGCACGGCCAGGCCGTCATGCGCGGATCGGACAATGCCTGCGTCGTCGTCGACCTGCCGTTCGGCTCCTACCAGGAATCCAAGGAGCAGGCCTTCCACAGCGCCGCCCGCGTGCTGAAGGAGACCGGCTGCAGCGCCGTGAAGCTGGAGGGGGGCGCGGAGATGGCCGAGACGGTCGATTTCCTCACCCAGCGAGGTATTCCGGTGCTCGGCCATGTCGGGCTGATGCCGCAGCTGATCAACACGACCGGCGGCTACCGCTCGCTCGGCCGCAGCGACAAGGAAGCCGACAAGATCCGCCGCGACGCCAAGGCGATCGACGATGCCGGGGCCTTTGCGATCGTCGTCGAGGGGACGGTGGAGCCGCTCGCCCGCGAGATCACCAGCACGCTCAGCGTGCCGACGATCGGCATCGGCGCGTCGCCCGCCTGCGACGGCCAGGTGCTGGTGGTGGACGATGCGCTCGGCATCTTCACCGACTTCAAGCCGCGCTTCGTCAAGCGTTTCGCCGATCTCGCGCCGCAGATCAGCGAAGCCTTCGCCGCCTATGCGGAAGAGGTCAAGGCGCGGACTTTCCCCGCGCAGGAGCACACGTTCCAGGTGAAGACCAAGCCCTGAGACCGCACGGCGGCCGGTCCGTGGCTGCGGGCCGGCAATGGTTCAGCAAAATCGATCGGTACATCAGGCATATTCAATTGCGCTGAGGGTGGCGGGGGACTAGAGCGGTTCCACGCAGGGCGGAGGTGCGCGTTAGGTGAGCAAGGCTGATTTCTTCCAGGGCGTGCGCAACGGCACGCCGGTATTCTTGTCCGCAGCGCCGTTCGGGGCGCTGTTCGGCGCCGTCGCGGTCGCCAACGGCCAGACGATTGCCGAGGCGGTGCTGATGAGCATGACGATCTTCGCCGGCGCCAGCCAGCTGGTCGGCATCGAGCTGTTCGGCCAGCATATCGCGCCCTGGGTGATCGTCCTGTCGATC
The DNA here is from genome assembly GCF_029210525.1 of Mycoplana sp. MJR14. NCBI lineage: Bacteria > Pseudomonadati > Pseudomonadota > Alphaproteobacteria > Hyphomicrobiales > Rhizobiaceae > Mycoplana > Mycoplana sp. MJR14. The sequence goes on from NZ_JARGEO010000008.1 coordinate 209,645, forward strand.
TTCGCGGTGAACTTCCGCCACATCCTCTATTCGGCCGCGATGGCGCCGTTCGTCCGGCATTTCACGGCGGTGGAGAAGTTCTTCGCCTTCTTCGTCCTGACCGATCCGCAATTTGCCGAAACGTTGCGGCGCGGGGAATCGGGCCGCAAGGTCAGCTTCGCCTGGTACATCGGCTTTGCGCTGGTCATCTATGTTCCCTGGCAGGTGATGACCGCGCTCGGCGGCATCTTCGGCCAGCTGATCGGCGATCCGAAGGTGATCGGCATCGACGTGCTGCTGCCGATCTATTTCATGGCGCTGGTGCTGGGCTTCCGCAAGCGCGCGAACTTCCTGCCCGTCGTCGCCGTCAGCGGTGCCGTCTCGGTGATCGCCTATCACACGGTCGGCTCCCCCTGGCACGTCAGCATCGGCGCGATTGCCGGCATGGCGCTCGCCGCTATGCTGCCGATCAAGCGCGATCCGGCTCCGCGCGAAGCAGCGCAGGAGGGCTGAGATGGACGCGTTCTTTCATGGCGACATGGTCGCGCTCATCCTGGCCGGCGCGGTTGCGACCTTCCTGACGCGCATCGGCGGCTACTGGCTGGTGATGCGGATGAAGACGATCCCGCCGCGGCTGGAGGCGGCGCTGAACGCGGTGCCGGCGGCCGTCCTGACGACGCTCGTGGCGCCCGCCTTCTTCACCGGCGGCCCCGACGTGCAGGTGGCGATGGCGGCGGCGCTGATCGCAAGCCTCCGGCTCTCGGTGCTGCCGATGCTGGCGATCGGCTGGTGCGCGGTCATGCTGATGCGCTACGCTTTCGGCACCTGACGGAGCTCGCCGGGGGCCCTTTGCCGGCGACGAAGCCGCGCCGCCGTGACCGTCACGCGCCTTGGCAGCCCCTCTTGACAGGAGAACCGCTGCGCGTCGATTCCGCGCTTCTTAGAACAACGCCTGCGCGTCACGGCGATCGACGGGAATATATGACCAAATTAAATCCATAAAATCTATAGATATTGATGTGGGCGCCAGCTTGGCCTAGCCTTTCTCCCAAGGTAACGAACAGGAGAGGGCATCCCATGCTGAACAGACGGGCATTTCTCGCGGCGACGTCGGCGATCGGATTTTCGGCGGTACTCGGACGGGGCGCGGCGGCGGAAGAGCCGGCGGCAGGCACCAGGCTGATCGTTGCCGACCAGAGCGAGCTGGTGCGCAACCTGCTGGAGGCGAGCGGCGAGGGCGACAAGCTCGGCTTCGCGTTCGAGCTCCCCAACTTTGCCGGCGGGCCGGCGATCTACGAGGCGATCCGCGCGGACGCGCTCGACATCGCCTATGTCGGCGATACGCCGCCGATCCAGGCGCGGGCGGCCGGCACGCTCTTGCCGATCGTCGCCACCTTCACCCGCGAAGTGGCGCAGTACAGGCTGACCAGCCGGCCGGGGCTGGTCATCAACAAGCTCTCCGAGCTGAAGGGCAATAGCGTCAGCTACATCGAGGGCTCGGGGCGACAGGTGTTCCTGATCGAGGCGCTCAACCGCGCCGGGCTGAAGCTCGACGACGTGCAACTGGTCAAGCTGCGCATCGCCGACCTGCCGGATGCGATCCGTTCGGGCGCCGTCGACGTGGCGGTGCTGCAGGAGCCGCACGTCACCCGCCTGGTGAACCAGGTCGGCGCCAGCCCGGTGCTCGATCCGGAGGAACGCAGGCTGCTGCCGAGCACGAGCTACTTCTACGCCCGTCCGGCGGTGCTCGCCGATCCCGGCAAGGCCGCGGCCATCCGTCAGTTCATCGGCGCCTTCGTGCGGGCGGGGCGCTGGAGCAACGACAACCAGGAGGCCTGGGCCAAGCACTACTACACCGACTTCCAGCGCATCGACCCGAACGACACGGCGGCGATCCTCGCCGGCCAGTCGCCGCTGGTGTTCCAGACGTCGGTGGAGGCGATCCCGCATCACCAGAAGCTGATCGACATCCTCTACCAGTCCGGCTCGCTGAAGGAGCGCTTCGACGCCGCCGGATCCTTCGTCGACACCTTCGACGACGTGATCGCCGGCGCCCGCGCCTGAGCGCGCGACCGAAAACGAGAGGAGAGGACATGACGGACGCGACCTCAGAGGGCAATTTCTACGTGGCGGGACGGGCAGGCGAGCGATCGCCCGCACCGCCCCGCAGCGGGGCACGCGCCGTTCGGCTGACGCCGGAGCGCTTGCCCGCCGGCCTTCGCCTCTTGGGTCCGGTGCTGGTGGTGCTCGCATGGGAGGCCGCCTCGCGGCTCGGGCTGCTGTCGCCGGCGACGCTGACGGCGCCATCCACCGCGCTTGCCACCGGCTACCAGATGTTCTCCGACGGCAGCCTGCTGCCGCATCTGCTGGCATCCGCCGGCCGCGCCTATTCCGGGCTCTTCCTCGGCGTGCTCGCCGGCGTGGTGCTCGCGCTGCTCTCGGGGCTGACGCGGACCGGCGAGGCGCTGATCGACGGGCTGGTGCAGATCAAGCGGGCGGTGCCGACCTTGGCGCTGATCCCGCTCGTGATCATCTGGCTCGGCATCGGCGAGGCGATGAAGGTGTTCCTGATCTTCACTGCCGTGCTCGTGCCCGTCTACATCAACACCCACGCGGCGCTGCGCGGCATCGACATCGGCCATATCGAGCTGGCGCGGACGCTGGGGCTCTCGCGCGGCGAGTTCATCCGCCACGTGGCGCTGCCCGGCGCGCTTCCCGGCTTCTTCGTCTCGCTGCGGCTCGCCGTCGCGCTCTGCTGGACGGCGCTGGTCGTTCTCGAGCTGATCAATACGCAGACCGGCATCGGCTACCTGATGAACCGTGCCCGCGACTGGGGCCAGACCGACATCATCGTCGTCGGCATCATCATCTACGCCGTGCTCGGCCTCGTCTCGGACGCCGTCGTCCGCGCGGTCGAAGCGAAGGTCCTGTCCTACCGGAGGTCGCTCGGCTCATGACCTTCCACCGTCCCATCACTCCCGCGGTCGTCCTTCGCGACCTGTCGCGCAGCTTCAAGGGCAAGACCGTGCTCGACCGGGTGTCGCTGGAGATCCCCCGCGGCCAGTTCGTGGCGTTGCTCGGCGAGAGCGGTTCGGGCAAGACGACGCTGCTTCGGGCGCTCGCCGGCCTCGACGACGACGCCGAGACCGCCGGCCATTTCCAGGTCGCCGGAAGCACTTCCGTGCTGTTCCAGGATTCCCGCCTGCTGCCGTGGATGAGCGTGATCGGCAACGTGACGCTCGGCCTGCGTCGCCCGGACGCCCGGGCAGCGGCGCTGGAAATGCTGGGAGCCGTCGGCCTCGGCGACAAGACGGACGTCTGGCCGTCGACGCTCTCGGGCGGGCAGAAGCAGCGGGCGTCGCTGGCCCGCTCGCTTCTGCGCGCACCGGACGTGCTGCTCGCCGACGAGCCCTTCGGCGCGCTCGACGCGCTGACACGGCTGCGCATGCAGGCGCTGCTGCTGCGCCTGGTCGAACGCCAGCGGCCGACCGTCATCCTCGTCACCCATGACGTGGAGGAAGCGCTGCTTCTGGCCGACCGCATCCTCGTCCTGAAGGACGGGCGGATCGCCGAGGACCATCCCGTCCGCATGCCGCAGCCGCGGCGGGTGGACCATCCCGAGTTTGCCGGCCTCCGACAGACACTGCTGTCGAGCCTCGGCGTGGAAACCGAAGCCGTCTGAAAGGCATAGACCATGACCCGCAAGCTGCACCTGAACCTGTTTCTCATGCCCCGCGGCCATCACGAGGCGGCGTGGCGGCATCCGGCCTCGACCAAGAGGGCGCTGACCGATATCGAGCTCTATGCGGAGGCGGCGCGGATCGCCGAGGCCGCCAAGTTCGACGCGGTGTTCCTGGCGGACACGCTGGTGGCGCCGAACAACGGCGGGCTGGTGGCGACTGGGGCGCTGGAACCCTTCACGCTGCTGTCGGCGCTCGCCGCGCGCACCGAGCGGATCGGCCTGATCGGCACGGCCTCGACCACCTACAGCCTGCCCTATACGCTGGCGCGGCAGTTCGCCTCGCTCGACAATATCTCGAACGGCCGGGCCGGCTGGAACATCGTCACCTCCTGGGCGCCGCAGGCCGGCCTGAACTACGGGCTCGAGGCCGATGTCGAACATGGCGAGCGCTACCGGATCGCCGAGGAATTCGTCGAGGCCGTGGACGCGCTCTGGCGCAGCTACCCCTCGCATGCGGTGCTCGACGACCGCGACGGCGGACGCTACCTCGATCCGTCGCTGGTCCGGCCGATCGCCTACGAAGGGCGGCACTACCGCACGCGCGGCCCGCTGAACGTGCCGGCGGGTCCGCAGGGGCGCCCGGTCTACGTGCAGGCCGGCCAGTCCGACACCGGGCGGGCCTTTGCCGCCCGCTGGGCCGAGGCGATCTTCACCGCCCACCTGACCAAGGAATCGGCGCGGACGTTCTATGCCGACGTCAAGGGCAGGGCCGCGGCCTACGGGCGCCGGCCGGAGGATATCGTCATCCTGCCCGGCCTCAGTGCCGCGATCGGCTCGACGATGCGCGAGGCCGAGCAGGTCTGGGAGGAACTCGACGCGCTGACCAGCACCGAGATCGGGCTGTCGCGGCTGTCGGCCCGCTTCGGCGGCCATGATTTCAGCGGCGTGCCGCTCGACCGTCCGTTGAGGCGCGGCGACTTTCCCGATCCCGAGCGGGTGGAGGCGTCGAAGAGCCGCGCCATCGGCTATGTCGAGACCGCGCTCAACGAAGGGCTGACGCTGCGAAAGCTGCTGCAGCGGCTCGCCGGCGCGCGCGGCCATTTCACCGCGACGGGCACGCCGGAGCAGGTGGCCGACATCATCGAGGACTGGCTGGTCTCCGGTGCCGCCGACGGCTTCAACGTCATGCCGCCAATCCTCTACAGCCAGTTCGAGCTGTTTGCTGCCGAGGTCGTGCCGATCCTGCGCAGGCGCGGCCTGTTCCGCGAGGACTACGAGGGCACGACGCTGCGCGCGCATTTCGGGCTTTCCCCCGTGCGCGAGGACGCGCCGCTGGCGCATTCGGCCTGAGCGGGCGGAAGCGAACGGCGCTGCCGCCGGGTTCTCTCACCGGGGAAAGACCGCCCTCACCCTGACCCTCTCTCCGCAGGCGGGGCGAGGGGACGGAGACGCTGCGACACCCTCTCTCCTCGCATGCGTTGTAAGGGGACGAAGGCGCTGCGGCGTTCGCCCTTCTCCCCGCTTGAGGGGAGAAGGTGCCGGCAGGCGGATGAGGGGCAGAGCCGGCGCACTATGGCGCCCGTCGCTCGTCATCCGGATCGTGGTTGGCGCGTCCCCGTCACGTTCCGTGACTGAAGGGCGCCGTTGCGGCCTCCAGCCACGTGCGCACCGTCGGATCCTCGATCAGCGGCATCAGCTTCTCGCGCGTCTGCGCGTGATATTCGTCGACCCAGTGGAGCTCCTCGCGGGTCAGAAGCTCGGTGACGATCAGCCGCTTGTCGAGCGGGCAGAAGGTCAGGGTCTCGAAGGACAGCATGTCGCGGTCGCCGCCCTCGACGGGTGCTGCCGGCAGCACGTGGATCAGGTTCTCGATGCGGATGCCGAAGCTGCCGGCGCGGTAGTAGCCGGGCTCGTTGGAGAGGATCATGCCGGGCAGAAGCTCCTGCGTCGCCAGGCGCGCGATGCGCTGCGGACCCTCGTGCACGGAGAGATAGGAGCCGACGCCGTGGCCGGTGCCGTGGGCATAATCCGCGCCGGCCTTCCACAGCGCCACGCGGGCGAGGGGGTCAAGGTCGCAGCCGCGGCTGCCCTTCGGGAAGCGCGCCGTGCTGATCGCGATCATGCCCTTCAGCACCAGCGTGAAGAAGCGCTTCTGCTCGTCCGGCACGTCGCCGATCGCCACCGTGCGGGTGATGTCGGTGGTGCCGTTGATGTACTGCGCGCCGGAATCGATCAGAAACAGCGTGCCGTCCTCGAGCGGCGCGTCGGTCTCGGTCGTGACCCGATAGTGGATGACCGCGCCGTGCGCGCCGGCGCCGCTGATCGTGTCGAAGGAGACGTCCTTCAGCGGGTTCTGCATGCGCTCGCCGACGGCGGCGCGGCAGGCCTCGAGCTTCTTCGTCACGGCAATTTCCGTCAGCGTGCCCGGTTTGGCGGCATCGAGCCAGGCCAGGAACTCGACCATGGCGGCGCCGTCCTGCAGGTGCGCCTTGGCGGAGCCTGCGAGTTCCACGTCGTTCTTGCAGGCGCGGGGCAGGCGGGCGGGGTCGGCGCCTTCCACGACGGTCCCGCCGGCCTGGCGGATCGCCTCGGCGAGCGCGAACGGCGCCTGGTCGGGGTCGATCAGGATGCGCTTGCCCTCGCGTGACAGGGCGGCGATGCGGGCGGCAAACTCGGATGGCGGCGTGAAATCGGCGAACTGGGTGAGGTAGGCCTCCTCCTCGATGCCGGTCTTGCGCTTGTCGATGAAGATCTCGGCCTTGCCGTTTGCATGCAGGATGGCGCGCGCGAGCGGGTGGGGCGTGTGCGGCACGTCGCTGCCGCGGATGTTGAAGAGCCAGGCGATGGTCGAGGGATCGGTGACGGCGAGCGCGTCGGCGCCGGCTTCCGCCACCTTTGCCGCCATCTCGGCGATCTTGTCCTTCGCCAGCTTGCCGGAAAATTCGAGCGGCTGGATCTTCACCCGGCCGAGCGGCTCGGCGGGACGATCGGTCCAGAGGCGGTCGAGCGGGTTGTGGTCGAGCGGCACGAGGCTGCCGCCGACTTTCTCCAGCGCCTTCTCGAGCCTGCGCACCTCGCCGCCGGTGTGCAGCCAGGGATCGATGCCGAGGCGGAAGCCCTTCGAGGCGTGCTTCGGGATCCACAGGTGCGGCGGCTCGCCGACCAGGTCGCCACCCTTGAAGACGCTGCCGTCGACCTGTTCGGCAAGCTGCGTCACATAGCGGCCGTCGACGAACACGATCGCCTCGCCGCGGGTGACGAGGACGATGCCGGCCGAGCCGGTGAAGCCCGTCAGCCAGGCCAGCCGTTCGGCGCATTTCGGCACGTATTCGCCCTGGAACTCGTCGGCGCGCGGAACGAGGAAGCCGTCGATGCCGAGGCCGTCGAACGTGGCGCGCAGCGCGTCGGTGCGTTCGCGGCCGAATTGCGGGGTGGAGGTGACGTCGAAACTCTGGAACATGGCTGTGCTACCGGACGGTTTGGGATTCGGGCCGGGACTCTAACCCATTGCCGCCGAAAACCCAGCCGAATTTCCGAATTGCGGGCAATTCCGCGCCTCGTGGCTTGGAAGAGGGCCGTGCCAAGCGCTCCTGCGCTCTGCATACCGGGTTGTGGAGGAGCCGGCATCTGTGCAACGTGGACGAACTGTGGCACGATCCGGCCATGGCGATCCATGTCCTGGCGGTACATCGCGATGCAGGCGGGACGGAACCGGCGGCGGGCGGCGCGCTTGCGGCCGCCTATTCCGTCGCGGTCGTCTGCTGGCTGCTGTCGGCCGGCGTCTACATCGCGGCGAAATGGGTCTCCGCCGAGATGCCGCCCTGGGCGCTCTGCTTCTGGCGAGTGCTAATCGCCTTTGCGATCCTCTTGCCGATCGTGCGCGGCCACCGCGCCGACATGGTGGCGATGGTGCGGGCACGCGGCCTCGAACTCCTGGTCATCGGCGGCACGGGGCTGGCGGTCTGCCAGGGCCTGATCTTCGTCGGCCTCGAACATGCCGACGCCACGACCGCCGGCATCATCATCGCGCTCATCCCGATCCTCACTATGATCCTTGCCCGGGTGATCCTGGCCGAGCCGATGGGCCGCTGGCAGGTGATCGGATCGATCCTGGCCTTTGTCGGGATCGCGGTCATCATTCTCAAGGGCAGCCCGGCGGCGCTGATGGGGCTCGACTTCAATGCCGGCGAGCTGTGGATCGTCGCCGGTGCGTTCTGCTTCAGCCTCTATACGGTCCTGCTTCGCCGGGCGAAATTCGAGCTCGACCGGCTGGCGCTGCTGGTGCTTCTGCTCGGCGCGGCGGTGATCACGGCGCTGCCGTTCTACCTCTATGAACTGGCGGCCGACGAGCGCACGACGCTGAATGTCAGCGGGCTCGTGGCGCTCGCCTATGTGGCGATCCCCGGCGGCGCGCTGATGTACTATCTCTTCAACCGGAGCATCGAGACGCTGGGCGCCAGCCGGGCGGGGATGTTCCTCTACATCCAGACGATCTTCATCGCCGTGCTCGCCTATTTCATCCTCGGCGAGCAGTTGCACCTCTACCATCTGGAAGGGGCGGCGCTCATCGTCGCCGGCCTGCTCCTGATCCTCCTGCTCAAGCCGAAAGGCGAGGCCGCGGCAGAGAAGGCGTCTGCGAGCTGAGGCGCCATGGGGGCGCATGGGGAAGGCTTGCAGAGGTCGGAGACTTGCGGTGAGCCAGCATGCGCTGGGTGCATGGCTCCCATGTTCAAAATTCGCTGTTGTCTTTTTTCGTTTCGGCTATAAGACGCGCATCGAAGCGAACGCGAAAGCGCTCGAAGCGAAAGTAAAACGAAAGATTTCGCCGCAAGGCGATCCAGCTAGGTGCTTCGGACACAATCCCGTCCGGTCACTCCTCCTCCCTCCTCCGGGTGGGCGTTCGGAGCACGTAGAGTCCG
>NZ_JARGEO010000009.1:0-209735 GCF_029210525.1 Mycoplana sp. MJR14
GGTAACTCCAGTCTCCTCGATCTGCTCCGAATGGACAACCTGCTGAAAGCTCACACCTAGAGCGTGCTGTTGTGATTTGGAACCATTCTGCCGGAGCAGCTTTTCGGGTTGGTTGAAGCGAACCGACTGATGTGCCGGCCGGCTTGGCCGTATGCATTGGCTACGACGCGCGCCGGCCGGCACATCAGACGGCGCCGCTTGAACCAACAGAATTGTTTCCAAATCACAACAGCACGCTCTAGATGAGATTGAGCAGGGCCGCGCATCCCATTTTTGGAGGATCAGGCAAGGAACGTCGAGGTTCCGGCACGACGCTGCCGCCCCGCGCCGGCTATGTCTTGGTCATCCGAAAACAAGGAGATCCAGCATGACCAAGATCGCAATCGTCACCGGTGCCAGCCGCGGCCTCGGCCGAAACGCCGCCCTCAGCATCGCCCGCCGCGGCGGGGATGTCGTTGTCACCTACCAGAGCCGGGCCGAAGAGGCGCAGGCCGTCGTCGACGAGATCAGGGCCATGGGCCGCAGGGCGGCGGCACTGCAGCTCGACACCGGCGCAGTCGCAGGCTTTGCCGCCTTCGCCGGCCGCCTGCGGACCCTGCTCGGCGAGACCTGGCAGCGCAGGACCTTCGACCATCTCGTCAACAATGCCGGTCACGGGGACTACGCGCTGATCGAGCAGACGAGCGAGGCCCAGTTCGACCGGCTGGTCGACGTCCACTTCAAGGGCGTCCTCTTCCTCACCCAGGCGCTGCTGCCGCTGATCGAGGACGGCGGCCGCATCGTCAATCTCTCTTCCGGCCTGACGCGTGTCTCCGCGCCGGGATGGGGCGCCTATGCCGCCGTGAAGGGGGCGGTCGAGGTGCTGAGCGTCTACATGGCCAAGGAACTCGGCGCCCGCGGCATCGCGGTCAACACCGTGGCTCCGGGCGCGATCGAGACCGATTTCTTCGGCGGCGCCGTCCGCGACACGCCGGAGTTCAACAAGCTGTTTGCGGACATGACGGCGCTCGGCCGCGTCGGCCAGCCGGACGACATCGGCCCGATGATCGCAAGCCTCCTGTCCGAGGACAACCGCTGGATCAACGCCCAGCGGATCGAGGTCTCCGGCGGCCAGGGCATCTGACCGGACGGCGCACGGCAGATCGGAGGCGGTCGGGGTCCTGGCCCCGGCCGCCTTGCAGTCTCGGGCAAGCAGTCGTCATTTCACCTGGGCGGCCTTGCCCTTGGCCTTGGGCGCCGGCTCGACATGCTGCAGCGCCATCTCCTGGTCGCGTGCCAGCCGCAGGTCGGCGAACGCGCCCTGGATGGCGGCCAGCGCTTCCAGCGCGGCGGCGTCGTTTCCGATCTGTCGAACGACGCTCCGCCGCGCTTCGACCAGTCGAAGCACCGCGGCGTCGATATCATCCACGAATTGCGAAGTCATGAGTCGCCTCCCTCTATGCGTGCATCATCACACAAGGTTCGCCTGCAGGCAACAGAGGCTATTTCGCGGCGACGTCCGGCGGGTTCTCCAGCTCGCGCTGGAAATGCTCTCCACGGCGGGCCAGCCGGCGGTAGAACTCCGGCAGCGCCGCGTCGATCGCCGCAGCCTTCTGCCGGGCGGTGCGGACGAGATCGCGGGCCGTACCGGACCGGTTGCGCAGCGCCTCGACGACGCGCGCGTGGATCGCGGCCAGCTCGGCAAAGGCGCCGGACGCCGCCATCGGCTCGTCGCCGACCACCGCAAAGATCCGCGTGCGCGACCGCCGGCCGCGCAGTGACAGGGCGCCGGCCTCCAGGAGCGCCATGCCGGGCACGGTCGCAGCCGTGCTGTCCGAGATCAGAACGTCGTAGCTCACGTCCTTGCAGGCGGCTTCGATCCGGGCGGCGATGTTGACCGTGTCGCCCACGGCCGAATAGTTGAAATGCACCTCCGCCCCCATGTTGCCGACGCAGGCAAGCCCGGTGTGGATGCCGATGCCGATCGCGACCTTCTGCCCGCCGAAGCCGAACGCATCCTCCGCATTGAGCCGCGCCAGCGTCCCGCGCATCGCGAGCGCCGCCCGCACCGCCTTTGCGCCGTGATCGGCGACATCGACGGGCGCGTTCCAGAAGGCCATGATGGAATCGCCGATGAACTTGTCGAGCATGCCCTCGTGCGCGATGACGTCGCGGCTCAGCGCGTCGAGCAGCATGTTCAGAAAGGCCACCACCTCCTTGGGCGCACGGTGCTCGCTGATGGCGGTGAAATCGCGCACGTCGACGAACATCACCGTCAGCTGGCGCTCGTCGCCGCCGAGCTGCAGCGCGTCGCGGGTGTGCTCGATCCGATAGAGGAGCTCCGGCGACAGATACTTGCCGAACGCGCGGCGCACCTCCCGCCGCTCCCGGTCGATGACCAGGATGCGGAAGGCGGTGGCGGCAAAATGGGTGATCGTGCCGCAGACGATCGGCGCCAGCGGGTCGAGCAGCAGCCCGCCGTAGAGAAAGGCAATCCACGAGGCCGCGAGCGCCACAGCCGTCACCAGCAGGCCGAAGGCCAACGCGATGGCCGGGCTGAAGGCCATCGTCAGCTCCACGACCAGGATCCCCGCCAGCGCGATCGAAAGGATCTCCAGCCCGTCGGCCCAGTCGGGCCGCGACAGAAACCGGCCCGACAGCACCTGCTCGGCCGCCTGGGCATGGATCGAGACGCCCGGGACGTGCTGCCCGAGCGCCGTCGTGCGGATGTCCTGCAGGCCCGCGGCCGAGGTGCCGACGAAGACGATCGCGCCCTGCAGCGCGGCGCGCACCTCCTCCGGAGGGCCCCCATCGGCGAGCACCTTCGCCGCCGACACGTAGCGCTCGGCCCGGTCGGGCGTGACGTACAGCCACATCTCGCCCGCGGCCGTGACCGGGATGATGAACTCGCCGGCCTTGATCATCATGATCGTATCGGCCTTTCGCGGTGCGTCCGCCAGAATGTAGGTCGAGGCGCCCTGCGCCACCCGCAGCGCCTCCAGCACCAGGTTCGGGTAGAGCTGCTGGCCGTCGCTGAGGAGCAGCGGCATCGTGCGCACCACCGAGGACGGGTTGCCGGGATCGAGGCTGATGTGGCCGATGCCGGCGGCGCGCTGCTCGAACTCCGGCAGTAGCGGCGTCGCCGCCCGGATCTGCGGCGGCGCCCCGAACGGCGGCTCGCCGGTGAAGGCGAAGCCGGCCTTGACCTGCGGCAGGAAGGCGCCGTCGCTGGAGATGCCGAAGCCGAGCACGACCGGCCGGTCCTCGAAGGAACGCGCGAAGGTCGCGTCGTTGTCCGGCAGCCGGCCGAGGAGCTCCGGCGACACTCCCTCGACGTCGCGCACCACCGCGTGCGGCGACAGCCGGTCGGGCTCGGAAAACAGGATGTCGAAGGCGATCGCGGCCACCCCGATCGCGGAAAGCCGGTCGACCAGCCTGGCCAGCCGGTCCCGCGGCCATGGCCATTGTCCCAGCGCCTTCAGCGATGCCTCGTCGATGTCGACCACCCGGACGGGCACATCCTCGAACGGCCGCGGGGCGAGCCGCTGGTACTCGTCGAACACCGCTTCCCGTGCCAGCCGGAAGAACAGCGGATCGCCGGCCCGCAGCAGCGTCAGCGCTGTGACGATGACAAGCCCGACGATGACGCCGACCTGCTGCACGCGTGTCATGATGGCCTGCTCGCCCTCCCCTTGCCGGCATGCGACCGAGGCGTCCGACCGGGTCTGTCGGCGGGGGCATGCCGGTGCGGCGGGACGTCGCCGGCGTGTCGGTCGCCGATGCCGGTCAGCCCCCGGACGATGTCCGGATGGCCGACGCCGGGTGGCGCAAGCATACAATGGATTGCGCCGGTGGCCAGCGGGTCGCGGACGGCCCCGGGCAAAATGCGCCTTCGCCGGCGGTCCGCCTTACCAGGCGCTGCAGTTGCGCAGTTGCTTGGAGTAACGCGCAGCCATCTTCGAGGCGCGGTTCGCGCCCGCCTTGGCCGGCCCGCTCCAGTTGCCGCGGGCATAGCCTCCATGGCCCTCGTGGTAGGCGATGTAGAGACGGTAGGCGTCGTTGAGCGCGATGCCGTTCTTCAGGTGGCTCTGGTGGTGGTACCAGCCGATGAAGCGGATGGCGTCGCCGAAATCGTTGCGCTTCGCCATCCAGCGCCCGGTCTGCTTCTTGTAGCTCGCCCAGGTGCCGTCGAGCGCCTGCGAATAGCCGTAGGCCGAGGAGACACGCTTCCAGGGAATGAAGCCGAACAGCTTGCGGCGCGGCGGCTTGGCATTGTGGCGATAGCCGGATTCGGCATAGACCGTGGCCATCAGCACCGCGACGGGCACGCCGTATTCGCGCTCGACGCGGCGGGCGTCGCGCTCCCAGTTCTCGAACAGCCCGTCGCGCTGCTCGAAAACGGCACAGGCATTGTCGGTCTGGCGCGGAACGGTTCCGCAGGCAACAAGCATCATCGTGAGGACGACGACAAAAACGCAACGCATCGCTCGATCTCTCAATTTCCGAGAGATTGATAAATCGTAAAGCTTAAAGTTTGGTTTTTACGCGATTGCGAACTGTCCTGTGCACCTGCGAGCGGCCGCTCGCGATCGCCTCATGGCTGCGGCCGGTCCGCCCGGAATTTCTCCTTCAGCTTTCCGATCGCATCCGGGCTCCACTGCCCCTCCAGGCCGAGCACGGCGATCCAGGGATCGACATGATGCTCGCCGGCATAGACATGGCCGTAGCCCATCGGCGTCGTCGTCGCCATCGCCATGTCGAGCCCGAGCTGCAGGAAGGTCACGAACGGATACCAGCGCAGATCCTCCGAGACGTCCGGGCCGCGCGGACCGACCATCCAGGCCGGCGGCCGGCGATAGGCGCCCTCGTCGAAGAAGGTCACCGGGTCGCTGGCATACTGCAGGTAGACGATCCGCATCGGCCCCCAGGGCGCGGTCGCCTCGCCGAGCGCATCCTTCTGGCTGGTGAAGCGGACGTAGGAGCCGTCGCCGAACCGGGGCAGCCAGGCGGGCGTTCCCTCGTTGCGGCCGGCGGTGAAGCGGCGCCAGATCCGGCTTTCGAAGGGCGGGCCGACCCAGAGCGCGCCCTGGTAGGGATCGCCGATCACCTCGAACAGCTCCGTCGATTGCTCCGAGCTCAGCGCTCCGAGGCTGAGACCGTAAAGATAGAGCTTCGGCCGGGCGTCCCGCGGCAGCTTCGTCCAGTGGCCGTAGACTTCGCGGAACAGCGCGCGCGCGGCATCGGAGCCGTAGCTCGGCTCCACCAGCAGCGACAGCCAGCTCGACAGGTAGGAATACTGGATCGCCACCGACGCGACGTCGCCGTCGGTCAGGTATTCGAGCGGCCCCATCGCCTCCGGGTCGATCCACCCCGTCCCCGTCGGAACGATGACGACGAGGTACTTGCGCGAGAACCCGTCCGTGCGGATCAGCTCCTGCAGGGCGAGCCGCGCCCGTTCGTCCGCATCCTCCCCCGAACTCAGGCCGGCATAGACCCGCACCGGCTCCTTCGCCGGCCGGCCGGTCAGGGCCGAAATCTCCTCCGGGCGCATGCCGGAGGCGACGAACTCGCGCCCGCGCCGGCCGAGATCGGCCCACGAGACCAGCGACGCGGCGCTGCCGGTCCTCTGCGGATCGCTCGGCTGCGGCGTGTCCGGCTCCATCAGTTCGTCCAGCGCGCGCAGCGACGAATCCGCCGCATGCAGCGCCGAGCGGAAGAGCACGCCCTCCACCGCGGTCCAGAAGACCACCAGCGCGATCAGCCCGCCGACGAGGCTCGCGACGCGCCTCGGGGCGACACGCAGCAGGGCCCGCGAGATCAGCCGCCAGGCGAGCATGAACAGCCGGGCGACGACGATTGCGACGATGAACGTGGCAAGCGCGATCAGCCCGACCTTGAAGGGATGGCCGGTCTCCACCGGCGGCAGCTCCATCAGCGTGCGGATGGAATTCTGCCATTCGGCGGCCCGCCACAGGAACATCAGGACGACGACGATACAGGCGGCCGCGGCGGCAAGCTTCACGCCGCGCCAGAAGCGGCCGGCCGGCATCGGCAGCTCGAGATAGGCCCAGACGAGGGCGAAGAGACTGCCGATCCCGTAGCCGAGCGCGAAGCAGACCCCCGACAGGACGCCCTGCGTCAGGAAGGTGCGCGGCAGCAGGCTCGGCGTCAGCGAGCCTGCGAAGAACAGCGCCCCCAGCAGCAGGCCGAGAACCGAGAGCGACGCCCAGAACCTGAAAAACATCCGATGCGACATGAACCATCCCCCATTGTCGCCAGGTCAGGGCAGATTGGCATGCCCGGTGTTACGAGGCAATGCACGGTTGCGCGTCTCTCCTTGCCGCCGGAGCAGGCTTCAAACTGCTTGAACTGGATGAATCACTTTCGCCGCCATTGCCGCTATCGTGATGAAATCAAAGACTGATCCGGAAAATCAGGTGCCACGCCTCGCAGGCCGTCGCCCGGTCAGGGGCGGAAAAGCGCTCGATCCGCGCAGCCGATGTAAGGGACGTCGCCGCCATCCGCGGCGATGGTGTATAATCGGCTTGCCGCTGCGTATTTTTGTTGCGCGAGGCAGGCGCATTTCCTACTTAACATGCTCAATTAATCGCCATTTCGATCAAAAATATCGCAAATGGAGTTGAGCCTTCCCTGCAGCCTTGCCGCACCGGCAGGCGACAGGGCCACCGGGATCCGTTTGATCCAGCCAAGGGAGATGAACCATGAAACTCAAGAAGTTCGCCGGCGCCACGCTTGCAGCGACGCTCCTCCTGTCCAGCGCGGCCTATGCCGACATCACCATCGGCCTGATGGCGCCGCTCACCGGCCCGGTCGCCGCCTATGGCGACCAGGTGAAGAAGGGCGCCGAAGCGGCCGTCGCCGAGATCAACAAGAACGGCGGCATCCTCGGCGAAAACGTCGTGCTGAAGCTCGCAGACGACGCCGGTGAGCCGAAGCAGGGCGTCTCCGCGGCCAACCAGCTGGTCGGCGAAGGCATCCGCTTCGTGGTCGGCCCGGTCACCTCGGGCGTCGCGATCCCGGCCTCCGACGTCTTTGCCGAGAACGGCGTGCTGATGGTGACGCCGACCGCGACCGCCCCCGACCTCACCGCGCGCGGCCTGCCGAACGTGCTGCGCACCTGCGGCCGCGACGACCAGCAGGCATCGGTCGCAGCCGAGTTCGTGCTCGCCAATCTCAAGGACAAGAAGATCGCCATCGTCCATGACAAGGCGGCCTACGGCAAGGGCCTGGCCGACGCCTTCAAGGCGGGCCTGAACGCCGGCGGCGTCAACGAGGTGCTCTACGAGAGCGTGACCCCGGGCGAGAAGGACTTCAGCGCCCTCGTCACCCGCCTCAAGGCGGAAGGCGCCGAGATCATCTACTTCGGCGGCTACCACCCGGAGGCCGGCCTGCTCGCGCGGCAGCTGCACGACATGTCGGTGAACGCCACGATCATCGGCGGCGACGGGCTTTCCAACAGCGAGCTCTGGGCCATCGGCAACGAGGCCGTCGCCGGCACGATCTTCACCAACGCGATCGACGCCCTGAAGAGCCCGGATTCGGCCAAGGCGGTCGAGGTGCTGAAGGCCGCCGGCATCCCGCCCGAGGCCTTCACGCTCAATGCCTATGCCGCCGTCGAAGTGCTGAAGGCCGGCATCGAGAAGGCCGGAAGCGCCGACGACGCCACGGCGGTTGCCACGGCACTGAAGTCCGGCGAGCCCGTGCAGACGGCGATCGGCAAGCTGACCTACGGCGAAACCGGCGACCTGACCTCGCCGAGCTTCTCGCTGTTCAAGTGGGAAGGCGGCAAGATCGTCCCGGCCATGTAAGCCGCCCATCGTGAAAATGCCGGTGCCGGCTCCCCGGCGCCGGCCCCTTCCCGGCCGTGAGGTGTGTCGATTTGCCCCGCCGGAACGCCCCTCCCCCGAAGACGGATACAACCAGCCTTAGCGCTTGGTTAAGCTCTGGCCGCTAGGTTTACCGGCGGACAACCTTCGGAGCATGAGGCGCCGATCTCCCCCACATTTTCTCGGTTCTGGCAGCGGTTCCATGACGGCCCGCTCCGCGATTTCGGCGTCCTCAGATGAAGAATCTTCGAATACCCACCCAGCTCTTCCTGCTGATCGGCGTGCTGATGCTCGCCTTCTCCGTCGCCACCTTCCTGCAGCTGCGCTCGACCACGCAGATGATCTACCAGCAGCGCTACGAGATGCTGCGCACCGAGGTCGAGACGGCGCTTTCCCTGTTCAAGACCTATCACGACAAGGAACTCGCAGGCGAACTGACCCGGGAGGAAGCGCAGAAGCAGGCCTTCGCCGCCGTCAGCGCGCTGGCCTTTGCGCCGGACGGCTACTTCTTCGCCTATGACGAAAACGTCACGATGGTGCTGCATCCGGATCCGAAGCGGGTCGGGCAGAACTTCAAGGGCAAGCCCGACAGCCATGGCCACGACTACCGCGACGACCTGCTGAAGCTCGCCCAGGCCGGCGGCGGCCGGACCGACTTCTACGGGCCGAAGCCCGGCGAGGAAGGCGACAGCTTCCGCAAGACGGCCTATGCGCAGGAATTCAAGCCCTGGAAGGTCGCCGTCGCCACCGGCCTGTACATGGACGACCTGGACGCCGAGGTCTACTACACCATCGCCAAGGCGCTCGCGATCGGCATGGTCGGCACGCTCATCGCCCTCATCCTCGCCTATGTCGTCGTCCGCGGCATCTCCCGTCCGCTGACCGCCATCCACGGCGCGCTCGAGGCCGTCGCCGACGAGGACGTCGCCATCGCAATCCCGCACACGGACCTGAACAACGAGATCGGCCTGATGGCCAAGGCCACCCGGTCGCTGCAGGAAAAGGTCCGCGAACGCCATGCGATGGCCCAGCGCCAGGAGCAGCAGCAGCGCGAACTGGAGAGCGAACGCCAGCACCATGCCTCCGAGCAGCAGGCCGAGGCGCGCCAGCAGGCCCATGTCGTCTCCACCATCGGTGCCGCGCTGGAGCGGCTGGCCGAAGGCGACCTCACCGTCCGCTGCGGCGATCTCGGCCCGCACTACGCCGGCCTGCGGGAAAACTTCAACGAGGCGCTGGCCCGTCTCGAGCAGGCGGTCGGCCGCGTCAGCCTCAAGGGCATCGACATCGGCGTCAGCAAGGACGAGATCCGGCGCGCCTCCAACGAACTGGCAAAGCGCACCGAGCGCCAGGCCGCCAACCTGGAGGAAACCTCCGCCGCCCTGGATGAGCTGACGGTCGCCGTGCGCCAGACCGCCGAGGGCGCCCGCGAGGCCGCAAGCCGGGTCGGCGCGGTCAGTGCCGAGGCGCAGGAGAGCGACGCCGTCGTCGCCCGCGCCATCGAGGCGATGAGCGGCATCGAGCAGTCCTCCGCCGAAATCTCCAAGATCATCGGCATGATCGACGACATCGCCTTCCAGACGAACCTCCTGGCGCTGAACGCCGGCGTCGAGGCCGCCCGTGCCGGCGAAAGCGGCAAGGGCTTTGCCGTCGTCGCCCAGGAAGTGCGCGAGCTCGCCCAGCGCTCGGCCGCGGCCGCCAAGGAGATCAAGGACCAGATCGCCCGCTCCTCGACCCAGGTCGATCAGGGTGTGCAGCTCGTCGGCCAGGCCGGCGAGGCGCTGAAGCGCATCTCGCAGCAGATCGGCGGCGCGAACGAGATCGTCTCGAAGATCTCCCACAGCGCCCAGGAGCAGGACACGACGCTGCGCTCGATCTCGTCCTCGCTCAACCAGCTCGACGCCGCCACCCAGCAGAACGCCGCCATGGCGGAGCAGACGACCGCCTCTGCCGAAGTGCTCGCCAACGACACCGGCGATCTTCTGCAACTGATTGGCGGCTTCAAGACCGCCGGATCGCAGCCACAGAGCCAAGCGCAGCCGGCCCCGCTGCGCAGAGCGAGCTGACCGCCGCGACCACGGTGACGCGACAGGGCCGCCGGCATCCTCCGGCGGCCTTTGCGTATTCAGGCCACGTTGTTCCTGGTCATCCGAGCGTGGCGATCAGTTCCCGGTACGCCTTTTCGGGGAAGGCCTTGAGCGTCTTGGTGCGGACATTGCCGGCCTGGCCGAGCGTCAGGCAGAAGCGGGCGATGACGGCGTCGTCCGGCGCCTCGCAGACGGCGACCATGTCGTGTTCGCCCATCGTCAGATAGAAATCCTTGAACGAGCCCCCCATGTCGCCAAGCACCTTCTTGGCGGTGTCGAGCCGCTTCGGCGATTCCCGCACGTTCTTCACGCCCTGCTCTGTCCAGTTGATAAGCATGATGTACATGGTCATGGCAGACCTCCCCTGCGCGCGTCGGCGACGCGGCAAACCTGCCCTCAGCCCATCCAGATTATACGCCTGCGCCGAAGCCCCAACAAGGAATACGGGCGTGCCCCGCCCCGTCCCGCGGCGCCTCAAAGCGACGGAAAGCCCCGGCTCCGCCACTCGCTCCGCGGGACCTCCGAACCGATGTCGAAGGCGAAGGAGACGACGCGCTTGGCCTCCGGGTCGACTTCGCAGCGGAAGCTCAGATTGTACCAGCGCGTGTTGGCGCGAAACGCCGCGCGGCGGATGTCGAGCACGGTACCCTGCTGCAGCCGGTAGGAGGGCAGGAGCTCGGGATTGTAGGACGGCGAGCCGTTCCTCAGTTGCGCCAGAAGCTCGGTGCTGCACAATTGCTCGATGCGCGCACTGCGCGGCAGGTCGCCCATCGCCGTCCGCGCGATCGTGTCGCCGGTATCGTTGTCGGAATAGATGCGGCTGGCCTCGGTCAGCGGCTTCGGCGCCGCCTCCTCCTGCGTCGCGGCCGTTTCACTGTCGGCGGTCGCCGCCTCGTCCTTGGGTGCGGCTGCCTCCTCGCCGTCCGACGCCTCGCCCTCCGCAAGCGCCGTCGGGGCGCCGGCCTCCGCGTCGGTCTCCGGCGGGGCCTCTTCCATCGGATCGGGTGTGGCGGACGCGTCGGCGGGCTCGCCCTGCTCGGCGGCCGCCGCGGTCTCGGGCTCCGCCGCCTCGCCTTCGGCCGGCTGTTGCGGATCGACCCCGCCACGCCTCAGTTCGTCCACGTCGACCTTGGGCCCGGTGGTCTCCTCGCCGAACTCCAGCACCGGGCGCAACACGGGCAGCGGTCCACGGTCGGGCAGCCCCGCGTCGGCCTGTTGCTGATCCTGCTGCGGCTCGCCCGGCGGCGGTTCCGGCTGCTCCTCAGCCTGCTGCTCTTCCTCTGCCGGTGGCGGTGGCGGCGGAGGTGGCGGCTCAGCGGCCTGCGCCTCGGCAGGCTGCTGCTCTTCCGGCGGCGGGGGCGGGGGTGGCGGCGGTTCTTCCTCCGGCGGTGGCGGCTCCGCCTCGGCCTGTTCCTCCGGCTGCGGCGTCTCTTCCGGCGGGGGGACGAGCTCGACGGTGACGCTGTCCTCCTCCTCGGGCGCCTGCGGCTCGGCTGCCGGCAGGTGGAGGAGGAGCGCGACCGCCACGGCCGCATGCAGCAGCACCGAGACGATGGCGCCCCAGCTCCGCTCCTTCACCCGCTTCTGTTCGTCCTGCCTTGCCACCTGGAACTTCAGCCTTCACTGCGGCCACCGGTCCGGAGATACCCGAACCGGCGGCGCACCCTAACCACACCCGGTCAGTTTGGCTGTCCCTGACGCGATTTCAAGGCAAGGCGATGTCACAGGCTCCAGTCTTCATCAAGCGAATAGGCCCGCACATAGTCGATTTTCATCTGCGCCCCGTCGTCCAAGTCGCTGGACGGCGTGCCCGCGGTGCCGCCCACGGCGAGGTTGAGCACCATGTACATCGGATCGTGCATGTCGTCCGGCGTCTCCGCGCGGGCGATCTCGACGCCGTCGAAGGTCCAGACGAGTTCGTCCTCCGTCCACAGGAGACCGTAGTTGTGGAAGCCGTCGGTGCTCGGCACCGAGGTCGCCGTGCTCTCGGTGGTGCGCGAGCCGGTCTCCATCGAATGGACGGTCGTGTGGATCGTGTTCGGATCCTGCCCGCGCATCTCGACCACGTCCAGTTCCGGCGGCCAGGCGCCGTCCTCCGGCAAGAGCCAGAAGGCCGGCCAGGCGCCGCGGTCGTCCGGCATGTCGGCGCGGACCTCGAAATAGCCGTAGGTCTGCGCGAACGAGGCGTGCGTCGTCAGGATGCCGGAAGTGTAGTCATAGCCGGAGACGGCGCCTTTCATGTCCTCCGGCGTCCGCTCGGCGGAGATCGTCAGGACGCCGTTCTGCACGGAAAAGGGATTGAGCGACTTGGTCGGCCCGTAGGCCGGGTTGACGTACCATTGCAGTTCGCCGTTGGTGTGCAGCGTCCCGCCGCTCTCCGGCGCCCAGGGGAACTTTCCCTCCCATATCCCGCTCGTGCCGTTGTGAAGCCAGAGCGAGTTGAAGTTGTCGAAGAAGCTCTGGGTCATGTTCGACTTGTCGATCGCAAGCTCGAACTGGTCGGCGCCCAGCTCGGCCGCGGTCGTGTTGGCGAGCACGAGTTTTTCGCCGCCGCCGAGGTCGAGATGCAGGTTATCGCCCTTCTGCGTCAGGCGCGACTGGACCTGCGCGAACGAGGTGATCCCGTAGCCTTTCAGCCGGATCGTGTCGTCGGCGCCGAAATCCGCGATCAGCTCGCTGCCGGTGCCCTTCTCCAGGAGAAAGATGTCCGCGCCGCCGCCGCCGATCAGCACGTCGTTGCCGCGCCCGCCATGGAGCGTCTGCGAGCCGGTGCCGCCGGTGATGATGTTGTCGGCCGAATTGCCGAAGCCATAGCGCCCGTCGCCGGTGACCTCCAGGTTCTCGAAATTCGTCGGGAGCGTGTAGCTCATCCAGGTGGAGATGGTGTCCGTCCCCTCGCCCGCCATCTCCGAGGCGACGTTCCGCGTAGAATAGAGATAGTAGACATCGTCGCCGGTGCCGCCGGCCATCGTCACCGTCGCGCCCGAGCTTCCCCAGAGGGAATCTTTGCCGGCCGTGCCGTTCAGGACCGGCCCCGAGCCGACCGCGGAAAACCAGGCGGTCGAGGCGCCGCTGTAGTAGAGCGGCTTGCCGAGGGCGTTGAGGATGCTTGAACTCATCGGGCTTCTCCGTTTGATGGCGGCCCCGCCCCCGGCGACGGCAAAGGGGCGTGGAGACGCGGGCCCGTCTGCTGCATCGCAACAAATGTACGTTAACGTACAGAAATGGAGAAGGCAACCGGCGGCGGTGACGAAGCCGACAGGGGCTCGTCACGGCTGCGGCCCGTCAGGGCCGCACGGTCGGTTGCGCGAGGCGGTCCGAAGAGGCCTGCGCGGTCAGGCCTCGCGCACCGCAGGGATGACCCAGGAGCCGTCGAGGATCGACGGCGGGCTGTCGTCCGGCCAGTAAAGCCGCATCATCAGGATGAACTTTCCAGCCGGCGCCGGCAGCCAGTTGGACTCCTTCTCGGCCCCCGGGGACTGGTGCTGGATGTAGATCTCGGTGGAGCCGTCCGGCATGGTCTTCAGGTCCTGCCGCGCACTGATCGAGTAGCGGTTGATCGGGTTTTCGACGAAGAAATACTTGTCGTTGTACATGGTGATCGACCAGAAGCCGCGGACCGGCGGCAGCTGGCCCTTGGGGAAGGTCAGCACATACTTGTTCGCCCCGTCATAGGCGCGGCCGAACAGGCCCTCCTTCCGCTTCGTCGAGGTCGGATAGATGGCATCCTGCGGCCGGTTGGCGCCGAGCCCGATCGCCGTGATCAGCGCCCGCTGCAGGTACTCCGTGCCGTAGACGCCCGTCTTCGTGGTGAAGCCCCAGCCGTTGATGTCCTTCACGTCGCCGTCCGAGAATTTGAAGTGCAGCATGATGCGGCCGAAGGCGATCTCGGGGATATGCCGCACGAAACGCGTATCGAGCTTGCTCTTGTCGAAATCCTTGCCCGGCACGATGCCGATCCGGGCCATCTTTTCCACCATCTCCGCATCCGCGGCCGTCGGCGGATTGGTCTTCATCAGCTCGCTCAGAAGCGTGAAGTACTCCACCGCATCCATGCGGTTGACCTGGTCGCGCACGGCGGTCTTCATGTCGATGCCGGGATCGACCTTGCCGGCCGGCGGCGTATAGGGCTTGCCGTAGGCGCTGAGGGGGCAGAGCGTGCATTCGTCCTGGATGGCATGCACGGCCTTGTAGTCCTCCGGCGTGCCCGTGCAGTAGATCCGCCCGAGGATCCAGACGAGGCTGGTCGCCGACTTGTATTCGACGACGCCGTCGGGAAGCTGGCCCTCCCATCCCGGACCGGTGATGGCGAAGGTGTGCCCCTCCTGCCCGGTCGTGCGCGATCCCGGCACCTGGAACACCGTCGTCCAGCCGTCCAGCATCGGAAACAGGAAGTAGCGATCCTTCATCGCCGGATAGGAGAACACCCACGGCTCCTTGCCGACGTCGACGAAGGCGGTCGTATAGAGCGTATCGGCATTCGGCGCGGTGACGTCGGTGAACGAGGCGTTCGGATATTCGCGCAGCTTGATGATATGCCCCATCGGCCCCTTGCTGCCCTCCGGGCTTGCGACGTTCGTCACCACCCGCCGCGTCATTTCCATGGTCACGAGCGGGTAGCCGTAGACATAGGCCTCGACGGCCGTCCAGAAGTCGCTCTCCCCCTCGAAGGGATCGACGATCGGCAGGTCGAAGGCGCGGGCTGGCAAGGCGCTTGCGGCAAGCAGGCCCATTCCGCTGAGCGAGACGGCACGGCGCGAAATCTTCATGAAAACCTCCCAAAGAAAGTCGTGACGCCGTGCGACTTCGGCCCGCCACGATCAGAGCGTGCATTCCCCAATGCCCGCGGCCATCCTACCATGGACGACGGCGTGGCGAAGACGGCGCAGCATGGCCATCCGGCGTAGAGGGTCTACATCCTCTGGTGTAGGCGGTGGCGTTCGGTTGCAGAGGTGCGGGGTGGGAACCCAAAAAGAAAGGCCGGACACCTGGTCCGGCCTTCTCTCATGTTTTCGGGCACCTGCCCGGTCAGCTGTCCAGGAAGCTCCTGAGCTTCCGCGACCGGCTCGGATGCTTCAGCTTCCTGAGCGCCTTCGCCTCGATCTGGCGGATACGTTCGCGGGTGACCGAGAACTGCTGGCCGACTTCTTCCAGCGTATGGTCCGTGTTCATGCCGATGCCGAAGCGCATGCGCAGGACGCGTTCCTCGCGCGGCGTCAGCGAGGCGAGCACCCGGGTCGTCGTCTCGCGCAGGTTCGCCTGGATGGCGGCGTCGATCGGCAGAAGCGCATTCTTGTCCTCGATGAAATCACCGAGATGCGAATCCTCCTCGTCACCCACCGGGGTTTCGAGCGAGATCGGCTCCTTGGCGATCTTCAGGACCTTGCGCACCTTTTCGAGCGGCATGGCGAGCTTTTCGGCCAGTTCTTCCGGCGTCGGCTCGCGGCCGATCTCGTGCAGCATCTGGCGCGAGGTGCGGACGATCTTGTTGATCGTCTCGATCATGTGCACCGGGATGCGGATCGTGCGGGCCTGGTCGGCGATCGAGCGGGTGATCGCCTGCCGGATCCACCAGGTCGCATAGGTCGAGAACTTGTAGCCGCGGCGATACTCGAACTTGTCGACCGCCTTCATCAGGCCGATGTTGCCTTCCTGGATCAGGTCGAGGAACTGCAGGCCGCGGTTGGTGTACTTCTTGGCGATCGAGATGACGAGGCGAAGGTTCGCTTCCACCATCTCCTTCTTGGCGATGCGCGCCTCGCGCTCGCCCTTCTGCACCATCGAGACGATCCGCCGGAACTCGGCGATCGAGATGCCGGTCTCCGTGGCGAGGTTCTGGATCTCCTGGCGGATGTCGCGGATCGTCGCGTTCTCGGCCTTGGCGAATTCCTTCCAGCCTTTGGCGGCAAGGTTGCCGATCGACTTCATCCAGTTCGGGTCGAGCTCGGCCCCGGAATACTGCTCCAGGAACGAATCGCGCTTGACGCCGTAGCTCTCGGCGAGCCGCAGCAGCCGCCCCTCGTTCTGCATCAGCCGCTTGGAGATGTCGTAGAGCTGCTCCACCAGGCTGTCGACGCGGTTCTGGTTGAGCGACAGCGACTTCACCGCGGTGATCAGCTCGTCCTTCAGCTCCTTGTAGCGGCGCTCCTGGGCGGGCGACAGCGTGCCGGTCGCCTGCAGGCGGGCTTCCACCTGCTGGTCCTGCAGCTTGCGCAGCTTCTTGTAGGTCTCGGCGATCGTGTCGAGCGTCTCCATGACCTGCGGACGCAGCTCCGCCTCCATGGCGGCGAGCGAGAGGTTGGACTCGTCGTCGTCCTCTTCCTCTTCCTCGGGCGGAGGCATGTCGCCGCCGACATTGGTGATGTCGTCGTCGTTGGCGGGCGTACGCGCCTTCTTCGCCTTTTCCTTCTCCTCGGCCGCCTTGCGGTCGGCCTCGATCTTTTCCGGGCTCTGGAACTGCGGGGCCGCCTTCGCCTCGGGACCCGAATAGGTCGTCTCGAGGTCGATGATCTCGCGCAGCAGCGTCTGGCCTTCGTTCAACTCGTCGCGCCAGATGATGATCGCCTGGAACGTCAGCGGGCTCTCACAGAGGCCCGCGATCATCGTCTCGCGGCCGGCCTCGATGCGCTTGGCGATCGCGATTTCGCCCTCGCGCGACAGAAGCTCCACCGAGCCCATCTCGCGCAGGTACATGCGGACCGGATCGTCGGTGCGATCGGTCGGCTCCTTCTTCTTGGCGGTCGCAAGCGCGGTGCCACCGGAAGAGGTCAGCTCGCCGCCCTCGCTCTCGCTGTCGTCGTCGCCGTCGTCGTCGCTCTGGGCTTCCTCGGCTTCCTCGTCCTCGATGACGTTGATGCCCATGTCGGAGAGCATGGACATGGTGTCCTCGATCTGCTCGGAGGTCACTTCCTCCGAGGGCAGCACCGAATTCAGCTCGTCCATCGTGACATAGCCGCGCTTCTTGGCGGCCTTGATCATCTTCTTGACGGCGTCGTCGGAAAGATCCAGAAGCGGGCCGTCCGGTGCACCTTCGCGTTCGGTTTCGGCTTCTTCGTTCTCTTTGACCTTTGTTGCCATTTAGTCTTCGCTTTCCTGGGGTATCCAGTTTCAGTGCCGCCGGGATCCATGCGAGCGCCCGCTTCACGCCCCGGCGCCGTGCCAACCCGTTTCACTGACCTAACGGAATGAAACTTAAATCCTGATTAACCACGCCTCGCCTCCGGAGGCCGTGGACATGCTGCCGCGGCAACATGATTGACATGACTTCCCGGTCCGCCGTACCCATCTCGCCTTTTGCCAGAAATGGTGATTCCCAGATTTTTCGGCTCCGTCAAGCTTTTCCGCCAAAAAACCCGGAAAACCCTTTGATTCGGGTCTTCAAGGCCTGGGGCGCCGGTTGCGGGTGTTGGCCAAGATGTAGGAGCAGTCGCGGAAAAGACAAGGGGGGCGTGTCTTGGGGAGACAATCGATTCGCGGCACCTACTTAAAATTGCACACGGTCGGTTTTCGAACAACCGTCAAGATGCGATAGTCGAAGGCGGCGGTTGAAGGAGAACCGGAATGGGGCAGCGATCAGTGGATTTCCTCATCTCTAGGCTGCGGTCAAATCCAGAGTACACCGAGCAACTCAAGGAGGATCCCATTCCCACATTGGAAAAGCTTGCGCGAGAAATCAAACAAGCGAACCCGCCCCTTCCCGCGAGCCATGACAAATTCACCTACAGACTCGCTGTCAGCGCGCTTGCAATCGTAGTGCTCGTGGTGGTCGGATGCGTATCGATGGTGTTCGTCTCTTCCATGTTGTACGACAAGCCTGTACTTGCCAGCTTAACGTTCCCTGACATTCTGGTCGCAATAGGTTCCACCGCTCTGGGCGCACTCGCGAGCCTTCTGACGCCCTTCGGACCGCATCAGTAAGGATGAATGCACACGGGCCGGGACCGCGGACCTTCCTTGCTCACCAGTCCATCACGACCTTGCCGGAATTGCCGGACCGCATCGCCTCGAAACCGTCCCGGAACTGGTCGATGCCGATGCGGTGGGTGATGATCGGCGAAAGGTCGAGCCCGCCCTGCACGAAGGCGATCATCTTGTACCAGGTCTCGAACATCTCGCGGCCGTAGATGCCCTTCAGGGTCAGCATCTTGAAGATGACCTTGTTCCAGTCGATGCCGAAGCCGTCGGGCGCAATCCCGAGGATCGCGATCTTGCCGCCATTGTTCATCGCGTCGATCATCGAGCGGAAGGCGGGCGGCGCACCGGACATCTCGAGCCCCACGTCGAAGCCCTCGGTCATGCCGATCTTGGCCATCACCGCGTTCAGGTCTTCGCTCGAGGCATCCACCACGTGGTCGATGCCGACCTTGCGGGCAAGCTCGAGCCGCACCGGATTGATGTCGGTGATCACCACCTTGCGGGCGCCGGAGCGCTTGGCCACCATCGCCCCCATGATGCCGATCGGGCCGGCACCGGTGACGAGCACGTCCTCGCCCACGAGGTCGAAGGACAGCGCGGTGTGCACCGCATTGCCGAATGGATCGAAGATCGCCGCGACCTCGTCCGGCACGTCGTCGGGGATCGGCACGACGTTGTGCTCGGGAATGCAGACGAACTCGCCGAACGAGCCCGGCCGGTTGACGCCGACGCCTTGCGTGTAGTGACAGAGATGGCCGCGCCCGGCCCGGCAGTTGCGGCACTTGCCGCAAACGATGTGCCCCTCGCCGGACACCCGTTCGCCGACCTTGTACTTGGTGACGGCCGATCCGATCTCGGCGATCTCGCCGACGAACTCATGGCCGACCACCATCGGCACCGGAATGGTCTTCTGCGCCCAGTGGTCCCAGTTCCAGATGTGCACGTCGGTGCCGCAGATCGCCGACTTCTTCACCCGGATCAGCACGTCGTTCGGCCCGACCTCGGGGACCGGGACGTTTTCCATCCACAGACCGACCTCGGGCTTCGATTTGACCAGCGCGCGCATCATGTTCGACATGGCTTGTTCCTCATTCTTCCTTCAAAGGGGCCCCTCATCCGCCTGCCGGCACCTTCTCCCCGCGGGCGCGGAAAAGGGACCAAGCTGCAGCCTCTTCTTCCACACCGACGGCCTTTCGAGGCACGTCCCCTCTCCCCGCCTGCGGGGAGAGGGTGAGGGTGAGGGGCAAAGCGGCAAGGCTAGCCCCTTTCAGATCACACCCAGTTCCCGCCCGACGTCCGCAAACACGGCGATCGTCTTTTCGACGTCCGCCCGCGAATGCGCCGCCGACATCTGCGTGCGGATGCGGGCCTGCCCCCTCGGCACGACGGGGAAGGAGAAGCCGATCACGTAGACGCCCTTCTCCAGCATTTTCGCCGCCATCGCCTGCGCCAGCGCCGCGTCGCCGAGCATGACCGGGATGATCGGATGCCCCTCGCCCGCGAGCGTGAAGCCGAGCTTCGTCATTTCGGTCCGGAACAGATCGGCGTTGTCGGAAAGGCGCTTGCGGAGTGCATCGCCGTTCTCGATCAGGTCGAACACCTTGAGCGAGGCGGCGGCGATGACCGGGGCGAGCGTGTTGGAGAAGAGATAGGGGCGCGAGCGCTGGCGCAGCCAGTCGACCACCTCGGCCTTCGCCGACGTATAGCCGCCCGATGCGCCGCCGAGCGCCTTGCCGAGCGTGCCGGTGATGATGTCCACCCGCCCCTCGACGCCACAATGCTCGGCCGAGCCGCGGCCGTGCCGGCCGACGAAGCCGACCGCATGGCTGTCGTCGACCATGACCATCGCGCCGTACTTCTCGGCGAGGTCGCACACACCGCCGAGATTGGCGATGATGCCGTCCATCGAAAAGACGCCATCGGTGGCGATCAGCTTGAAGCGGCTGCCCTCGGCCTTCTTCAGCTCCTCCTCCAGTGCCGCCATGTCGTTGTTGGCGTAGCGGAAACGCTTGGCCTTGGAGAGCCGCACGCCGTCGATGATCGAGGCATGGTTGAGTGCGTCCGAGATAATGGCGTCGTCTTCGGAAAGCAGCGTCTCGAACAGGCCGCCATTGGCATCGAAGCAGGAGGAATAGAGGATCGTGTCCTCCATGCCGAGGAAGGACGAGATCCGCGCCTCCAGTTGCTTGTGCTCTTCTTGCGTGCCGCAGATGAAGCGCACCGAGGCCATGCCGTAGCCGTAGCGGTCGAGCGCGGCCTTCGCCGCCGCCGCCAGTTCCTCGCTGTCGGCGAGCCCCAGATAGTTGTTGGCGCAGAAGTTCAGCACGCGCGAACCCGAGGCGACCTCGATCGTGCCCGCCTGCTTGGAGGTGATCACGCGCTCGGCCTTGTAGAGGCCGGCGGTCTTCAAAGCCTCCAGTTCGTTGCGCAGATGGGAAAGGAATTCGGTGCTCATTGGGGTGCTCCGGTCATCGGGATGGCGGGGTTCTAGCACGTCCGCTTCCGCCATGCAGCCACCATCATGGCGATCGCCCCCTTACCCCACAAGCGCCTGCGTCGGCGTGGCAATGCGCTCCTCCAGCGCCGCCAGCGGCACCGGCCGCCCGAAATAGTAGCCCTGGAATTTCCGGCAGCCGCAGGACAGCATGAACTGGAACTGCTCCTCGGTCTCGATGCCCTCGGCCAGTATCTCCAGGCTCAGGTCGTGGCCCATCTTGGCGATGTTGCGAGCCAGCGAGGCGCCGCGGCCGCTCTCGGTGACCGCACGGACGAAGCTGCGGTCGATCTTGAGCTGCTGCAGCGGAAGCTGGCGGAGGTGGCTGAGCGAGGAATAGCCGGTGCCGAAATCGTCGAGCGCGATGGCGATGCCGGCGCGCTCCAGCGCCTTCATCGTCTTCACCAGATCCTCGATGTCGGCGACGAAGATGCTTTCGGTGAGTTCCAGCTTCAGCATGGCCGGCTCGATGCCGTAGGCCTCCAGCGTCCCCGTCACCAGCGCCACGAAATCCGCCATCCTGAACTGGTCGGCGCTGACATTGATCGACAGGACGAGCGTGCTGGTCGCGGCGTTGGCCCTCCAGCCCGAGAGCGTCTGCGCCGCCTCCTTCAGCACCCAGCTCCCGAGCCGCGGCATCAGGCCGGCCCGCTCCGCCGCCGGCACGAACTCGTCGGGCGAGACATAGCCCCGCTTCGGATGCTTCCAGCGCAGGAGCGCTTCCGCACCGACGACCGCGCCCGCCTGGTCCACCTGCGGCTGATAGAAGAGCTCGAACTGCTCGTCGTCCAATGCCGCGCGCAGCTCCCGCACCATGTTGCCGTCCAGCGTGAACTCGCGCTGAAGCAGCACGATGCCGCCGCCGAGCAGGACGACGACGGAGACGACGTTGATCCAGGCGGTGACGCCGCGGACCGTGTCCGGCAAGGGCGTCGCGAAGGCAAAGGTCATGGGCGAACTGGAAAACACGACGAATCCGGCGACGCAGAGCACGATCATTGCGAGCTGCAGCCTGCCGCGGTCCCGCCCGTAATTGGCATAGCCGGCAAGGGCGATGACGAGGAAATAGAAGTGGCACACGCGCGGCACCGCATCGCTCGGCACGTCGAAGAGCAGCGAGAACAGCACGACGAACAGAGCGCAGACGAACTGGGCGGCGAGATAGCCGGTCGAGAAGTTCCCACGGCTTGCCGCCTCCCAGCAGGCGGTGATCACCAGCATCAGGAAGCCGTCGAGAAGAACGAGGTGCCAGTTGCCGACGATGGCGAAGATCGGAAGCCACAGGGCGGTGAAGACGATGCCGACCGGCAGTGCCGCCTGGCACACGAGCAGGAGATGCTGCGAATGACGCGCGGCCGGATCGGTCGAAAGGCGATTTCGGATATTTTTGAATATGTTAATGGTCATTGGAAAAGAAACTGATTTGAGGGCCGCTCGATATCACAGCCGCTCGCATCAGTGTCCGGCACATCCAACGATCGTTAACGGACGGTTGCGCCTCAGGGAATTCAGCCGGAGTCGCAGGCCGCCGGCGCGATCGCCGCCCGCTTGCAGCGACGATCTCCAGGCGCGGCCGGCTCCGGCGAATGGCGCGCGCTCAGCGCGCGGCGAATTCGCCGACCAAGCCCTCATAGGCCTCGAACGGCGGAAACCTCTCGAAGCTGTGGACCGCCGGCGTTGCCGCCCAGGACAGCTTCTCGCTCGTATAGGTTTCGATGAAGGGAACGAACCAGCTCGTATCCTCCAGCATCGTCGGCCGGACATTGACGAAGAAATCGATCCCCTTCGGCCGGGTGAACATCCAGGTCATGCAGTGCGGGCAGAAATGG
Organism: Mycoplana sp. MJR14; assembly: GCF_029210525.1. Classification (NCBI taxonomy): domain Bacteria; kingdom Pseudomonadati; phylum Pseudomonadota; class Alphaproteobacteria; order Hyphomicrobiales; family Rhizobiaceae; genus Mycoplana; species Mycoplana sp. MJR14. The sequence goes on from NZ_JARGEO010000009.1 coordinate 22,148, forward strand.
TGCCCGGCCTCGGCATTCGCGCCGGCGACGACCGGCTCGCCCTCGACCACGGCAAACCCTTCCGTCGGAATGGCGGCGCTGAGCGAATAGGCGCTTCCCGACATGCGCTGGCAGCCGGTGCAGTGGCATGCCATCGTCAGGAGCGGCGGCGCGCTGATCTTCAGCTTGACGCGTCCGCAGCGGCAGGCCCCATGCCAGGGCAGTTTCCATTCGCTCATCGCTCTTCTCCCTTTCCTGGCGACCGCTGTCGCCCCTTTCCCGGTTCGTCCCCGGTCCTCATGCACCCTCGACGTAATCCTCGATCACCGCCAGGAACTGCTTGCCGAACCGCTCGCGCTTGCTCTGGCCGATGCCGGGAATGTCGAGCAGTTCGTCCCAGTCGCCCGGCCGCTCCTTGGCGAGCGCGATCAGCGTGGCGTCGGGAAAGACCACATAGGGCGGCACGTCCAGCTCCTTGGCGATCGACAGGCGTTCGGCGCGCAGCCTTTCGAACAGCTCGCGGTCGGAGCCGGCCAGCTCGGCGCGTTCGCGCCCCGATGCCGACTTCTGTCCCCTTCCCGCCCGCGCCGGCGCCGGCCGGTCCTTGCGGAAGCGCACCTCCCGCTCGCGGCGGAACACCGCCCGCGCCTCCGGCTCCAGCTTCATCGCCCCGAAGGCGGCGTGGTCGATGCGGATCAGCCCGGCGGCGAGAAGCTGGCGGAACACCGACTGCCAGGTGCGCCCCGGAATATCCTTGCCCGCCCCGAACACCGGCATGCCGGTGTGGCCGAAGCGCTCGGTCTTCTCGTTCACGACGCCCATCAGCACGTCGATGACATGGCCGGTGCCGAAGCGTTCGCCGGTGCGGTAGACGGCGGCGAGCGCCGTGATCGCAGCCTCCGTCCCGTCCCAGGTCTCGACCGGGTTGCGGCAGGTGTCGCAGTTGCCGCAGCCGCCGGGATGGGCCTCGCCGAAATGGGCGAGGATCGCCTGCCTCCGGCAGGAGACCGTCTCGCAGATGGCGAGCAGCGCGTTCAGCTTGGCGCGCTCCACCCGCTTGACGTCTTCCCCCGCGTCGCCTTCGTCGATCATCCGTCGCCGCTGCATCACGTCGGCCATGCCGTAGGCCATCCAGACCTCGGAAGGCAGCCCGTCGCGCCCCGCCCGGCCCGTCTCCTGGTAGTAGGCCTCGACGGAACCGGGCAGGTCGAGATGGGCGACGTAGCGCACGTCCGGCTTGTCGATGCCCATGCCGAAGGCGACGGTCGCGACGAGGCAGAGGTTCTCCTCCTTCAGGAACGCATCCTGGTTGGCGTCGCGCACCGCCCTGTCCAGTCCGGCATGGTAGGGCAGCGCCCGGATCCCCTGGGCGTCGAGCCAGGCGGCCGTATCCTCCACCTTGGCGCGCGACAGGCAGTAGACGATGCCGCTCGCGTCCTTGTGGCGCGACAGGAAACGCAGGAGCTGCTGGCGCGGCTGGTCGCGCTCGACGATGTCATAGGCGATGTTCGGCCGGTCGAAGGAGGTGGTGAACACCTTCGCCGCGCCGAGCGACAGCCGCTCGATGATGTCGTCGCGGGTATGCGGGTCGGCGGTCGCCGTCAGCGCGATCCGCGGCACGCCCGGATAGCGCTCGGCGAGCCGGTCCAGCGCCCGGTACTCCGGGCGGAAGTCGTGGCCCCACTGGGAGACGCAATGCGCCTCGTCGATCGCAAACAGCGCGATGCGGGCCTTGCCGATCAGCTCCGCAAAGCCGTCGGTGACGATCCGCTCGGGCGTGACGTAGAGCAGGTCGAGCTCGCCGGCCCGCACCGCCCGCATGACCGCGCCCGCCTCCTCGCGCGACAGCGCCGAATTCAGGGCCGCCGCGCGCACGCCGAGCTGCTTCAGCGCCTCCACCTGGTCGCGCATCAGGGCGATCAGCGGCGAGACGACGATGCCCACGCCGTCGCGGCAGAGCGCCGGGATCTGGAAGCAGAGCGATTTTCCGGCGCCGGTCGGAAACAGCACCACCGCATCGCCGCCCGCCGTCACATGCTCGACCACCGCCTGCTGCTTGCCGCGGAAGGCATCATAGCCGTAGACGCGCTTGAGCACGTCGAGCGGGCGCGCGCCGGCGGAGAACAGCCGGTCGGTCGAAAAGGGCGGGTCTTGTCTGTCGGTACGGTGCATCGGGCCTCTTTCGGGAATCGTCGGGGCATCATCACCAGGCGGCCGGTCGATGCAAGGGCGGCGGGATGCGAAACCGGATCGCATGGGGCTCGTCCGATCCGGCCTGCCCCCGAGCGAGAAAACGGAGACCGCCGACCGTCCCTACCCCTTGGCCGGCCCCTTCACCCGGCCGGACATGACGCCGAAGCCGTCGATGATCGCTTCCTGGTTTTCCATCCGCTTCGTCTCCATCTGCACTTCCTGCAGCGCCCGCAGGATCTGCGGAACGCGCTCGCCGTCGCCCTCCTCGGTCGCCTCCGCCAGCTCGCGCTCGAGCTCGCGCCGCTGCCAGAGGAGCGCGCGTGTGCGCTTGTGCAGCGCCATCGCCTGCAGGTAGCCCTCGCGGGCGTCGCTGGGCGCGGCCTCCTCCGTCGCCGTCCACAGGCGCGAGTTGCGGATCTGCTGGTCGAGCGCCTTCAGCATCGGCTCGAAGCCGGATGCCTCCAGGTCCTCCACCAGCCGCTCGCGCGTCAGCCGTTCGCCCATGCCGGCGGCGATGCCGAGCACGGCCGACCAGAAGCGCTGCAGGTCGCGATTTTCGAATTCGATCGCCGAGACCTCGTCATATTCCTCGAACAGAAGCTGCGGCTGGTTGACGATCGTCAGCGCCAGCACGCTCTCGCGCAGGGCCGGAAGTTCCTGGGCGCCGCGCACCAGCGTCGAGCGGGCGAGCCGGTCGGAGATCGTGGCCGGCGTGGACGAAGGCCCGCCGGCAGGCGCGCGCCCGCCGCCCTGGCGTCCCTGCCGCCCGCCGAAGCCGCGCCGTTCGCCGCCCTGGCGCGACGCCGGCTGGAAGAAGGCGTTCAGCCGGTCGCGCATGTCCTGCTGGTAGTGCCGGCGGACGTTCTCGTCGGCGATGACCGATACGAGCTGGCGCAGCCGCGCCTCCAGTTCCGCCCGGCTCTCCGGCGTCTCGTAGCTGCCGCCGCCGGCCTCCCGGGTCCAGATCATCTCGGCGAGCGGCCGGGCGCCGGCCAGCACCTTGTCGAACGGCGCGCGCCCCTCGTGGCGGACGAGGTCGTCCGGATCCTTGCCGTCGGGCAGAAGCGCGAAGCGGACGGTGCGGCCCGGCCGGATGTGCGGCAGCGCCAGTTCGGCGGCGCGATGGGCGGCACGGATGCCGGCGCCGTCGCCGTCGAAGCAGAGGATCGGCTGCGGCGTCATCTTCCAGAGCAGGTCCAGCTGGTTCTCCGTCAGCGCCGTGCCGAGCGGGGCGACGGCGTTCTCGATGCCCGCCTGGTGCAGGGCGATGACGTCCATGTAGCCCTCGACCGCGATGATCGTCCCGCCCGCGCCCTTCTCGTCGGACGCGCCTCCGCGGCCGGCACCCTGCGCCGCCTTGCGGGCGCGGGCGAAGTTGTAGAGCACGCTGCCCTTGTGGAAGAGTTCGGTCTCGTTCGAGTTCAGGTACTTCGCCGGCGCATCCGGCGACATGGCGCGGCCGCCGAAGGCGATCACCTTCTCGCGCGAGGACAGGATCGGGAACATGATGCGGTCGCGGAAGCGGTCATAGGAGACCGGCACGTTCTCGTGCACGACCAGCCCGCAGGCCTCGATCTGCTCCTTCAGCACGCCCCTGGCCGCCAGGTGCTCCTTCAGGCCGTTGCGGCTCTCCGGGGCATAGCCCAGCCGGAACGTCTCGATCGTCCGTCCCGTCAGGCCGCGGTCGCGCAGGTAGGCCCGTGCCCTGGCACCGGCTGCCGACTGCAACTGGTCCTGGAAATAGGCGGTCGCCATCTCCATGACGTCGAGCAGCGAGGTCCGTTCCTTCTCGCGCCGCTCGGCCTGCGCGTCGGGCTGGGGCATCGGGACGCCCGCCATGTCGGCGATCTGCTGGACCGCTTCGGGGAAATTCAGCCCGTCGAGCTCGGTGAGGAAGCGGAAATGGTCGCCCGACACGCCGCAGCCGAAGCAATGGTAGCGGCCCTTGCGATCCTCGCAGTGGAAGCTCGGCGACTTCTCGCCGTGGAAGGGGCAGCAGGCCCAGTAGTCGCCGCGCGAGACGTTGGTCTTCTTCTTGTCCCAGCTCACGCGGCGACCGACCACGGCCGAAATCGGCACGCGGTCGCGAATCTCGTCGAGAAACGAAGGGGAAAAGCGCATCTTTGAACGTGGTCTCCGTCGCCGCCGTCCGGGCGACCCAGCCCTTATAATGATTGGCGCGGACGCGCGCCACAAGAGTCGGGCTTTCAACAGGCAATCGGAACCGGGCGCATATGCGGACAAATTAGCTAAAGGTCGAAATTGACAGTTGCGCCGCTTGGTGGCGAAGAGGAAGGCAATGCCAATTTCGGAAGGAACGACATGCCGATCGCCGCCGCGGCCCTGGAAACACACCCCCGCTTCTTCTTCGCCTTCCGCCAGGGTGCGCGGCTGCTCCTGGAAATCTACGACGCCGATCCGCTGCTGGCCGGCCTGTTCTCGTCGCAACAGCGCTGGCTGATGAGCCATGCCGCCTTCGCGCTCGCCTGCTCGCGGGATCCCGAGGACCCGTCGAGCGGCCTCTATGCGGCGCGCTTCATCAGCCTGGTCGTCGAAAAGCAGGTGGCGAGCAAGAACACCGCCGCCGATTTCATCCAGGAGATACTGGCCAACGGCTTCGTGCGGGTCGTCGCCGGCCACGAGGACCGCCGCAGGAAGCCGCTGCAGGCGACCGAACTTCCAGACCGGGCGATGTCGCAATGGCTCGAACTGCACCTGGCCGGCCTCGACGGGATCGACGGGGGAACGCGCGTGGAGACCTACCGCTCCGACCCCGGGCTGCAATACCGCCTGCAGCCGAAGATCGCCGAGCGCATCCTGGTCGAACGATCGGTCCGCACCCAGGGCCCCGCCTTCGACCTCTTCACCTGGGCGAATTTCGGCGGGCTCATCCTCGACCTGCTGATCGCCGAGGTGAACCCCGGCATCGAGGGCGCGGGGTTTGCGAACGATAGGCTGCCCGCCGGCAGGCTGTCGCTGACCGAGACGGCCCGTCGCTTCACGATTTCGCGCACCCATGTCGTCCGCTTGTTCGGCAAGGCGGCGGAACTCGGCGACATCGGCTGGAGCGGCAGGCGCGGCGAGAGCGACATCTGGATCTCCCGCAGGCTCCTGCAGCAGTACTGGCGCTACCAGGCGGCCAAGCATGCGCTGGTGGACGAAGCCTTCGAGGCGGTGGTGAACGGCGGGTCCGCGCGCACGGCCTGAGGCCTGTCACACCCTGCAGACGGCAGAACGCCGCGGACCTGCCGCGGCGTCTCGCTTGCCGATGACCGGGAAGACCCCGCCGTCAGCCTATTTCAGGAGGTCCTTCACCACGCCCGAGGCCTTGGCGAAGTCCATCTGCCCGGGATAGCGCTCCTTCAGGGCATTCATGCACTTGCCCATGTCGCGCAGGCCATGGGCGCCCGTGTCCCGGATCACATCGGCACACAGGGCCTTCACCTTGTCCTCCGACAGCTGCTCGGGCAGGAATCCGTTGATGACGGCGATCTCCTCGCGCTCGTGCTGGGCGAGCTCGGGGCGGCCGTTCTCCGCATAGATGCGGGCCGATTCCTCGCGCTGCTTGATCATCTTGGCCAGAATCTGGCGGATGCCGTCGTCATCGACGGGATCCTTGCCCGCGCCGCGATTGGCGATGTCCCGATCCTTGATCGCAGCCTGGATCAACCGTACGGTCGAGGTCCGGCGCGTATCCTTGCTCTTCAGAGCGTCCTTGAGGCATTCTGCGAGTTGCTCGCGCATTGTTTTTCTCCGCTGGACCGCCTGCCGTTGTCGGGCGCGGCGGGTCCGCATTTTGTCGACTGTTGTCCGTCTGTTCGTGCGCTCTCATAGACCAGCAAGGCCGTCGCAATCAAATTGATTGCTTAAGCCATTGATTTTGAACAGCGAAAATTCGATGCAATCCACAGCCGGCAGGTTGACCCGGCTGCGTGCTTTGTCTATTTTCCGGCACCTGCACGAAATTTGCATGTGGTGGCCTTGCCGCGGATTTTCCGCGTGCCCACGTCTGCGACATTAAATGGCGCCGGAACCCCCGCCTTTCAAGGCGGGCCGCTCCGCGCGCCGGAAAAGGGATGACCATGACCTCGACTGCCCCTTCGACCGCCCCGTGGACCTCCGAAAAGCCGACCGCGCTGCTCGTTCTTGCCGACGGAACGGTGATCGAGGGCAAGGGCATCGGCGCGACCGGCAAGGTCCAGGCCGAAGTCTGCTTCAACACCGCGCTGACCGGCTACGAGGAAATCCTCACCGACCCCTCCTATCTCGGCCAGATCGTCACCTTCACCTTCCCCCACATCGGCAATGTCGGCACCAACGACGAGGACATCGAGGACCTGACGCCGGCCGCCCGCCACGGCGCCGTCGGGGTGATCTTCAAGGCCGACATCACCGACCCGTCGAACTACCGCGCCGCCAGGCACCTCGACCAGTGGCTGAAGGCCCGCGGCATCATCGGCCTGTGCGGCATCGACACGCGCGCGCTGACCGCCTGGATCCGCGAGCACGGCGCCCCGAACGCGGTGATCGCCCATGATCCGGCCGGCGTCTTCGACCTCGAGACGCTCAAGGCGGAAGCAAAGGCCTGGAGCGGGCTGGAGGGCCTCGACCTCGCCAAGGTCGCCTCCTCCGGCCAGTCCTCCCGCTGGAGCCAGGAGCCCTGGGTCTGGAACGAGGGCTTCGAGGATCTTTCCGAGGCGGATGCGAAGTACAACATCGTCGCCCTCGATTTCGGCGTGAAGCGCAACATCCTGCGTCTCTTCGCCGGTCTCGGCTGCAAGGTCACCGTCATGCCCGCGACCTCCAGCACCGAAGAGGTGCTGGCGCAGAAGCCGGATGGCATCTTCCTGTCCAACGGCCCGGGCGATCCGGCAGCGACCGGCGAATATGCCGTTCCGGTGATCCGCGACCTGATCCGGACGGACATCCCGATGTTCGGCATCTGCCTCGGCCACCAGATGCTGGGCCTCGCCGTCGGCGCCAGGACCGAGAAGATGCACCAGGGCCACCACGGCGCCAACCATCCGGTCAAGGACCACACCACCGGCAAGGTCGAGATCGTGTCGATGAACCACGGCTTCGCCGTCTCCTCCGAAAGCCTGCCGGCAGGCGTCGAGGAGACCCACGTGTCGCTGTTCGACGGCTCCAACTGCGGCCTGCGCCTCACCGGCAAGCCGGTCTTCTCGGTGCAGCACCACCCGGAAGCCTCGCCCGGCCCGCAGGACAGCCACTACCTCTTCCGTCGCTTCATCAACCTGGTGCGACAGAAGAAGGGCGAAGAGGCGCTCGCCGAGCGCTGAGCCCGGCATGCGTCCCGCCTTCGACCTTGCGCCCGAACTGACCGGCGAGACGCTGCATCTGCGTCCGCTCCGGCAGGACGATTTCGAGGCCCTGCATGCCGCCGCGAGCGACCCGGCCACCTGGGCCGGGCATCCCGCGAGGAACCGGCATGAACGGGACGTCTTCCGCGGCTATTTCGATTTCCTCCTTGCAAGCGGCGGCACCCTCGCCATCATCGACCGCAGCCGCGGCCGGATCATCGGCTGCTCGCGCTACTACGCGCCACCCGACCGGCCGGACGAGATCGCCATCGGCTTCACCTTCATCGACAACGCCTACTGGGGCGGAGCGACGAATTTCGAATTGAAGCGGCTGATGCTCGGCCACGCTTTTTCGAGCTTCGACACGGTCTGGTTCCACATCGATCCGACCAATCTGCGCTCGCAGAAAGCCACCGGAAAGCTCGGCGCGGTTCACGCCTATGATGCGACGCTCGACCTCTCGGGGACGCCGGTGGCATGGATGTGCTTCCGGCTCGACCGGGATGCGTGGGAAACCCGCGCCGGCGGTCGCTAGAACGCGCCGACGGCGGCGGCGTCCAGTTGCCGGCTGCGTGCCTCGAGCCGGTAGAACCGCCAGCACAGCATGACCGCCGCTGCCGTCAGCCCGCAGAGGAAGCCGAGCCAGACGCCGATGCCGCCCAGGCCGAGCGGGAAGGCGAAGGCCCAGGCGCACCCGAAGCCGATCGGCCAATAGGACAGGATGGCGAGCAGCATCGGCACCCGCGTGTCCTTCAGGCCGCGCAAGAGACCGGCGGCGATCGCCTGCAGGCCGTCGACGAGCTGGAAGATGCCGGCGATGACGATCAGCGGCCCGGCATAGGCCAGCACCGCCGCGGCCTCCGGGGACTGGCGGTCGAGGAAGATGCCGGCAAGCTGCCTCGGGATCGCCGCAAACAGCGTAGTGCCCGCGATCGCGATGCCCGTCGCCACGATCATGCAGGCGATCGCCGCCCGGATCACGCCCTGATGATCCCCGCGCCCATGGGCCACGCCGACCCGGACGGTGGCGGCCTGCGCCAGCCCGTAGGGGAACATGAAGGCGATCGAGGCGAACTGCAGCGCAATCCCGTGCGCGGCGAGCTCGATCGTGCCGATCGAGCCCATCAGCAGCGAAGCGGCCGTGAACAGGCTGACCTCGGCGATGATGGTGAAGCTGATCGGCAGGCCGAGATGGAGCACCTCCCGGAATGCCGGCCAGTCGGGCCGCCAGAAGCGGACGAAGAGCTCGTAGCGGTGCATCTCCGGGCGGCTCTGCACATAGGCGACCATCAGCACGAACGACAGCAGGTTGACGCCGAAGGAGACGTAGGCCGCCCCCTGGATCCCGAGCGCAGGCAGGCCGAAATGGCCGAGCACGAGCCCGTAGGCGAAGATGGCGTTGAGGACGAGGATCGTGATCGTGATCCTGAGGATGACGCCGGCCTTGCCGACCGCACTCGCAAGGCCGCGCAGCGTCATGAACAGCAGCGCCGGCGGCATGCCCCAATGGGCGATCGCCAGATAGTCCCGGGCGAGCGCGGCCACCTCGGGCTTCTGGCCGGCAAAGAGCAGGATCTGCTCGGCATAGGAGAAGATCGGCGCCGTCAGCAGCGAATAGAGCAGCACCACCCACATCCCCATGCGCACGGAACGGCGCACCGAGACGACGTCGCCCCGGCCATAGGCCTGCGCCACCATCGGGATCACGGCGGTGGCAAAGCCGGAGCCGAAGATGAAGATGGTGAAGTAGAACTGGCTCGCCAGCACGATCGCCGCCAGATGCGCCGCCCCGAGCCGGCCGAGGATGACGACGTCGGTCGTGTGGATGCCGAGCTGGGCGAGCTGCGCCCCGATCAGCGGAATGCCGAGCGTGAACGTCGCCCGGAAATGCGCCGCCCAGCTGTTGTCCTGCCGCTTCACGATCATGTCCATGATGTCTTCCGCCTTTCGACCGCTTCCGAACACATCGGCGCGCGGCGATCAATCCAATAGAATTGATCCATCCATCAAAAGTGCCTGATGGCTGCGAAAATCGCCCGGAATCTGCGTTTGCGATCGACAATTGGACGGAAAAACGGGCGCATTCTCCCGAATTTCGACCGAGATCGGGAAAAATGCGAACATCTCCGGCCGGGCGCCGCAGGACGCTGCACATCCCCCGGCAACCGCGAGGACAAGGGTGAAGGCGCCGAAAGGCGCCCCCGTCCAAAGGGGCCGGCGCCGGGGCGGGGCGGCATCAGCCGGCGCTCTTCCGCTCGTCCTTGATGAAGTCCACGAAGGCGCGCAGCGGACCCGGCATGTGGGTGCGGCTGGCATAGTAGAGGAACGGCCCCGGGAACTCCGTCACCCAGTCGCCGAGGACAGGCAGGAGCGTGCGCGCCGCGATCGCCGGCGCCAACAGTTCCTCGAAGGAGCAGATGATGCCGAGGCCGGCAATCGCGGCTGCGAGTTCCACCTCGATCGAGTTGGCCACCAGCGGGCCGGTCGGCGACAGCATCACCGTCTTGCCGTCGCGCTCGAACTCCCATGGCAGCGCGTGGCCGCTGGCGAAACGGTGGCGGATGCAGCGGTGTTCGAGCAGGTCCTCCGGCCGCACCGGGGTGCCGTGCCGTGCCAGATAGGCGGGGGCGGCGGCCGCGACGTAGCGCTGGCGCCGCGGCCCGATCGGGATCGCGATCATGTCGCGCTCCAGCCGCTCGCCATAACGCACGCCCGCATCGAAGCCGGCGGCGAGCACGTCGATGAAGCTGTCCTCGGCGACGATCTCCAGCGTGATCTTCGGATGGGCTTCGAGGAAGCGGGCGGCGATGTCGGGCAGCATCAGGCGGGCCGCGATGGTCGGCACGTTCAGCCGCAGCGTCCCCGCCGGGCTCGCGCGCGAGCTCTCGACCTGGTCCAGCGCCACGGCGATCTCGCCGAGCGCCGGCGCGAGCCGGTCGAGAAGACGCAGGCCCGCCTCGGTCGGCGTCACGCTGCGGGTGGTGCGGTTGAGCAGCCGCACCCCGAGCCGCTGCTCCAGCCGCCTCAGCGCCGCACTCAGCGACGAGGCCGAGACGCCGCGCCTTCGGGCCGCCCCGCGAAAACTGCGCGCCCGCGCCACCGCGGTGAACGCATCCAGTTCGCCAAGCGGCAGGTCATCCATGCGGCAACCTCTTCATTGTGCAATTTTCCGTACAGGCCGTTCGTCACCGGCCTGATTATCGCACAAGGCGGGATGGATTAGAAAGCCCCCGAACGCCTCGCGGCACACCTCAAGGAGACGCAAGATGAAGATGCACAGATTGGGCGACACTGGCCCCGAAGTTTCCGCCATCGGGCTCGGCTGCATGGGCATGTCCGGCATGTACGGTCCCTCCGACCGGGTCGAGAGCATCGCCACCATCCACGCCGCCCTCGACGCCGGCATCAACCTCCTCGACACCGGCGACTTCTACGGCATGGGCCACAACGAGATGCTGATCGGCGAGGCGCTGCGCGGTCGCCGGCGCGAGGACGCCGTCATCAGCGTCAAGTTCGGCGCCCTGCGCGGGCCCGACGGCGCGTGGGCCGGCTACGACAGCCGCCCCGCGGCCATCCGCAACTTCCTCGCCTACACGCTGACGCGCCTCGGCGTCGACTATATCGACATCTACCGCCCTGCCCGCCTCGACCCGAACGTGCCGATCGAGGAGACGATCGGCGCGATGGCCGACCTCGTCAAGGAAGGCTATATCCGCCACATCGGCCTTTCCGAGGTCGGCGCCGAGACGATCCGAAGAGCCGCCAAGGTCGCGCCGATCTGCGACCTGCAGATCGAGTATTCGCTGATCTCGCGCGGGATCGAGGAGAAGATCCTGCCTACCTGCCGCGAATTCGGCATCGCCATCACCGCCTATGGCGTGCTCTCGCGCGGGCTGATCAGCGGCCACTGGCAGAAGGGGCAGGGAAAGAGCACAGGCGACTTCCGCGCCTATAGTCCCAGGTTCCAGGAAGGCAATATCGAGCGCAATCTCGAACTGGTGGAGGCCCTGCGCGCCGTGTCGGAGGCGAAGGGCGTGACGGTCGCTCAGGTGGCGATCGCCTGGGTGGCCGCGCAGGGCGCCGACATCCTCCCCCTCGTCGGCGCCCGCAGGCGCGACCGGCTGACCGAGGCGCTCGGCGCCCTCGATGTCGCGCTCTCCGCCGAAGACCTCGCCGCGATCGAGGCCGCCGTGCCGAGGGACGCCGCCGCCGGCGGCCGCTATGCCGAAGCGATGCTCGCCCATATGGACAGCGAAAAATAGTCCGCCCTCGCCCGTCCCGCCCCGTCTCTCCGCCGACGCCCGGCGGGGAGAGCTCAGGCCAGCCCGGCGGTCCGGGCGGCCGGGCCGAATGCGCTTCGTGCCGGTTTCCGGCGCAGTCTGCCGCCCGCCTTCTCCGGCCCGTCCGGATGCTGTATCGCTTCCGGCAGCATCGCCGAGGACGATTCGGCGAATTCCGCGCGGAACATGCGGCTACGGGGATCGAGGGGGCGCAGGCAATGACCGAACTTTTCTGGCGCGGCACGCTGATCGGGATCGGCGCGACCGTCACGATGGACCTCTGGGCCATCCTGCTGCACCTCGCCTTCGGGCAGGCGAAGCCGAACTGGGCCCCTGCCGGGCGCTGGTTCCGCCACCTCGCCAACGGCCAGGTGTTCCATGAAGCGATCGCAGCGGCGGAGCCCTATGCCCACGAGAATGCGCTCGGCTGGGCCGGCCACTACGCCGTCGGCATTCTCTATGGCATCGTCTTCGCGCTGATCGTCGGGATCGGCTGGTTCTCAGCCCCGAGCTTCCTGCCCGCCTGGATCTTCAGCATCCTCACCATCGCCGCCGGCTGGTTTTTGATGCAGCCCGGCATGGGCCTCGGCTGGGCGGCATCGAAGACGCCGAACCCCAACAAGGTGCGCCTGCTCGGCCTGCTCGCCCACACCGCCTTCGCACTCGGCCTCTACGCCACCGCCCTCCTCATGCGCTGACGGGCGCACGCCGCCCGTTCACACGTCGTTCGAGAACGTGTCGCAGTCCTGCACCCGGCCGCTGTCGAAGCCGCGCTTGAACCAGCGCATGCGCTGCTCGGAGGTGCCGTGGTTGAAGCTCTCCGGCACGACATAGCCCTGCATCCGCTTCTGGATCGTGTCGTCGCCGATCTGCACCGCCGCGTTCAGCGCCTCCTGGAGGTCGCCGGTCTCCAGCAGACCCTTCTGCTCGGTGTACTTGCCCCAGATGCCGGCGTAGCAGTCCGCCTGCAGCTCGACGCGGATCGACATCTGGTTGGCCTCCGCCTCGCTCATCCGCTCGCGTGCCTGGTTGAACTTCGGCAGCACGCCGGTGAGGTTCTGGACGTGATGGCCGACCTCGTGGGCGACGACATAGGCCTGGGCGAAATCGCCGGCGGCATCGAACTTCTGCGCCAGTTCGTCGAAGAAGCCCATGTCGAGATAGACCTTGTGGTCACCCGGGCAATAGAATGGACCGGACGCGGCCGACGCGAAGCCGCAGGCCGACTGGATCGAATTGGAGAAGAGCACCAGCTTCGGCTCCTCGTACTGCACGCCGTTCGCCTGGAAGATGCCGTTCCAGACGTCCTCCGTCTCGGCGAGCACCGTCGCCATGAACTGCTTGGTCTCCTCCTGCTCCGGCGAATTGGCGCGCGTGGCGCTCTCGGTCTGCTCGAAGCCCGGCAGGTTCATCTGGCCGCCGCCGCCCTGGCCGAGCACCTGCAGCAGGTCGATGCCCATCATCTTCAGCAAGAAATAGATCACGACGAGGAAGATGATGGTGCCGAGGCTCAGGCCGCCGCCGGCCCGGCGCGGCCCGCCGCCCATCGGAATGCGGAAGCCGCCGCCGCGGCCGAAGCCGCCCGGCCCGCCCGCACCGCGCTGATCCTCGATATTGCTGGACTGCCGGCGGCCCTTCCATTCCATGATCGTACCCTCGGTTGCGCGGACAAAACCGCTGAGCGGCGGTTTCGTTCCTGACATTCAGTTATAGGGCGGAGAGCCGGCGTTGCAAACCGATCGCACGCCAAGTTTTGCGCGGCCCGGCCACGGTCGGCGGCCCGGCCGTCTGTTGCCCGCCCTGTCCGCGATGTCAGCCGCCGCGGCCGTTCACCACCGCAGGGAGAACCGTCCCGCCAGCGCGCCGAGGCCGGTCAGGATGGCGATCGCCAGCGGATACCAGACGGCGACGAACAGGGGCGAATCGTCCGGGCAATGGGCGGCATAGAAGGTGGCGGCGATGCCGCCCGCCAGAAGCCCCGACACCGCGCCGGCCGCCGTCGCGTGGGCCGGTGCGCCGTGCCGCATGGCCAGCAGCAGCGCGCCCAGCGGCAGGAGCCCGATCAGGGGGACGAAGGTCAGGCACACCATGCTGTTGGTCCCGACCAGCCGGACGAGCCAGCTCGCCTGCGGCACTGCGGCGAGCTCCAGAAGGACGGACAGGAGGAGGAGCACCGGCGCCACCAGCATTGAGGGAAGCGCTGCGCGCCAGTTGCCGCCCGGCCGCGAGAGGGCGATGGCGAGCCTCAAGGCGGCCACCGCCAGCGCGATCGTGAACAGGAACTTGAAGACGAAGCGCACGGTGGAAAGGGCCGCACCGGCGTCCGGACGCGGCCCGAGCAGCACGAAGAACACGCAGGCGGCCAAGAGCACCGCAGCAACGAGCGCCATCACCCAGGCCTGCCCCAGCGGCGCCCCCGAGCGTCGCGTATCCGCGGCAAGCGCCTTGATCAGTTCGTTCGTCTCCATGCTCATGTCCTTCCGAAGCGCCGGGCGATCGCCGAAAGCCCGCGGTGCAGCGCGACCCGCACGGCCGTCTCGTTCATCCCCAGGTCCCGCGCCGTCTCCTGGATCGAACTGCCCTCGATCGACACCGCCGTCACCACCGAGCGCTGCCCGGGCGTCAGCACCTGCAGCGCCCGGTCGATCTCCCAGCCCTGCAGCACTTCCGGCTCCGCCGCCTCGACCGCTTCCAGGGCCGGGCTGTCGGCGAGCGGCAGGCGGCCGTGGCGGCGGAAGGCGTCGATCAGCTTGTGGTTGGCGATGGCGAAGATCCAGGGCCTGACCGGCTCCGTGCTGCGCCAGGTATGCCGTTTCAGGTGGATGGCGAGCAGGGTTTCCTGCACGACGTCTTCCACGTCCAGGCTGCCATGCGTCACCTTCCGCCTGAGCCACGTCCGCACCAGCTTCGCCACCGCCTCGAGGAATGCGAAGTAGGCCCGCTCGTCGCCCTCGATCGCTGAAACGAGCAGTTGCTCGAGACTGCGCTCCTCCGCCTTGTCCAAGCTGCTTCTCCTGTCTGTTCGGCCGGCAGGTTCCATTCGTTACAGGGGGCGCACGGTATTTCGCTTTGCCGCCGCCGACAATCACGAAGTCGTGTTCGCCGCAAGTGTAACGCAAGGCCGCCTCCGACGAAAAAGCCGATGTGCGCCGGGTGGCGCATCGAGAGGCAAAACGTTCTGGAGAATGGAACATGACCACACGTTCAGCAGTAAGCACCGCGGTTCTGGCAGGCGCCGTCGCATCGGCCCTTTCGTCGCTGGCCTTCGCGAGCCCCCTGTCGGAAGCCGACGTCAAGGCTGCGATGGATGCCGGCAAGGAGAAGTGCTTCGGCGTCGCGCTGAAGGGGCAGAACGACTGCGCCGCCGGCCCGGGCACCACCTGCCAGGGCACCTCGACCGTCGACTACCAGGGTAACGCCTGGAAGTTCGTCGACGGCGGCACCTGCGCGACCATGCAGCTGCCCGATGGCCGCAAAGGTTCGATGGAGCCCCTCGACCGCGACATTCCGGCCTGATCGAAAGGCGCGTGGAAAGCGGAGGGAACGATGATGGAACCGAACGGCATTGCGACCGGGCATCGCGCCCTTCGCTTTCCCCGCCACCGGCTCGACGGCATGGCGGGAACGAGCTTCAAGCACGAGCATCTTTCGGCGATCCTTCAGCAGGATCACCGAAAGGGCTTCTTCGAGGTCCATGCGGAAAACTACATGGGCGACGGCGGCCCGCCGCATCGCGCCCTGTCGCGCATCCGCCAGGACTACCCCGTCTCCATCCATGGCGTCTGCATGTCGATCGGCGGTCCGCAACCGCTCGACGAGTTGCACCTTTCCCGCTTCAAGGCGCTGATCGAGCGCTACGAGCCCGCGCTCGTCTCCGAGCACCTGGCCTGGTCGACGCACGAGACCACCTATTTCAACGACCTTCTGCCCTTGCCCTATACCGCCGGCACGCTGCAGCACGTGGCCGACCATATCGACCAGGTGCAGGAGACGATCGGCCGGCAGATCCTTTTGGAAAACCCGTCCAGCTACCTGACCTTCACCGAATCGACGATGACCGAGACCGCGTTCATCCGTGAACTCGCGCGGCGCACCGGCTGCGGTCTCTTGCTCGACGTCAACAACGTCTTCGTCTCCGCCACCAATCTTTCGACCTCGGCCCTCGCCTATCTCGCCGACTACCCGCTCGATGTCGTCCAGGAGATCCACCTCGCCGGGCACGCGGTCCAGAGCGACGAGAACGGCGCGCCTCTCTTGATCGACAGCCACGACGGCCCGGTCTGCGATGCGGTCTGGGCGCTCTACGAGACGGTTCTGGGCAGGACCGGCCCGATCGCCACGCTCGTCGAGTGGGACAGCGCGATCCCGGACTGGCCGACGCTGACGCGAGAGGCCGAAGCCGCACAGGCGATCCTGGACCGCTGCACGGTCACGAACGACGGGAGGGTGCGCCGTGCGGCCGTCTGACCCGGCGATCGCCGTGGAATGCGAGGCGGCAGCCTACGCCGCCCATTTCGCCCGGCGGCTGCTCGACCCCGCGAGACCGGCCCCGCCGGGCGTCGCCGCCCCCGGCGGCGGGGCGGCGGAGCGGCGGTTCGGCATCTATCGCAACAACGTCACCGTCAGCCTGATCGAGGCGCTGGCCGCCGTCTTTCCGGCGACCCTGCGGATCACCGGGCCGGACTTCTTCCGGGCCATGGCCCGCTTCCATGTCCGCGCGACGCCGCCGACCTCGCCGCTGCTCTTCGAGTACGGCCGCGACTTCCCGGCCTTCATCGAGACGTATCGGCACGCCCGCCCCATGCCCTGGCTTGCCGATGTCGCCCGCATCGAGCGGGCCTGGCTCGACGCCTATCACGCGGCCGACGAAGCCGTTCTGGCGCGCGAAACGTTGGCCGCCGTGCCGCCGGACGCATTGGCTGCGACCCGGTTCATCGCCCATCCCGCGACCCGGCTGCTCGCTTCCGACTACCCGGCGTTCAGCATCTTTTCCGCCAACCGGCAGGAGACACCCGTCGGGCGGATCACGGCCACGGAGCCGGAATGGACGCTTCTGACCCGCCCACACCTCGAGGTGGAGGTCCGCAAGATCGCGCCTGACGCTGCGATGATGATCGCAGCCCTGATGCACGGCGTTCCGCTCGGGTCGGCCGCCGGCGACACGCTGGCAGCCTTTCCCGATTTCGACCTTTCGGCCGCGATCGCCGGCTTCATCGAGGCCGGCGCCTTCCGCGGCATTTCAAAGAACGGAGCAGACGATGAAACATGAACCGACGCCACGGCAATTCTCACCGACGGGTCTCTCGGCAACCATCGGGCAGGCTTATGCGATGATCGCCGCTCTCGCCCCACCATCACTCACGCAGTTCGCCCTCCGCTTCGCGCTGGCGGTGCCGTTCTGGCGGTCGGGCATCAACAAGTGGGATGGCTTCCTGCACTTGAACGACGTGGCGATCCTGCTCTTTACGTCGGAGTTCCGGCTGCACCTGCCGGGCGGCCCCTACCCCTATCCGTTTCCCTCCGCCGTCGCCTTCGCCTCCGGCACGGCGGAAATCGTCCTGCCGGTCCTGCTCGTGATCGGTCTTGCCTCCCGCGCCGCGGCCCTTTCGCTGCTGGCCATGACGCTTGTCATCCAGCTGACCGTGCCGGAAGGATGGCCCGTCCATGTGACCTGGGCCGCGATGGCGCTCGCGATCATGGCGTGGGGACCCGGGCGATGGTCGCTCGACCATCTCACCGGCCTCGACCGTCTCGCCTGTGGGCCGCATCCGCGCTGATGTCGTGCCCGGAAAGCGGCCGGCGCCAGGCTGCGGCGGCACGAGGGGTGCGGCGGCGCGATGCCGGCGCACCATTGGCCCCAGGATTTCTGTTTGATCAGCCATTTTCGGGGTTTCGCTTGGCCCGGCATTTGCCTATAAGCCGCTTCTAGCCTTTAAAGACGATGCCTCTAGCGCCCCGGCCGGTGAACTTCCCACCCTGGCCGGTTTTTCGCGCAGGCAAAAGAACGGATAGAGCCATGCCCAAGCGCCAAGACATCAAATCGATCCTCATCATCGGCGCGGGGCCGATCGTCATCGGGCAGGCCTGCGAATTCGACTATTCCGGCACCCAGGCCTGCAAGGCGCTGAAGGAGGAAGGCTACCGGGTGATCCTGGTCAACTCCAACCCGGCGACGATCATGACCGATCCGGGCCTGGCGGACGCCACCTACATCGAGCCGATCACGCCCGAGGTCGTCGCCAAGATCATCGCCAAGGAACGTCCGGACGCGCTTTTGCCGACCATGGGCGGCCAGACGGCGCTGAACACCGCGCTCTCCCTGAAGCGCATGGGCGTGCTGGAGCGCTACAACGTCGAGATGATCGGCGCCAAGCCGGAGGCGATCGACAAGGCCGAGGACCGCGCGCTGTTCCGCGAGGCGATGGCCAAGATCGGGCTGGAGACGCCGCGCTCGCTGCTCGCCAACGCCACCGAGATCAAGGACGCCGACCGCAAGAAGCACGAGGCCGAGCGCACCAAGCTCAAGTCCGAGCTTTCCGGCGACGCGCTCGACAAGGCGCTGGACGCGCTGGAAAACCAGTGGAACCTCGGCGAGACCGACCGCAAGCAGCGCTACATGAGCCATGCCATGGCGATCGCCGCCACGGCACTCGACGAGATCGGCCTGCCGGCCATCATCCGCCCCTCCTTCACCCTCGGCGGCACCGGCGGCGGCATCGCCTACAACCGCTCGGAATTCTTCGACATCGTCTCCGGCGGCCTCGACGCCTCGCCGACGACCGAAGTGCTGATCGAGGAATCGGTCCTCGGCTGGAAGGAATACGAGATGGAGGTCGTCCGCGACACGGCGGACAACTGCATCATCATCTGCTCGATCGAGAACATCGACCCGATGGGCGTCCACACCGGCGATTCGATCACTGTCGCCCCGGCGCTGACGCTGACGGACAAGGAATACCAGATCATGCGCAACGCCTCGATCGCGGTGCTGCGCGAGATCGGGGTCGAGACCGGCGGCTCCAACGTCCAGTTCGCCGTCAATCCGAAGAACGGCCGCCTCGTCGTCATCGAGATGAACCCGCGCGTCTCGCGCTCGTCCGCGCTCGCCTCCAAGGCCACCGGCTTCCCGATCGCCAAGATCGCCGCCAAGCTCGCGATCGGCTATACGCTGGACGAGCTGGAGAACGACATCACCGGCGGCGCGACGCCGGCCTCCTTCGAGCCGTCGATCGACTACGTCGTGACGAAGATCCCGCGGTTCGCCTTCGAGAAATTCCCCGGCGCCGAGCCGACGCTGACGACGGCGATGAAGTCGGTCGGCGAGGTCATGGCGATCGGCCGCACCTTCGCCGAATCGCTGCAGAAGGCGCTGCGCGGCCTGGAGACCGGGCTCACCGGTCTCGACGAGATCGAGATCCCCGGCTACGAGAACGGCGACGGCAGGAACGCGGTGCGTGCGGCGATCTCGACGCCGACGCCGGACCGGCTGCGCATGGTCGCCCAGGCGCTGCGCATGGGCTTCACGCCGGAAGAGGTGCACGAGGGCTCCAGGATCGATCCCTGGTTCATCGCCCAGTTCAAGGCGATCGTCGACATGGAGGCCCGCATCCGCGAGCACGGCCTGCCCGCGGACGCCCAGAACCTGCGCATGCTGAAGGCGATGGGCTTCTCCGACGCAAGGCTTGCCACGCTCTCCGGCAAGCGGCCGAAGGAAGTCGCCGAGCTGCGCAACAGCCTCGACGTCCGCCCCGTCTTCAAGCGGATCGACACCTGCGCTGCCGAATTCGCCTCGCCGACCGCCTACATGTACTCGACCTACGAGCAGCCGTTTGCCGGCCAGACCCGCTCGGAGGCCGGCATCTCCGACAGGAAGAAGGTCGTCATCCTCGGCGGCGGCCCGAACCGCATCGGCCAGGGCATCGAGTTCGACTACTGCTGCTGCCATGCCGCGTTCGCGCTGAAGGACGCCGGCTACGAGGCGATCATGGTCAACTGCAACCCGGAGACCGTCTCCACCGACTACGACACCTCCGACCGCCTCTACTTCGAGCCGCTGACGGCCGAGGACGTGATCGAGATCCTGAAGGCCGAGCAGACCAACGGCACCCTCGTCGGCGTCATCGTCCAGTTCGGCGGCCAAACGCCGCTGAAGCTCGCCGAAGCGCTCGAGAAGAACGGCATCCCGATCCTCGGCACCGCGCCCGACGCGATCGACCTGGCCGAGGACCGCGACCGCTTCCAGAAGCTCCTGCAGAAGCTCGATCTCACCCAGCCGAACAACGGCATCGCCTATTCCGTCGAGCAGGCCCGCCTCGTCGCGGCCGAGATCGGCTTCCCGCTGGTCGTGCGCCCGTCCTACGTGCTCGGCGGCCGCGCCATGCAGATCATCCATTCCGAATCGATGCTGCAGACCTACCTGCTCGACACCGTTCCGGGCCTCGTGCCGGAAGACATCAAGCAGCGCTACCCGAACGACAAGACCGGCCAGATCAACACCCTGCTCGGCAAGAATCCGCTGCTGTTCGACAGCTATCTGACCAATGCCGTCGAAGTCGACGTCGATGCGCTCTGCGACGGCGAAAGCGTCTTCGTCTCCGGCATCATGGAACACATCGAGGAAGCCGGCATCCATTCGGGCGACAGCGCCTGCTCGCTGCCGGTGCGCACGCTGTCGCCTGAGATCGTCGACGAGCTGGAGCGCCAGACCAGGGCGCTGGCGAAGGCGCTGAACGTCGGCGGCCTGATGAACGTCCAGTACGCCATCAAGGACGGCACGATCTACGTGCTGGAGGTCAACCCGCGCGCCTCGCGCACCGTCCCCTTCGTCGCCAAGACGATCGGCGCGCCGATCGCCAAGATCGCCGCCCGCGTCATGGCCGGCGAGAAGCTGGACGCAGCGATTTCGGCCTACGGCGCAAAGCCCGATCCGCGCAACCTGAAGCACATCGCCGTCAAGGAAGCCGTCTTCCCGTTTGCCCGCTTCCCCGGCGTCGACACGCTGCTCGGCCCGGAGATGCGCTCGACCGGCGAGGTCATGGGGCTCGACCGCAATTTCGCGGTCGCCTTCGCCAAGTCGCAGCTCGGCGCCAATGTCGACCTGCCGCGTGACGGCACCGTCTTCGTCTCGGTGCGCGACGAGGACAAGGACCGCGTGCTGCCGGCCGTCCGCACCCTGGTCGGGATCGGCTTCAAGGTCATGGCCACCTCCGGCACCGCCCGCTTCCTCGGCGAGAACGGCATCGAGGCGACCAAGATCAACAAGGTGCAGGAAGGCCGCCCGCACATCGAGGACGCCATCCGCAACCGTCAGGTCCAGCTCGTCATCAACACCACCGACGGCACCAAGGCGATCTCGGATTCAAAGTCGCTCCGCCGCGCCGCCCTGATGCAGAAGGTGCCCTACTACACGACGATGGCCGGTGCTGCGGCAGCCGCCGAGGCGATCAAGGCGCTGAAGGAAGGCCAGCTCGAGGTCTACCCGCTGCAGAGCTATTTCGCGTAAGGCTCGGGAGCGGGCGCTCCGGCGCCCAGCTCCTGACGCGAATGTGGATCAATTCTTGAGAGTGCCCCGCTCGCGACGCGACGGTTGCGGGCAGCACTTGTCTCGACCTACCGCCGCAGGTGCGCCCGCAGCAGATCCATGAGTTCGCCGTCGCGCGGCAGCTTGTCGGCCTTTCCCTGTTCGGTCAGCCAGTAGAACCGGCCGGGGGCGAGCTTGGCTGGCAGCTCGTAGTCCATGCCGTCCCATTTGTCCTCGCGGAAGGCGTAGAACGCCCAGTGGCCGCCGCGCGCCTCGACGGCATCCATCACGTCGGTCAGGTAGGTGCCGCAGTCGGCCCAGCGCCGCATGCAGCCGAATTCCGCGGCGACGACCCGGGTCGCTGGAAGGCCCTGCGCCTTGGCCCAGTCGAAGGCGGTGTCGACATGAGCCCGCACCGCCGCGCGGTCCCAGGCCTGGTCGTGTCCCGCATATTCGGTGGTCACGCCGGGATAGCGCAGCGGCTTCTCCCGCTTCATGTTCGGCGAACTGGTCGCGGCATAGGGCTCATACATGTGAAAGGCGTAGAGGACCTTGTCGTCGGCAAGCGGCCTCGGCCAGGCGGCCAGCGAGCGGGGATTGGCGAACCAGCCGCCATCGACCATCACGGGGGTCACGGGATCGACGGTCCTGATCTGCGCAATCACCCTTGAATAGAACGCCTCCAGGTCGCGCGGTCCGCCCGCATGCGCCGCCTGCCAGTCGCGGAGCTGCGCCTCGGTGCCGTTTTCGACGCCGCCGGCGTTCTTCTCGGGCGCGGGCTCGTTCAGGATGTTGTAGCCCGCAACCGCCGGATGATCCTTCAGTGCGGCGGCCAGGTCGGTCCAGAAGCGCACCGCCTGGTCCTGATAGGCGGCATCCGACCAGAGACGGTCGTCATATTTGTTGCCGTTCTGCTGCGACCAGCGCCCGCCCGGCAGGCTCAGCGGCGTGACCACCACCTTGAGACCGGCGGCGTCCGCGGCATCCAGCACCTTGCGCAGGGTGGCGAGATCCTCCGGCACGAGGCCGGTATAGCGATCGGCGTCGCCGATGAGAAAATCGCGGCCCTTGCCCTGCCATTTGCTGAAGGAGAGCCGCACCCATGTCGCGCCGGTCGAGGAGAGGGCCCGGAAGTAGGCCTCGTCCTGCGGGGCGGCGTTGAAACCGTTGGCGCCCTTTTCAGGCGTATCCCAGAAGGTCATCAGGTCGGCGGCGTTAGCCGGTTGCGACAGGGCGGCGACAAGTGCCGCCGTGCGAAGAAAGGAAATGAAGGACACGCTTGCGGCTCATGTTCGGGTTGCATGACGCTCCTACGCTGCGAAAGCGGCATCGGCAAGCCGGGACACAGGCGCGGCCGTGCCGTTCTCCTGCCGCCGCCGGCTTCTGCAACCTCAGGGAGGGAAACCTTGAATTCTGCGACCGGGTTCTGCTAAGGCGAAAGATCCGCAATTCGGTTGGGGACCGACGTTACGGATGCCGGTTTCGGCGCGCGGCCGGTTGCAGTTTCCCGGCAGTGCCTTACATCGCCTGTCGCAGACCGGGAGAACCATCATGAAAGCGCCATCGCAAGACACCGGCCTCGCCGGCCGCCGGGAATGGATCGGCCTCTGCGTGCTGTCGATCGCCTGCCTGATCTACTCGATGGACCTGTCCATCCTGTTTCTCGCCACCCCCGCCATCGTCGCCGATCTCGACCCGTCGGCATCGGAACTCTTGTGGATCAATGACATCTACGGCTTCATGGTCGCAGGCTTCCTCGTCACCATGGGCACGCTCGGCGACCGGATCGGCCGCCGGCGGGTGCTCCTGATCGGCGCCTTCGCCTTCGGCGTGGCCTCGGCGCTCGCCGCCTTCTCCGCCACGGCGGAGCAACTGATCGCAGCGCGCGCGCTGCTCGGCATCGCGGGCGCCACCATCGCGCCGTCGACGCTGTCCCTGATCGTCAACCTGTTCAAGAACGAGGCCGAGCGCAACCGCGCCATCGGCGTCTGGGGAACGGCCTTCTCGGTCGGCGGCCTCATCGGGCCGCTGCTCGGCGGCTTCCTGCTGCAGTATTTCCACTGGGGCGCGGTGTTCCTGATCAACATCCCCGCCATGCTCGTCCTGCTCGTGGTCGCGCCGATCCTGCTGCCGGAATACAAGAGCCCGGACGGCACCCGGCTCGACCTTGCGAGCGTGCTTTTGTCGCTCGCGACCGTCCTGCCGGTCATCTACGGCCTGAAGCACATGGCCGCGGACGGTTTCCAGTTGAAGCACCTGCTGCCGATCGCAGCCGGGCTTGCGGTCGGGTGGCTGTTCATCCGCCGCCAGGAGACCCTGTCCCATCCGCTGATCGACCTGAAGCTGTTCAGGATACCGGCCTTCACCGCCTCGCTGCTGGTCAATCTCGCCGGCATGTTCTTCGTCTTCGGCGTCTTCCTCTACCAGAACCTGTTTCTCCAGTTCGTGCTCGGGCTTTCGCCGCTCGCCGCCGCCCTCTGGTCGGTGCCGTCGTCGCTGGTCTTCACGGTCATGTCGCTCCAGGCCTACCGCTTCACCAACCGCTTCGGCCCGGTCCGGACGGTCCTTCTGGGGCTGGTGGTCAATGCGGTGGGAACGCTGGCCATGGCGATCGCCGCCTACTACGAGAACATCTACGGCGTGCTCGGCGCCAACATGATCATCGCGCTCGGCTTCGTGCCGGTGGTGCTGACGACGACCGGCCTGATCGTCGGCACCGCGCCGCCGGAACGCTCCGGCTCGGCCTCGGCGATCTCCGAGACCAGCGCCGAATTCGGCGGCGCGCTCGGCGTCGCCCTGCTCGGCAGCCTCGGCACGCTGATCTACCGCTGGCTGATGGCCGGCGCCAATGTCGCAGGCCTCGACCCCGCCCAGGCCGCCGCGGTCAGGACGACGATCGGCGGCGCCATCGAGACCGCCACGGCCCTCGGTGCGACGACGCTGGCGGACAAGGCCATGGCCGAGACTGCGCTGGGCGCAGCCGCGGCCCCCGCCTGGCTGGAGGCCGCCCGCCAGTCCTTCTCCACCGGCTTCGCCGTCTGCTGCCTTCTCGCCGCCGTCACCCTCCTCGCGCTCGCCGCGGTCGCCCGCGAAATCTACGCCCGCGCCCATCTCGACGAGAAGGCGCTCGCCCCCGGGCATTGAGGGGGATCAGCGAGCAGATGCGCCGTGACTCCGTTTCGGCCCCCCAGGCGGGCAGCACGACCAGGGAGCCCGCGAAACGCCTCATTCAAGGAGCGGGGTGAAGCCCAAGTTGGAAGGGGCCATCAGCTCGGCGGGCGGGAACAGCTCCTCGAGCTCGACCGCACGGCGGACAAGGCTGACGACGGTGAGATCTGCTCTGCCGACCCATGACGTACGGTATTCCCGCAAGGGGATGCCATCGGCCGTCAGGCACTGCTCTTTCCCCGCGTCGGCCATGTTGGGCGTCATGTCGAACCACCTGCACGGTTCCCCCAGATATTCGTCGCCCCGCTCCAGGTCGACCTGGCCGGTTGCAATGTCGAAAGAGTTCCAGAAACGGCCGGGCTTTCGCGGCGAACGGGAGGCACGAAACCAATGGGAATCTCCCGAAAAGACGACGAAGATGCCCTGGTCGTCGAGTTCGTTCCAGACCCTGAACCGGACGGTTCCGTCTTCATCCCGCTGCTCCTCAGCCCGCCAGGGGTAGTGCCTCAACATTCTGAATGCCGCGTTCCCGCTCACCATTCTGACTTCGAAATCGGCAGCCGTTGCAGGTTTCTCGGGATACGCCCGCAGCGGCGTCAACCAGAAGTCGGGCCGAAAGAGCCTCGCAGGAGGCCGCACTTCTGCCTCCGCGACCGGTCCGCGCGTCAGCTTCACCAGTTGCGTCTCCGACATCGGTCGATTGTCGGCGGACAACAACGTCTTTGTCGCGATCTCTATCCCGTCAGCCGATTGGCAGCTGAACCAGAACGGCCCATATTGCCCGTTTCCGGGCCCGCGACGAAAGAGCTGCCACCACTTGCAGTGCTCTCCAGCATAGTTTCCGTCGTCAGCGCCTTCCCTTGCCGAACCGATGCCCTCGTAGTCGCGCGAAGGTACCGCCCTTTTCACCATCACGCTGGAGAAGTCGTCCCCATCCGCTTTCGTTGCGCTCAGCCACGCATTGGCGTGAAAATTCCCGTAGCCGATATGAATGATGCCGTCTCGAACCTCCTCGACGCGCGCCCATCCCGTGTGATGCGCAACGGTGCGGGAATACGTCCTTGACCCGTCCTGTCCTGTCATGGTGGCAGAGTAGTCCGGAGCGCTTCTCGTGGAGGAAAATGGCACCTCGGATGCCGATGCTGCGTTCACAACGACAAGGAGCCCAAGTAGCGCAAGACTGTATTTCAACAATGCCTCCAGCCGCTCGCAAACTGGCCATCAGGGCTGCCGCGAT
Organism: Mycoplana sp. MJR14; assembly: GCF_029210525.1. Lineage (NCBI taxonomy): Bacteria > Pseudomonadati > Pseudomonadota > Alphaproteobacteria > Hyphomicrobiales > Rhizobiaceae > Mycoplana > Mycoplana sp. MJR14. Next base: position 47,846 of record NZ_JARGEO010000009.1, read on the forward strand.
ATCAGGGCCATCTTGACGTTCAACGCACAACCTGAAAGGGCATCGGCAAAAAATGGTTGACGCAAGGTTATCATCTGGCGACAGGGGCCGGCCTGATTTCGCCCGGACGCGGACTTGACCATCCCGTCCAGCTCCCGGACGACGGCAGCCCAATCCGCACACCGCCCCCGATCCGGCCGTCCTCACATCGCCGCAGCCAGCCGTCCCGCCACGCTGATGTCTTCGTGAAACCGCGCCACCGCCTCCGCCCTCTTTCCCGCGTCCGGAATGCGCAGCAGATAGGAGGGGTGGACGGTGACGAAGAGGGCTCGCCCGTCCGCCATCGCCATCGGCGTGCCGCGCATCGCCTCCAGCTTCGAGCGCATGCCGGTCAGCGCGAACAGCGCCGTCGCGCCCATTGCCACCACCAGTTTCGGCCGCACCAGCTCGACCTCGCGGGCCAGCCAGAAGCGGCAGTGCTGCACCTCGTCGGCGTTCGGCCGCTGGTGGATGCGGCGCTTGCCGCGCGGCTCGTACTTGAAGTGCTTGACCGCATTGGTGAGGTAGAGCCCCGCCCGGTCGATGCCGGCGGCGGCGAGCGCTTCGTCGAAGACCTGCCCGGCCGGGCCGACGAAGGGGCGGCCGGCAAGGTCCTCGCGGTCGCCGGGCTGCTCGCCGACCACCATGAGGTCCGCGCGATCCGGCCCCTCGCCGCAGACCGTCTGCGTCGCCCGCTGGTGCAGCGGGCAGCGGGTGCAGGCGCTTGCCTCCTGCCGCAGCGCCGCAAGCGTGCCGGCCGGCGGCGGCTCCGGTCGGGGCAGCCGTGCGGCCCTCTCCTGGATGCGGCGGTGATAGGGCAAGGGCTCGCTCGCACCTCTCACCGCCATCGCCTGCAGGCTGGGCTCGGCCCGGGCGATCAGGCCGGGGATCAGCGTCGCCTCCGGCAGGTTGCGCCAGTATTTCTTCGGCATTTCCGCCTGCATCGCCTTCACCTTCAGCCGCGCCGGGTTGAAGATGCTGGCATAGTAGGTCCGCCACAGCTCGTCGGCGTCGTCGGCCAGATCGGGCTTGCGGCACGGCGTGCCGTCGAGGGTCAGCGTCCGCCCGTCCCAGGCGGCCGATCCCTTCGGCGTCGCGATCAGCCAGTCCATGTCGGTGAAGCGGCGCTGGAAGAACGGCGCCACGCGGGCGACGATGTGATGATCCGGCTCGAACCAGGCGACGAAGCGCCGCCGGCCGCCCGCCGGCCCGCCCTTCAACTCCTTGAAGCGCACGAAGGCCGTCATCTTGTGCGCATCGCGGCGCACGCTCTTCGCCATCAGGTTCGCCCGCACCACGTCGGCGTCGGAGGCGACCTCGAGCAGCCGCCGGTCCGCCTGCAGCCGCCACAGGAGCCGGTAGAGCAGCAGGAACCGGGCGGGATCGGAATGGCAGACGACGGCCGCAGCCAGCGCCGGGAAGGCGGCCGGCACCCGCGGCGGCCCCGAGGCCCCGCTTCCGGCGGCGGAGCCGTTCCCGACGGTCGCATCGTCGAGCGCCAGTTCTTCAGCCACCGCTCTTTCAGGCGCCAGTCTTTCGGGTGCCAATCTCTCGGGTGCCAGTCCTTCGGGTGCCAGTTCTCCGGGCCCCGATCTCCCGGCGCCGCCAACTGCCGATTCCCCGAACGCCAGTTCCTCGAACGCAAGCCCCGGCGAAGCGTCGCGCTCGCACCACTCGACCTCCCCCGGCGCCACGCCGGCGATGAGGAGGTCGCGCGCGGCGTCGCGCCATTCCGGAAAGTCCCCCCGGCCTTCCAGCGTCACCCGGCGCATCACAGCAGCGACAACTGCCGCGGCGCGGGCGCAAACATCGTGCGCAGGTCCGGCCGGTCGATCAGCCGCCGCGGCGTCCAGCCCTCGGCGACGATGAAGGCCTGCACCTTGCGGATCGAGACGCCGAGCCGTTTGAGGTCGTCGAGCCGCAGCCGTCGCAGCCGGCGCGCCGACAGGATCGCAGCCACCGTCTTCGTGCCGAGCCCCGGCACGCGCAGCAGCATCTCGCGCACGGCCCGGTTGACGTCGACGGGGAAGGCCGCCCGGTTCGCCAAAGCCCAGGCGAGCTTCGGGTCGAGGTCGAGGTCGAGCATGCCGCCCGGCTGGCTGGCGGTGATCTCCCCGATGTCGAAGCCGTAGAACCGGTAGAGCCAGTCCGCCTGGTAGAGCCGGTGCTCGCGCATCAAGGGCGGCTTGATCAGCGGCAGCGCCTTCGAACTGTCGGGGATCGGGCTGAAGGCGGAATAGTAGACGCGCTTCAGCCCGTAGCTCGAATAGAGCCGGCCGCTGGTCGAAAGGATCGTCGCGTCGTTGGCACCGTCGGCGCCGACGATCATCTGCGTGCTCTGCCCCGCCGGCACGAACCGTTTCGTCCGCCTGGTCTGCAGCGTCGGCTCCGCCGCCTCCTCGATCTTCAGCCGCAGTTCGCCCATGGCGCGGCGGATGCAGGCCGGCTTCTTCTCCGGCGCCAGCCGTGCGATGCCGCCGTCTGTCGGCAGCTCGATGTTGAGCGACAGCCGGTCGGCATGCAGCCCCGCCTCCTCGATCAGGTGCGGCGAGGCCTCCGGAATGGTCTTCAGGTGGATGTAGCCGCGGAAATTATGCGTCAGCCGCAGCTCGCGCGCGATCCGCACCATCTGCTCCATCGTGTGGTCGGAGGAGCGGATGATGCCGGAGGAGAGGAACAGCCCCTCGATATAGTTGCGCCGGTAGAATTCCAGCGTCAGCCACACCACTTCCTCCGGCGTGAACCGGGCGCGCTCGACATTGCTGGAGGAGCGGTTGACGCAATAGGCGCAGTCGTAGATGCAGAAATTGGTGAGCAGGATCTTCAGGAGCGAGATGCACCGCCCGTCAGGCGCATAGGCGTGGCAAATCCCCGCACCTTCCGTCGAGCCGAGGCCGCCGGTCGCAGCGGAATCCCGCTTCACCGTCCCGCTCGAGGCGCAGGAGGCGTCGTATTTCGCGGCGTCCGAAAGGATGGCCAGGCGTTCCCGAAGCGTTTTCCTCATCCGTATGTTCACTATATGTTCCGTTGCCATTCGTCAAGAATGATCTGCAACGCCGCGAAATCTCCACGCGGACGATCCCAACAACGGCCGGCTTTGTGACAGTGATGCGAATTTATCTGGAAATCGATCTGGACGATCTGCTATAAGCGCCCCAATTGAATCTGAACATGGTTCCGAAGTTTCCCTTCGGGACCTGTTTTGTTTTGTGTCTGCAACAAGCGGATACAGCGGGAAGGACAGAGGAAAATGGTCGATAAGGTGCCGATGACTCAGGGCGGTTTCGTCAAGCTGCAGGAAGAACTGCGCTGGCGCCAGCAGGAAGAGCGCCCGCGAATCATCGAGGCGATTTCCGAGGCACGTGCCCATGGCGACCTTTCCGAAAACGCCGAGTACCATGCGGCCAAGGAAGCCCAGAGCCACAACGAGGGCCGGATCACCGAGCTCGAGGACCTGGTTGCCCGCGCAGAAGTGATCGATCTCGCCAAGATGTCGGGCGACACCGTCAAGTTCGGCGCCCGCGTCAAGCTCGTCGACGAGGACACCGAGGAAGAGAAGGTCTACCAGATCGTCGGCGACCAGGAAGCCGACGTGAAGGAAGGCCGCATCTCCATTTCCTCCCCGATCGCGCGTGCGCTGATCGGCAAGGAGGTCGGTGAATCGATCGAGGTCAATGCGCCCGGCGGCTCCAAGGCCTACGAGATCCTGTCCATCTCCTGGGGCTGATGCGCCGGGCATGACCGGCTCCCCGGCAAAGGACGCAACCCGCGTCGACATCGCCGATGTCGACGTCGTCGCGCCGAACTTCAAGCGCCGGCTCTCCGGCGTCACCTCGACCATCATCCAGCTCGTGCCGATGCAGCGCCGGCTCGGCCAGCGGGTGGCGACGCTCGGACCGGGGCTGACGGCCGATATCCCGCATGTCCGCTTCTTCGATCTCCTGTCGCTCTGGCGCCCGCCGGCCGGCGGCAGGCACCGGGTCTGGCATGCCCGCCGCAACACCGAGATGCTGCCCGGCATCCTTCTACGCGACGTGCTGCGCATGCCGCTGAAGCTGCTCTTCACCTCCGCCGCCCAGCGCCGCCACAGCCGCTACACCCGCTTCCTGATCCGCCGCATGGATGCGGTGATCGCCACCAGCGGCCGCTCCGGCTCCTTCCTCGAGGTTCCGCACACCGTCATCCGCCACGGCGTCGACCTCGAGCGGTTCCACCCGCCGGCAGGCCCGGACGACACGATCGCGGCGACGGGCCTGCCGGGGCGATACCTCGTCGGCTGCTTCGGCCGCGTGCGCCACCAGAAGGGCACCGATCTCTTCGTCCGCGCCATGATCGCGCTGCTCCCCCGCAATCCGGACTGGACCGCCGTCATTTCCGGCCGCGTCACCCCCGAGCACAAAGGCTTCGCCGACGCCCTGAAGGCGGAGATCGCCACGGCCGGACTGTCGGATCGCATCGTCTTCCTTGGCGAGGTCGACGACATCAAGCCCTGGTACCGGCGGCTGTCCCTCTACGTCGCCCCCTCGCGCAACGAGGGCTTCGGCCTGACGCCGCTGGAAGCGATGGCCTCGCAGACGGCGGTGGTCACCTCGGACGCCGGCGCCTATGCGGAGATGACGATCGAGGGCGTGACAGGATCGGTGGTGCCCGCCGGTGACGGCACGGCGCTGACGGCAGCGATCGGCCGCGCCATGTCCGATCCGCAAGCGACGCTCGAGGCGGGCCGCAGGGCGCTCGACCACGTCCGTGCGACCTTCGCCCTCGAAACGGAGGCGACCGCGATCGGCGAGGTCTACCGCCGCCTGCTGGCGCAGTCGCCCTGACCCTTCCGGCTCAGCGCACCAGCCGGTCGTCGAAGGCGATCCCGATGTCGGAAAGGGCGGAGACGGGCGAGAAATTGACGAGCGCGATCCCCCGCTCCTCCGCAACGGTCCTTGCCAACGCGACATGCCCGAGGATGCGCGCCTCCGCCCCGGCGATCCCGGAAAAGGCGGCCTGCCCCCGCTCCTCGTAGAAGCGCGGCTCGGCGGCGTTGCTGATGTCGATGCCGATGAAACCGATTTTCGCCGGCCGCAGCGCGAGGGCGAACTGCAGCGCCGAAACCGCCACCGATCCGCCCTGGAACACGCCGCGCTCGGGGCTGAGCGAGACGCCGTATTCGCCCGTCGGATCCAGCCGCACGAAATCGAGCGCCCGGATCTGTGCGGCCGTGCGGCGCGGCAGGCCATAGGGCTTGCGGATATCGTTGATGAGGATCACCCGCCGGTCGGCGAGCCAGCCGCGATCGCGCTCGCAGATCGCCCGCAAGGCGGCGACGGAGAACAGGCACGCCTGCCCTGCCGCGATCTTCTCGCGCATCAGCTCGAAATGCCGGTAGACGAAGCGCTCGTCCTCGACGGCGACGGCGAGCGGCGCGGCGACCGGGCCGCCGGCGAGGTGGATCGCGCCGTTGAGCAGGATCGCGCTTGCAGGCTCCAGCCGGGAGAGATCGGCCCCGGCCACCGACGGTCCCGAGCCGACGATGTGGACCCATGCCCGGGTGGCGTCGATGAGGATGCCCGCATCCCGCAGCGTCGCCACCGGCTGGCGGCGATAGTGCAGCACCCGGCCCTCGTCGATCGAAAGCCCCGGATACCAGTCCTGCATGTGGGCGAGGTCTCGCCCGAGCAGCAGGCGCGCGCCGAGCTTGATCAGCGACCGGGACAGCGGGCGGTCGGAGCGTCCCAACGCCTCAGATCTCCACCAGCCCGAGCTTCTTGACCTGGCGGATCGTCAGCATGGTGCGGACCGTGTCGACATGCTCGTTGGCCGTCAGCACCTCGATGACGAAATCCTGGAACCGGGTGAGGTTGGCGGCGACGCAGTGCAGCAGGAAGTCGCTGTCACCGGAAACCATCCAGGCCTGCCGCACCAGCGGCCATTCGGCGGTGACGGCGGCAAACGCCTTGAGATTGGCCTCCGACTGGTGCTTCAGCCCGACCATGCAGAAGGCGACGAGGTCGAAGCCGAGCGCCGGCGCGTTCAGCATCGCATGATAGCCCTCGATGATGCCGGCCTCCTCCAGCTTGCGCACGCGCCTGAGACACGGCGGCGCGGATATGCCGGCCTTGGCGGCGAGTTCCACATTGGTCATGCGGCCGTCGGCCTGGAGTTCCTTCAGGATCTTGATGTCGATGGCATCGAGTTCTGCGCGAAACACGGATGAGATTCCCCTGTCTGTTTTGCACGCGCATTACCAGAAACCGCAAGCAGACGTAAGATAATTGCAGAGGCAGGCACAAAAATGTCACGCGCCCCCGCCAACCCTGTTGGCAAATGCGGGCTTGCCCTTGAATAATGGGGTCCCACACTCATAAATGAGCGACGATTTCCCTTTGAGCCCGCAAGGCGCATCTGTGCGCGACGTCGGGCGAGCATCGCCAAGGAGTGCAGCCATGTCTGCCCGTCACGTCAAGGTCCTGATCATCGGCTCCGGCCCGGCCGGCTACACGGCCGCCATCTACACGGCGCGCGCCATGCTGGAACCCGTCCTGATCGCCGGCCTGGAACAGGGCGGCCAGCTGATGATCACCACCGACGTGGAGAACTACCCGGGCTATGCCGATCCGGTCCAGGGCCCGTGGATGATGGAGCAGATGCTGAAACAGGCCCAGCACGTCGGCGCCGAGATCGTCAACGACCTCGTCACCAATGTCGACCTCGACGTGCGCCCCTTCCGCATTTCGACCGACAGCGGCACCGAATGGACGGCCGATGCCCTGATCATCGCCACCGGCGCCAAGGCGAAGTGGCTCGGCATCGAGACGGAGCACAAGTTCCAGGGCTTCGGCGTGTCGGCCTGCGCCACCTGCGACGGCTTCTTCTACCGCAACAAGGACGTGATCGTCGTCGGCGGCGGCAACTCGGCCGTCGAGGAGGCGCTCTATCTTTCCAATCTCGCAAAGACGGTGACGGTGGTCCACCGCCGCGATTCGTTCCGCGCCGAGAAGATCCTGCAGGAGCGCCTGTTCGCCAAGGACAACGTCAAGGTGATCTGGGATCACGAGGTGACGGAATACCTGGGCGCCGAGGCAAAGCCGCCGATGCCGGCATCGGTCAACGGCGTGCGGCTCAGGAACACCAAGACGGGTGCGGTGAGCGACATGGCGATCGACGGCGTGTTCGTCGCCATCGGCCATGCGCCGGCGGTCGAGCTCTTCCAGGGCAAGCTGAAGCAGAAGCCGAACGGCTACCTGTGGACGGCGCCCGATTCGACGGCCACCGACGTGCCGGGCGTTTTCGCCGCCGGCGACGTCACCGACGACATCTATCGCCAGGCGGTCACGGCCGCCGGAATGGGCTGCATGGCCGCGCTGGAGACGGAAAAGTATCTCGCGGGTCATATGCCTGTCGCAATTGCGGCCGAGTAGAAGCCGCCAATAACGCGAGGCGGGCCCGCCCGCACTCGCGGGAGTGGGAACAGATCATCAGCAACGGGCGGGAAACGGACGGCGTTCCCCGCCCTGAAGACATATGGGGGAAAGAATGGCGCTCGACTGGGACAAGCTGCGGATATTCCACGCCGCGGCGGAGGCCGGTTCGTTCACGCACGCGGCCGACAAGTTGCACCTGTCGCAGTCCGCCATCAGCCGCCAGGTCAGCGCGCTCGAGCAGGACGTCGGCATCAAGCTGTTCCACCGCCATGCCCGCGGCCTGATCCTGACCGAACAGGGCGAGATCCTCTACCGCACCGCCCACGACGTCTTGATGAAGCTCGAGAGCGTCCGGGTCCAGCTCACCGAGACGACCGAGAAGCCGAGCGGCAAGCTCAGGATCACCACCACCGTCGGCCTCGGCCAGGGCTGGCTGACCGACAAGGTGCAGGAGTTCCTGGCACTCTATCCCGACATGCAGGTGCAGTTGATCCTCGACAACGAGGAACTCGACGTCAACATGCGCCATGCCGACTGCGCCATCCGCCTGCGCGAGCCGCAGCAGTCCGACCTGATCCAGCGCAAGCTGTTCACCGTGCACATGCACGTCTACGCCGCCCCCTCCTACATCAACCGCTACGGCGAGCCGCAATCGATCGACGATCTCGACCATCACAAGATCATCACCTTCGGCGAGCCGGCGCCGAACTACCTGCTCGACGTCAACTGGCTGCAGATCGCCGGCCGGGATTCGGACAATCCGCGCCCGTCTGTGCTGCAGATCAATAGCCTCACCTCGATCAAGCGGGCGTGCCTGCTCGGCATCGGCATCGCCATGTTACCGGACTACATCGTCGGCCGCGACCCGGGGCTGCTGCAGCTCGTGACCAGCGCCGACGTGCCCTCCTTCGACACCTATTTCTGCTATCCGCACGAGATGAAGAACGCCGCCAAGCTGAAGGTCTTCCGCGATTTCATCGTCTCCAAGGCGCGCAACTGGAACTTCTGACCGGCCGCCGTTTGCCGGCCGCGTTTCCGCACGCCGCCGGCAACGGAGAACGGTCGAAATCCGGCGCATTTTCGCCGGATGCGCAAGTCGAAGCAAAGGCCTGCGCTCATCGCATGGCTGACATGCACACAAATTGATTGCTGCCTGCCCAAAAAACCATCATACAGCACCCAGCTGATGCACATCTGGTGGTTTTCCTCCCAGTGCCACCCGCAGCAGCTGTTCCCCTCTGGAGGTTTTTACCTTCATAACTATAAAGGGCCCAAGTTCATCTTGCGGCCCTCTTTTTTTGCCTGGTCGCCTGCGGTTTTTTGCTGCTTCGCAAATATTTTCTCCCTTGGCCTCGCGGCGCGACATTCCCTTCCCTTGAAAGCGCGCGCCCGTTGCCCCATATCCATTGAAGCCGATGCGACTGGCGGTCTTTCTCCTCCCAGTACCGCCGCATTGGCTGTTCCCCTCTGGAGGTTCAGACCTTCACACCTACAGGGCCCAGGCTTCGCTTGCGGCCCTTTTTTTTGCGCCCGCGAACATTTCCGATCCGACCGCCCTTGAATATCGAAGTTCCACGATCCATGTATCGATAAATCGCGATATGGCGAAATGAGACGGAGATGGATACGGTCGAAATCCTCAAGGCGCTGGCGCATCCGGCACGCCTCCAGATCATGAACTGGCTGCGGGAGCCCGAAAAGCACTTCGCCGGCCAGGAGCATCCGCTGGAGATGGGCGTGTGCGCCGGCCAGTTCGAGCGCTGCAGCCTGTCGCAGTCGACGGTCTCCGCCCATCTCGCCACGCTGCAGCGGGCCGGTCTCGTCACCACGAAGCGCGTCGGTCAATGGGTCTTCTACAAGCGCGACGAGGAAACGATCGCCGCTTTTCTGAAGCACCTCGACAGTTCTCTCTGATCCTCCCAACGCCGCGGACGTCTACGCGCCGCGGCCGATCCTCCCCCACCTGAAAAAGGAAATACCGATGACCAGCCTGTTCGACCCGCTTGAAGCCGGCGATCTCAAGCTTGCCAACCGCATCGTCATGGCGCCGCTGACGCGCAACCGTTCGCCGGGCGCCGTTCCCAACACGTTGAACGCCACCTACTACGAGCAGCGCGCCACCGCCGGCCTGCTGATCACCGAGGGCACCGCCATCACCCAGCAGGGCCAGGGCTACGCCGACGTGCCCGGCCTCTACAAGCCCGAGGCGCTGGAGGGCTGGAAGAACGTCACCGAGGCCGTGCACCGTGCCGGCGGCAAGATCGTCACGCAGATCTGGCATGTCGGTCGCGTTTCGCACACGAGCCTGCAGCCGAACGGCGGCCAGCCGGTCGCGCCCTCCGCCATCACCGCCAAGTCCAAGACCTACATCATGAACGAGGACGGCACCGGCGCCTTTGCGCCCACCTCCGAGCCGCGCGCGCTCGAGACCGCCGAGATCGCCGGCATCGTCGAGGACTACCGCAAGGCGGCCCGCGCGGCGATCGACGCCGGTTTCGACGGCATCGAGATCCACGCGGCCAACGGCTATCTGCTCGACCAGTTCCTGCGCTCGGGCACCAACCAGCGCACCGACGCCTATGGCGGTTCGATCGAAAACCGCGCGCGCTTCCTGTTCGAGGTCGTGGCTGCCGTCGTGGCCGAGATCGGCGCCGGTCGCACCGCGATCCGCATCTCGCCGGTCACGCCGGCGAACGACATCTCCGATCCGAACCCGCAGCCGCTGTTCGAGCACGTCGTGGCCGGCCTGCCGGACGACATCGCCTATATCCACGTCATCGAGGGCGCGACCGGCGGCGACCGCAACTACCTGCAGGGCGACGTGCCGTTCGACTATGCCGCGCTGAAGGCGGCCTACCGCAACAAGGGCGGCAAAGCCGCGTGGATGGTCAACAACGGCTACGATCGCGATCTCGCGCTCAAGGCTGTCGAGAGCGGCTATGCCGACCTCGTCGCCTTCGGCAAGCTGTTCATCGCCAATCCCGACCTGGTGGAACGGCTGCGCGAGAACACCCCGCTCAACGCCCCCGACCAGGCCACCTTCTACGGCGGCGGCGCCAAGGGCTACACCGACTACCCGGCAAAGGAGAAGGCCGCCTGAGGCGGCCCGCAAACGGCTCCCCTGGCCCGGTGAGCGGCCGGGGATGCCCGGCCCCTTGCCGTAGCGATCGACATGGCGGCGGAGCGCCCCTCATCCACCTGCCGGCACCTTCTCCCCGCAAGCGGGGAGAAGGACGAACGCCGCGGCGTCTCCGTTCCTCTCCCTGCGGACCCAGACGCGCCGGCAGTGCCTACGCCTCGGGCAGGCACATCATAGGTCCCCTCTCCCCGCCTGCGGGGAGAGGGCCAGGGTGAGGGGCTTCTTCATCCCCAGGACTGCGAGATCCGTGCTGCGCGCACTACCCTCCACCCGGCCTTGCCAGGCCCGACGGTCCCCCACCCCGTTTCCCTCCGGCGATCACCGTGCAACGCCTGCGCGTTGCCTCACTTCCTCCACGGATCCGGACAATGCTGTCAGGCGAACGGTCGGCGCGGGGGATGAGATGGCGTTTGCTGAGGCATGGCGGCGGGGGTGGGCCCGGCGGCTGAAAGCCGTCCTGCCTGCCGTCGCACTCGCCCTGCCGCCGATCCTCGCAGCGCCGCCCGGTGCATCCGCCCAGTCCGAGTTCCGCGCCCCGCCCCCGTGCCTCTTCGCCGATTGGCTTTCCGACGGCACCAGACTGTGCGTCAGGCAGGACACCTACAACCGCGACATCTGCAACGCCATGGAGCGCTATGCGCTCTTGAACGGCCTGCCGCCGGATTACTTTGCCAGGCTGATCTGGCGGGAAAGCCTCTTCCGCCCCGACGCCGTCAGCCCCAAGGGGGCGGAGGGGATCGCCCAGTTCATGCCCGGCACGGCCAGGCTGCGGGGGCTGGAGAACAGCTTCCATGCGCTGCAGGCGCTCGACGCCTCGGCCGAATACCTCGCGGAACTGCGCGATCGCTACGGCAATCTCGGCCTGGCCGCCGCCGCCTACAATGCCGGCGAGACGGGACTGGAGAATTTCCTGTCGAACGGCCGGCTGCCCTTCGAGACGCGCGCCTATGTCATGGCGATCACCGCCAACACGGCCGAGCAATGGAAGGACGCGCCGCCGGAGACGCTCGATCTGGCGCTCGAAAAGGACAAGCCCTTCCAGGAGGCCTGCGTGGCGCTGGCCGAAAGCCGGCGGATGCGCGAGATCATCTTTCCCGACGAGGGCGTCTGGGCCCCCTGGGGCGTGCAACTCGCCGCCCATTTCAGCAAGCCCGCCGCCCATCGCCTGTTCATGATGGCGCTGGAACGGCTGCCGGCGCCGATCAACGCGGAAAAGCCGCTGATCCAGCGCGAGCGCCACGCGCGCTTCGGCGCGCGGCCGCGCTACACCGCCCGCATCGGGCGCCAGTCGCGCGCCGAGGCCGACGATCTCTGCAACGACATCCGCCGGGCCGGCGGCGCCTGCATCGTCTTCAAGAACTGAGACGGCCGCTTCCGCGCCCGATGCGCGGTTGCCAGATCACGATTGCCGCCTATCTTGCATGGAAACGGTCTTCGCCAATCATTCCCGATGGTTAGGCGACGATCCGGAATCATCTTCTGACGTCGCGGACAATCCTCTTGACCAAGCCAGGCCTCATCCGACGCGAACGCTTCCTCATTATCGCCCTTCTGGTGGCGGTCGCGGCCTATGCGGGCGAACACGAGATCCTCGCGGCCGGACGCGCGCCGACGCTGATCGCCGCCTTCGGCATCGTCGCCACCATCATCCTGGCGTCCACCCGCGTCGCCCATCATGCCGAGCTCCTGGCCATCAAGGTCGGCGACCCCTACGGCACAATGATCCTCACGCTTTCCGCCGTCCTGGTGGAAGTCGTCGTCCTTGCGATCATGATGCAGGGGGAGGCTTCGCCGACGCTGGTGCGCGACACGATCTATGCTGCCGTCATGCTCGACATCAACGGCATCATCGGGCTTGCGGCCCTGCTGGGCGGCCTTCGCCATGGCGAGCAGCCCTACAACGACGATTCCAGCCGCACCTACAGCGTGATGATCCTGACGGCCATGGGCATCTCCATGATCGTGCCGGAATTCGTGCCGCGCGAAAGCTGGCAGCTCTATTCGGCCTTCACGATCTGCGCGATGATCGCGCTCTATACGCTGTTCCTGCGCCTGCAGGTCGGCCAGCACAGCTATTTCTTCAGCTACGCCTATCCCCGCGCCGGGCGCGGCGATCCGCAGGCACACGCCGAAGGCGACGACGGCCCTGCCCTGCCCTCGATCCTCGTCATCCTCGCAGGCGTGGTCCTCATCGGCGCGCTGGCCGAGGTGATGTCCGCCACGCTCACGACGGGACTTCAGGGCACGGGCGCGCCGCCGGCGCTGATGGCGGTGATCGTCGCTGCGATCTCCGCGGCGCCCGAGATCCTGACCGCGATGCGCGCAGCCCTCGCCAACCGCATGCAGCCGGTCGTCAACATCGCCATGGGCGCCTCGCTTTCGACCGTCATCCTGACCGTGCCGGTGATGGAGACGATCGCGCTCTACACCGGTCAGCCGTTCATCATGGCGATGACGCCGGTGCAGACCGTGATGGTCGCCATCACCCTCATCGTCGCCGCCATCAATCTCAACGACGGCATGACCAACGCCATCGAGGGCATGACCCACTTCATCCTCTTCGCGACCTTCCTCATGCTGACGTTGATCGGGATATAGTGCAGCATTTTCAATACGTTGATCCCTTCTCCGGAATCAGATCGCGAGACACCTCACATGCCGCAGCAACAAGCTTACGCTACGGCTTCCAGGACAAGGGATGGTCGACCAGCATTCGGTCCGCCGTCACGAGCTGCAATCCCTCCACGTGGCATTGAGCGAGCAAGAGCCTGTCGAATGGGTCGTTCGTCGCGGGTGCCGGCTCAGCGACCTCCACGACATGCAGCACGTCTACAGGAAGAATACGAAAGCCCGACGCGACGAGAAATCCGGCGATATCCTTGAGCTCCATTCCCGGGTCAAGCTTGCCGAGCCTCGTCTTGATGGCAATTTCCCAAAGGCTTGCAACACTGGAAAACGCAGTGATCCCTTCTGCGAGCAGCAAGCGGGCGACGGGCGGAAAACGCTGCTCGAGATCGCTACGCAGCACTGAGAGCAATATGTGTGTGTCGAGCAAACACTGGACGCTCATTGCGCCGGCCTGACCAAGAAGTCCTCAGGCAACGGATCGTCGAAATCATCGGCAATGTAGGGAACGGGATCGGAGATCCCTCGCGCCCGCAGATACGCCCGGCCGGCCTCCAGGTCGATGCCCGCCGGCTGCCCATGCGGCACGATATCCAGAACGGGCTTGCCGTCCCTTGTCACGACGACGGTCTCGCCCTGCTCGACCCGCAGGGCAAGTTCGCCGAAATGGTCCCGCGCCTCTTTCATGGACACCGTCTTCATGGAGAGGAATGTATGGTGCAGATCGAAAGGCGTCAACGAAAACGAAAAAACCCGCCATCGCTGGCGGGTTTCGTCGGGATCGGTCGACGGCTGCTGTTACTTGCAGGCGGCGCAGAAGCGCTGGATGCGCTTGCAGGCCTCTTCCAGCTGTGCCTCGGAGGTCGCATAGGAGATGCGGAAGTTCGGGCCGAGGCCGAAGGCCGAGCCGTGCACGACGGCGACGCCTTCCGCTTCGAGGAGCTCGGAGACGAAGTCCTCGTCGGTCTCGATGACCTTGCCCGACGGCGCGGTCTTGCCGATCAGGCCCTTGCAGGAGGGGTAGACGTAGAACGCACCCTCCGGCGACGGGCACTCGATGCCCTTGGCCTGGTTGAGCATGGAGACGACGAGGTCGCGGCGGCCCTCGAAGATCTTCTTGTTCTCGGGGATGAAGTCCTGCGTGCCGTTCAGCGCCTCGACGGCGGCCCACTGTGCGATCGAGCAGGCGCCCGAGGTCTGCTGCCCCTGGATCATGTCCATCGCCTTGATGAGCGCGAGCGGGCCTGCGGCATAGCCGATGCGCCAGCCGGTCATGGCATAGGCCTTTGAGACGCCGTTCATCGTCAGCGTGCGGTCGTAGAGTTTCGGCTCGACCTCGACCGGGGTGGCAAACTTGAAGTCGCCATAGGTCAGGTGCTCGTACATGTCGTCCGTCAGGATCCAGACATGCGGATGCTTCAGGAGCACGTCGGTCAGCGCCTTCAGCTCGTCGTGCGAATAGGCCGCCCCCGAGGGGTTGGACGGCGAGTTGAAGATGAACCACTTCGTCTTCGGCGTGATCGCGCGGTCGAGGTCCTCCGGCGTCAGCTTGAACTTGTTTTCCTGCGTCGTCGCCACGAACACCGGCGTGCCGCCGCAAAGCGCCACCATCTCCGGGTAGGAGACCCAGTAAGGTGTCGGGATAACGACTTCATCGCCTTGATTCAGCGTCGCCATGAAGGCGTTGAAAAGAATCTGCTTTCCGCCGGTGCCGACGATCGTCTGGGCAGCGGTGTAGTCCAGGTTGTTCTCGCGCTTGAACTTCTTGACGATCGCCTCGCGCAGTTCGGGAATGCCGGAGACGGGCGTGTACTTCGTCTCGCCGCGGTTGATCGCCTCGATCGCCGCCTTCTTGATGTTGTCGGGCGTGTCGAAGTCCGGCTCGCCGGCCCCGAGCCCGATCACGTCGCGGCCCTTGGCTTTCAGATCGCGCGCTTTCTGCGACACGGCGATGGTGGCGGAAGGCTTCACACGGGAAAGAGCGTCGGCAAGAAAGGCCATGGTCGATTGTCCGTTTTCGGGTTCAAAGACAGCGTGAGGCCACGGGCCGCGCAAGCGCGGCCACTTGGCGGATAGGTCTATGGCCAAACTGCACCCGTCTGGCAAGACGCGCAGCACGAAAAACACGCCCGGCCGGCCTTTCCGCCCCGCCGGATGAAAAAGTTTCATGGACGCCATCAGGCGGATCGATGGGTCGGCCGCAACGGCGGCCCCTGTCACATTCTGCAACGAATGATTGCATAGCCCGGCATTTTATCTGAAACCTTAAATGCGGGTTAAGGCATGCGACGGTAGGTTGGGGACGGCCACCCGCCATTTTCGGTGCGCCGGAAGATACCGATGATCGAACGCAGCATATTCGCAAACATCAGCAGAGACGCCGACGGAACGACGACGGCACGCTACGGCCACTACATTCTTCAGTCGGCACTGCAGCCCATCCTGCGCGAGACCTCCGAGGGTCGCCTCGAACTCGAGGCCGTCGAGGGGCTGGTGCGCGCCAGTTGCGAGGGCGCGCTGGTGCCCCCGGCCGACTTCTTCGCCCTGGTCCCGGAGGAGGACCGGCCGATGGTCGACAGCCTCTGCCGCAGCCTGCACATCCTCAACGCCGGCCAGATCGCCCGCAAGGACCTGACCCTGCTCGTCAACTCCCAGCCGGGGCTCTACCGGTCGCCGCATGCGATCCGCCAGGAAGTCGACCGCATGCGCCT
This sequence comes from Mycoplana sp. MJR14, assembly GCF_029210525.1. Lineage (NCBI taxonomy): Bacteria > Pseudomonadati > Pseudomonadota > Alphaproteobacteria > Hyphomicrobiales > Rhizobiaceae > Mycoplana > Mycoplana sp. MJR14. The sequence continues at coordinate 63,751 of NZ_JARGEO010000009.1, forward strand.
TGCCGCCCACGAGGCGGGCATGACGCCGGCCCGGATCGCCTGCGAGATCCGCGAATGGCCGGACGACGATTCGGACGCGCTGACCCAGTTCGCAAGACAGCTGCACGACGCGAACTTCCTCGTGGCGATCGACGAATATGCCGCAACCGACGAGGACATCGCACGCCTCGCCCGCCTTTCGCCGGACCTGTTGAAGTTCGACCCGATCTGGGTGAAGCGCTTTGCCGAGGGCTCGGCAGGGTCCGGCCTCATGCGCGTGATGGTCGCGCGTCTCGAGCGCGAGGGCATCCGCCCGATCGTCACCAACATCGAGGAGCCCTGGCAGGCCGAATTCTGCCGGGAGATCGGCATGCCGCTGATGCAGGGCTACCTGCTCGCACGGCCGCAGGTCGCGCCCACGTCCTTCGAGCTGGATTTTCCCGAGGAACAGGCGGCACCCGGGCCGGGTCATGCGGTCCACGAGGCCCGCGCCTACAGGGCCTCGCCGCGCTTCGGCCGCCGCACCGTCTGACCGGCGGCGGGCCGTCCCCTCTCCCCTGTCGGCGGCCGTCTAAGACGTTCCGTCCGCGCGGTTTATTCGTCCCGTACAACGGGCGTGCGGACCTTTCTGCAACCGCCACGTTTTCACCACAACAACTGTCTGGAGACGCCGCATTTCAGTCCCCCTGACGCCGACTTCGGCGCGCCTTCTTGCAGCCAACAGGGCGACAAGCCCGGCAGCAGAGCACGAAGGGGTAGGGAGATGTTTCTGGACGATGAGAAGGACTTCCGCGGCAGGCGCAAGCGCGAGGGCCGCACGGTCCTCTACATCACGCTGACGGCGCTGGCCGCCTGCGTGCTGATGTTCGTCGGCCTGATGAACGTCGCCAATGCCAGGGAGCTCGTCGACGAGCGCACGGTCATCTCCGGCATGATTGGCGACACACGCCTCTCGCTCGACCTCGGTCCCCGGGACGCCGCAGGCCATGCCGGAAACGTTGTTCCGGTCCTGTCGGACGGGCTGGACGCCATGACGACGGCCGCAACGGCTGCCGATGAAGACGACGCGACGTCGATCGACCGGCGCCTCGCCACCGCACTCGGCCTTGGCGCCCTGATCGTCGTGGCCGGGGTCGGCCAGCTGGCCGGCCGCGCCACCGAGACCCTTCCGTCGGAGCCCCAGCGCCGCAGCAGCGAAGCCTGACGATCACGACCGCCTCCAGTCGCCGGCGCGGGACCCGGGGCACCCCTGCAGCCCCCACATCCCGCGCCGGTCGTCCACCACGCCACAGGACACTGCGAGATTTCGCCACGGCGCGAAGACCGACGGCCGGCGACTTGCCCAATTTACAGGCAGATGCTAACGGCTTGGCCAGATCATCCCGCACATCGAGGGCCAGACGTGTCGCGCCTGCAGGCGAATCTCCTTCTGTTGCTGTCCGGCGCCATCTGGGGTGCCGGCTTCATCGCCCAGTCGACCGCGATGGAGACGCTCGGCCCGATCTGGTTCATCGGCCTGCGCTTCACAGTCGCCACGACCGTCGCCCTCCCCTTTGCGCTCATCGAGAAGAAGCGCGCCCCGGCCCCGACATCGACGGGAAACCGCATCGGCTTCGTGCTGACCGGGCTCGCATTGTTCGCCGCCGCTGCGACCCAGCAGGTCGGGCTGCTGACCACCTCGGTGACCAATTCCGGCTTTCTGACAGGCCTCTATGTCGTCTTCACGCCGATCCTGACGACGTTCGTGCTGCGCCGGCGGCCGCACTGGGTCGTCTGGCCCTCGGCGCTGGCGGCGACCGCCGGCATCTTCCTTCTGAGCGGCGGCGCCTTTTCGGCGCTGTCGACCGGCGATCTCCTGACGATCCTGTGCGCCTTCCTCTGGTCGGTGCAGATGATCTGCGTCGGCCTGTTCGCCGGACGCTCGCAGCGCCCGCTGGCGCTCTCCCTCGTCCAGTTCGCCGTCTGCGCGATCCTCGGCTGCGCCCTGGCCGCGGCGATCGAGCCCATCAGCCTGGCGGCGATCCGCGGCGCGCTGGTCGAGATCCTCTATGCCGGCTTCTTCTCCAGCGGCCTCGCCTTCATCTGCCAGAACGTCGCCCAGCGCCACACGACGGCGCCGCAGGCGGCGATCTTCCTATCCAGCGAGGCCCTGTTTGCCGCCCTGTTCGGTGTAGTTCTGATGGGCGACAGCATCGCCGCCGCCGGTTATGCCGGCTGCGCCATCATTTTCGTCGCGATGCTTGCCACCGAGCTTGTGCCGGAGCTGGAGAAGGCCAAGGAAAAGCGGCTGGCGGCTGCATAGTTCGCCCCTTTCTTGAACATGTGAACCAGCCCCTTTTGTGCTTTGCTGTCCCCCGGCCGGGTTATTGGGCGGCATGCCCAATATAGTTGCTGCGATGCCTACGAAACTGTTCCGGAATGCTGCAAGTCTATTGACCCACCCGCTGAAAAACCACCAAACCGGGGCGGGTCATGAAATGTTCGAAACTTTTGCTTGCCAATTCATCATAAACACAGCAATCTTCCCGAGTTCGGGCAATTTGCGGACATGGGAAGACCTTTAATAATAGCGCGCCGGAGACGCGATAAAAAATCCGGGCAGCCGTGCTGATAAGTTCCATGAGGAACAGCGCTTGGCTGGCTGCGGTAAAACAGGACCCTTTCCTCACATCGGAACTGCCTGCCTCACGCCCCCTTGGGGGCAAACGGAAATGCTGCCCGCCGCCTCGGGCAGAGAGAAAAGGACCTGACGCATGGCCGAAACTGGCACTGTAAAATTCTTCAACACCGAAAAGGGCTTCGGTTTCATCAAGCCCGATAATGGTGGTGCGGATATCTTCGTACACATCTCCGCTGTGCAGGCCTCTGGCCTGAACGGCCTCTCCGAGAACCAGAAGGTAAGCTTCGAAACGGAACCTGATCGCCGCGGCAAAGGCCCCAAGGCGGTCAACCTGCAGATCGCCGGCTGAGGCGGTCTTCAAAACCAGCTCTTTGCGACCCGGCATTCTGCCGGGTTTTTTTTGTCCCGCCTCGTTCAGCGCCCGTTCATTCACATGCCCCTACGCTTCGCACCATCGGGTGGTCGCCCATGGGTGACCAGAACCAGGGACGAATGAGATGAACAGATACCTGAAGTCGGCCGTTCTGGCCTTTGCAGTGGCAGCGACAACGCTCTCCTCCTTCGGAGCCGCCGAGGCAGGCGACCGCGACCGCTGGCGCCACGGCCACCATCACGACAACGATGCCGCCTGGGCGGCCGGTGCCGCCGGTCTCGTCACCGGCGTGATCGTCGGCGGCGCGATCGCCAATTCGCCGCGCTATGACGACGGCTACTACGCCGCCCCGCCGCGCCGCGTCTATGTCGAGCCGGAATATCGCCCGGTCCGCCGCGTCTATCGCGAGCGCGTCGTCGTCGGCGCCTTCGAGCCCTGGAGCCCGGAATGGTACGACTACTGCGAAAGCACCTACCGCTCGTTCAATCCCCGCTCCGGCACCTTCGTCGGCTTTGACGGGCGCGAGCATTTCTGCGTCGCCGGCTGAGGCAGGCACGGCAGCACGCAGCAAAAAGGCGGATGGGAAACCATCCGCCTTTTTTTGTTTTGATCGGCAGCCTCAGATGCCGCGCAGGAAGGGATTGGTCAGCCGCTCCTCGCCGATCCTGCCGCCCGGCCCATGGCCGCAGATGAAGCCGACATCGTCGCCGAGCGGCAGCACCTTGTCGCGGATCGAGGCGAGCAGCACCTGTTCGTCGCCGCCCGGCAGGTCGGTCCGCCCGACCGAGCCGCGAAACAGCACGTCGCCGAGATGGGCGAAGTTCTGCTGGCGGTTGAAGAAGATCACGTGCCCCGGCGCGTGGCCGGGCGTGTGGTACACCTCGAATTCGTGCTCGCCGAAGGCGACGCGGTCGCCGTCCTCCAGCCAGCGGTCGGGGACGACGTTCTGGACCTTCATCGCCACGCCGAACTTCTCCGCCTGCGTCTCCATCCGCTGCAGCAGCGGCAGGTCGTCCTTGTGCGGGCCGATGATGTCGAGGCCGAGCGCCTCCTTGAGCTCCTTCGCCCCGCCGGCGTGATCGAGGTGGCCGTGCGTCAGCCAGATGGCCTTCAGCGTGATGCCGTTCTTCTGCACCACGTCGACGATCGCCTCGACGTCCCCGCCCGGATCGACGATCACGCCTTCCTTGGTGTCCATGTCGAACAGGATCGTGCAGTTCTGCTGGAAGGGAGTGACGGGAATGATGCCCGCCTGAAGCATGCCCATGGGGTCCTCGCTGGGAATTGGCGCCGGCCCCGCATATAGCGGCTCCCGGCGCCGGACGCCACGGCCGAAAGCGTTAGCGCGCGCTGGCAACCTGCTGCAGCGCCGCCGCCTGGTCGATCGCGATCGGTGCCGGCGTGACCGTCGACAGGAGCAGGGCCACCACGGCGATGTTGGCGAGAGCGTAGGCATAGACCACGGCGCGCAGCCGGGTCGCGACGGTGCCGCCTTCTGCAAGCATCTGATTTTCCATTGACCTTGTCCCTTCGACCCGCCGGCGGTGCGCCATTGACTGAATGCAACCTACAACGACGATACGGGCCGTTCTGTTCCGCAAGAAACACGAACGGGCACGGCAATCTATTCGCTGCGCTCAGACAGGCAGCGCCGTCGTCTCCTTCAGCGTGTCGAGCACGATCGCGGTCTTCACATGCGAAACCGACTCGTGCGGCAGGAGCACGTCGTTGACGAAGGCGGACAGCGCCTTCAGGTTCGGCACCACTACCTTGATGATGTAGTCCATCTCCCCCGTCAGCGAGAACGCCTCCAGCACCTCGGGCAGGCTCGAGATCAGCCGGGCGAAGCGCTGGGCGTTGTCGCGGTTGTGGGTGGCCAGCGTCACCGTGACGATGATGACGATGCCGAGGTCGAGCTTTTCCCGGTCGAGTTCCGCCCTGTAGGCCCGGATGATGCCCTCCTCTTCCAGCCGCGCCCGCCGCCGCGAGCACTGGGACGGCGACAGGTTGATCCGCTCTGAGATCTCGTTGTTGGTCAGGCGCGCATCCTGCTGCAGAAGCGCCAGCAATTTTCGGTCGAATGCGTCCAAATGCACGATTTCCCCTCCCGAAGCCGCAATGATGCAAGAATACGTCACCAAGCGTCGATTGGCCACGCACTTTGCAAACATCATGCAGCGGCTCTGGCGCATACTTGCGCTTGATCAAGGAATTCGAGGAGGAGAATGCCATGGGACCTTTCCCGCACGACGCGCCCCCGGCGGAAATCAGCACCGAGAACCCGGCCGGCACCGACGGCTTCGAATTCGTCGAATTCGCCCATCCCGAACCCGAGAAGCTGCGGGAACTCTTCGCCCGCATGGGGTACTCGGAGGTGGCGCGGCACCGCACGAAGGACATCTCCGTCTGGCGGCAGGGCGACATCAACTACATCCTGAACGCCGAGAAGGGCTCGTTCGCCGAGCGTTTCGTCGACAAGCACGGCCCCTGCGCGCCATCGATGGCCTGGCGCGTCGTCGATGCCGAGCACGCGCTGCGGCATGCGGTGTCGATGGGCGCGGAGGAATATCGCGGCACCGACAAGTGCATCGACGCCCCCGCGATCGTCGGCATCGGTGGATCGCTGCTGTACTTCATCGATCGCTACGGCGAGAAGGGTTCGGCCTATGACGCCGAGTTCGCGTGGACCGGCGAACGCGACCCGAAGCCTGAAGGCGTCGGCTTCTACTATCTCGACCACCTGACCCACAACGTCTTCCGCGGCAACATGGACAAGTGGTGGGCGTTCTACCGCGAGCTCTTCAATTTCCGGCAGATCCATTTCTTCGACATCGCCGGCAAGATGAGCGGCCTGGTCTCGCGGGCGATCACCTCGCCCTGCGGCAAGATCCGCATTCCGCTGAATGAATCGACCGACGACCGCAGCCAGATCGAGGAATATCTGCGCAAGTACAACGGCGAAGGCATCCAGCACATCGCCGTCGGCACCGAGGAGATCTACGACGCGACCGACCGGCTGGCCGAGAACGGCCTGAAGTTCATGCCCGGCCCGCCGGAGACCTACTACGAGAAGTCGCAGGAGCGCGTCCACGACCACGACGAGCCGCTGCACCGGCTGAGGAAGCACGGCATCCTGATCGACGGCGAAGGCGTGGTGGACGGCGGCACGACGAAGATCCTCCTGCAGATCTTCTCCAAGACCGTGATCGGCCCGATCTTCTTCGAGTTCATCCAGCGCAAGGGTGACGAGGGCTTCGGCGAGGGCAACTTCAAGGCGCTGTTCGAATCCATCGAGGAAGACCAGATCCGCCGCGGCGTCTTCAACGACGCGGCCGAGTAAGGTCGCCGGCCTGCAGACACGGACGACGCCCGGGTTCGCATCGCGCGAGCCCGGGCGTCGTCCGTTCGAAGGGCCCCGCGGCGGCACGCCGGCCCCGGCAACACCGGAAAATTGACAGTTCGCGAAATCGCAACCACTCTGCTTGCTGCCGAGGGTATCGGCACTGGCGATTCGGTGGCCCGGGAGGGGCGCCGGCCAGCTTCACGTGTTCGTTGCCGGAAGGCCTCGACGCGCTTCCGGCACGACCCATACGGGGGGAATGCACATGGAAGCATTGATGCCACTCATCACACAGCTCATCAGCGGCGCGGTCGGCGGCAACGCCGTGGGCGCCATGCTGAAGCAGCAGGCGACCAGCGTGATCGTGCGGACGATCGTGGGCGCGATCGGCGGTGTCGGCGGCGGCCTGCTGCTGCAGGCCGTGGGTGGCGAGGCCGGCCTGTCCGTGCTCGTCGCCAATGCGATCGGCGGCCTCATCGGCGGCGGCGTCCTGCAGGCGATCGCCGGCAGCCTGCTCGGTCATCGGCAGGCCTGAGCCTGCGCTGGCGGCAAAGCCCGGATCCGTGAAGAGGCGACATCGACCATGCCGCCTCTTCCCTTACGGGCTATTCCGCCGCAGCGGCAAACGGATGGACCTCGCGCATGTAGTCGTTCATCAGCGTCTCGCAGATCTTGCCCGGCGTGAAGCGGTAGGGGCCGATCTCCGACACCGGCGTCACTTCCGCGGCCGAGCCGGTGAGGAAGCACTCGCTGAACCCGGAGAGCTCCTCCGGCATGATCGCCCGTTCGACCACCTGGTAGCCGCGGCGCTTCGCGAGCTCGATCACCGTCTGGCGGGTGATGCCGTTCAGGAAGCAGTCCGGCGTCGGCGTGTGGATGACGCCGTCCTTGACGAAGAAGATGTTGGCGCCGGTCGCTTCGGCCACCTGGCCGCGGTAGTCGAGCATCATCGCGTCCGCATAGCCCTTGGCTTCCGCGGCATGCTTGGAGATCGTGCAGATCATGTAGAGGCCGGCGGCCTTGGATTCGCACGGCGCCGTCCTCGGATCGGGGCGGCGGTACTCGGCGATGTCGAGGCGGATGCCCTTCAGCTTCTCGGCCGGATTGAAGTAGCTGCCCCACTGCCAGATGGCGATGGCGACGTTGATGCGGTTCTGCTGCGCCGACACGCCCATCGATTCCGATCCCCGCCAGGCGATCGGCCGCACATAGGCCTCGGAGAAGCCCTGCCGCTTTAGAAGCTCGACGCTCGCCGCATCCAGTTCCTCCACCGAATAGGGGATCTCGAAGCCGAGGATCTCGGCAGAGCGGTGCAGGCGCCGGCTGTGCTCGGTGAGCTTGAAGATGCGCCCGCCATAGGCGCGCTCGCCCTCGAACACCGCACTCGCATAGTGAAGGCCATGCGTCAGCACGTGGATCTTCGCGTCCGCCCAGGCGACAAATTCGCCGTTGAACCAGATCTGGCCTTCCATTTGATCGAAGGGAACCGCCATGATGCTTCCTCCCGGCCGCAGAGGCCGTCTTGATGTTGATTTTGCTGCCCGATACGGTCTAACCAGAAACAGGCATGATACTGCCTTGCCAACAGTGCCGGAAGCGCCGGTGAGAACGGGGAACCGCTCCGGCGCATCGGACGAAGGCGCCGTCGGCAAGTTGTGGACAACGCGTAGCAAGAGTGTAAAAATATGTCAACAACACTGACATATTTTTGCGATTGTTGCGCGCATCACTGCTGCCATGAAAGGAAATGACCGCGTGGGACGACTGACTTCGGAACGCAAGGCGACGAACGAGTTCTACGACCAGCCGTTGACCGACGAAGGCGGCATCGACTTCGAGATCATCGAGGGCTTCTTCTTCGCCTATCGCGACTTCATCTCCGACCCCGACGCCATCCTGGAGAGGAGCGGCTTCGGACGCGCGCACCACCGCGTCGTGCACTTCGTCAACCGCGAACCGGGACTGACGGTGGCCGACCTGCTCGATACGCTGAAGATTACCAAGCAAAGTCTCGCGCGGGTTTTGAAACAACTGATCGATTCGGGCTATATTCGCCAGGTGGCCGGCCCGGAGGACCGCAGGCAGCGCAAGCTGTATCCGACGCGTTCGGGCCGCGAACTGGCGCTGGCGCTGGCGCAGCCCCAGCAGGAGCGCATAGAGCGCGCCTTCGAGGGGATGAGCGTGGAGGATCGCGCCGCCGTGACGCGCTTCCTCGCCGGCATGCAGAATGCGCGCCAGGAGTAGCGGCGCGCAAGAGTGAGATCGGACAGACAGTGATGACGACGCAAGACAGGCCTTCCGACGACGCCGCCCATCTCCTGATCGTCGACGACGACAAGCGCATCCGCGAGCTTCTCAGCCGCTACCTGGCGGGCGAAGGCTTTCGTGTGACCGTCGCGGGCGACGCCGACGAGGCGCGCCGCCGGCTGGAGGGCCTCGACTTCGACCTGATCGTGATGGACGTGATGATGCCGGGCGAGACCGGCCTGCAATTGACGGAGAGCCTGCGCGCGATCCGCAACATCCCGATCATCATGCTGACGGCGCTGACGGAGACCACCGCCCGCATCGAAGGGCTGGAGGCCGGCGCCGACGACTACCTCGCCAAGCCCTTCGAGCCGCGCGAACTGGTGCTGCGCATCAACAACATCCTCAAGCGCAACACCCAGCCCACGGCCCCCAAGATCGAGCAAGTCATGTTCGGGCCATACACCTTCTCTATCGTGCGCAAGGAACTGAAGCGCGGCGGCGATCCGATCCGGCTGACCGACCGCGAGCAGGAGATCATGCTGCTCTTTTCGCTGCGCGCCGGCGAGACCATCCCGCGCCACGAGCTGATCGGCGAGGAGACGGATGTCGGCGAGCGCACGATCGACGTCCAGATCAACCGCCTGCGGCGCAAGATCGAGGATGATCCGACCAATCCCGTCTGGCTGCAGACCGTGCGCGGCATCGGCTACAGGCTGAGCATCGAATAGCAACAGGGGCCGGCAGAAGAGCGAAACGGCAAACGGCGACATGACAGCCTTCGAAACCTTCAAGCGCGAAATCGAGAGGACGCCGCTTTCCGGCTGGCGCAACGTCGTCAAGTGGCTGCGCCGGCGGCTGCCGACCGGGCTCTACACGCGATCGCTGCTCATCATCATCATTCCGATGGTGCTCCTGCAGTCGGTCGTCGCCTTCGTCTTCATGGAGCGCCACTGGCAGCTGGTGACGGAGCGGCTGTCGATGGCGGTCACCCGTGACATCGCCGCGATCATCGACCTGATCGACACCTTCCCCGACGACGGCGCCAATGCCGAGATCATCCGCATCGCCCGCGACCGGATGAACCTCAACATCGCCATCGAGAAGGGCAACGAACTGCCGCCGCCGCAGCCGAAGCCCTTCTTCAACATCCTCGACCACATCCTCTCCGAGCAGATCACCAAGCAGATCAAGCTGCCCTTCTGGATCGACACGCTTGGCGACAGCGACCTGGTCGAGATCCGCATCCTCGTCGACCAGGACAAGACGCTGCGCGTCTATGCCCGCCGCAACCACACCTACGCCTCCAACACCCATATCTTCCTCGTCTGGATGGTGGGCGCCTCGCTCGTGCTGCTGACGATCTCGATCCTGTTCCTGCGCGGGCAGATCCGCCCGATCCTGTCGCTGGCGCACGCGGCCGAGAGCTTCGGCAAGGGGCAGAAGATGCCCGATGACTTCGCCCCGCGCGGCGCCGACGAGGTGCGGCGCGCCGGCCTCGCCTTCATGCTGATGCGCGAGCGCATCGAGCGGCAGATGGAACAGCGCACGGCCATGCTGACCGGCGTCAGCCACGACCTGCGCACCATCCTCACCCGCTTCAAGCTGCAGCTCGCGCTCGCCGGCAAGAACCCCGACCTCGAAGGCCTGAACAAGGACGTCGAGGACATGCAGAGCATGCTGGAGGGCTATCTCTCCTTCGCCCGCGGCGAGGCCGAGGAGGACGTCGGCCATCTCCGCCTCAGCGATCTCATCGACAAGTTCGAGATGGAGGCCGAGCTCCACAACAAGCAACTGACCAGCACGATCGAGGGCGAGGACGAGGTCATGGTGCGGCCGAACGCGTTCTCGCGGCTCGTCGGCAACATCGTCTCCAACGCGCTCCGCTATGCCAACAAGGTGCAGATCCAGGCCCGCCACAGCGCCAAGTGGCTGACGATCGTCGTCGACGACGACGGCCCCGGCATCCCAGAGCGTTCGCGCGATGACGTGTTCAAGCCGTTCTTCCGCCTCGACGAGGCCCGCAACCTCGATTCCTCCGGCACCGGCCTGGGACTCGCGATCGCCCGCGACATCGCCCGCAGCCACGGCGGCAACGTCACCCTGTCCGACAGCCCCCTCGGCGGCCTGAGGGCCACGATCCGGATCCCGGCGTAGAATTCGTTTCGGACGTCAGCAGAGCCTCGCGCCGTTCGGCACCGGCCGCTCGGCCGCGGCGAGGACGATCGCGCCGGCTTCGTCGGCAAAGCCCAGCGTCAGAACTTCCGAGCGAACCGGACCGATCTGGCGCGGCGGGAAATTGACGACGCCCAGCACCTGCCGGCCGACCAGCCGATCCGGTCCGTAGTGCACGGTGATCTGGGCCGAGGACTTCTTCAAGCCGATCTCCGGGCCGAAGTCGATCACGAGCTTGTAGGCCGGCTTGCGCGCCTCGGGAAATTCGGCGGCTTCGACGATGGTGCCGACGCGAATGTCGACCCGCTCGAAATCGGCAAAGGAAATCGTCTCGGACATGAAATGCTCCATCAAATGCGAAATACCAATCGCCCGCTGTCCGGCCGGACACGGTGGGATCGCCTTACTGGTTATCGCATGAAGACCAGGCGGTCGAGCCCGCACCCAGTCCGTGCGCGCGCACGGCCATGTCAGCCGGCGAGTTCCTCGGCGCGCTTGCGGGCTGCCTCGATGGCGCGGTCGAACAGCGGCTGCATACCGTCCTTGTCCATGAGGATCGCGAGTGCAGCGGCCGTGGTGCCGCCGGGCGAGGTGACGTTCTGGCGAAGCCTGGCGGCGTCATCGGGGGACTGGTGAAGAAGTTCACCAGCCCCCGAGACGGTTTCCCGCGCAAGACGCATGGCGAGGTCCGCCTGCAGGCCGGCTTTGCGGCCTGCCTCAGCCATGCACTCCACGAGATAGAAGACATAGGCCGGACCGCTTCCGGAAAGGGCGGTGACGGCGTCGATATCGGCTTCCTTGTCGACCCATTCGACCGGGCCGCTGACCTTGAGAAGGCCATGCACCTGCTCGCGCTGGTCCTTGGTCACCCGGTCGTTGGCAAAGGCGCCGGTAACGCCCCGGCCGACCATCGCCGGTGTGTTCGGCATCGCCCGAACCATGGCCGCCGGCCCCAGATGCGCCTCGAGGTTACGGAGCGTCTTGCCGGCCGCGACCGAGACCACGACCGTATCCGGCCCCACAAGTCCCTTCAGCGGCGGCAGCACGATGTCCATCACCTGCGGCTTGACGGCCACGAACAGGACGCCTGCGGTCGTCCCGGCGGGCGGAGAGACTTCGTGGCGCGCGCCGTTGTCGGCGATCAGCTTCTGCATGGCCGCAGACGGGCCGGGATCGATGACGAGGATGGAGCCGCCCGGCACGCCGCTCTTCAGCCAGCCGGCGAGCATCGCCCCGCCCATGTTGCCGGCACCGACGAGAACGACTGGACCTGCCTTCCCAACACTCATGCCTTACGCTTCTCCGACCGTCTCGAACATCACCGCATCGACTGCGGCCTGCGCATCCATGCCCGACCAGACGACGAACTGGAATGCCTGGAAATAGGCCTCGCAGGTCTCGAGCGCGCTGGACAGCAGCACCTCGACCTGGCGGTTCGTCGGCTCGGCGCCGCCGGCAAGCAGCAGCGACTGGCGAAAGATCACCACATCCTCGTGCCGCCACAGGTCGAAGTGCCCCATGAGCACCTGGCCGTTGACGTGCGACAAGAGCCTGATGACTTCATTGACACGGCTTTCGGGCACCTTGATGTCGAAGGCGCAGGCAAGGTGCAGCGCCTCGAATTCTTCCATCCAGGAAAAGGAAACGTGGTAGTCCGTCCACTTGCCCTCGACCGTCATCGCGATCTCGTCTTCGCCGGAGCGCTCGAACGACCAGTCGTTGTTTGCAGCGACGAATTCGATCATGTCGACCGGATTCGACTGCCTTGCGATTTCCAATTCCATCAGGCTCATGCATCACCCTTTTGGCCGGATAGGCGCACGCCGTCGCAACCACGCACGACGAGAACGCAGACACCCACTCCGGAAGAACACTGAATGATTTCGCAGCACTGCCAGAGTCTGACCAACTAACCCTGCCCCAAGCTGGCGTTGCCGTCTCGAATCATCATTTAAAATCAGTGTATAACGGCAGAGTCCCGACACCAGCCCCCGCAGCCCATTTTGTCGCCGCCGTTGTGGACAGAGGTTGCCAAACAGATTCAGCGCCGCACCTCAAGTGACTCTGCGATAAGGCTTTTTTAACGATGTCCACAGGGGCAAAAAATTCTTCAAAAAAGCAAAGGCCGGCACGCGGGTCCCGCGGCCGGCCTTCCCTAACGTCAGCCGATGCTGCGTCGGGCTACTTTTTCGCCGCAGCCGGCTTCGCCTCGAGCGCCTCGATGCGCTTCAGGAGCGCGTCGTTCTCCTCGCGCGCCTTGACCGCCATCTCCCGCACGGCCTCGAATTCCTCGCGCTTGACGAGGTCCAGGCCGTTCAGGAAGCGCTCGGCCTGCGCCCGGAAGACGGTTTCCATCTCCTTGCGCACGCCCTGCGCCGCGCCCGCGGCATCGGTCATCAGCTTGGCGAAGTCATCGAGAATTCGACTGCTTCCGGTGGTCATTGTCGGCCTCCTCGGCTTTGAAAGCATTTCGCGGCCCAGCGCCGCATCCTTTTCCTGAGGTAGGATGTGGCACCGGGCGATGCAAGCGGAATCGCTTGGGGACGACCCGGCACAGCCGAACATGCCGCCGATCGATCCGGCGAAATCGGCTTGACCATCCCATGGCCGGACGCCATGTTCCGGCCGAACCAACCGGACCAGAGCCCTTGATCGCAGCAGCAGAACTTTTCGCCGTCATGGCGTTCCCCAACATCGACCCGGTCGCCTTCTCGATCGGCCCCGTCGCCGTCCACTGGTACGGGCTGGCCTATGTCGCAGGCATCCTGCTGGGATGGTTCTATGCCCGCCGGCTGGTCTCGCGCGCCGATCTGTGGCCGAAGGACAATCCGCCCATGACCCTCGCCCAGCTCGACGACTTCCTCGTCTGGGCGGCCCTCGGCGTCATCCTCGGCGGACGGATCGGCTACATCCTGTTCTACGATTTCGCCGCGGTCGTCGACGATCCGCTGCGCGCCGTCCAGATCTGGAACGGCGGCATGTCATTCCACGGCGGCTTCACCGGCACCACCATCGCCATGATCCTGTTTGCCCGCCGGAACGGCATCCGCATCTGGAGCCTGTTCGACATCGTCGCCGCCGTCGTGCCGATCGGCCTGTTCTTCGGCCGCATCGCCAATTTCATAAACGGCGAGCTGTGGGGCAAGCTCTCCGGCCTGCCCTGGGCCTTCGTCTTTCCCAATGCCGGCCCCTTCGCCCGCCATCCGAGCCAGCTCTACGAGGCAGCACTCGAGGGCCTCGTGCTGCTCGCGCTGCTGGCCGTTGCGATCTATGCCTTCGGGGCGCTGAAGCGACCCGGCTTCGTGACCGGCCTGTTTGTCGCCGGCTATGCGGTCTGCCGCATCTTCGTGGAATTCTTCCGCGAGCCGGACGCGCAGCTCGGCTATCTCCTCGGCGGCTGGCTGACCATGGGCATGCTGCTGTCGCTGCCGATGCTGGCGCTCGGCCTCTGGGCGATGCTGCGCGCCCGGCGTGCCGCCGTCTGAGGCGAGGAGGCCGGCCATGTCGACGCCCCTCGCCCGCAAGATCAAGGCCCTGATCCGCACCAACGGCCCGATCAGCGTCACCGATTACTTCTCGCTCTGCCTCGCCGATCCCGAGCATGGCTACTACAAGACCCGCGAGCCGTTCGGCACGGAGGGCGATTTCGTCACCGCGCCCGAGATCAGCCAGCTGTTCGGCGAGATGCTCGGCGTCTTCATGGTCAACGCCTGGCATCAGCACGGCGCACCGGCCGCAGTCCGCTTCGTCGAGATCGGCCCCGGCCGCGGCACGATGATGGCCGACATGATGCGCGTCGTCGCAAAGCTCGCGCCGAAGCTCCTTGACGCCGCCACCTTTCACCTCGTGGAGACGAGCCCGCGCCTGCGCGAGATCCAGCGGCAGACGCTGCAGGACCGCGCCGCCCGCGTCGCCTGGCACGACAGCTTCGACGAGGTGCCGGAAGGCTTCACGCTTCTGGCCGCCAACGAACTGTTCGACGCGATCCCGATCCGCCAGTTCGTCCGCACCCCGACCGGCTTCCGCGAGCGCATGGTCGGGCTCGATGCGGACGGTGAGCTGACATTTGCCGCAGGCGTCGCCGGCATCGACCCGGCGCTCCTGCCGGAAAGCCACAGGTCCCAGCCGGTCGGGGCGATCTTCGAGGTCGCCACGGCACGCGAGGCGGTGATGGCGGCGATCTGCGAGCGCCTGCGATTGAAGGGTGGAACGGCGCTCGTCATCGACTACGGCCATGTCGCGACCGGCTTCGGCGACACGCTGCAGGCGGTCCTGCGCCATGCCTTCGACCCGCCGCTCGCCCATCCCGGCGAAGC
Organism: Mycoplana sp. MJR14; assembly: GCF_029210525.1. Classification (NCBI taxonomy): domain Bacteria; kingdom Pseudomonadati; phylum Pseudomonadota; class Alphaproteobacteria; order Hyphomicrobiales; family Rhizobiaceae; genus Mycoplana; species Mycoplana sp. MJR14. The sequence goes on from NZ_JARGEO010000009.1 coordinate 78,801, forward strand.
CGACCTCACGAGCCACGTCGACTTCGAGCGGCTCGCATCCGTCGCCCGCGACAGTGGACTGCGCGTGCATGGCCCGCTGCACCAGGGCGATTTCCTGATGGGCCTGGGGCTCGCCGACCGGGCCGCAGCCCTCGGCCGCGGCCGCAGCGAGGACCTGCAGCGCCAGATCGTCGCCGATGTCGAGCGGCTGGCCGGTTCCGGCGCCGGCAACATGGGCGACCTGTTCAAGGTGCTGGCCGTCTCCGGCGCGCCCGTGGCGCTTGCGCCGTTCCGGCCGGCGGATTGACAGCCCACCCACCGGCGATCAACATCGCCCCCGCTCTTGAATCGGACACCGCATTGTCCGCAGCCCGCCAGGGTTCCCGCTCCCCCCGGGAGCCGCAACGAAGCGATGAAGGATGACGCCGTGCTTTCCCCCGTCCAGTCCCCGCTGATCTCGCGCGCCGCCGGCGACGCGGTCCGGCATGGCTATTTCACCCGCAAGGGCGGCGTATCCGACGGCATCTATGCCGGCCTCAACGTCGGCCTCGGCTCCAATGACGAGCGCGAGCGGGTCGTCGAGAACCGCAGGCGCGTCGGCGACTGGTTCGGCACCGTCCCCGCGCGCCTCGCCACCGTCCACCAGGTCCACTCGCCGGACGTCGTCACCGTCGACGACGGCTATGACGGCGAGAGGCCGACGGCGGATGCGCTCGTGACGGCGACGCCCGGCCTCGTCGTCGCCGTCCTCAGCGCCGATTGCGGACCGGTGCTGTTCGCCGATCCGAAGGCCGGTGTCGTCGGCGCCGCCCATGCCGGCTGGAAGGGCGCCCTGACCGGCGTGCTGGAAAACACCATCGCCGCCATGGAGAGACTGGGCGCCGCCCGGCAAAACATCGTCGCCTGCCTCGGCCCCTCGATCAGCAAGCGCCACTATGAGGTCGGTCCGGAATTCGTCGAGCGCTTTGTCGGAACAAACGAGTCCTACGGCGCATTCTTTTCGCCGTCCGAGCGCCGCGGCCATGCGATGTTCGACCTGCCGGCGCTGACGCTTCGGCGGCTGACGGAGGCCGGCATCGAGGCCGAGAACCTCGACATCTGCACCTACCCGGAGGATGCCGACTATTTCTCCTATCGCCGGACCGTCCACCGCAAGGAGCCCGACTACGGCCGCCAGATTTCGGCGATCATGATCCGCGGCTGAAGACTGACAAGAAACGGACAAGGGAGCGAAGCATGGCCCTGCATTTCGAGACCGAGGAATATGCCAACCGGCTTCAGCGCCTGACGGCGCGGATGCGCGAGGAAAAGCTCGACGCCATGCTGCTCTTCGCCCAGGAGAGCATGTACTGGCTCACCGGCTATGACACGTTCGGCTACTGCTTCTTCCAGACCCTCGTCGTCCGGGCCGACGGCGAAATGGTGCTGCTGACGCGCTCGGCCGACCTGCGCCAGGCGCGGCAGACCTCGACGATCGGCAAGATCGAGATCTGGGTCGACCGGGCGAACGCCGATCCGGCGATGGACCTGAAGAACCTCCTGTCGGAGATGGACCTGCTCGGCTGCCGCATCGGCGTCGAATACGACACCCACGGCCTGACGGGCCGGAACGCCAAGCTCCTCGACAACCAGCTCCAGAGCTTCGGCGAACTGGTCGACGCCTCGCTGCTGGTGGGCCGGCTGCGGCTGATCAAGAGCGCCGCCGAGATCGCCTATGTGGAGCGGGCGGCAGCCCTTGCCGACGACGCGCTGGACGCGGCCCTGCCGCTGATTGCCCCGGGCGGCGACGAGGCGGCGATCCTCGCGGCCATGCAGGGCGCCGTCCTTGCCGGCGGCGGCGACTATCCGGCCAACGAGTTCATCATCGGCTCGGGCGAGGATGCGCTGCTCTGCCGCTACAAATCCGGCCGGCGTCGCCTCGATGCCAGCGACCAGCTGACGCTCGAATGGGCCGGCGTCAGCGCCCACTACCATGCGGCGATGATGCGCACGGTCGTCATCGGCGAGCCGACCAACCGCCACAGCGAGCTCTACAGCGCCTGCCGCGAGACCATCCAGGCGATCGAGATGGTGCTCCGGCCGGGCAACACCTTCGGCACCGTCTTCGACACCCATGCACGGATCATGGACGAGCGCGGCCTCGCCCGGCATCGGCTGAACGCCTGCGGCTATTCGCTCGGCGCGCGCTTTTCGCCCTCCTGGATGGAGCAACAGATGTTCCACGTCGGCAATCCACAGGAAATCCTGCCCGACATGTCGCTGTTCGTGCACATGATCATCATGGATTCCGACACCGGAACGGCGATGACGCTGGGCCAGACCTACCTGACGACCACCGACGAGCCGAAGGCTTTGTCGCGCTACGGCCTCGATTTCATCGAGGTCTGACCGATCCCCGTAGCCCTTGCGGGAAAATCCGGGAATTGACACGCAACGACGGCGCACCGCATAAATCCCTGCGTGGAATGGAGGGACGATGCGACTTTCCGGACGGCGGACGTGAAACGGATGCGCGAGCTGAGGCAACGGCTGGCCCTGATCGGTCTTCTCATCCTGGGAGGCTGCAACAGCACGGATGCGCTGACGCCGCCCATGGACGTCGGCGGCGCTGCGGCGCAGTCGCCGCCGGTCACGCAGCGCGACCTCGACCAGATGAGCGCCGACAGCCGGCCGGTCGGCAACGCCCAGGTCTCGGCGATGGGCGCCCCGCGGCAGGCCGGCCCCACCGACAGCCTCGAATCGCAGGCCGCGGCCCTTTCGAGCGGCAATTCCAATCCCGTTTCCAGCGGCGAAGGCGGGATCGTCGTCGACGACCCCTCGCCCGCCAATGCCGCACCGGCGGCCGGAAATACGCCCCGCCAGCCGGCAGCCCAGCCGCAGCAAGCCGCGCCGGCCCAGCCACAGCCTGCAGCACCGCAGACCAACTCGGCGGCCGTGGCCCCCGCCGCCGGCGAGAGCATCCGCTTCCTGCCGATCATCGGCGCGCCGGTCGAGGCGGTCACGCCGCTGTCGCGCCAGCTCGGCGCGCAGGCGCGGGCGCGCGGCCTGACGATCAAGAGCTCCTCCGACAACTCCAGCCGGCATATCCTCAAGGGCTATTTCTCGGCCATGGCCGACGGCGGCAAGACCACCGTCACCTATGTGTGGGACGTGCTCGACAGCTCAGGCGCCCGCCTGCATCGCATCCAGGGCCAGGACAGCGTCGAGGCGACCGCCAACGATCCCTGGGCCGCCGTGCCCGCCGGCACGATGGAAGCGATCGCGAGCCGCACCATCCAGGAATACATGGCCTGGAAACAGCAGACCGGCGGCTGAAAGGCGCAGGCAGCCACGCCCGGCCGGTTGCCGGGCGCGATTTCGCCAGTGAATGCGCGTGTCCGCGCCCGACGTCGCCCGGACCTGAGCAGGCGCTCGCCCCCACCCCGCCGGCTGCGGATCAGGCAAACAGGAAGTCGTCGGCCGCCAGGTTGACGACGCCGGCGACGGTGATGTCGTTGTTGGCATCGAAGCGGATGACGCTGTCGTCGCCGACGAAGTCGATGTCCAGGTCGGCAAATTCATGGATCCCGCTGGCCGCGTAGGCCTTCAGGTCGATCCTGTCGACGCCCTTTTCGAACTCCATCGTGTCGTGGCCGTTCAGCGGGGCGAACACGAAGCGGTCGGCATCCTCGCCGCCGTCCATGTGATCGCTGCCGACACCGCTCACCAGCGTATCCCGGCCGGTGCCGCCGCTGAGCTCGTTGTCCGCACCGCCGATCACCGTGAGCCGGTCGTTGCCCGAGCCGCCCATCAGGATGCTCGCCCCGACCGACCCGGCAGCGACGGTGGCAATCAGCGTGTCGTCACGGGCCCCGCCATCGAGGCGGTTCTGCGCCAGCGAGTCCGCGTTCTCCGGCGGATTGTAGAGATCGACGTCGAGATACGCCTCGAGGCGATCATTGCCGTCGCCGCCCTTCAGCACGTTGGCAATGTCGAACAGGCCCGTGCCGCCCCGCGCATGCAAGGTCAGCCGGGCCTCGAGAACATCCCAGCCGTCACCGCCATCGAGATGCTGCAGCGCCGACGCCATAGTCCCCGCCGAGGTCGCAACCATCTCCGCCTTCAGGTCGTCGCCGCCGCTCCCGCCGTAGAGGCGGCTCGTGATGTCGATGAACCAGTTGCCGCTGTCCTCGTGCTTGACCTCCAGCACGTCGTTGCCGCTGTCGCCCCAGAGTTCGTTGAGGCCGACCGGTGACGACGAGTTCGAATTCGTGAAGTTGTAGGCGTGCAGGACGTCGTTTCCTTCCTCGCCGCGCAGGCTGTTCTTCACGAGCTCCGTGCCGTTCGCGCGGCCTCTCGCGGATGCGTCCAGGAAGTCGTCGCCGGAGCCGCCCTTCAGCACGTTGATGGCGGTTGCAGACATCGCGTCGTGCTCGGTCTCCGCCTGCGCCACGATCCGGTCCCTGCCGCTGCCGCCGTCGACACAGTTCCTGACGTAATTGTCCCTGATCGCGCCGCGCGCATCGGCCAGGACATCGATCGTGTCGTTGCCGGTTCCGCCGAGAACCTTGTTCTTCAGCGTGACGTTTCCGAAAATGACAGCAGCGACATTGGCCACCGCCTTGATGGTGTCGTTGTCATCGCCGCCGGAGAGAAGGTTCTCGGCGCTGAACTGCTGGCTGGAATTCGGCGGGGCCTCGCTCTGCAGGGTGATCTTCGAATCCAGCTTGTCCCAGCCCTTGCCGCCATACTGGATGGCGAGCCCCTCGACCGGATCGCCGGATGTGGCCAGCGCGAGCACGTCCGTGCTCAGCCAGTCGCCGCCCTTGCCGCCGATGAGGGCGGTGCGGTTGTAGGTACTGCTGAGTTCATCCTTGCCGCACAGGCCGAAGACGGCATCCCTCTCGGCTTCCGCCGAAAGGACGTCGGCATATTGCGTGCCGATGATCGTGCTGTTGATGGGATCGATGCGTGCAAGCCACTCGTATGCAGCCAGTTTCACTTTAGCCATCTTCGCCTCCCGCCATAAGGCAAGTAAATCAAAGAACTTTTCATAGCCATGCACTGACGTTGCTTGAACCAGCAAAACAACTCAGGAATTTTCTAGGATAGGCTATGGTGTTCTTTGATGTGCAATTTGTCCACGTAGACAAATTCATGCAGGCGGCTTCCGAAGCATTCCCCCGAAAGACTTAACCCTGGGCCTTGTGGATCATCACCGTGCAGGCGCGGCACCCCAAGCCACAATCATGGGTTACTTCGATTGATTTGATACACCAAATCGTATGGGCGATGGGGCTGCCCTCGACGATCGGCGAGCCGGGCCGCCGCCGCGGGCGATAGGCCGTGCGGCTCCCGCCGGACGCAGTCCTTTGCATGCACGCCTGACGTGGCGCGGCCCCCGATGGAACCACCCTCGCGCGCACCGGGCGAGGGAAAGAGCGGAAAACCCTCCGGCACGGGACTTGCATTCACGCGAAGGAACGCTAAAAGGCAGCCCATCGGCATTCTCCTAGGCCATCAGACAGGCGGACCATAGATGAAGGTTTTCGCGGGCAACTCGAACCGGCTGTTGGCCGAAGCGATCTGCAACTATCTCAATGTCCCCCTAGGCCGCGCGAGCGTGCGCCGCTTCGCAGACCAGGAGATTTTCGTCGAAATCCAGGAGAACGTGCGCGGCGAGGACGTCTTTCTCGTCCAGTCGACCTCGTTCCCGACGAACGACCACCTGATGGAACTGCTGATCATGATCGATGCGATGCGGCGGTCTTCCGCCCGCCGCATCACCGCCGTGATCCCCTATTTCGGCTATGCCCGCCAGGACCGCAAACCCGGCCCGCGCACGCCGATCTCCGCCAAGCTCGTCGCCAACCTGATCACCGAAGCCGGCGCCGACCGCGTTCTGACGCTCGACCTGCACGCCGGCCAGATCCAGGGCTTCTTCGACATCCCGACCGACAACCTCTACGCCATTCCGATCCTGGCGCGCGACGTGAAGGAAAACTACGACCTGAAGAACGTGATGGTCGTGTCTCCCGACGTCGGCGGCGTGGTGCGCGCCCGCGCGCTCGCCAAGCGGCTCGACTGTCTGCTGGCGATCGTCGACAAGCGCCGCGACCGGCCGGGTGAGTCCGAGGTCATGAACGTCATCGGCGACGTGTCCGGCAAGGACTGCCTGCTGATCGACGACATCGTCGATTCCGGCGGAACGCTCTGCAACGCCGCCGAGGCCCTGCTGAAGAACGGCGCCACCAGCGTCACCGCCTACATCACCCATGGCGTCCTGTCCGGCGGCGCCGTCGCGCGCGTCACCTCCTCCAAGCTGAAGGAACTGGTGATCACGGACTCGATCCAGCCGACGACGGCCGTCCAGTCGGCCCACAACATCCGCGTGATCACCACCGCCGGCCTGCTCGGCGAAGCGATCAACCGGACGGCTGCAGAGGAATCGGTGTCGAGCCTGTTCGACTGAGGCGCCGCGGCGCCAGTCTCCCCGCCTCCGCAAATTTGGCTGTGCAGCCGACACGTTCCCGCCATCCGCGCGGACGGCGCATGACGTCCGTCGTCCGCCGTCGCGAACCGGCCAATCCATCAGTTTTGCAACTTGCAAGTCAAAAAATGCGCGCAACGATTGCGCAACGTTGAATTGTAGCTTAGTTTGCTGCCCCGGGGACGAGTGCCGGAATACCATTGAAGCGACAGGGCGACGCGCACGCCGACAGGCGGGCGCGAGGGCTTTGCCGTGGCCGCACATGCCCCTGAACGGGGGATTGCGTCATGAGCCATGCAACCGGAACGATGGTACTCCTCGATCAATCGGCGCCGCTGCGGCTTGCAGCGACGGCCGGTGACGCCGACGGCCGCTACATCCTTGTCCATGCGGACGACGGCACGGCCATCGCCATTCACGGGTTTGCGGCCGACGGGCAGACACAGTCGTTCACGCTCGAAGGTTATGACGATGTCACCCGGCTCTGGTTGGTGCCGCGCTCCGGCGAGCCGGATGCGGGCTTCATCCTCATCTGGCATAGCAGGGCCAGCCCCATGCTGTTCCGGCAGTTTCTGGGCGCGAATGGAGAGCCGATCGGCGAGCCCGAGATCCTCGCCTCGGAAGAGTGGGCCAATGTCGACAGCGGGATCGTCGCAACGCTCTCTGACGGCAGAAGCGTCGTGGCATGGCTGGACTGGCGGGGCTTCAACGTCCAGGCCTACGATGCGCAGGGTGGGCTCGCCGGCGAGCGGACGATCTACCCGGACTCTTTCTACGAACCCCGTATCGTGGCGGATACGGAAGGCGGCTTCAGCCTCATCGGCATACAGTACGGCGGCAAGGGGCACACGATCGTCGGCCTGCGTTTCGATGCCGCGCTTCAGTACCAGGAACTGAAGTCGATCGCGGTCGCCCCCGTTCCTCCGGCCATGACGGTCCTGCCCGACGGCGGACTGGTGGCCGGCTGGATCTCGGATGGCATCTTCGGCATCGTCTTCGTCGATGCCCTGGCGCTCGAGGAGACCCGGTCGCTTTCGTTCGAGCTGTCGTCGCCATCGGCATACGGCACCCTCGCGCTCGCCCGGATGACGGATGGCGACATCGTCGCGACATGGACGCAGCCTGGCACGGGCGGCGACCCGCCGACACTGATGGGGTTGCGCCTCAATGCCGACGGCACCCTCGACGGTGACGTGTTCGCGATCGACAGCAGAGCGGGCATGATCCCGAACCAGCTGGCGACCATCACGGCCGCCGCAGACGGCGACTTCTTCGTCACCTTCCAGGTAATGGAAAATGGCGCGATCGCAGTCCGCCACCTGCAGGTCGACTATACCGCCGATGCGCCGGAGGGCGAGGATCGGACCGTCGCGCTGGCCGAGGATGGCGCCTACCACTTTGGCCCCGGCGATTTTGCGCTTCGCGACGAAAACAACGACCACCTGGTCGCCGTCGAAATCACCGCGCTGCCGGACCGCGGCGCGCTCAGCCTGGGAGAGGCGGTCGTCACGGCCGGCATGCGCATCGCAGTCGACGACCTCTCCCGGCTCGTCTACCGGCCCGACCCCGACGGCTTCGGCGCGTCCTACGCTACGATCGGCTTCCGCGTGATCGACAGCGGAGCCCCCGGCCCGGACGGAGCGCGGAACGTGGCGGTACAGCCGAACACGATCACCTTCGACGTGAGACCGACAGCGGACGCGCCATCGGGCAGCGACCGGACGATCTCGCTCGTCGAGGACGGGTCGCACATCTTCCAGGCCGGCGATTTCGGCTTTCACGATCCAGATGGCGACGCGTTTGCAACGGTCCAGGTCACGAGCCTTCCGGCCGGCACGCTTCTGCTCGCCGGAAAGAAGGTCGTCCTCGGCCAAGAGATCGATGCCGACGCGTTGCCCGACCTCGTCTACCACCCCGCGGCCAATAGCTTCAGTTCGACCGGTTTCGCGTTTCGGGTGATCGACAGCAGCGGCGGCATGGATGCGGCGCCGAAGACGCTGCGCATCGATATCCTCGCCGTGAACGACGCCCCGTCCGGCACCGACCGCACCGTTTCCCTAATCGAGGACGGCCGCCACACCTTCAAGGCGGCCGATTTCGGCTACGCGGACAAGGCGGACGGCGATGACCTGCAGGCGATCCGGATCGCCGGCCTGCCCTCGTCCGGCACGCTGACGCTGGCCGGCAAGGCGGTGAAGGCCGGACAGGCGATCGCCGCGGCGGACATCGCAAAGCTCGTCTACACGCCGCCTGCAAACGGCACCGGCTCGACGTCCTTCACCTTCCAGGTCGTCGACGACGGCGGCACCGCGAACGGCGGTCGCGACACCGACCCGACCCCGAACCGCATCAGCTTCCGGATCACGGCGGTGAACGACGCCCCCGCCGGCGCCGACCGGACCATCGCGTTGCTGGAGGACGGCCGCCACGCCTTCAAGGCAGCCGATTTCGGCTTTTCCGACAAGGCGGACGGTGATGCCCTGTCCGCGATCCGGATCGCCGGCCTGCCCTCATCCGGCACGCTGACGCTTTCCGGCAAGACGGTGAAGGCCGGCCAGACGATCGCCGCGGCGGACATCGCAAAGCTCGCCTATACGCCGCCTGCAAATGCCAGCGGCTCGGCCTCCCTCACCTTCCAGGTCGTCGACGACGGCGGCACCGCGAACGGCGGCCGCAACATCGATGCCACGCCGAACAGGCTTCGCTTCGACATCACCGAGGTCAACGACGCCCCTTCCGGCGCCGGCAAGACGATCAGGATCGTCGAAGACAGGTCCTACGGCTTCAAGGCCGGCGATTTCGGCTTTTCCGACAGGATCGACGGCGACGCGTTTCTCGCCGTCAAGATCGCCTCCCTGCCTGCGACGGGCGCGCTCACGCTCGCCGGGAAGACCGTCAGGGCCGGCCAGGTGATCGACGTGGAAGACATCGGCAAGCTGGTGTTCACCCCCGGCGCGCATGAGTTCGGAAAAGGATTCGCGTCCCTGAAATTCCAGGTGATCGACGACGGCCGGACGGCAAACGGCGGCAGGAACATCGACCCCGGCGCCGACAGCATCACCTTCGATGCCGGCGATGTCACCGACGTGTTTCGGGGAACGTCGCGGGCCGACAGGATCATCGGTACCAAGGGCCACGACCTTCTCGACGGCCGCGCCGGCACGGATACTCTGGCGGGGGCTGCCGGTTCGGACACCTTCATCTTCAAGAGCGGCTACGACCGGGACACGATCAGGGATTTCGATCCCTCCGGCAGCGACCAGGACCGGCTCGATCTCTCCGGTCTGAAATCGGTTTCCGGCTTTGCCGATCTCAAGGCGAACCACATGCGCGCCCACGGCCCGGACGTCTGGATCGACGGCGGCCAGGGCGACGTGCTCGTCCTCAAGGGCGTGAAGATCGCCGACCTGACGAAGTCGGACTTCCTGTTCTGAGAGGGGCGGCGATTGCCGCCGCTCCAAACCGCCGGGATCGGGCCGGCGGCAGGCCGCAGAAGCCGATCAGCCGAACTCGGCCGACCAGGTATCGAGCCACTTCTGCGCGGCCGGAAAGCGCCCGCTTGCCAATAGAGCCTCGACATCCGGGCGAACGCGTTCCCAATAGATCCGCTCATCCTCCTTGGTCAGCACCCGCCCGGCCTGCCGGCGGGCGTTGTGGACACGGACATCTGCAGGGTCCTCGAGGTTCAGGCCGACGAATTCCTGCACCTTGCGCGCCGAGCCCACCGGATCGCGGCAGAGATCGTCGAAATCGAGCAGCAGCAGCGAATCCGAAAACCCCGCGGCATCAAAGCGTTGGATATGGTTCCAGTAGCAGGAGGCGTCGCAGTACATCTTGTGCGCTCCAGGTCCCTGCAACACCCGACCCCTGCTCTCATTGTGCGATATATGGGAATCGATGCGATCGATCGGATCGCGCATGATATAGACGAGCTTGGTCGGCTTCTTCAGGGCGGCGATGCGCCCCGCGCAGTTGCCCGAGAGATAGCCTTTCGAATAGCTCGGCGAAGCCTCGAGCGTCCAAGTCCCCTCGGGCGGTCCCTCTCTGAAGAATAGATCGTAACAGCGGCTGCGTTTGCGCAGGAAATAGTCGAGCTCCTTCTTGCTCTTGAAACCTTTCAGGTGCGACATCGTCACCTGCGAGTGCTGTGAAAGAAGATTATGAAGCGTCGTGGTCCCGGCCTTCATGGCACCGATGATGATGATATGGCCCACGTGCATCGCAACCACCTCTGATTCCTCTTGCCGCTGCCGAGAGCATATATTAGCGACATCTTTGAGACTTTGGGAGGTCACGCATGCCGGATAGATCAGGCTTCACGGCCAGCAACGCCCGCCGTCTCTGCATCCTCCTGGGCCTTGTGCCGATCCTCGCCGCCTGCACGGTCGAAACTGTGCCCGGCCCGGGCGGCGGACCGCCGCCGCGGCCGCCGGCTGTGTGCACGATGGAGTATGCTCCCGTCTGCGGCGAACGGGGCGCGCGCCGGCAGACCTTCCCCAATGCCTGCGAGGCACGGAGCAACGGCTTCTTCATCGTCGCCCGCGGCGAATGCCGCCGCGCACCGCCGCCCCGGCCCGACCGCCCCGACAGGCCGGACCGCCCAGACAGGCCCGATCGGCCAGACCGCGAGCCGGAGCGGATGTGCACGATGGAATATGCGCCCGTCTGCGCGATCAGGGACGGCAGGCTGCGCACGTTCCCGAACGCCTGCTCGGCCAGCAACGACGGCTATCGCGTCGTGCGCCCGGGCGAGTGCCGCCGCTGACCGCACCCTGCGGCTGAAGCGCGGTCCCTGCCAATCGCCCCGAAAGCTGGCCTGTCGTCTCGGCGGGCCATTCGCATTCGTCGCAAGCTGTGCTAACGAACGTCCATTCGCCAACACTCGTCAAAGTTTCACATGCTCCGCGACTTCTCCCTCCAGGCGCTTTTCATGGGCCTGCTCACCGCCTTTGTCGGTTTCGCCAGTTCCTTCGCCGTGGTCCTGCACGGCCTGACCGGCGTCGGCGCCAGCGAGGCGCAGGCCGCCTCGGGGCTAATGGCCCTGTCTCTGTCGATGGGCTTCTGCGCCATCGTGCTGAGCGCCTGGACGCGGCTTCCGGTCTCCATCGCCTGGTCGACGCCGGGGGCGGCGCTGCTCGCAAGCTCCGGTGCCGTGGAGGGCGGCTTCGCCGCGGCCGTGGGCGGCTTCGTTGTCTGCGCGGTGCTGATCGTACTCGCCGGTCTCTGGAAGCCGCTCGGCCGCATGGTCGCCGCCATCCCTGCCACGCTCGCCAATGCCATGCTGGCCGGCGTGCTGCTCGGCCTCTGCTTCGCCCCGGTCAAGGCAATCGCCTTCGACCCGCTGCTGGGCCTCGCGATCGTAGGCGCCTGGGGGATCGTCGGCGCGATCAACCGGCTCTATGCGGTTCCCGCCGCCCTTCTGGCCTTCGTCCTGGTCCTCGCCTTTGGCGTCGACATCCCCGAGGGCGCCCTTTCGGCCGTCACCGGCGAGCTCCTGCCGAGACCCGAACTCGTCGCCCCCGTCTTCAACCTCTCCGGCCTCGTCAGCATCGCGCTGCCGCTGTTCATCGTCACGATGGCCTCGCAGAACATTCCCGGCATCGCGGTCCTCAAGGTGCACCACTACGAGCCGAACCCGGGGCCGCTGTTTGCCACCACCGGCCTGTTCTCGCTGTTCAGCGCGCCGTTCGGCGGGCACGCGGTCAATCTCGCCGCCATCACCGCGGCGATGTGCGCCGGCGAGGATGCCCATCCGGATCCGCGCCGGCGATACTGGGCGGCGATCGTCTCGGGCGCGGCCTACGTCGTCTTCGGCCTCCTGGCCGGCGCCGTCACCGCCTTCGTCACCCTGGCCCCGCCCGTCCTCATCCAGGCGGTCGCCGGCCTCGCCCTGATCAGCGCCTTCGCCGCATCTGCCATGAACGCCTTCAAGGAGGCGGAAACGCGCGAGGCGGCGGCGCTCACCTTCCTGACCACGGCTTCGGGGGTCAGCTTCGGCGGCATCTCCGGGGCCTTCTGGGGGCTGGTCGCCGGCGGCCTGATGATGGGCCTCGGCCGCCTCGCCGCCAAGCGCAAGTCCCGGAAGGCGTGAGCGTCCGGAAATTCCGGCCCGCCCTTGCATTTCCGGGCGTTCTCGGCTATGCGACCGGCGTCCGCGCAGACACCCTTGGAGGCAACGCGGATGAGGCTTTCACGAAATCCTCAAGTTTCGGACGGTCGCGGCCCAGCGCCTCGCCCGGCGGAACTCTCCAGTAACACATGAAAGGTCCATGCTATGAGCCACGCATCCTACGAGCTCAAGGCCGAGACGCGCGAACGGGTAGGTAAGGGGTCCTCCCGCGAACTTCGCCGCAACGGTCTTATCCCGGCTGTCATCTATGGTGACAAGAAGGCCCCCCTTTCGATCGCCCTGTCGACCAAGGAAGTCACCCAGCGCATTCACGCCGGCGGCTTCATGACGACGGTCGCCACGATCGACGTCAACGGCGAGAAGATCTCGGTCCTGCCCAAGGACTACCAGCTCGACCCGGTCCGCGACTTCACCATGCACGTCGACTTCCTGCGCGTCTCCGCGTCCAGCCGCGTCACCGTCCAGGTTCCGGTTCACTTCGTCAACGAAGAGAAGTCCCCGGGCATCAAGATGGGCGGCATGCTGAACATCGTTCGTCACGACGTCGAGCTGCACTGCCCGGCCAATGACATTCCGGAATTCCTGACCGTCGACCTCGACGGCCTGAAGATCGGCGACAGCATCCACATCTCGCACATCAAGCTGCCGAAGAACACGACCCCGGTCATCGCCGACCGCGACTTCACCGTCGCAACGATCGTCGGCACCGCGGCTGCCAAGGAAGAAGAAGCCGAAGGCGAAGCAAGCGCCGAATAAGCCTCCCGGCAGTTCTGTTCGGATCGAACCCGCCTCCGGCAACGGAGGCGGGTTTTCTTGTGCCGGAAAGTCGTTGACTTCAATAACATTTAAGAAATTCAAGAAATACTGACGCTCGGGTTTGAGACCAGAACGAGAAAAAGACGTGCAAGCTGAGGGGCCAGCATCGCAAGGGGGATGGCATGAGAATCCATTCTGTCGAAAGCCGCTTCATCGCGATCGTTTTTGGCGCGTTGCTGCTTTTCGTCGCCCCGCTCTTCGCCCTCTTCCTCGTCCTGTCCTCCGAGCGCGTCACCCGCGAACGGCTGCACAACGCGGAGATCCTCCTCCAGGCGAACGTCCAGGCCCTGGGCAAACCGCTCTGGGATCTCGATGCCGACAGCACCGAGACGATCGTGGCGACCCTGAAGGCCGGCGCCAACGTCATCTACGTCCGCGTCCGCGACACCTCCGGCACGATCGACATCCAGATGCCCGCCTCCCCGCCCGATCGCGGCGCCGTTCAGTCGACGGTCGCAGCCGACATCCTCTACGAGGCGCGCGAGGGGGCGCGGAAGGTTGGAAGTGCCGAGATCTGGGTCGCCGAGGCCGACCCGTTCTCGCGGCTGACCAGGGATGAGTTCACCGTCTTCCTCATCTTTCTCTTCGCCGTCGGCACGCTCTTCATCGCGGCGATCATCGGCAACCGCGTCACGATCATGCGGCCGCTGATGCGGCTGACGGCGGCCATCGAGGCGACCCGGCGCCTGGGCTCGCGCCACCAGGTCGACTGGACGTCGAGCGACGAGATGGGCAACCTCGCCCGGAACTTCAACGAGATGCAGAGCCGGCTGGAGCGCGAGGAAAACGAACTGAAGCTCGCCCACGCCCGGACCACCGAAATCTACAACCGGACGCCGGCCATGCTGTTCACGATCGATGCGGACAACTGCATCGCCGCGGTCAGCGACTACTGGCTGGTCGCCACCGGCTACAGCCGCGAGGCCGTGCTCGGCCGGGGCTTCACCGAATTCGTCGACGCAGCCGACCACCTGATCTATCGCGACCGCCACGAGAAGGGCACCAACGGCGAGGGAGCCTGCGAGGTCACGGTACGCTTCCACCGGGCCGATGGATCGGTGATGGACGTGCTCGTGCTGGAGGCCGGCATGGACGCCGGCAGCGGCGAGCGCGGATCCACGCTCTCGGTCATGACCGACGTCTCGGGGCTGAAGGAGGCGGAGAACCGCAACCACCGCCAGGCCATCACCGACCACCTGACCGGGCTTCTCAACCGCCAGGGCTTCGAGTCCGTGCTGGGCGAGCTCATCGAGAAGGCGGAGGCCGAACACCAGCAGCTCGCCTGCCTGTTTCTGGACCTCGACCGGTTCAAGTGGATCAACGACAATCTCGGCCACGCCGTGGGCGACCAGGTCCTGTGCGAGGTCGCCGTCCGCCTGCGCAACCAGCTGCGCTTCAACGACATGATCGCCCGGCTGGGCGGAGACGAGTTCGCCATCCTGCTGATCGCGCCGGACGCGGTGCAGGTGGCGATGGATATTGGCGGGCGGCTGTGCTCGGCCCTCAAGGAGCCGGTGGTCGTCAGCGGCAGCCGGCTCAATGTCAGCGCCAGCATCGGCGTCGCCGTCTATCCGGACCATGCGGCAAGCGCCGGCGATCTGTTGCAGAAGGCCGACATGGCCATGTACGCCCGCAAGCGCAACGGCAAGAACGGCACGCGGCTGTTTGACGACGAGATCGTCGACATCGCCCGCAAGCGCCTCGAGATCGAGCAGTGCATCGAGCAGGCGCTGCGCGAGGACTGGTTCGAGGCCTTCCTGCAGCCGATCGTCGAGCTCGGCACCGGCCGCATCGCCGGCTTCGAGGCGCTGATGCGCCTGCGCCATCCGGAAAAGGGCGTGCTCGTCCCCGACGACATCGTCGGCGTGGCGGAGGAGAACGGCACGATCGGCAGGGTCGGCGACGTGATCTTCGAGAAGGCGATCCGCAGCCTCTCGGCGGTCTCCCAGCTCGGCGGCATGGGCGACTGCTACCTCGCCGTGAACTTCTCCCCGCTGCAGTTCGACGCCGCCCTGCCGAGCCGGCTCGCCGCCGTCCTGCTCGAGCACGGCGTCACCGCCTCGCGGATCGTCGTCGAGATCACCGAGGCCGTGCTGATGCTGGACAGTCCGGCGGTGCGCCACGTGCTGGACGCACTCGGCGCCCTCGGCTGCCGGATCGCGCTGGACGACTTCGGCACCGGCTATTCCTCGCTCAGCTACCTCAACCGTTTCCCCGTCGACATCGTCAAGGTGGACCAGTCCTTCGTCCGCGCGATCGGCACAGACGAGACGGATATCAGCCGCAAGAGCCGCACGCTGATCGAAGGCATCAAGATGATCTCGCACCAGATGGGATGCATCGTCGTCGCCGAGGGGATAGAGACGGAGCACCAGTTGCAGGTCTTGACCGAGATCGGCCTCGATTTCGGCCAGGGTTATCTCTTCAGCGCGCCGCTCCCCCTTTCCAGCCTGATGGCGAGGCTCCCGCGGCTTACCGATCGGCATCACGCCGCCGTCACCGAAATCGTCTGAAAGCGAAGGGTTTACGAGCATGATGTCGACGAAGACCGCCCTGGCCGCCCTGGCCCTCGTCGCAAGTCTCGTCGGCCCTGCCCTCGCCGCGGACATCACCTTCGTGACGGAGGAATACGCGCCCTTCAACTACTCCGAGGGCGGCGAGATCAAGGGCATCGCCGTCGAGCAGGTCCGCCAGATCGCCGAAGCGAGCGGCATTTCCTACCAGATGGAGATCATGCCCTGGGCACGGGCGCTGATGCTGGCCGAGCGGCAGGCCGGCCATTGCGTCTTCACCACCGGCCACACCCCCGAGCGGCATGCGAAGTTCCGCTGGGTCGAGCCGCTGCTGCGTGACCAGATGGTCATGATCAAGCGCAAGGGCAGCCCGATCGTCGCCACCACGCTCGAGCAGGCCCGCGCGTTCCGGATCGGCTCGCAGCGCGGCGACATCGGCTTCGATGTCCTGAAGCAGCTGGGCTTCACCGACATCGACCTCGCCAGCGATATCGAGATCACGCTCGGCAAGCTCAGGAGCGGCCGGATCGACCTGATGCCGACCTCGGTGAAGACCTACGACAAGCTGATCGCCGACGGCCAGCCGATCGAGCGGGCGATGCTCATGGACGGGCAGGTCTACGGCATCGCCTGCAACAGAAGCGTGCCCGAAGAGACGATCCGCGCCCTGCAGCAGGCGCTCGACGCCCTCGTCACCTCCGGCAGGCAGGACGCCATCTTCGCCCGCTACGGGCTGCCGCCGAACACGCGCACAGCGCAACGATAGACCGACCGGGACCACCCGCTGCCCGGCGTCTCCGGGCCATGGCCGATCACGGCAGGGCGCCCTGTTTCGAGAAATCGGTTGACATCGGCTGCAATTGACGGTGGGACACAGCGACAGACAATCCCTTTCCGGACTTCACGCGAGCGCGTCCCATGCTGATCATCGCAGGCCTCGGCAATCCCGGCCCCAAATATGCCGGCAACCGGCACAACATCGGCTTCATGGCCGTGGACGCCATCCACCGCAAGAACCCGTTCTCGCCGTGGTCGAAGAAGTTCAAGGGCGAGATCTCCGAGGGCGAGCTTGCCGGCGAGAAGGTGTTGCTGATCAAGCCGCAGACCTTCATGAACCTTTCCGGCGAGGCGGTCGGCGAGGCGATGCGCTTCTACAAGCTCGCCCCCGGCAATATCGTCGCGATCTATGACGAGCTCGACCTTGCGCCCGGCAAGGCGCGCATCAAGACCGGCGGCGGGCACGGCGGCCACAACGGCGTGAAGTCGCTCGATGCCCATTGCGGCCGCGACTATCGCCGCCTGCGCCTCGGCATCGGCCATCCGGGTGTCAAGGAGCTCGTGCACAACCATGTGCTCGGCGACTTCGCCAAGGCCGACCACGCCTGGCTCGATCCCCTGCTCGACGAACTGGCGATCAATGCCGACATGCTGGTGCGGGGCGAGGACTCGCAACTGATGAACAAGCTCTCGCTTGCCACGGGCGGCAAGCCGGACGAGAAGGACGCCGCGCCGAAGAAGCCGGCCGGCCAGTCCCACATCCGCCCGGCGCGCAACCACAACCAGCCCAAGGCGCTGCCGACATCGGGCCCGATGGCGGAAATGCTGAAGAAGCTGCTCGGCAACAAGGGCGAGTGAGGCGGCTGGCGGCGCCACCCTTCGCCCGGCCGAACGCTCTCTTAGGCCTGCTTGCGCTCCACGCCGAACTCAACCCGGCGACCAGATCCGCCGGGCTATTCCTCCGGCTCGGTCCTGAACATCAGCGGAAAGCCGGCCTCCTTGGCGAGATCCGTCGCCTCGGTCGCCTTGGTCTCGGCGATGTCGCGGGCGCAGACGACGACCACGCAGGTCCCGAGCTTGTGCGCCGTCATCATCACCCGGTAGCCCGTCTCCTCGCTCATGCGGAAGACGGCGCGCAGCACGAGGATGACGAACTCGCGCGGCGTGTAGTCGTCGTTGACGAGGATCACCTTGTAGAGCTTCGGGCGCTCCAGCTTCTGCTTGGTGACGGTCTTCGGCTTGAGCGCCGTGTCCTTGTTGCTCATCGGAAGGGTCTTCTCCTGAGGATCGGGACAGCCATTCCCGGCTTGGCCTGCCATTGTGCAACGCCATCAACGGTGTCGCAAGGGCACGGACGATTCCCGATCCGAAGGAGGCAGCTTCCACGGCGCCGCGCCGCCTCGCTCGACGCCGTGGAAGCGCGGCGAGGCTATTGCGGAGAGCGCACGACCTTTCCTTCCTCGGCCTTGTAGAAATACTGGCTCGCCACCAGCCAGCCCTTCAGCGGCCTCAGCGGCGGGATGCAGGTGGCCAGCAGGAACGGTCCCGTCACGAACAGCTGCGTCCAGAACGAGGCGCTGAAGGCGACCTCCAGCCAGACCGCGAGCAGGACGCTGGGCACGCAGGCGAAACAGATCACGAAGAAGGCCGGACCGTCCGCCGGATCGGCGAAGGAGTAGTCGAGCCCACAGGCCTCGCATTTCGGCTTCAGCGTCAGGAAGCCGTCGAACAGGTGTCCCTGGCCGCAGCGCGGACAGCGCCCCCTGATCCCGGTCTCCATCGGCGGCAGTGGTGGATAGTCCTCGACCATCGTACGGATCCTTCGGCTGAACCATTCAATTCCATATTGAATGCAGTCATATAGATACAATTCTAACCCATTGCCGTCGAGATGGCAGAGTGACGCAGCCGAAATACGCGAGGAAATGGCTGCAATCAACCAAATGGAACGTCATATTGTATGTATAATTGTATGGATATACCGATCCTTGCCACATGGCATTGCCAGAGCATGGCGCATCGGTCCCCGCGCCCCGCAGCCACGATGACCGCCGCAGCGTCAGCCGGTGGCAATTCCCCGGCCCTCCGCGTGCCACCGCTTGCCGCTGCATTCGCGGGCGTGCGGACTTGACCTCCCCCGGCCCTTCCCCCATAGCGGGGGCAAAGATCGTCAAGACACGGAACGGACCATCCCCATGGGTTTCAAATGCGGTATCGTCGGGCTGCCGAACGTCGGCAAGTCCACCCTCTTCAACGCGCTGACCAAGACGGCCGCCGCGCAGGCCGCCAACTATCCCTTCTGCACCATCGAGCCGAACACCGGCGAGGTGGCCGTCCCCGATCCGCGCATGCAGCAACTCGCAGCCGTTGCCGGCTCCAAGGAGATCATCCCGACCCGCATCTCCTTCGTCGACATCGCCGGCCTCGTGCGCGGCGCATCCAAGGGCGAGGGCCTGGGCAACAAGTTTCTCGCCAACATCCGTGAAGTCGATGCCGTCGTGCACGTGCTGCGCTGCTTCGAAGACGACGACATCACCCATGTCGAGGGCCGCATCAATCCGGTCGGCGACGCCGACACGATCGAGACCGAGCTGATGCTCGCAGACCTCGAGAGCCTGGAGCGCCGCGTCGAGCAGACCCGCAAGCGCGCCACCGGCAAGGACAAGGACGCGACGGCGCAGCTGCCGGTCATGGAAGCCGTGATCAAGCTGCTGCATGACGGCAAGCCGGCCCGCCTGCTGCTCAAGACGCTGGCGCCGGAGGAAATCGAGATCCTGAAGGGCCTCAACCTGCTCACCTCGCACCCGGTTCTCTACGTCTGCAACGTCGCCGAGGCCGATGCCGCGACCGGCAACGAGCACACCGCCGCCGTCGCCGCCATGGCCGAGAAGCAGGGCGCGGAATGCGTGATCATCTCGGCTGCGATCGAGGCCGAGGTCGCCCAGCTTCCCGAAGACGAGGCCGCCGAGTTCCTCTCCGCGCTCGGCCTTCACGAGGCCGGCCTCGACCGGCTCATCCGCGCCGGCTACCACCTGCTCGACCTGATCACCTATTTCACCGTCGGCCCGAAGGAGACCCGCGCCTGGACGATCGTGCGCGGCACCAAGGCGCCGCAGGCCGCCGGCGTCATCCACACGGACTTCGAGCGCGGCTTCATCCGCGCCTTCACCATCGGCTTCGACGACTACATCACCTACAAGGGCGAAGTCGGCGCCAAGGAAGCGGGCAAGGGCCGGGACGAAGGCAAGGAATACGTCGTCCAGGACGGCGACGTCATCCACTTCCGCTTCAACACCTAACGCAGGCGAGACCTCGCACGCCGGCGCAGCGAATGCGCCGGCGGCGCGTGCGACCTCAATGGACCGCGTGCAGCCGTGATGCGACGCTTTCGGGCATGAACCCCATCACGAAGCGCCGCAGCGCCGGCCAGAAGACGCCCACCCCGAGCACGACGACGCCCACCGACAGGATCGTCACATAGACGTAGCTCGACGCCTCGAAGGCGTTCTGGCGAAGCAGCGTCCAGATCGCAAGGCCGAGCGACACCAGCCCCGACGTCACGAAGGCCCGGCGGTCGATCACGAGCCCGACCAGCATGAAGCACGAGACGATGGCGATGACGACCGTCGCCTGCAGGTAGGTCGCATCCCCGCCCGGCCATTGCGGCGAAAAGCGCTCGAGGAAGACGAAGGCGATCAGCGCATAGAGCAGGAAGGGGGCGGCGCCGAGATGCAGCCAGAAGGCGATGTCGGAGCGCCGCGTCTGCCGCTGCGGGTCCGACAGGTCGTAGCGCATGGCGACCGCGAACAGGCCGAGTGCCGCGAGCAGGAAGACCAGCGCCGAGGCGAGGCTGTGCTCGGCGACGAACTGATCGGTACCGGCGATGCGGCCGAGCAGGACCAGCACCAATAGAACCGCGAGCCCGAAGGTCGAGATCAGCGTCAGCGCCAGCGACAGCGGCACCCGGTAGCGCCAGTAGTAGAGGCCGAGCAGGACGGGATAGCTCGCCAGGAAGGCGCATGCGTAGGTGATCCCGTCCCACCCCTCGGCAATAGGCCCGATCGCCGTCAGGATCAGGTAGCCGGCCCCTTGCACGAAGGCGATGGTCAGCGCGACCGCCGGCAGCGCCAGCCTTTGCCGGCGGACCAGCACCTCGCTCAGCAGGATGACGGCCGGCAGCAGCGCCAGCACGCTCGCAAGGCCCGACAGGCCGACGAGCGCCACGACGATGCCGATCGTGATCAGCACGTCGTGGAAACCGCGGACGAAGCGCGGCGATTCGGTATCGGCGATGTCGCGCGGCGGGTCGGCGAGCCCGCCGGTGACGTTTGCGGCGGCTGCGGGGACGTAGCGTCCGCGCGCGTTGAGGAAGGCTGCGAGCCCCGCCACCTGCCCGTCGCCCACGAGCCCCTGCCTGGCCGCCTGCCTGAGCGTCACTTCGAGTTCCGTCGTCACGTTTCTTCCGTCCCGTTTCCAGCGCGATGCGCCCTTGGATTGCAGGACTGGTGGTATAGATTTCTGCTAGTCATGACCAGCCGCATCTGCCCGGCAATGGAGGAACGCCCGTGCTCTATTTCGAAGATTTCCCGATCGGCCGGCGGTTCGATTTTCCCGACCGGACGATGACGGCCGAAGAGATCATCGCCTTTGCGACCGAATTCGACCCGCAGCCGATGCATCTCGACGAGGCGGCCGGCAGGGCCGGCGTGCTCGGCGGGCTCGCCGCCTCTGGCTGGCACACCAGCGCCGTCATGATGCGGATGCTCTGCGACAGCTACATCAGGATGACCGCGGGCGAAGGCTCCCCCGGGGTGAACAGCATGGAGTGGCGGCGGCCGGTCCTGGCCGGCGACACGCTCTCCGGCCACTGCCGCGTGGCCGAGGCGCGCATCTCCCGCTCCCGTCCCGACATCGGCATCGTGCGCTTCATCGCCGAGGTGACCAACCAGCGCGGCGAGACGGTCGCCGTCTGCGACTATGCCAACATGATCCGCGTCAAGGCAACGGAGGCCCCCGCCGATGCGCATGGCTGAGCTCTATCCGGCCGAACGGACGATCGTCCTCGGCACGCACCACTTCACGGCGGACGACATCATCCGTTACGCCCGCCAGTTCGATCCGCAACCCTTTCACGTCGATGCGGAGGCGGCCAGAAATTCGTTGTTCGGCGGCCTCTGTGCTTCCGGCTGGCACACCTGTGCGGCCTGGATGAAGACGTTCCTCGCCTTCTGGGCCGCCGAGTGCCTGAGGCTGGAGCGCGAGGGCAAGGTTCCGCCCCGGCTCGGTCCCGCGCACGGCTTCCGCGACCTGCGCTGGCTGAAGCCGGTCTTTGCCGGCGACACGATCACCTATTCCGCAACCCTGCTCGAAACCCGCGAGCAGGGATCCCGCCCCGACCGGCTGATCGACACGACCCTGTGCGAGGGCAGCAACCAGCACGGCGAGCCGGTGATCCGCTTCGAAAGCAGCGTCATGGAATTCGTCTGAGCGGGCAGGCGCGCCGATCACCATCGGGCGCCCCTGCCCCGCCAAGGCGGCTTCAGTGGCCCTCGTAGGCCACCAGCGTGCGCACCTCCACGCCGAGCTCCTCCAGCTTCTTTCCGCCGCCGAGTTCCGGCAGGTCGATGACGAAGCAGGCGGCGGCGATGTCGGCTCCGATCTGGCGCAGCAGCTTGACGGCTGCGACCGCCGTGCCGCCGGTGGCGATCAGGTCGTCGACCAGGATCACCTTGTCGCCGGGTTTCAGCGCATCCTTGTGCACCTCCATCTCGTCGACGCCGTATTCCAGGCTGTAGGCGATGCGCACGGTCTCGCGCGGCAGCTTGCCCTTCTTGCGGATCGGGATGAAGCCGCTGGAAAGCTGGTGCGCCATGGCCCCGCCGAGGATGAACCCCCGCGCCTCGATCCCGACGACATGGGCGATCCCCGTGCCGGCATAGGGATGCACCAGTTCATCGACCGCCCGCCGAAACGCCCGCGGACTGCCGAGCAGTGTGGTGATGTCGCGGAACATGATCCCCGGCTTCGGATAGTCCGGAATGTTGCGGATGGAAGCGATCAGTTCGTCCTGGAGCGTGGTCATGGCTTTTGTCCGTATGGCAGGTCGGCAAAGAGGTGATGGATAACGGCCTGCAAATGCAAGTGTCGAATTCCCGCACCAACAAAAAAGGCGGCCGGTGGCCGCCTTCTTGTCGTGGCAATGGAACCGCTCAGTGTTCCTTGTTGGCGTAGACCGACTTCTTGGTCAGGTAGATCAGGCCGGTGAAGATCACCAGGAACACCATGACCATGAAGCCCGTGCGCTTGCGCGCCTCCAGGTGCGGCTCGGCGGCCCACATCAGGAAGGCAGCCACGTCGTGCGCATACTGGTCGACCGTCTGCGGCGAGCCGTCGTCATAGGTGACCTGGTCGTCCGACAGCGGCGCGGCCATGGCGAGCGCCGCGGCATTGGCGAAGTAGGGGTTGTAGTGCGTGCCCTCGGCCACTTCGACGCCGGCCGGCGGTTCCTGGTAGCCGGTCAGCAGCGAGTAGATATAGTCCGGCCCGCCTTCCTGGTACTGCGTGAAGATATCGATGACGAACTGCGGGAAGCCGCGGGTGATGCCGCGGGCCTTCGCGATCAGCGAGAAGTCCGGCGGGGCAGCCCCGTTGTTGGCGGCCGCGGCCGCTTCCTTGTTCGGGAACGGCGACGGGAAGTGGTCGGACGGGATCGCCGGGCGGGTGAACATCTCGCCGTCGGCGTTCGGCCCGTCCTGCACCTCGTAGTTGGCGGCGAAGGTCTTCACCTGCGCCTCGGAATAGCCGAGGTCTCCGAGCGTGCGGAAGGCCACGAGGTTCATCGAGTGACAGGCGGCGCAGACCTCGGTGTAGACCTTCAGCCCGCGCTGGAGCTGGCCGCGATCGTACTTGCCGAACGGGCCGGCGAACGACCATTCCTGCTCGCGCGGGTGGTTGATCGGGAAGTGCTGGGTCGCGTGTTCGGCTTCCGCACCGCCGGCGGCATGTTCGTCCTGGGCGGTCGCAATCGAGACGCCAAGGCCGGCGACGACTGCGAGCGACAGAAGGCTTGCAACAAGCTTTTTCATTTTTTCGGTTCCTTTCGTCGCGTCGCGATCAGGCCTTGGCCAGCGTGGCGGTGGCGTTCTTCTTTTCCAGAACCGCTTCCGTGATGGAGTTCGGAATGCGCTTCGGGGTCTCGATCAGGCCGAGGACCGGCATGATGACGAGGAAGAAACCGAAGTAGTAGAGCGTGCCGAGCTGCGAAAGGATGACGTAGATGCCTTCTGCCGGCATGGCGCCGAGCCAGCCGAGCATGATCGCGTTGGCGACGAACAGCCAGAAGAACAGCTTGTACCAGGGGCGGTACACGGCCGAGCGGACCTTCGACGTGTCGAGCCAGGGCAGGAAGAACAGCACGATGATCGAGCCGAACATCACGAGCACGCCGCCGAGCTTGGAGTCGATCGGGCCGATGTTGAAGGTGATGGCGCGCAGCATCGCGTAGAACGGCAGGTAGTACCATTCCGGAACGATGTGGGCGGGCGTCTTCAGCGGGTCGGCCGGGATGTAGTTGTCCGGGTGGCCGAGGTAGTTCGGCATGTAGAAGATGAACCAGGCGAAGACGATCAGGAAGATCGAGACGCCGAGCGCGTCCTTCAGCGTCGCATAGGGCGTGAATGCAACCGTGTCGGTCTTCGACTTCACCTCGACGCCGGTCGGGTTCGTCTGGCCGACCACATGCAGCGCCCAGATGTGCAGGACGACGACGCCGGCGATCATGAACGGCAGCAGGTAGTGCAGCGAGAAGAAGCGGTTCAGCGTCGGCTGGTCGACGGCGAAGCCGCCCAGCAGGAACTGCTGGATCCACTCGCCGACCAACGGGAAGGCCGAGAAGAAGCCGGTGATCACGGTGGCGCCCCAGAAGGACATCTGCCCCCAGGGCAGCACGTAGCCCATGAAGCCGGTCGCCATCATCAGGAGATAGATGACGACGCCGAGGATCCACAGGATCTCGCGCGGCGCCTTGTAGGAGCCGTAGTAGAGGCCGCGGGCGATGTGCAGGTAGACGGCGATGAAGAAGAACGAGGCGCCGTTGGCATGCATGTAGCGCAACAGCCAGCCGTGGTTGACGTCGCGCATGATCTTTTCGACCGAGGTGAAGGCGACCGTCGTGTCGGCGGCGTAGTGCATGGCCAGGACGACGCCCGTCAGGATCTGCGCGATCAGCATCACCGAGAGCATGGCGCCGAACGTGTAGGCATAGTTCAGGTTGCGCGGAACGGGGTAGGAGACGAAGCTGTCATGGATCATGCGCGGCAAAGGCAGGCGCGAATCGACCCACTTCTCGATGCCGGTGCTCGGCTGGTACGTGGAATGCTCAGCACTCATATTCGGTGTTCCCCTCAACCGATCCGGATAACGGTGTCAGATACGAAAGAATAGGTCGGCACGTGGAGGTTCTCCGGCGCCGGACCCTTTCGTATGCGGCCCGCGGTGTCGTAGTGCGAGCCATGGCAGGGACAGAACCACCCGCCGAAATCGCCGGCCTGGCCGAGCGGCACGCAGCCGAGATGGGTGCACGAGCCGATCATGACGATCCAGTTTTCCTTGCCCTCGCCGGCCGAGCGGTCGAGGTCGGTCGCCTCGGCATCGGCGGGAACGTTCGCGTTGCGCGCGACCGGATCCTTCAGGTCGGCCATCGGAACGGACTTCGCTTCCTCGACTTCCTTGTCGGTGCGGTTGCGGATGAAGATCGGCTTGCCGCGCCACTTCGCCGTCAGCGACATGCCGGGCGTCAGGCTCGAGACGTCGACCTCGATCGAGGCGAGCGCGAGCGTCGAAGCGTCCGGGCGCATCTGGTCGATGAACGGCCAGGCAACCGCCGCAGCGCCGACGACGCCGGCCATGCCGGTGGTAAGGTAAAGAAAATCGCGACGCGTGGGCTCGCCCGCTGTACCGCCTGTAGTTTCGTGTTCGCTCACGACGTGACCATCCTCTCCAGCAACTCCGGCGGCGAACCGCAACTGCCTCCCTGCGCCCGCGAATCCGGACACAATGCGGCCATAGATTCCCCGCCAATCGGGCGGGTTCTATGCTTGATCGGCAAATATGTCCAGCCTTGGCAGGGGGTGGTGGGCACAATGTCGCGGGAAAAGCCAGACATGTGTTTTCATTGACGCATTGGACGCGGCCCGATCCGGCCTTCCGCAATTCGCGCGGCTGGAAACGCTGCCGCCGATCCGCTAGGCTGTCGGCATGGACAAGTACGAGATCATCCGTCGGATCGAACGCATGCGCCACGACCTCGAGGCCGAGGGCGTTGCCCATCTGGCTTTATTCGGGTCCCGTGCGCGCGGAGACGGCCACAGCGACAGCGACCTCGACATCCTGGTTGACGTCGCCGCCGAAAGCCGCTTTTCCCTTCTCAATCTCCTCGGCGTCGAGCACATCATCGCCGACGCGACCGGCCTGCCGTCGAACGCCGTCCTGCGGCGAAGCCTCGACGACCGCTTCCGCAAGGCGATCGCTGCCGATATCGTCGAGATATTCTGATGGCGGCCGACCGGACCGAGCGCCGGCTGAGGGACATTCTCGACGCGATCAATGAGATCGACCGGATGCTGGCGGGAAAGACGTGGGAAGATTTCCGCCTCGATCGGCCCCTCCGCGCCGCCTTTGAACGCTTTCTGGAGATCCTCAGCGAGGCATCGCGTCATGTCCCGCCGCACATGAAGGCCGAATTCCCCGACATCCCGTGGCGAAGGATAGCCGACATCGGCAACCACCTCAGGCATGCCTATCAGCAGGTCGATCCGGAAATTCTCTGGAACATCCACGCGGGAGAAGATCTGTCGCGGTTGAAAGCGGCGGCGGAGCATCTGCTCCGACCCAACCGCTAGCCGGCCCCCGCCGGCCCCTACTCCGCAGCCTCGTCCTGGGCGAGGAAGCCGCCGGACTGGCGGGCCCAGAGTTCGGCATAGATGCCGCCTCGGGCGACGAGCTGCGCGTGCGTGCCCTCCTCGACGATCCGCCCCCTGTCCATCACCACCAGACGGTCGAGCGCGGCGATGGTGGACAGCCGGTGGGCGATCGCGAGCACGGTCTTGCCGTGCATCAGCCGGGTGAGGTTGGACTGGATCGCGGCCTCCACCTCCGAATCGAGCGCCGACGTCGCCTCGTCCAGCACGAGGATCGGCGCATCCTTCAGCATGACGCGCGCGATCGCGATCCGCTGGCGCTGGCCGCCCGAAAGCTTGACGCCGCGTTCGCCGACATGGGCGTCGTAGCCGCGGCGGCCGCGCTGGTCCTCGAGCCTGAGGATGAATTCGTTGGCCTCCGCCTTGGCGGCGGCCTCGATCATCTCCGCCTCGCTGGCATCGGCCTTGCCGAACAGGATGTTGTCGCGGATCGAGCGGTGCAGCAGCGCGGTATCCTGGCTGACCATGCCGATGCTGGCCCGCAGGCTCTCCTGCGTCACCGCCGCGATGTCCTGGCCGGCGACGAGGATGCGGCCGCCCTCGAGTTCGTAGAAGCGCAGGAGCAGGTTGACGAGCGTCGACTTGCCGGCGCCCGAACGGCCGACGATGCCGACCTTCTCGCCCGGCCGGATGGTCAGCGACAGGTCCTCGATCACGCCCGACGGGCGGCCATAGTGGAAGCGGATGTTCTCGAAGCGGATTTCCGGCCTGGCGACGACCAGCGCCTGCGCATCCGGCCGGTCGACGAGGCCGATCGGCTGGGAGATCAGCTCGGCCGAATTCTGGATCGTGCCGATGTTGCGCATGATGTTGTTCAGCTGCGTCATCAGCCGGTTGAGCAGGAAGTTCAGCCGCAGCACCAGCGCCATGGTGAAGGCGACCGCCCCGGAGGTGATCGACGAGGCGAGCCAGAGATGGATGCAGAGCACGCCCATCGAGACGATCATGACGCCGGACAGAAGAGCCATCGACGCGCGCACGCCGGTCAGAAACCTGGCGAAGCGGCGGATCGTCTCCTGGTAGGTCTCAAATCCCTGCAGCATGTAGCGGTCGTTGACGTCGTCGCGGCCGAACAGCTTGAGCGTCTGGATGTTGGAGTAGGCATCGACCATGCGGCCGTTCAGCATCGAGGCGGCCTCGGCCGATTCCTTCGAGTGATAGCGGATGCGCGGCACGAAGAAGCGCGCCAGCAGCGAGAAGATGCCGATCCAGACGCAGATGATCGCAGCCAGCCTCAGGTCCAGCCCGCCGATCAGAACGAGGGTCGAGGCCGCATAGATCGTCACGAACCACACGCTCTCCATGAACGAGGTGATCACGTCTCCCGTCGCCTGCCCCGCCGACCAGACCTTGGTGACGATCCGGCCGGAAAAGTCGTTCTGGAAAAAGGACAGCGACTGGCGGGCGACATGCGCATAGGACTGCCAGCGCACCATGTTGTAGAAGCCCTGGGTGATCACCTGCTGGTCGAACAGCGCCGTCAGGAAGGTGACGCCGAAGCGGACGAGGCCGATCAGCGCCAGCATCGCGAGCAGCTCGTAGCCGTGGCCGGCGATCAGGCCGCTCCAGCCGTCCGCAGGCGTCACGCTGGCGAGGATGTCGACGATCCGGCCGACGAACCAGAAGGTCGCAGCCTCGATCGCCGCCGTCAGCCCGCCGAGGATCAGCATGGCGACGAACGGCCCCGGCGCCTGGCGCACGTAGAACGCGGTGAACCCGAACAGCCCGGACGGCGGACGCAGATCCTCGGTCCGCGCGAACGGCTTGATCCAGTTTTCGAAATAGGAAAAGAGCGCGCGCAGGACCATGGCCGAAGATATAGGCCGATTCCGCGACGCGGCAAATTAAAGTTCGGCAATCAAGGGCGACCGCCCGGCACGCAATCTACATTCTAGGGTGCACTGCACAATAAATCTTCGCATTTGCAAAAAGAATAACCCTTTAGAATCAGTGCCGCGCCCATTGGTAACATCGATGTTACCGTGCAAATGCGCTTGCGCCGGCGGCCGCTTTTGACAATAGAACCGGCTGTTCCTGGACAGAATTGCGAAGGATTTCCTCCCCTCCCGCCTGCATTTCATCCGGTTCGAACTTTGGGCAGCCCCCAGTACATGCCGGCACCGCCTCCCGGCGCCTCCCTCCGGCATGACGATCTGCCCGACAACACGAGTATCGAGGTCCAAATCTTGGTAGCACTGCCGAACAATTCTACGAATGCGAGCGCCGCGCGTCCCGAAGGCGCCGCATCGTCCCACCGGTTTGCGCTGGTCGCGCTCACCTCGCTCTTCTTCATGTGGGGTTTCATCACCTGCCTCAACGACATTCTGGTTCCACACCTGCGCAACGTCTTCTCGCTGAACTACACGCAGTCGATGCTGATCCAGTTCTGCTTCTTCGGCGCCTATTTCCTGGTGTCGCTGCCGGCCGGCGCCATCGTCCGCCGCATCAGCTACAAGGGCGGCATCGTGCTCGGCCTCGTGGTCGCGGCGATCGGCTGCGCGCTGTTCGTGCCCGCCGCCTCCTACCGCGCCTATCCGCTCTTCCTCGGCGCGCTGTTCGTGCTGGCGAGCGGCATCACCCTCTTGCAGGTGGCCGCCAATCCCTACGTTACCGTGCTCGGCCCGCCGGACACCGCCGCAAGCCGCCTGACCATGACGCAGGCGTTCAATTCGCTCGGCACCACGCTCGCGCCGATGTTCGGCGCGCTCCTGATCCTCGGCAGCGCGGCGGCCGCCACCGCCGGCATGACGCCCGAGCAGGCCGACGCGCTGAAGACGGCCGAGGCTGCCGCTGTCAAGATGCCCTATCTCGGCCTCGCCGCCGCCTTCCTGCTGCTGGCCGCGGTGTTTGCCGCATTGAAGCTGCCGCAGGTCGACGCCTACGACGAGGTGGCGCCGATCACCGATACCGGCTCGGCCTGGAGCCACCGCCATCTCGTCCTTGGCGCGATCGGCATCTTCGTCTATGTCGGCGCGGAGGTCAGCATCGGCAGCTTCCTCGTCAACTTCCTCGGCGAACAGGCGATCGCCGGCATGCCGGAGGCCGAGGCCGCCCACTATGTCGCCTATTTCTGGGGCGGTGCGATGGTCGGCCGCTTCATCGGTTCCCTCGCCATGCGCTACGTCGACGACGGCAGGGCGCTGGCCTTCAACGCCGCCGCCGTGATCGCGCTGCTGCTCGCCACCGTGTTCACCTCCGGCAGCCTTGCCATGTGGGCGGTGCTCGCGATCGGCCTGTTCAACTCGATCATGTTCCCGACGATCTTCTCGCTCGGGCTCTACGGCCTCGGCCGCCACACCAGCCAGGGCTCGGGCATCCTCTGCCTCGCGATCGTCGGCGGCGCCCTCATCCCCGTCGCCATGGGCGCGCTTGCCGATGCGATCGGCATCCAGCACGCCTTCCTGCTGCCGGTCGCCTGCTATCTCTACATCGCCTATTACGGCCTGAAGGGCCACAAGCCGACCTGAGGCGTTCCCGCTCGTTGCAGCGTGGAAAAAGGAAACGGCGCGCTCCGCAAGGGGCGCGCCGTCCGCATTCGGCCCGACGGATGGCGGCGACGCTATTCCGCCGCCGCCTCGCTCTTTTCGTCGTCGGCGATGAAGCCGCCGGACTGGCGGGTCCACAGGTCGGCATAGATGCCGCCCTTCGCCACGAGCTCGGCGTGGGTGCCCATCTCGTGGATGTGCCCCTTGTCGAGGACCACCAGCCGGTCCATCTCCGTCAGCGTCGACAGGCGGTGGGCGATCGCGATCACCGTCTTGCCCTCCATCAGCGCGAACAGGTTCTCCTGGATCGCCGCCTCGACCTCGGAATCGAGCGCCGAGGTCGCCTCGTCGAGGATCAGGATCGGCGCGTCCTTGAGGAACACGCGGGCGATCGCGATGCGCTGGCGCTGGCCGCCGGAGAGCTTGACGCCACGCTCGCCGACCTGCGCGTCCAGCCCCTTGCGGCCGTGCATGTCGACCAGGTCCTCGATGAAGCCCCAGGCATTGGCGCGTTTCGCCGCCTCGATGATCTCCGCATCGCTCGCCTCCGGACGGCCGTAGGCGATGTTGTCGCGGATCGAGCGGTGCAGCAGCGAGGTATCCTGCGTGACGACGCCGATCTTGCCGCGCAGGCTGTCCTGCGTGACTTTCGAGATGTCCTGCCCGTCGACGGTGATCTTGCCCTTCTCCAGGTCGTAGAAGCGAAGCAGAAGGTTCATCATCGTCGTCTTGCCGGCGCCCGAGCGACCGACCAGGCCGATCTTCTCGCCCGCCCGGATCGACAGCGACAGGTCGTTGATGACGCCCTTGGTCTTGCCGTAGTGGAAGCCGACGCCCTCGAATTCGATCGCGCCCCTCTTCGCTTCCAGCGCCGCGGCCTGCGGGTGGTCGGTGATGTCGTGCGCCGTCGTCATCATGCCCATGCCGTCATAGACGGTGCCGATGTTCTCGAACAGCGCCGAGACTTCCCACATGATCCACTGCGACATGCCGTTGATGCGCATGGCAAGGCCGATCGCGATCGCGATCGCGCCGACCGAGATCGCCCCGTTCAGCCAGAAGCCGATCGACAGCGTCGCGATCGCAAACAGCGCCACGCAGTTGTTGAGGTAGACGAGCACATGGAACATCGTCACCTTGCGCATCTGCCGGTGCACCGTCTGCAGGAATTCGTCCATGCCGTTGCGGGCATAGTCCTCCTCGCGGCCGGCATGCGAGAACAGCTTGACGGTGGCGATGTTGGTGTAGCTGTCGACGATCCGGCCCGTCATCATCGAGCGGGCGTCGGCCTGTTCGGAGGAGATCTTGCGCAGCTTCGGCACGAAGTACCAGACGATCGCCACGTAGATCGCCACCCAGATGATCAGTGGCGCCACCAGCCGGATGTCGGCACTCGCCACCACCGCGATCATCGTGACGAAATAGGTGACGACGTAGACGAACACGTCGAGGATCTTCATCACCGTCTCGCGCACGGCGAGCGCGGTCTGCATCACCTTGGTGGAGACGCGGCCGGCGAACTCGTTGGCGAAGAAGGTCATGCTCTGGCGCAGGAGGTAGCGGTGCATCTGCCAGCGCGCGATCATCGGATAGTTGCCGAGCAGCACCTGGTGCATGATCAGGGAATCGAGCGTCACCACCAGCGGCAGGCCCACCAGCACGATCGCCCCCATCCAGAAGAGCCGCGTGCCCTCCGCCTGAAGGAAGTTGGCGCGGTCGGCATTCGACAGCCAGTCGACGATGTTGCCGAGGAACTGGAACAGCATGACTTCGCCGACGGCGATCAGCGCGGTCAGGACCGCCATCGTGACGAGCCAGGGGGCGGCCGGCTTCGTGTAATGCCAGCAGAAGGCGAAGAGGCCCTTGGGCGGCAGCTTCGGCTCCTCGGAAGGATAGGGATTCAGTCTGCTTTCAAACCAGCCGAACATGGTGGTTCTTTCTCCGAAAG
The DNA here is from genome assembly GCF_029210525.1 of Mycoplana sp. MJR14. NCBI lineage: Bacteria > Pseudomonadati > Pseudomonadota > Alphaproteobacteria > Hyphomicrobiales > Rhizobiaceae > Mycoplana > Mycoplana sp. MJR14. The sequence goes on from NZ_JARGEO010000009.1 coordinate 110,895, forward strand.
GGGTCCGGTAACTCCCGGTTGTGGTCCACCGGATCGGCAGGCGGACGCGTCGGGATCACCGGGGGACTGCAGGGCGGCGAAGGGCGCCGGATGCGGTCGATTGAAAATTGCAGGTCGGGAAGAGCGCCGGGCGCCTAGGCGAGACGGGGACGAATGCCGCCAAGGAGGCGTGGTCGATAAGCTTCATCCATCCGGCTGCCTCCCTGTTCTCGCGCTGAAGATGACGCTTGTTACCCTGAATTGCGTAAATTTGCCAGCGCTTTCCGCCCGCGAACGCATCAGAGGCCCCGTTTCTGTTGCCCGATCGGCACAGGCGTCCGCCGCCCGCCACGGCCACCTGTGGCCGCCCCCCTTTGGCGCGGCGGCCGATTGCGCTATGGCAGGGGCATGTCCGACCTGCGCATCGCCCTCTACCAGCCCGACATCGCCGGCAACACCGGCACCATCTTGCGGCTCGCCGCCTGCCTCGGCCTCGGCGTCGACGTCATCGAGCCGGCTGGCTTTGACATTTCCGACCGCAGCCTGAAACGCGCCGGCATGGACTACCTCGCCGCAGTGACGCTGACCCGCCACGTCACCTGGGAGCGCTTCGAGGAATGGCGGGCTGCCGCCGGCCGGAGGCTCGTGCTCGCCTCGACGAAGGCGGCCACGCCCTATGTCGACGTCGCCTACCGCACCGACGACATCCTGCTCTTCGGCCGCGAGAGCGCCGGCGTGCCGGACCCGGTGCACGATCGCGCCGACCTGCGCGTGCTCATCCCGATGGTCGAAGGCCAGCGCTCGATCAACGTCGCCATGTCGGCGGCGATGATCGCCGGCGAGGCGCTGCGGCAGACGGGCTTCGCCTGAGCGCCGCGGTCGCGCGTCAGGCAGCCGCACTGTCGTAGACCGTTTCCGCGCGCGCGTTCCTGAGCGCCCTCGCCCACCAGAACAGCCGCCGCATCATGACGATCAGCGGCCCCTTCATCTGCGCCGGCCGGAAGGGATGGCCCTGCGAATCGAACTGCGACCAGACATGGGCGAGGCTCACCGTGTCGCGGATGGCGACCGCATGCAGCTCGGCGAACACCTGCCGCAGCTGCTCGACCGCGCGCAGGCCGCCCGAGATTCCGCCATAGGACACGAAGGCCACGGGCTTGGCGTGCCAGGGCCGGTAGGCGCTGTCGATCATCGCCTTCAGCACGGCCGGATAGCCGTGATTGTATTCCGGCACGAGGATCAGGAACGCGTCCGCCATTTCCAGCTTCGCCTCGATCGCCGCCGCCGACAGTTCGTCCGGCCCCTTGCCGGAAAAGGTCAGCTCGGCCGGATCGAGGATCGAAACCTCGCAGCCGCCCAGCTCGCGCAGCTCCGACAGCACCCAGTCTGCGACCGTGTCGCAGAAACGCCCCTCGCGGGCGCTGCCATAGATCAACGTGACGCGGATAGTCTCTTTCATGCCGTGGCTCCCTTGTTCCATTGTGCGGAGCCGATGCTATAAAACCTCAACCATAGTTGAGGTCAACAGCCGCCATGCGGAAAACCGAAGCCAGCAATGTCCCGTTCGAACTCAGCGTCGGCGAGGTCGCCGCCCGCAGCGGCGTCGCCGTCTCGACCCTGCATTTCTACGAGGCGAAGGGGCTGATCCGCAGCAACCGCAACCGCGGCAACCAGCGCCGCTACCCGCGCTCGATCCTGCGCCGGGTGGCCGTCATCAAGATCGCCCAGAAGACGGGGATACCGCTGTCGGAGATCGCCGACGCGCTGTCGGCGCTGCCGCACGACCGGCCGGTGACGGCGGAGGACTGGCACGCGCTGTCCGCCGGCTGGCGCCGGCTGCTGGACGCGCGCATTGCCCGGCTGACCGCGCTCCGCGACCAGCTGGAAGGCTGCATCGGCTGCGGCTGCCTGTCGATGCAGGACTGCCCGCTGCGCAATCCGCATGACACGCTCGGCAGGGACGGGACAGGCGCGCGGCTGATCGATCCGTGATCGCCGCACGGCGATGCCCGCGCCAGGGGCGCGGGGATTTCGCCAGATCCGGGATGCCAGGGGCGAACTAAAGCCTGCTGGCGAGCAGCTTGTCGATCCGCCGGCCGTCCATGTCGACGATTTCGAACTGCCAGCCCTGGGTCTGGGCGACCTCGCCGGTGACCGGCAGGTGCTGCAGCACGTCGATGATCAGGCCGGCCACCGTCTGGTAGCTGCGGTTTTCCGGCAGCGACAGGCCGAAGCGGTCCGCCAGTTCGTCGATCGGCATGGAACCGGAGATCAGCCACGAACCGTCGGCACGCTCGACGGCATAGTCGTCCTCCTCGCCCTCGCCGATATCGGAGCGGAACACGCCGGCGATTGCTTCCAGCACGTCGGCCGGCGTCAGCACGCCCTCGAAGTGGCCGTACTCGTCGTGGACGAGCAGCATCGGCACGTCCGACGAGCGCAGCGCCTCCAGGACGCGCATCGCATCCATGCCGTCGGGAATGACCGGCGCCTGGCGGATATGGCTGCGGATGTCGAACGCCGCGCCCGAGGCGATCGCCGGCAGCAGTTCGCGCGTCTGCAGGACGCCGATGATCGATTCGATGCCATTCTCGCTGACCGGCAGGCGCGAGTGCTGGCTGCTGAAGATCTGCTGGCGGATCTCCTGGGGGTCGTCGGAGAGATCGATCCAGTCCACGTCCTTGCGCGGCGTCATCAACCCGCGCGCCTCGCGGTCGGAAAAGCGCATCACGCCGGCGATCATGCTCTGCTCGCCGCTCTCGATGACGCCCGCGGCCTCGGCTTCCGCCATCACCGCCTTGATCTCCTCGTCGGTGACGACGCTTTCCGGCGCCTCGTGCAGGCCGAACATGCGGAAGATGACCTTGGTCGAGCCGTCCAGCAGCCAGACGAACGGGCCGCCGACCTTCGACAGCAGCGCCATGCCGGGCGCCACCATGCAGGCGAAGCGCTCGGGATTGCGCAACGCGATCTGCTTGGGAACGAGTTCGCCGACGACGACCGAGAGGTAGGTGATGAGCGTGATGACGATGCCGTAGCCGAGCGGGCCGGCGAGCCAGGGCGGAACGCCGGAATCAAGCAGGATCGTGCCCAGCCGCCCGCCGAGCGCGGCACCGGAGACGGCACCGGCGAGGATGCCGACGAGCGTGATGCCGATCTGCACGGTGGACAGGAATTTTCCGGGATTGTCGGCCAGCCGGATGGCGGCTTCGGCTCCCCGCCGCCCCTGGACGGCCATCGTTTTCAGCCGGACCCTGCGCGACGAGACGATGGAGAGTTCGGAAAGGGCAAAGAGACCGTTGATGACGATAAGAAGAAATGCGATCGCAAGCTCGAACAAGCGGTGTTCGCCGGACGCATTGATCGAACCGGCACCTTTCTGCTGTTTCAGATGCGGCGCAATCTAAGGGGCGCGTGGTTCGCGGTCAATGCAATCCTTGTCGGCCTGCGGGCGAAACCCGTTGAGGGCGGCGAGGCAGGCGAGCGTGCCGATCGAGAGCGCGAGCGCGACCAGCAGCGCCGCCCGGCTGCCCCAGCCGTCGATCGCGAAGCCGAAGAAGGGCGGCGCCGCCGCAAACGCCAGGTTCAGCGGCAGGCCGGCCCGGGCGATCAGCCTGGCATAGTCCGCGCCCTGGAAGAAGACGAGCGGCAGCGTCGCCCGGCTGACCGCCAGCGCACCGCTGGAAAGGCCGTAGAGCAAAAGGAACGCGACGATCGACCAGGGAGCGCCGGCGCCCATGAGCAGGACGAGAAGCGACAGCGGCATCAGGCAGCCTGCGACGAGCCCGGTGGTCAGCCCGTCCCAGCGATTGCCGCCGAGGAAATCGATCAGCCGCGCCGACATCTGCACCACGCCGATCATCGACGCGAAACCGACGGCGAGCCCCGCCGGGACCGACAGATCGCGAAACAGCGCGATGACGACGAGCTGGAAGCCCCAGGTGATGAAACCGTTCAGCGCGACCGCCCCGACGATCAGGCCCATGACCAGCCGGGATCGACGGCCTTCCGGGCCGCGGCGGGCATGTTCGCCCCCCGTCCCGGCAGCAGGCGGCCGCACGGCCGGCAGCCCGAAACAGGTCAGCGGCACCACGACGAGCAACATGACGGCGCCGAAGGCTGCGTACGTCGCCCGCCAGCCCAGCGCATCCTGCAGGAACGCCGTCATCGGCCAGGAGACGGTGGGCGCCAGCGCCATGGCGAGCATCTGCGCCCCGATCGCCCGCCGGGCCGCGGCCGCGAAGGCTTGCGACAGGTAGACGTGCGCCGCGTTCGTCAGCGCCCCTGCCCCGGCAAGGCCGAGCACCGCCCAGCCGGCATAGTGGACCGCAGGGGCCTGCGCGATGGCGAGCAGGCCGAACCCCGGGACCGCCGCGAGGCTTCCGGCGATCAGGACGATCCGCGGGTCGTGTCGCCGATAGAGCGAAGCCGTCGCCGGCGACGCCACCGCCATCGCGACCAGCATCACCGACGGGCCGAGGAACACGGCGGCCGACGTCAGGCCGAGGTCGACGGCGATCGCGTCGCCCAGCACCGAAACCGCCATGAACATGGTGGCCCAGGCCAGGATCTGGGTGATGGAAAGGATGGCGACGGCGCGAAGCATGGGGAGACAATCCGGTGGAAGGCTCTCCTAGCCCATGCTTCGAGCCGCGGGTATGTCCACAGCGCTACAACTCACGGGAAAAACAAACAACGCCGCGGCACAGCGCCGTCCGCCTGCACACGCGGCCGTCGTCCGGTCGCGCTCAGTCGGCGCTCGGCAGCCGCCGCATGGTGAACTCGATCCGGTCGCCTTCCAGCGGTCGCCAGCTTTCCACTTCGGTCCAGTAGGCCGCCTTCGGCCAGGTCTCGAACCACTCGCGCGCCTTCTGGCGCGCGGCATCGCGTTCGAGCTGGTAGGTCTCGCGGACAAAATGGCCCTTCTGCTGCGCGGTGCGCGCCTGTCTGCTCTGTTCGATCCGCCGCTTCAGGCCGTCGAGCGGCGGTGGACCTGGAATACGCGCCATTCAGAAAGCCTCCGGCAGCACATTCATGGAAGCAAGATAGGATGCCGGCGCGCCTTTGGCGAGTCCCACCTGTCCGGCCGCCGCGGGCAAAGGTTGCCAAAGGGCGGCGAAAAATGGGAAATGTGGCATGAAGCAGAATCGGCCGCGCAATGCGGCCCCCCAAAGCGGGAAGAGACGATGGAACGACCGGAGCTGCCAAAGGGCCTGCCGGACGACATAGCGGAGCGCAAGACACGCGCGCGGGCATGGTTCGAGAGCTTGCGCGACCAGCTCTGCGCGGCCTTCGAGGCGCTCGAGGACGAGCTCGAGGGGCCGTTGAGCGACCGCGAGCCGGGACGGTTCGTCGGGCGCGACTGGCAGCGCGAGGAAGGCGACGGCGGCGGCGGCCGCATGTCGATGATGTCCGGCCGCGTCTTCGAGAAGGTCGGCATCCACACATCCACCGTGCAGGGCGAGTTCTCGCCGGAGTTCCGCGGACAGATCCCCGGCGCCAACGACGATCCGCGCTTCTGGGCATCCGGCATCTCGCTGATCGCCCATCCGGTCAATCCGAACGTGCCGACCGTGCACATGAACACGCGCATGGTCGTCACCACCAGCCACTGGTTCGGCGGCGGCGCCGACCTGACCCCGATGCTCGGACGCCGGCGCGTCCAGACGGATCCCGACACGGTGCTGTTCCACCGTGCCATGGAGATCACCTGCGGCCGGCACCAGGTCGCCGACTATCCCAAGTTCAAGGCCTGGTGCGACGAATACTTCTTCCTCAAGCACCGGGGCGAACCGCGCGGCGTCGGCGGCATCTTCTACGACTGGCTGCACTCGCCCAAGGAGGCCGGCGGCTGGGAGGCCGACTTCGCCTTCACCCAGGATGTCGGCCGCGCCTTCGGCCTCGTCTATCCGAAGATCGTCCGTTCCAACTTCAACAACGGCTGGACCGAAGAGGAACGCGACGAGCAGCTCGTGCGCAGGGGACGGTACGTGGAATTCAACCTGCTCTACGACCGCGGCACGATCTTCGGGCTGAAGACCGGCGGCAACGTGGACTCCATCCTGTCGTCCATGCCGCCGGTGGTTCGCTGGCCTTGACTGTCGCCCTGGCGCTGGCCCTGACGCTGGCTCTGATCCGGCCCTGCACCTGGTCCCGACCGGTCCGGGGCGAAAATTCGGCTCACGCGAAGTTGCGCTGGATCAACGCTCCCTGACGCATACCGGACTAGTCTTTCGTATGATAGGATTGTCCCCGCATGGTTCCATCGGAGGAGGGTTATCATGACGAATACGACTGCCGGCACCCCGAGGGGCGAGGAGAAAGCGCTCGGAACCGCCGATCTCATCCATCGCATCGCTGAGAACATGCGCATCGCCAGCGGCACCAGCCTGCCGCCGGAATACTATCTGCAACAGGCCCGCCGGCAACTGGCAGGCCAGCAAACCGCGGCAAAGTCATCCCCCAGGGCAAAGGACCAGGACCAACAGTCGTCGGCCTGCTTCGACGCATGGGCAAAGCGCTGAAGGCAGCGCTTCCGCGGGGCGGAACCACACCGTCCGTTCCGCGTTGCCTTCGCACCACGTCCTGATCCGGCCAACGGTCGAACGGGACGGCAGAACAGACCAAGCAAGGACAACCTGCCAGGCAACAACAAGCTGCCAGCCAGGAACACTGGCAAGAACATAGGGAGAGATGCCATGAGACTGTTCGAATGTGGAACGCTCGTCCCCGGTTGCGAGTGGCATACGCGCGCCGACAACGATGCGGAAGTCGTCCGCCGCGTGGTCGAGCACATGCGCACCGCCCATGGCGAAACCGTCATTCGCGAGAACATGGTCGAAAACATCAAGGCCAGGATCGTCGACGAGAAGGTGAGTGCCTGAAAGGCATCGCTGACAGGCACCGCTGACGGGCCTCGTTGAAAGCAATGATGACGGGCAACGCTCTTTCCGGCGACCCGACCGGCGCCGCGCAACGGCCTGCGCGGCGTTTCGCTGTGCGGTGGCCGTTCGCATCCGCAGCCGACCCAGCCCTGCTCGTCGGGCCCTTATCCTGCCCCGCCGTCAGGCGTCCTTCGCCAGCGTCTCCAGCCGGGCCATCAGCGCTGCGCGGTCGAGGGTGAAATTGCCCTCCACCCATTCCGTCTCCAGCGCGCCCAGCACCTTGCCGACCGCCGGGCCGGCCGCGACGCCGGCCGCGAGCACGTCGGCGCCGGACAGCGGGAAAGCCGGACGCGTCCAGCCTGACGCACGCGTCAGCAGCCGCTGCAGGCGGGCGCTCTCCGCCATCGCCTGCGGATCGTCCGCAGCCTTCGAGCGCACGAGCGCCAGCGCCAGCTTCAGTCGCGTCGTCAGCCCCTCGCGCCCGGTGCGGTAGAGCATGCGGTCGAAGGCGGTCTCGGCGATCGTCTTCGGAATGTCGGGCGCTGCGGCCCAGTCCGCCAGATAGGCGGCTTCCGCGCGCGACAGCCGCAGGCGCTGCGCCAGGGCGGAAAGCCGCTCAGCATCCGGCGGCACCATCGCCGCAAGCCGGAGAAGCGGGTCCGGTTCCCACTTCAGCGCCTGTTCCGCAGCCACCAGCGCCGGGATGGCGTCGATGCCCCACTTCTCGGTCTCGGGCAGAATGGCGGTCAGCACGCCGGACTGCCGCATCCACAAGAGCGCGCGGAACGGATCGGCGGCGGTCAGAAGCTTCTTGGTCTCCGACCAGACCCGCTCGGCCGAAAGGGACGCGAGCTTGTCCTTCGCCCGCGCGCAGGCCCTCAGCCCGTCCGCGTCGGGGCGGCCGCCGCCGTAGAAGGCGAAGAAGCGGAAGAAGCGCAGGATCCGCAGGTGATCCTCGGCGATCCTCTGCGCCGCATCGCCGATGAACCGCACCGTCCGCGTCTCGATGTCCGGCAGCCCGCCCACCAGGTCGATCACCTCGCCGTCGGCTGTCGCATAGAGCGCGTTGATCGTCAGGTCGCGCCGTTCGGCATCCTGCTGCCAGTCCGTGCCGAACGCCACCTGCGCCCGGCGGCCGTCCGTCTCCACGTCCCGGCGCAGCGTCGTCACCTCGAAGGGCGTTCCGCTCGCCACCAGCGTCACGGTTCCATGCTCGATTCCCGTCGGCACCGCCTTGATCCCGGCAGCCCTGGCGCGCGCGACCACCTCCTGCGGCACGAGCGTGGTGGCGATATCGACGTCGCCCGCCGGCACGCCCATCAATGCGTTGCGCACCGCCCCGCCGGCGATGCGGGCCTCGCCGCCGTCGGCATTGAGCAGGTCGAGCACGCGCCGCAGCGCCGGTTGCCGGAACCAGTCCTGATCCGATAGCGACGTCATGCATAGAGCCTTTCATAGATCACCCGCACGATGCCGGCGGTGATTCCCCAGATGTTCCGCCCCTCGTAGGGCATGCGATAGTAGTGCCGCTCGCCGCCGAGCCAGACGCCGCTGCCGGTCTCGTGGTTCTCCGGGTTCATCAGGAACGACAGCGGCACCTCGAACACGTCGTCGACCTCGACGGGGTTGAGCGTCAGCGAAAAGCCCGGCTGCACCACCGCCAGCACCGGGGTGATGCGAAAGCCCGAGAGCGCCATGTAGTCCGGCAGGCGCCCGACCGGCTCCACCAGCCGGCGGTCGAGCCCGATCTCCTCCTCCGCCTCGCGCGCCGCGGCCGCCTCGACGTCATGGTCGTCCTCGTCCACCGCCCCGCCCGGGAAGGCGATCTGGCCGGAATGCTTGCGCAGCGACGCGGTGCGCTGCGTGAAGATCAGCCGGGCATCGTCGCCCTCGTCCACCGCCGCGACCAGCACCGCCGCGTCCTTCAGCTTCATGTCCTCAACATGCGCGATCGTCGCCGGGTTCAGCTTGGCATCGCCGCTCTCCCGCCAACTGTCGGCGGTGATCGTCCGCGACTGCAAAATGGCACGGCGCCGGAACTCGGCCGCACTGTAGAGGGGAAGGCTCATCGCGAAACCGCTTCCAGCTCTGCCGCCGGCATGATCGGAAAGACGGCGCCGCCCGAGCGGACGGCGAACATCTCCGTTCCCTCTACCGCGATCGTCTCGCCGAGGGCGACGATGTCGTACATGACCGGCCGCGAAACGAGCGCCTCCAGACGGCCCCTGACGTGCAGGTAGGGCTTCAATTCTTTGTTATCGCCATGGATGACGAAACGCAGCGGATGGTCGCTGCCGGCCTCGACCACATCGCCGACATTGGTGCGGAACGTCAGCACCTGAGTCTCCCCTTCCCCCACCGCTTCCATCTCGACGGCGACGAACGGCGCGTCGACGACGCGGATGCCGACCTTTTCCACAGGTGTTACGAGACAGGTCCTGCCGTCCTCCTCGCGCCGCAACACCGTGGAAAACAGCCGCACCAGCGGCGCCCGGCCGATCGGCGTGCCCATGTAGAACCAGGTGCCGTCGGCCCTGATCTCCATGTCGATGTCGCCGCAATCGGGAGGATTCCACTTCTCGACGGGCGGCAGGCCCCGCTTTTGGTCGCCTTTGTCGGCTGCGGCGCGCGCGATCAGCGCCGCCAGTCCCGCCGCATCGCCCGAAGCCTGAATATCGCCCTTCGCCATTGTTCCGTCCCGGTTGGCCCCTATCTCAAGCTATTGTGACGAGATAGTCATTTCATCATGGCTTGTCAGCAGCAGGCGAGCCGATAAGCTCAACAATCGACCGTTGGAGCGACAGCAGCTTCGGCCCTGCGGCAGGCCTAAACCGGTAATCTGGAGACGACCATGGGCGTGATGACATCCTCCGAAGCAGCTCTCGACGAAAAGGCCGTGATCGCCGCCGCCGAACGCGCGCTTTCCGACATCGCCAGGGTACGCCAGGAGGTCGGCAAGGTCATCTTCGGCCAGGAAAGCGTGGTGGAGCAGACGATGCTCGCCGTCCTCTCCGGCGGCCATGCGCTGCTGGTCGGCGTGCCGGGCCTCGCCAAGACCAAGCTGGTCTCCACGCTCGGCACCGTGCTCGGCCTCGATTCCAGCCGCATCCAGTTCACCCCCGACCTGATGCCGTCCGACATCCTCGGCTCGGAGGTGATGGACCAGGACGAGAACGGCCGGCGCTCGTTCCGTTTCGTCCCCGGCCCGATCTTCACCCAGCTCCTGATGGCCGACGAGATCAACCGCGCCTCGCCGCGCACGCAGTCTGCGCTTCTCCAGGCGATGCAGGAATACCACGTGACCGTCGCCGGCCGCGCCAACGACCTGCCCCGCCCCTTCCACGTGCTGGCGACGCAGAACCCGCTGGAGCAGGAGGGGACCTATCCTCTGCCCGAGGCCCAGCTCGACCGGTTCCTGCTGCAGGTCGACGTGCACTATCCCGACCTCGCCGCCGAGCGGCGCATCCTGCTCGAGACGACCGGGCTCGCCGAGGCCGAGGCGGGCCAGGCGCTCACCGCCGAACGCCTGCAGGAAATCCAGATGCTGATCCGCCAGATGCCGATCGGAGAGACGGTGCTCGACGCGATCCTCGCCCTCGTCCGCTCCGCCCGCCCGGGGCACGGCAATGCCGAGACCGACAAGCAGGTCGCCTGGGGTCCCGGCCCGCGCGCCGGACAGGCGCTGATGCTCTGTGCCCGCGCCCGCGCCCTCTACGAGGGGCGCCTGGCGCCCTCCATCGACGACGTGCTGGCCCTTGCCGAGCCCGTGCTGCAGCACCGCATGGCGCTGACCTTCGCCGCCCGCGCCGAGGGCATCTCGGTGCGCGACGTCATCGCCTCGCTGGTCCGGCAGGCCCGCGGCTGACGGAGGCGCTTCATGGCCGCCATCGGAACCATTGTAGAGCGGACGCCGTCGGCCGAAGTGCTTTCCCGGGCGCAGGCCCGCGCGGTCCTCATCCCGGACTGCCTGGTCGAGGCGCGCCGCCTCGCCAACACCGTCATCGCCGGCTGGCACGGCCGCCGCAAGCGCGGCATCGGCGAGAATTTCTGGCAGTTCCGCCCCTATGTGGATGGCGAGAGCCTCGCGCGCATCGACTGGCGGCGCTCCGCCCGCGACGACCACACCTATGTGCGCGACCGCGAATGGGAGGCCGCCCACACGATCTGGCTCTGGGCCGACCTGTCGCCGTCGATGATGTACAAGTCCACGCTCGGCAGCGTCTCCAAGGAGAGCCGCGCCCTCGTCATCATGCTGGCGCTGGCGGAGATCCTCGCCCGCTCCGGCGAGCGGATCGGCTGCCCCGGCGTGATGGAGCCGATCGCCGCGCGCAATGCGGCCGAACGGCTCGCCACCGCCCTGTCCCATAGCCCGCTCGCCGACGGCCTGCCGCGCACCGGCATGATCCGCGGCATGAGCGACATCGTCCTGATCGGCGACTTCCTCGACGCGCCGGACGCCATCATGGCGCGCCTCGCCCCGCTCGCCCGCCGCGGCCTGCGCGGCCACGTGGTCGAGATCGCCGATCCTGCCGAGGAACTCTTCCCCTATGCCGGGCGCACCGAGTTCACCGACCCCGAGACCGGCGAGAAGATGACGGCCGGCCGCGCCGAGACGCTGAAGGACGACTACAGCCGCGCCTACACGGCCCGCCGCACGGCGCTCGCCGACAGCCTGCGCCATCTCGGCTGGAGCTTCATCGCCCACCGCACCGACCACCTCGCCTCCGAAGCGCTCGTCGCAGTCCACATGTATCTCTCCGGCATGCCGGCGACCAAGGCGGCGGGAGATCGCCGATGAGCGGCCTTGCCTTCGCCTATCCCGCAGTCCTTACAGCCCTGGTCCTGCTGCCGGCGATCTGGTGGCTGCTGCGGCTCACCCCGCCGAAGCCCGTCGTCGAGGCCTTTCCGCCGTTCCGCATCCTGGCCTCCATCCTCAAGCGCGAGGAGACGCCGGCGCGCAGCCCGTGGTGGCTGACGCTGCTGCGCATGCTGATGGCCGCAGCCGTCATCCTCGCGATCGCCGACCCGGTCCTCAATCCGCGCGAGAACACGCTCGCCGGCTCCGGACCGCTGGTGCTGGTGATCGACAACAGCTGGGCCGCGGCCGGCGACTGGCAGCGCCGGATCGACACCGCGAACGCCATGGTGGACGACGCCGAGGCCCGCGACCTGCCGATCTCGGTGGTCTTCACCGTCGACCGCCAGAATGACGCGGTCCCGGCGGATGCGGCCACCGCCCGCACCCGGCTCGCCGCTGCCCAGCCGCGCCCGCTGCCCGCCCATCGCGCGCAGGCCGTCGCGGCACTCCAGACCGCGCTCGCCGGCACGCAGCCGGGGACGCTGGCCTTCCTTTCCGACGGCATCGCCGGCAGCGAGGCGGACGACACGGTCGCAGCGCTGCAGGCCCTGCGGCCCGCGCAACTGCGCCTCGTCGAGGGCGACGGTCGCGGCACGATCGCGCTGACCGACGCCAGCAACGATGCCGAGGCGATGGACGTCACCGCCAGCCGCCTTGCCGATGGCGAGGCGCGCACGCTGTCGATGACCGCACACGACACGCGCGGCCGGGCGATCGCCAACGGCACCCTGACCTTCGCCGCCGGTGCTTCGAGCGGTACCGGCAGCATCGCCGCCCCCTTCGAACTGCGCAACGATTTCGCCCAGGTGACGATCGACGGTCTTGCCACCGCCGGCGGCACCTACATGCTCGACGACGGCTTCCGCCGCCGCCGCGTCGCCCTGCTGACCGGCGAGACGCATGACGCGAGCCAGCCGCTGCTGTCCTCGCTCCACTACATCGAGCAGGCGTTGGCGCCCTATTCCGATCTCGTCCGGCCCAATGTCGCCGACCTTGCCGCCGGCATCCCCGAACTCTTGGAGCAGCGCCCCTCCGTCATCATCATGGCCGACGTCGGCCGCCTGCCGGAGGAGACCTACGCACCGCTGCAGCGCTGGATCGAGGCCGGCGGCATGCTGATCCGCTTCGCCGGTCCGCGGCTCGCCGCCGCCCCCGCCGACGACCCGCTGGTGCCGGTCGTCCTGCGCAAGGGCGAGCGCGCACTCGACGGCGCGCTGTCCTGGTCCGAACCGCAGCCGCTCGCCGACTACCCGCAGACGAGCCCCTTTGCCGGCATGCCGCGGGCAGGCGACGTGCTCGTCAAGCGGCAGGTCCTGGCCGAACCGACGCCCGACCTGCCGGAACGCACCTGGGCGAGCCTCGCCGACGGCACGCCGCTCGTGACCACCGGCAAGGTCGGCGCGGGCCGCATCGTGCTCTTCCATGTCAGCGCCGAGACCGGCTGGTCGAACCTGCCGCTGTCGGGCGATTTCGTCGAGATGCTTCGCCGCAGCGTCCAGCTGTCGCGCGGCGGCGGGGTCGCAGCGACCGGCGACACGCAGGGCCAGCACCTGCCGCCCTTCCGGCTGCTGACCGCGGTCGGCACGCTCACCACCGATACCGGCGAGGCGAAGCCGCTCGACCCGGCCGCAGCCGGCGCCGTGCCCGCCAGCGTCGACAATCCCCCCGGGCTCTACGGTTCGCAGGACGGCTTCTTGGCCCACAACCTGTTTCCGGCGGGAACGAACCTCGCGCCGCTGCCGGCCGCCGATGGCGCCGCCGTCACCCGCGAAAACCTGATCGGCCAGGTCGCGCAGTCATTGAAGCCGGCGCTGTTCCTGATCGCCACGCTTCTCCTGCTCGCCGATTGCCTGATCGTGCTGTTCATGAGCGGAGCCTTTGCCCGCCGCTTCCGGCCGGCCACCGCCCGTGGCGCAACCGCGCTCGCGCTGGCGGTCGGTCTCGGTGTTTCGCTCGCGGCCCTGTCGCCGGCGCCGTCATACGCCGACGACGCCAGGCCCGACGACGCCGAACTGCTCGAGCGGATGGACACCACCCACCTCGCCTATGTCGTCACCGGCGAGCCCGACGTCGATCGCGTCTCCGAGCGCGGGCTGGCGGGGCTGACCGAATTCCTGACCTACCGCACCACGCTCGAGCCCGGCGCGCCGGTGGCCGTCGACATCTCCAAGGACGAACTCGCCGTCTTTCCGCTGCTCTACTGGCCGGTGAGCGCCTCCGCCGACATGCCGACCTCGGCCACGATCAGCCGCATCGACGCCTACATGCGCAACGGCGGCACCGTGCTGTTCGACACGCGCGACCAGTTCTCCTCGCTGGAAAGCGGCGACACGAGCCCCAATACGCAGCGCCTGCGCGACATCCTGGCCAATCTCGACATTCCCCCGCTGGAACCCGTCCCGCCGGAGCACGTGCTCACCAAGTCGTTCTATCTTCTGTCGAATTTCCCCGGCCGCTTCACCGGTAGCCCGCTCTGGGTCGAGGCCGAGCTCGACCAGCAGCAGGATCCGAACCGCCCTGCCCGTGCCGGCGACGGCGTCTCCCCGATCATGATCACCGGCAACGACTTCGCCGGCGCCTGGGCCATCGACGACAACGGCATGGCGCTGCTGCCGACCGTGCCGCCGGACGAGACCCAGCGCGAGCACGCCTTCCGCTCGGGCGTCAACATCATGATGTACATGCTGACCGGCAACTACAAGGCGGACCAGGTCCACGTTCCCGCCCTCCTCGAAAGGCTGGGACAGTAGATGAACATCGCCTTCTCCCCCCTGCTGCCCTGGTCCGTGATCGGCGTCTTCGCGCTGGTCGCCGCAGCGCTTGCGATCTTCGGCCTGTGGCGCCGGGTGCGCGGCGCCGCGATCCGCACGCTCGCGCTGGCGCTGCTGCTGCTGGCGCTCGCCAACCCGGTGGTGATGAACGAGGAGCGCGAGGCGCTGTCCACCGTCGTCGCCGTCATCGTCGACCGCAGCCAGAGCCAGCAGAATGCCGATCGCACGGCGATGACCGATCAGGCGCTGGCCGAACTCAAGGAGCGGCTGGCCCGCTATCCGCGCATCGAGCCGCGCATCGTCGAGGCCGGCGACGACCCGGAATCCGATACCCCCTCGACCCGCCTGTTCGACGCGCTGACCTCGGCGCTTGCGGACGTCCCGCCCTCCCGCGTCGGCGGCGCCATCCTGCTGACCGACGGCCAGGTGCACGACATTCCCGATCCCGCCGCCTTCTCCAGCTTCGATGCGCCCGTGCACGCGCTGATCACCGGGCGGCCGGACGAATTCGACCGGCGCATCGAGGTGCTGAACGCGCCGCGCTTCGGCATCGTCGGCGAACCGCAGGAACTGAAGTTCCGCGTTACCGACGACGGCCGCAGCCCCGGCACGGCGGCGCGTGTGACCATCCGCCTCAACGGCAACGAGATCGCCTCCGAGACCGCAACCCCGGGTGCGGAGACGCCGTTCCGTTTCACCGTGCCGCGCGGCGGCAACAACGTGCTGGAATTCGTCGTCGATCCGGTCGAGGGCGAGATCACCACCGCCAACAACCGCGCCGTCCACGTCATCGACGGCATCCGCGAGAACCTGCGCGTGCTGCTCGTCTCCGGCGAGCCGCATGCCGGCGAACGCGCCTGGCGCAACCTTTTGAAGTCCGACACGGCGATCGACCTCGTCCACTTCACCATTCTGCGCCCGCCGGAAAAGCAGGACGGCACGCCGATCAACGAGCTGTCGCTGATCGCCTTCCCCACGCGCGAGCTGTTCGTCGACAAGATCAACGAATTCGACCTGATCATCTTCGATCGCTACCAGCACCGCGGCGTACTGCCGATCCTCTATTACGACAACATCGCCCAGTACGTGGAAAACGGCGGCGCGCTCCTGATCGCCGCCGGCCCGGAGCATGCCGGCGACGATTCCATCGCCTATACGCCGCTGTCGGTGGTCCTGCCGGCCACACCGACAGGCGTGATGAACGAGAAGGCCTTCTTCCCGAGGCTGTCCGAGCAGGGCAGGAAGCACCCGGTCACGCGCGGCCTGGAGGGCGCCCTCGACGAGCCGCCGCACTGGGGTCGCTGGTTCCGCACCGTCGACGTCGCAGCCCCCCAGGGCAACGTCGTCATGGAAGGCGCGGACAACAATCCGCTGCTGGTGCTCAATCGCTACGGCAAGGGCCGGGTCGCCATGCTGCTCTCCGACCAGGGCTGGCTGTGGGCGCGCGGCTTCGAGGGCGGCGGGCCGCATGTCTCGCTCTATCGCCGCACCGCCCACTGGCTGATGCAGGAACCGGCGCTGGAGGAGGAGGCGCTGACGGCGCGCGCCTTCGGCCGCACCCTGGAGATCACCCGCCAGACGATCAAGGAAGCGCCGGGGCCGGCGATGATGAAGCTGCCCTCCGGCGCAACGCGGCCGGTCGAACTGCGCGAGAGCGGCCCGGGCCTCTACAAGGCCGAAGTCAAGACCGCGGAAACCGGCCTCTACGAGATCGAGAACGAGGGCCTGACCGCGCTCGTGCATGTCGGTGCCGTCGATGCGCCGGAGTTCAAGGCGACCATTTCCACCACCCAGACCCTGGCGCCGCTCGCAGACAGCACCAAGGGCATCGTCCACCGGCTGGCCGACGAGGAGGGCAGTCTCAGGGTTCCCCCGCTCCTGCCGGTCTCCGGCGCCGTGCGCGCACCCGATCCACAGCGGCTGTCGCTACGGATGACCAACGAGACGGTGCTGAAGGGGATCGACAGCCTGCCGCTGTTCGCCGGCTTCGCCGGCGTCGGCCTGCTGCTGCTCGCCCTGTCGGCGACCTGGTATCGCGAGGGGCGGTAGAGCCTGTCGCGCCCGGCGCGGGCCACCTCAGCTTGCCTGTGCGAACGCGACCGGCTGGGCAGCCGCAATCACCTCGTCCGGCCGCCAGCCGATCTCGCCCTTCAGCCGCGCATGCGTATCGGCCGCGATCGGCACGACCAGCACCCGGTTGGGATCGACCGGCCCCGGGAAGGTCAGGGCGTTGTAGGCCACCTTTTCGAAGCCGAGCGGGCCGTAATAGGGCGGGTCGCCGACGAGGATGACGGCCTCGGAGCCCTTCCGCTTCGCCGCCTCCACCGCAATCCGCACCAGTTCCCGGCCGATGCCGCGGTTCTTGTGCGAGGGCCGCACGGCGAGCGGGCCGAGCAGGTGGCCCTTCACGGAACCGGCCGTCACCGGCGTCATCCGCACCGAGGCGATCGTCTCGCCGTCGTCGGCGCAGATGAAGGACAGCGAGAGGTCGTGCGGCCCCTGCTCGCGGATCCGCGCTGCGGCCCGCACATGCCGGCCGGGGCCGAAGGCTTCTTCGTTGATGAGTTCGATGGCTGCGTCATGGGACGCGTCTTCGGTCAGGTAGACGAGGTCGTGCTTGGGCATGGGAGCGGAAACCAAATGCGAGACAACAAAGGATGGCTTCGCCTCGAGAGAGGCGTCGAAAGCATCAGCGTCGTCGCGGGTTTCCTACAAAGAACATCGTTCTGTCCGAGCGTTCCGATCATCATGCCACGGCGGCATGAAATTCCTGACCAGCGCGGATAGCAGAAAAATGCCGGCTGTCAAAGCCCAAAACGCACTGTTCAGAAAATAGTGGCTATTCCATCTCAACCGTTCCGCTATCTAGAAAGCCAGGTAAACGCGGCGATGGAGCCGAAGGAGACAGGCATGGGAAAGCTGGTAGACGGCGTCTGGCATGACGTCTGGTACGATACGAAGTCCACCAGGGGCCACTTCCAGCGCGCGGCGTCGCAGTTCCGCAACTGGATCACCCCCGACGGCGCGCCCGGCCCCACGGGCGAAGGCGGATTTGCGGCGGAAGCCGGACGCTACCACCTCACTGTCTCGCTCGCCTGCCCCTGGGCGCACCGCACCCTGATCTTCCGCAAGCTCAAGAAGCTCGAGGATCTGGTTTCGGTCTCGGTCGTCGATCCGGTGATGCTGTCGAACGGCTGGGAGTTCAAGGCCCCCGGCGAAGGCGTGGACGGCGGCACCCTCGACCCGCTGTTCGGCGCTGCGACGCTGTGGCAGGTCTATCTGAAGGCCGATCCGCACTATAGCGGCCGGGTCACCGTTCCCGTTCTCTGGGACAAGAAGCAGAACCGGATGGTCTCCAACGAATCCGCCGAGATCATCCGCATGTTCAATTCCGCCTTCGACGGGATCACCGGCTCGCATGACGACTACTATCCGGCGCCGCTGCGCGCCGAGATCGACGCGCTGAACGAGACGATCTACGACACGGTCAACAACGGCGTCTACAAGGCCGGCTTCGCCACCACCCAGGACGCCTACGAGGAGAACGTCTGGAAGCTGTTTGCGACGCTGGATGCGCTGGAGGACCGGCTGGCCGGCCGGCGCTACCTGACGGGCGAGACGATCACCGAGGCCGACTGGCGCCTGTTCACCACGCTGGTGCGCTTCGATGCCGTCTATGTCGGCCACTTCAAGTGCAACATCCGCCGCATTGCCGACTACCCGAACCTGTCGGCCTATCTGCGCGACCTCTACCAGGTTCCGGGCGTGGCGGAGACGGTGAACCTCCACCACATCAAGACCCACTACTATCGCAGCCACCTGACCATCAATCCGACCGGGATCGTGCCCGCCGGTCCCGCGCTCGATTTCGCAGCCCCGCACGGCCGCGAGCGGCTGCTGGCCGCCTAGGCGAGACGCTACCAGAGGTCGGCCGGCACCGCCCGGCCGGCCACTTCGTCGAGGCGGCGCCGGGTCGCCGGCGTCGTTCCGGGCGGCAGGGCATCGGGGGCGAAGAACTGCGCCTCCAGGATCTCGCGGTCGGCCATCTTCGGCGCGCTCTGGCGCACGTTCCGGCAGACGTAGAAGATCACGTGGTCCCGCTTGCTGGTGCCGCGGTTGAAATAGACGTGGAAGAGCTGCGGCGGATCGCCGGCGAGGAGATTGCCCTCCTCGCGCAGCTCCTTCTCCAGCGCCTGCAGAGCCGTCTCGTGCCGCTCCACCCCGCCGCCGGGCAGGTGCCAGCCGGGAACGTAGCTGTGGCGCACGAGGAAGACGCGGCCTTCGGCGTCGAAACAGGCCGCGCGCACCCCGAGCGTCATGCCGCGGGCATAGGCGAAATAGCCGTGCACCACGCGCGTGACCAGTCGCGCCCACAGGTTCCGCATCTCCGGCGGCCGTTCGCTCTGCATCCGATCCTCTCTGCCTGCTCCGTTGCCTACGCTTGTCGCTGCCGCCGCCGAAATCAAGCTGCGCGGGTGAGCGGGCCGTCTTTGTCCACGGCCGGGCCCGCATGCGCAAGGGCGCCCCCGCCGCGCGCCCGGCAACGATTCCGCCCGCCCGGCATTTCCCTCGCCATCCAACTTGGTCTATGGAAGGTCATGTTCCGTCTCGCCCATATTTCCGACGTCCATCTCGGCCCCCTGCCCGCACTCTCCATTCTCGAACTGGCGTCGAAGCGCATCACCGGCTTCGTCAACTGGCATCGCAACCGCCGCCGCCACCTCTTTGCCAATACGCTCGACATCGTGATCAACGACATCGAGCGGCGCGACCCGGACCATCTCGCGATTACCGGCGACCTCGTCAACCTGGCCGCCAAGATCGAGATCGACACGGTGGCGAAGTGGCTGAGGGACGTCGGCACGCCGGAAAACGTCTCGGTCGTTCCGGGCAACCACGACGCCTATGTTCCGGGCGCCTACGAGCGGTCGACCCAGAGCTGGTACCCCTACATGCGCGGCGACGACGGGCCGTCCGGCTGGGACGAGGATTTCCACGTCTTTCCCTATCTGCGGGTGCGCGGCAACGTCGCCATCATCGGCTGTTCGACGGCAGTGGCCACGCCCCCTTTTGCCGCCAGCGGCTATTTCGGCCGGCGGCAGGCGCGCGAGACCGTCAACCTCTTGCGCGCCGCCGGCGAGGCCGGCCTGTTCCGCGTCGTCATGATCCACCACCCTCCGATCGACGGCGCCACCTCGTTCCACAAGCGCATGATCGGCATCCGCCGCTTCGCCGCCACCATCTCGTCGGGCGGGGCGGAACTGGTGCTGCACGGCCATACCCATCTCAACACGGTCCACTGGCTGAGGGACGCCGCAGGCCCCGTGCCCGTGGTCGGGATCGCCTCGGCCTCCCAGGGGCCGGGCGGGCACAAGCCGCCGGCCGGCTACAACATGTTTTCCATCTCCGGCAGTCCCGGCCGCTGGAACCTTCTGCGCGAGCGCTACGAACTCGACCAGTACGGAACCGACGTGCTGCTGGCCGAGACCACCCGCTTCCATGCCGGCGATTGAGGGCGGCAGCGCGCCTACCCGGACGACACCCTCACCAAAAGGACAGGCTTGAACGCCGGCACAGAAACTCCCTATCCTGAGCCGGTTTCAGCTTGCGCAGCACAGGGCGGATGCTTCATACCAGAAGCAGCATCCCGCTCACCGTGAATATTGACCGGATCTCGAACGTCCCCTTGGGAAGGCAATGCGTCAGTCGGCAGAATCAGATGAATTCCGGCGTGAATTGGTTGGTCTTCTGCCGAAATTGCGTCGCTTTGCCATGACGTTGACAAGAAACGCCAGCGATGCAGACGATCTCGTCCAGGAAGCCTGTGAACGCGCCATCACCCGCAGCCATCTCTGGAACGGGGAGGGACGGCTCGAGAGCTGGGTCTACGCCATGACCCGCAACCTCTGGGTGGACGAGGTCAGGAAACGGAAGGTCCGCACGGGGTCGGGAACCGTCGACTTTGCCGAGCAGGACGATCTGCACGTCGAGGCGTCCGCCGACAAGGCCGTCTACGCCAAGCAATTGCACAGATTGATCATGACCATGCCGGAAGGGCTCTCCGCCGTCTTCCTGCTCGTCAACGTCGAAGGACACAGCTACCGCGAGGCAGCCGACATCCTCGGGATTCCGATCGGCACGGTGATGAGCAGGCTCTCGACCGCACGCATACGCCTTGCCGCCATGATCTCCGAACAGACAGAAAGAAGGACCTGAGCTTTGGAAGGCACGCAGGGTCTACCGCTGGAAGTACGCCTGTCCGCCTATCTGGACGGACAGTTGACGCAGTCAGAGGTGCGCGAAATCGACGGGATCCTCGCGCGCGACGAAAAGGCCCGCACGCTCTTCAACCGCCTCAAGCTCGGCAGCGACCTCGGCCGGCAGGCCTTCGAGGACATGCTGCACGAACCGGTTCCGCTCGATCTCGTCCGCAGCATCAAGCAGGCCTCGATCGAGCTCGGACACGAGCGCGGTCCCGCCATGAAGGTCCTGCCCCCCAAGGAGGCGCCGGCGCGCGACGATCGCGCCCGCCTTGCGGCGGCCGGCCTGGCCCTGCTCCTCGCCGGAACCGGCGCCGGCTATCTGCTCGGGATCTGGAAACCGCCGCTGGCGGCGCCGGCAGCGCAGACCGAAACAGCGCGCAACTGGCTGGACGACGTCGCCGACTACCACAGCCTCTATGCCAGCCAGTCGCGCCATCTCGTCGAGGTGCCGGCCTCCGAAAGCCCGCACATCACCCAGTGGCTGACCAAGGTGGTCGGCGTCGATTTCACCATTCCCGATCTCAGCGACAGCGGCCTTTCCTTCGAGGGCGCACGCCTGCTCCTCGCCGGCGGCCGGCCGACGGGACAGCTGGTCTATCGCGATGCGGAGGGACAGGTCTTCGCCGTGTGCTTCCAGAAGGCCGATCCCGGCAGCGCGCGCACCGAACCCACAGGCACCATCCGAAACGGTCTCAACCTCGTCTCCTGGCAGGACCGCAACGCCTCCTTCGTGTTCGTCGGCCCGTCCTCGGAACCCGAACTGGACGCGCTGGCCGCCATGGTCGCCCAGACGATCTGAACACAGGCCTTTCTGCGTCCTCCCGGAAACGGCAAGGCCGCCCCGTTTCCGGCGCGGCCCGTCATCGGGTCAGGACCTGCGGCCATCCCGCAACCTGCCTGTGCGCGAGGATCAGCGTCCCGTTTCCGCGAGAACGCGGTTTGCCGCCGAGACGATCGCTTCGAGCGAAGCGGTGACGATGTTGGTGTTGATGCCGACGCCGAACAGCTTGCCGCCCGGATAGGCGATCTCGACATAGGCGATGGCGGCGGCGTTCGAGCCGCGCTGCAGCGAGTGCTCGGAGTAGTCCACCACCGACATCTCGATGCCGGTATAGATCGACAGCGCGTGGATGAAGCCGTCGATCGGCCCGGTCCCCTGCCCCTCGATCCGCTTCGTCTCGCCGCCGTCGGTGATCTCGGCGGCAACGATGCGCACGCCCTTGTGGGCGGTATCGGGATAGGTGTGGTGGTCGACGAAGCGCAGGCGCGCATCCGGCTGGGTCACGTAGCGCTCGAGGAAGCGCTCGTAGATGCGCTTCGACGGCAGCTCCACGCCTTCCTCGTCGGTGATCCGCTGGATCTCCTCGCGGAACTCGACCTGCAGGTTGCGCGGCAGGTTGATGCCGTGGTCCTGCTGCAGGATATAGGCGATGCCGCCCTTGCCCGACTGCGAGTTGATCCGGATGATCGCCTCGTAGGTGCGGCCGACGTCCTGCGGGTCGATCGGCAGGTAGGGCACCTCCCAGAGCGGCTTGTTGGCCGTCTTGATCGCCTTCATGCCCTTGTTGATCGCGTCCTGGTGCGAGCCGGAAAAGGCCGTATAGACCAGTTCGCCGACGTAAGGATGGCGCTCGGGGATCACCATCTCGTTGGAATACTCGTACACCGCCTTGATGCGCTCGATATCGGAGCAGTCGAGCTCCGGATCGACCCCTTGCGTGTACATGTTCAGCGCCAGCGTGACGATGTCGACATTGCCGGTGCGCTCGCCATTGCCGAACAGCGTGCCCTCGACGCGGTCCGCGCCCGCCATCAGCCCGAGCTCGGTGGCGGCGATGCCGGTGCCGCGGTCGTTGTGCGGATGCAGCGAGATGATCAGGTTCTCGCGGTTGTCGAGATTGCGGCACATCCACTCGATCTGGTCGGCATAGACGTTCGGCGTCGCCATCTCGACGGTCGACGGCAGGTTGATGATCAGCTTGTTCTCGGCCGTGGGGCGGACGATCGCGGTGACCGCGTTGCAGATCTCGAGCGCCACTTCCAGCTCGGTGCCGGTGAAGCTCTCCGGCGAATATTCGAAGCGGTAGTCGCCGCCGGCCTTCTCCGCCATGTCCATGATCATCTCGGCGGCGTCGGTGGCGATCTGCTTGATGCCGGCGACGTCCTTGGCGAAGACCACCCGGCGCTGCAATTCGCTCGTCGAATTGTAGAAGTGGATGATCGGCCGCCTGGCGCCTTCCAGGGCCTCGAAGGTGCGGGTGATCAGCTCCGGCCGGCACTGCACCAGCACCTGCAGCGAGACGTCGTCGGGAACGTTGCCCTGCTCCACGCACCAGCGGGCGAAATCGAAGTCCGTCTGCGAGGCGGACGGAAAGCCGATCTCGATCTCCTTGAAGTTCATGTCGAGCAGGAGCTGGAACATGCGGGCCTTGCGGTCATGGCCCATCGGATTGACCAGCGACTGGTTGCCGTCGCGCAGGTCGACCGAGCACCAGATCGGCGCCTTGGTGATCGTCTTGCCGGGCCAGGTGCGGTCGGGAATGGCGACCTGCGGATAGGGCTGGTACTTCACCGAGGCATTCGGCATGCCTTGTTTCGGGGTGCGGATATCGATGCTCATGTGCGTGTCTCTTCTCATCCCGGCATTTGCCGCAAGCCTCATAGCGGATCGGGCGTGGCTTGGCGACGGCGAATGCGGCTCTTCTGCGAGCCCTTGGGCGGATTATACGATAAGGGTGAGGCGAGGAGCACTTCTGCCGGCGGGCTTTTCGGCCGCCGGGCGCTCCTCAAAGAACCCGGCAACCGCGCGTAAGGCCGAGAAGAAGGAGCGAGGTGAAGCTGCGCGCGCGCGCCGTCGCAGCCTGGCGGCTGTGCGAAATGCGTGCGGCGAACTGGCTTGCGCTCCTGGACATGGCCCGGCTTATAGCGGGCAAGCCAGGACGGCGCAAGTCGCGGCAAGATGATTTGTGAAAACCGCAGGCCCGCGATACTCTTCTCGCCGGCGCCGAAGGGGGCGGCCATCGCAAGGAACGAAACGATGAAGCTGCGCTACGCGATGCTGGCAATTCTGGCCCTCGTTTCGGTCGGCTGCCAGTCGAACCCGCCGAGCCAGAAGACGCTCGACGCGACCAACTACTGCTTCCAACGCTTCGGAGGCCCCTCCAACACCAACTACGACAGCTGCGTCTACGCCCGGCAGATGGGTATGGAAGTGACGCCGGCGACGCCGGGCTGGTGACCGGCGCGGATGACACCGCCAGACGCAAGACGCCCCTCCGCCGGTTGGACGAAGGGGCGCCTGAAACGGTGAAACCGCGGACCGATCAGATGTCGGCCTGCGAGGTGATGATGCGCGAGACGAGGCCGTACTCGATCGCGTCCTTGGCCGACAGCCAGTAGTCGCGGTCGGTGTCCTTGGCGATCTTCTCGATCGGCTGGCCGGTGGCATCGGCGAAGATCTTGTTCAGCCGCTCGTTCATCTTGATGATCTCGCGCGCCTGGATCTCGATGTCGGAGGCCATGCCGCGGGTGCCGCCGGACGGTTGGTGCAGCAAGAAGCGGGTGTTCGGCAGGCAGATGCGGCGCTCCTTCGGCGCCGCCACGAAGATCAGCGCGCCGGCAGAGGCGACCCAGCCCGTGCCGATCATCCAGACCTTCGGCTTGATGAACTTGATCATGTCGTGGATGCTGTCGCCGGATTCGACGTGGCCGCCGGGCGAATTGACGAAGATGCGGATGTCCTCGTCGCTGGCGGCGGCGAGCGCGACCAGCTGCGAATTGACCTTCTGCGCCAGCTCCTGGGTGATGCCGCCATAGATGAAGATCGAGCGCGACTTGAAAAGGTTCGCCTCGGTTTCCTTGCCGAGCGGCAGCTCGGTCTTTTTCTCTTCTTCGTCGCTCATCGGCAACTCTCCGCCTGTTGTCTCATAGGTCTTGCCGCAGTCAGATAATGCGACTCAGTGGCCAAGACAATGCAACAAAACGTTCATCGCGCGATAGAGGGCGGGAAGGGCAACGGCAAAAAGGGTAAATGCCGGGCACGGCCGCCGGGGCCTGCTCCGATCCGCCCGTCCCGACCTGCGTATCTTTACGTATGGACTCGCCGCGACGCCTCCCTAGGATGCCGATTGCATTGACGAAACGCCGGCCGCCTCCCAGGCCGGATCATTATTGGGGACACCATGATCAGACGCACCCTGCTTGCGATCGGCCTGACCGTCGCATCGACCGCTCCCGCCTTCGCCCATCTCAATCCCGAGGAGCACGGCTCCTTCATGGCGGGCTTCTCCCATCCGCTGTTCGGCCTCGACCACATCCTGGTCATGGTCGCCGTCGGCCTCTGGGCGGCGCAGATCGGCGGCCGGGCGCTCTGGGCGGTTCCGGCCGCCTTCGTGGCAATGATGGCGGCCGGCTTCGGCCTTGCGCTCGCAGGCCTCCCCCTGCCCTTCGTCGAGCCGGTGATCCTCGCCTCCGTCGTCGCCCTCGGCCTGCTGGTCGCGATCGCCGCCCGCCTCGACGTGGCCCTCTCGGCCGTGATCGTCGCCGTCTTCGCGCTGTTTCACGGCCATGCCCATGGCGGCGAGCTCGGCGTCGCCGGCGCAATGCCGTTTGCGGCGGGCTTCGTGATCGCGACCGCCCTGCTGCACGGAGCCGGCATCGCGCTCGGCCTCGGCATCGGCCGCATCGCCGGCGGCGGCACCCTGACCCGCATCCTCGGCGGCGCGACCGCGCTTGCCGGCGTGGCACTCGCCTTCGGCTGATCGCCCGGTGACCGGCAAAGACGACGCGGCGGCCGCACCGGCCGTCGCGTTTTTCGTTCGAAGGCAACCTTCGGCGCGCTTTCCCTCCGGCGAGACGGCGGCTGCACACGGCAATGGTGCGGCGCGCGCATCACAAGCCCGCGATGTCCACACTAACATTTTGAAAAACAGTAAATTTTAGAGTATTCTTGTTTTAGGCCGCGCAATGGTGCGCGGCAGCAGAAAATGCCTCACGCACGGAGGTTGCAGCATGAATATGATGTCTGGACGGAGAGGTCAGGATCTGGTCACTCTGATCCTGGCGTTTTGCCTGTTCATCTCCCCATGGGTCATCGGCTTCGTCGCCGATGCGACGCCGAGCTGGAACGCCTGGGTCGCCGCCATCGTCCTCGGCGCCTTCGCGGTCATGACGCTTTCGGCCTTCGCCGAATGGGAGGAATGGGTGAACATGGCGATCGGCCTGTGGCTGATCGCCTCGCCATGGCTGCTCGGCTTCATGGCGAACACGAGCGCAATGTGGACGCACGTGGTCCTCGGTATCTGCACCGCCGCGCTGTCGGCCTGGGCAGTCTGGGACTTCCGTCACCCGCATTCGCACGCCTGACGGACCCGGTCGGGCCGGACGCTGTCCGGCCGCCCGGAAATGTCGCGCCGCCCATCCGGAAGGACGAGCGGCGCACGTCTCGACGTTTTCGCAAAATCGACGAACAGCCCGCTCAGCCGCGGCCGCGATAGGTCGGCACGCCATGCTCCGGCAGCCAGACGCCTTCCGGCGCCTCCCCCGTCTGCCAGAAGACGTCGATCGGGATGCCGCCGCGCGGATACCAGTAGGCGCCGATCCGGAGCCACTTCGGCGACAGCAGGTCCACCAGCCGCTTGGCGATAAAGATGGAGCAGTCCTCGTGGAAGGCGCCATGGTTGCGGAACGAATGCAGGAACAGCTTCAGCGACTTGGATTCCACCAGCGAGGCGTCGGGAATGTAG
The DNA here is from genome assembly GCF_029210525.1 of Mycoplana sp. MJR14. Classification (NCBI taxonomy): domain Bacteria; kingdom Pseudomonadati; phylum Pseudomonadota; class Alphaproteobacteria; order Hyphomicrobiales; family Rhizobiaceae; genus Mycoplana; species Mycoplana sp. MJR14. The sequence continues at coordinate 137,394 of NZ_JARGEO010000009.1, forward strand.
TCGATGACGATATGGGCGAAATCCGGCTGCCCCGTCATCGGACAGAGCGAGGTGAACTCCGGCGCGGTGAAGCGGACGACATAGTCTGTGCCCTGGTTGCCGTTCGGCACCTTCTCCAGCACCGCCTCTTCCGGGCTTGCCGGCAGGGCGACATTGCGCCCCAGCTGCGAAAGCGTTGAAACGTCGGTCTTGCTCATGCCCTGTTCCTTTCCACCTTCACCTTGATGCCATGCGCCTTCTCCGTCTCCGGCTCGACATGGATCGCGATCTGCGCGCCCTGATGAACCCTTTCCAGCGCCGCTTCAAGCCTGTCGCAGATCTCGTGCGCATCGGCCACCGCCATCCGCGCCGGCACCACCAGGTGGAACTCGATGAAGATCGCCTGCCCGGCCCGGCGGGTCTTCAGGTCGTGCACGCCGAGCGAGCCGTGCGCGTTCTCGGCGATGGTCTGCTTGATCGCCGCCTCCTCGTCCGCCCCGGCCGCGTGGTCCATCAGCCCGTTGACGGAATTGGAGATGATCGACCAGCCCTGGAAGAGGATGTTGACGGCGACGAAGATCGCGATCACCGGGTCGAGGATCGCGTATCCGGTCGCAAGCACCAGCAGCAGGCCGACCAGCACGCCCGCCGAGGTGACCACGTCGGACATGATATGATGGCCGTCGGCGAGCAGCGCGGGCGAGCGGTGGCGCTTGCCGGCGCGGATCAGGATGGTCGCCCAGACGGTGTTGATGACGCTGGCTGCGAGGTTGATGCCGAGGCCGAGCACCGGCTGCTCCATCAGCGACGGCGCCCAGAGTTTCGGCACGGCCTCCTGCACGATTAGCATCGCCGCCACCACGATCAGCACGCCCTCGACCACCGCCGACAGGTACTCGGCCTTGTGGTGGCCGAAGGGATGGTCGGCATCGGCCGGTCGCGAGGCATAGCGGATCGCCCCCCAGGCGATCACTGCGGCCACCACGTTGACGATCGATTCCAGCGCGTCCGACAGAAGCGCCACCGACCCCGTCACCCACCAGGCGAGCATCTTCAGCCCCAGCACGAAGACCGCCATCGGAATGCCGACCAGCGCCAGCCGGTTGACCGTGTGATTGCCGTTCTTGCTCATGATCGCCTTCCCTGCGGATGCAAACGAATTGCAGAAACCGCGCCCTTCAACGCAAAACCGCCCGCGCGGGGTTCGCGCAGGCGGCTTTCTCTTCGGCGTCTCTATCGGCCGTTTCGGCCGGAATGTCAAAGGCGGATTGGCCTCAAGCCGCCTTCGTCTTCGCCTTTCGCGAAAGGTGCGCCACGACGTTCTCGATCATCCGCATGCCGGCGTCGCCGCCGAGCGTCATGATCGATTCGGGGTGGAACTGGACGGCGGCGACCGGTTCCTTGACGTGCTCGATGCCCATGATCGTGCCGTCCTCGCTCTCCGCCGTGATGATGAAGTCGCGCGGCAGCGTCGAGGGGTCGGCGAAGATCGAATGGTAGCGGCCGACCGTCACCTCCTTGCCGAGCCCGGAGAAAACGATGCCGGGTTCCAGCACGCGGATGCGCGAGGGCTTGCCGTGCATCGGCACCGCCAGTTGCCTGAGATCGCCGCCATAGGCTTCCGCCAGCGCCTGCAGGCCGAGGCAGACGCCGAAGATCGGCAGGTCGCGGGCGCGCGCCTTCTTGATCGTCGCCTTGCAGTCGAAGTCCTTCGGCGTGCCGGGACCGGGCGAAAGCACGACGAGGTCGGGCCTGATCCGGTCGAACAGCTCGTCTGCGACGGGCGTGCGCACCGTCGTCACGCTCGCCCCGGTCTGGCGGAAGTAGTTCGCCAGCGTATGGACGAAGCTGTCCTCGTGATCGACGAGCAGGATGCTGACGCCGGCGCCGACGGAGGCGACGTCGCGCTGGGACTTCGCCGCATTGCCCGACTTGGCGTCACGGATGGCTGCGATCATGGCGGAGGCCTTCAGTTCGGTTTCGGCTTCTTCTTCCTGCGGGTTGGAATCGTTGAGCAGCGTCGCGCCCGCCCGCACCTCGGCGATGCCGTCCTTGATGCGGATGGTGCGCAGCGTCAGGCCGGTGTTCATGTCGCCGTTGAAGCCGACCATGCCGATCGCCCCACCATACCACAGCCTGGGGCTCTTCTCGTGCGCCTCGATGAAGCGCATCGCCCACAGCTTCGGCGCGCCGGTGACGGTCACCGCCCAGGCGTGGCTGAGGAAGCCGTCGAAGGCGTCCATGTCGTCGCGCAGCCGGCCCTCGATATGATCCACGGTGTGGATCAGCCGCGAATACATCTCGATCTGCCGGCGGCCGATCACCTTGACCGAGCCCGGCTCGCAGACGCGCGACTTGTCGTTGCGGTCGACGTCCGAGCACATGGTCAGCTCAGATTCGTCCTTCTTGGAGTTCAGGAGCTTCAGGATCTGCTCGCTGTCGGCGATCGGGTCGTCGCCGCGCTTGATCGTGCCCGAGATCGGGCAGGTCTCGATACGGCGGCCGGACACGCGCACGAACATCTCCGGCGAGGCGCCGACGAGATATTCCTGGTCGCCGAGATTGATGAAGAAGGAATAGGGCGACGGGTTGATCGCCTTGAGGCGCTTGGAGATCTCCGACGGCTTGCTGTCGCAGCGCTCGTAGAACTTCTGGCCCGGCACCACCTCGAACAGGTCGCCGCGGCGGAAGCTCTCCTTGGCCTTGACGACGAGCTCGGCATATTCGCCCGGGCGATGGTCGCCGTGCGGCGGGATGACGTCGGAGGTCCGGAACGGCTCCGGCGCGATCGCCTGCTCCCGGCCCTCGGTGGAAACCCCGTCCTTCTCGAAGTCGTAGCGGTCGACCCAGGCCTTGGCGGCATAGTGATCGACGACGAGGATCTCGTCGGGAATGAACAGCACCATGTCGCGCTGGTCGTCGGGACGCTCGAGCTTCAGGTCGATCGCGTCGAACTGGAAGGCGAGGTCGTAGCCGAAGGCGCCGTAGAAGCCGAGATTGGCGTCCTCGGCGGAATGGAACAGGTCGCTGACCGCGCGCAGCACGGTGAACACGGTCGGGATCTTCGAGCGCTCCTCCTCGGTGAAGACGCGGTCCGGTTCGTTGACCTTCAGGTCGAGCCGGCGTTGCGTCGAGGCGCCCAGCGACAGCTCGGAAATGCTCGCAAGCTTCGGCCTGATGATGTCGAGCAGCACTTCGCCGCGGCCGTTGTAGGCCTCGATCCAGACATTGCGGCCGAAGGAGGAAATGGCGAGCGGCGGATCGATGATCGCCGTGTCCCAGCGGGTGTAGCGGCCGGGATATTCGTAGTTGGAGGAGAAGACCGCGCCGCGGTGCTCGTCCAGCCTGTCCACATAGGTGGAGATCGCGGTCGCATAGTCCGCGTCCCGGCGCCGGCGCGTGACGGTGATGCCGCCCCGCGTCTCGTAGCTCTCGGCGCCGTCCTCCAGTTGCTTCGTCACCATTGCCTGCTCTCCTGTTCGGCCCGGTCTTGCGTGCGGCCCGAATACGAAAAAGCCGCCTCGAAGGTTTCGGGCGGCTGTTCGTTGCAATCACGCATGACTGGTCGAGGCCGCCTCAGCGAGCCCACCACCAGATCGAAATCATGCGTGCGTCTGTCATGGCCGGAATTGTTAGCGCGAAGCCGATGCGAACGCAACCGGCATTTCTTGCGCCACGCACCGCCGGATCCGGGACCGCTCCCGGACAGGGCGAATGCGGTTCTTCCTTGCCTTGTGAAACCGAACGGGGTTTCCATGCGTTTCTTCCCTCCGTGTCCATGGAAGAGGAGAACGCCGCCATCCGTTCGCGATCTTTCGCCATCCTGGCTGCCAGTGTCCTGTCCCTGACCGGGGCCTCCCTGCCCGCAACGGGTCCGATGCCGGTTCCGCGGCCGGCCGCCGGCCAGCACCAACCCGAAAGAAATGCCCCTGCCGAGCCTTCCGCGGCGCAGGCCCCTCCCGCCGCGCAGGAGAAGGATGCCCCGCCCCCGAAGCAAGCGGACGACGGCGGGGGACAAGCAGAGGGCGGCGACGACAAGGACGGCAACAGGGAGACGGAGGCCGACAAGGAGGCCGGGGCCGGCAAGGAGGTCGAAGCCCGAAAGCCGCCGCCGCTCGTTCGCGAGGACGACGCCACCTTTGCCGCCTGCATCGGTGCCTTGAAGGCGGGCGGCGCTGTCTTCGAGGAGGTTGCGGCGATCGGGCCCGAAAACGGCTGCGGCATCACCCGCCCCGTGCTGCTCAAGCGGCTTTCGGCCGACGTCGCGATCAGGCCGGAGGCGACGCTACGCTGCGAGACCGCCCTTCAGCTCCAGCGCTGGACGTCCGGCGCGCTCGGGCCGGCGGTCGAGGCGGCCATGCCGGAGAAGACGCTGTCCGGCCTGGAGCAGGCCTCCGGCTACGTCTGCCGCAACCGCAACGGTGCGGCGAACGGCAAGGTCTCCGAACATGCCTACGGCAACGCGATCGACATCGCCGCCTTCACCTTCTCCGACGGCAGCCGCATGGACATCGCCCCGCGCGAGAAGGATTCGACGATGGCGGGCGCGCTGCAGCGTGCCGCCGTCGCCACCGCCTGCCTCTATTTCACGACCGTTCTCGACCCCGGCAGCGATGCCGCCCACGAGACGCACCTGCATCTCGACGTGATCCGGCGCAAGAGCGGCTATCGCTACTGCTGGTAGCCGGCGGCAGAATTTCTTTCCGCCGGCGGGGATCGCGGGCTCAAAACCGGCCGGCGCCCGTCCTATCTTAGCGGCGTGATCCCGGCCCGTCGCCGGCCAACCGACAAGGATGCCCGCATGCCCGTCTCCATGTATCGCCTCTCCGTCCCCGTGTTCGTCCGGGGCCTCACCGTGCTCTCCGCCCTGCTCGAAAAGGCCGAGGCTCACGCCGCGGCAAACGGGATCGCCTCCGAGGTTCTGGTCAACTCGCGGCTTGCCCCCGACATGCTGCCGCTCTCCGGACAGATCCAGCGCGTGAGCGATACCGCCAAGAACGCGCTCGGCCGCCTGAGCGGCAAGCCGGCACCGAGCTTTCCCGATACCGAGACGACCATGGCCGAACTGAAGGCGCGGATCGAAAAGACCATTGCCTATCTCCAATCGGTCCCCGCCGCCGATCTCGAAGGCAGCGAGGGCCGCGAGGTGAAGCTCAATGTCGGCAGTCTCGGCGTGACGTTCACCGGCGAAAGCTACCTGCTGGAATTCGCCCTGCCGAACTTCTTCTTCCACGTCACCACCGCCTACGACATCCTCCGCCACGACGGCATCGAGATCGGCAAGCGCGACTACCTCGGCCCCTACTCCTGAGAGAGCCCTCCGCTCCGGGGCAACTCGGTAAACCCGGCCGGAGGAATTCTTTTGGCGGCCTCCACAAGGTCGTGATAGGTTTCAAACCATGTGCACGACAAAGATGCCGAAGCCGACCCGGAGCGCCGCAACCGGCCGCCTCACCCAGACGCGAGCTGAAAAGATCAGCGCGGTTGAGGGCCTGGTGCTGAGCCCGCGCATGCGCGAACTTCTTGCCCGGACCGAAGACCAATCGGCCGAGGAACGCCGCAAGGCGGTCCGTGCACAGTTCGCCCGCAAGTCCGCCTAGCGGTGATCTATACTGCCGAAACCGATCCCCTCTCGGAGCTGCCGTTGACAGACCTGATCCTCGACATCGTCTCTGAATCCTCGCCCTCTTGAGCATGCGGGCCATTGGGCCGGCAAGACGAAGGTAGCCGGGGCCGGCGCCGGCAAGGAGACAGCCCCCTAGAACAGTCCCTCGATGTAGCCAGCGTCGTTGAGGTAGATCCGCTCGGAGGAGGGAACCTTCGGCAGGCCGGGCATGGTCATGATCTCGCCGGTGATGACGACGACGAAGCCGGCGCCGGCGGAAAGGCGCACCTCGCGCACCGGCACCGTATGCCCTTCCGGCGCGCCGCGCAGGTTGGGATCGGTGGAGAAGGAATACTGCGTCTTGGCCATGCAGACCGGCAGGTGGCCGTAACCCTGCGCCTCCCAGGCATGCAGCTGGTCGCGCACCGTCTTGTCGGCGATCACCTCGCCGGCGTGGTAGATGTCCTTGGCGATCGTCTCGATCTTGTGGAACAGGCTCATTTCGTCGGGATAGAGCGGCGCGAACTGCGAATGGCCGGTTTCGGCGAGCGCCACCACCTTGTGCGCCAGCTCCTCGATGCCCGCCGAACCCTCCGCCCAGTGCTTGCACAGCACCGCCTCGGCGCCGAGCGTCGCCACATAGTCCTTGATCGCCTGGATCTCGCCCGCCGTGTCGGAGGCGAAATGGTTGATCGCGACGATCACCGGCACGCCGAATTTCTTGACGTTCTGCACATGCCGGCCGAGATTGGCGCAGCCCCTGTGGACCGCCTCGACGTTCTCGATGCCGAGGTCCTGCTTCTTCACCCCGCCGTTCATCTTCATCGCCCGCGCGGTCGCGACGATCACCGCCGCATCCGGCTTCAGCCCGGCCTTGCGGCACTTGATGTCGAAGAACTTCTCCGCCCCGAGATCCGCGCCGAAGCCGGCCTCGGTCACCACGTAGTCGGCGAGCTTCAGCGCCGTCTTCGTCGCGATCACCGAGTTGCAGCCGTGCGCGATGTTGGCGAAGGGGCCGCCATGCACGAAGGCCGGGTTGTTCTCCAGCGTCTGAACCAGGTTCGGCTGCATCGCGTCCTTCAGCAGTACTGTCATCGCTCCGTCCGCCTTGATGTCGCGGGCGAAGACCGGGCTCTTGTCGCGGCGATAGCCGATGATGATGTTGCCGAGCCGCTTTTCGAGGTCTTCCAGATCCGTCGCCAGGCACAGGATCGCCATGACCTCCGAGGCGACGGTGATGTCGAAGCCGGCCTGCCGGGGATAGCCGTTGCGCACCCCGCCGAGCGAACAGACGATCTCGCGCAACGCCCGGTCGTTCATGTCCATGACGCGGCGCCAGGTGATGCGGCGGGTGTCGAGATCCTGCTCGTTGCCCCAGTAGACGTGGTTGTCGATCAGGGCGGCGAGCAGGTTGTGGGCCGTGGTGATCGCGTGGAAGTCGCCGGTGAAGTGCAGATTGATGTCCTCCATCGGCACGACCTGCGCATAGCCGCCGCCGGCGGCCCCGCCCTTGACGCCGAAGCAGGGGCCCAGCGAGGCCTCGCGGATGCAGACGATCGCCTTCTTGCCGATCCGGTTCAGCCCGTCGCCGAGGCCGACCGTCGTCGTCGTCTTGCCCTCGCCGGCCGGCGTCGGGTTGATCGCCGTCACCAGGATCAGCTTGCCGTCCTTCTTCTCCTTCTGCCGGGCGATGAAGGCGGCGCTGATCTTGGCCTTGTCATGGCCGTAGGGAATGAGCTCGTCGACGGGAATGCCGAGACCGGCGCCGATCTCCTGGATCGGTTTCTTGGCGGCATCCCTCGCGATCTCGATGTCGGATTTCACCTCGGTCATGCTTCCCCCTCTTCGTGCGTCTTTTTGCCCCGCCTTGTCTGGCGGAATCCCCGGTTTCCATGGTCATAGCGCCAATCGGCGCGGTGGCATACGGCTGATCGGTGCATCTTCTCCGATTGACGTAGCCTTGGCTCTTGCGATTTTCGGCAAAATGTGGCGAGAGGATCACCAAAATTCTGACAGTCTTCGCCTCGATCCCAAAGGGATGGAGGAGAAAGGTAGAGAAAGATGAAGGAACTCGACCGTCTGGACCGAAAGATTCTCCGTGCGCTGCAGCAGGAGGGCCGCCTGTCGAACATCGAGCTGGCCGAGAAGGTCAACCTCTCCCCCACGGCCACGGCAGAGCGCGTCAAGCGGCTGACCCGCGACGGCTACATCATGGGCTACATGGCGATCCTCTCGCCCGAGCGGCTGGGCCGCAACCTGCTCGTCTTCGTCCAGGTCAAGCTCGACCGCACCACGCCCGACGTCTTCGACGTCTTCGCCGAGGCCGTGCGCCAGAGCGACAACGTCATGGAATGCCACATGGTGGCAGGCGGCTTCGACTACCTCGTCAAGGCGCGCGTCGCCGGCATGGAAGCCTACCGCGCCTTCCTCTCCGACGTCTTCCTGTCGCTGCCCGGCGTGCGCGAGACCCACACCTACGCGGTGATGGAGGAGGTCAAGAGCACGGGGTGGCTGCCGGTATAGGGGGAGGCAGTAGGCAGTGGGCAATAGGCAGTAGGGTGAAATCTGAGCCGTCCGCCCTGGAAATCACTCACTACTGCCCACCGCCTACTGCCTATTGCCCACTGCCTCCTGGCCACGGCCTGGCACGCTCAGCGCGCCAGAATATCCCGCATCTCCACCAGGTTCGACCGCACCCGCAGGATGTAGAAGCCCATGGTCGCGAGATGGGTGGGCATGATCCAGCCGTCCTCGCGGCCGTTGGAGATGATCACCGGCTGGATGTTGAGCGCCGAGCGCAGCTGGCGGAGCGTCTCCGTCCAGATCTGCGTCAGGCCGCGCTGGGCGATGACGCTGTCGAAGTCGGCGCCGGCGGCCGACAGGATGCCGTAGTAGCCGTAGAGCTGGCCGAAGGCGAACCAGAAGCGGTCGTCGGCGCGCAGGTCGAACCAGCCGCCATTGTGGAACTCCGAGCGCTCGCGGATGATCGCCGAAGTGTTGCCGATGTCGTTGGCGATCCGGTCGAGGAACTCCACGAGGTTGTCGGAGCGGGCGTCGAAGGTGGCGCTGCAGGTTTCCAGCGAGGCATTGAACTTCCGAAGGTCCCGCGCCGCCGCGCGGTAGATGCTCGGGGTCGGCGTTCTCGGGCCGAACGGGCTGAGGCTGAAGTACCAGGTCTCCTCGTCGAACTGGATGTTGCCGCGGGCGAGCTGCAGGTCGTTGTTGATGCCGGAGGTGCCGCGCACGCGGCCGAGCGAATCCACCAGTTCGACGGTGGTGCGGCGGACGGCCTGGTTGATGCCGCGCTGGAACGAGGCCTTGTTGTCGAGCCACGGCGTATCGTCCCAGTCGATCCCGAACAGGCCGAGCTTGTAGAGCAGCATCGACGAGATCCAGGCGTTCTGGTTGACGTTGAAATCGATCAGGTCGGCCGTGACGTCGACGATCGCCGAGCGCTCGCAGACATTCGCCGCCGTCTGCCCCGAGGCGGCCGGCGCCACCCCGCCGCTCGCCGGTTGCCCGGTGGTTTCGGTCGCCGGCTGCCCCGAACCGGCCTGCCCGTCCGTCGTCTGTCCCGAAGGGGCGGCCGCCGGTGTCCTGACCGGCAGGCCCGCATCGTTCTTGCGCGCGGCGAGATTGTAGGCGTTGACGTAGTCGATGTTGAAATTGCTCCAGACCTGCGTCTGCCAGATGAAGTAGCCGTAGAGCGCCACGAGACCGATCAGCACGATGCCGATCGGGCCCTTGATCAGCCAGCCGCGCTGCCGGTACCAGTTGGCGGCGGCGATGAAGGGCCAGAGCAGCCATGAAATGGCGAGCCCGATGCCCCGGCCGATGGCGGCGAAGACGCGCTGGAAGAACGCGGCGATCGGGTCAAGCATTGCGTTTGTCCTCTCCAATTCCATAGAGCCGCAACCGGAAGGCGGCCTTGTCCTGCAAATAGGTACGGGTGAGCGTTTCGACCACGAATTCCCTGAATTTTTCAGAGAGTTTCTCGTAAGTTGCGTAGAAACCCTGCTTGTCGAAGACGAAGCGCGAGACGAAATCGAACGGCGTCAGCTGCGAAATCAGCTGGTTGACGAGCCAGCGGTCGGGGTGTTCCGGCGCCGCCCGCACGAGGAGGAAGCGCGCCCAGGGTGTGATCTCCTTCAGCCGGATCTCGCCCGTCGACGAAATCGTCCGCATCGCCTCCTGCAGGAAGGGATAGACGCCGTCCTCGGCGATCAGTGCCGCATTGCGGTGCATCCAGGTCTGCATCCAGACGCGATCGGCGCGTGCGAGGTCGGCGCGGGGATCGGCCCGGTTGACGAGGCTCAGGATCGTCATGTCGGCGCGGTGCTGCAGCAGCCCCGACGCCTCGACCCAGGAGGCGCGCGGCAGTTCCAGCCGCTTCGTCGAGGCCAGGAACTCGAAGATGCGCGGATAGTCGTCGAGCGCGATGTAGCTGACCTGCCAGGGCCGCGAACGGCGGAAGCCGGGAACGGAGGGATCGCAGATCACCGTCGTCTGCCGGCCGTCGACAAAGACGAAGACGCCGCCGAAGTGATTGGCCCAGAACGCCTCGTGGCGGAACACCAGCTGGTCGGGCACGAGCGCGTTCTGGCGAATGTCGCCGGTCTGCTTGGAAAGCTCCACCATGCGGTTCAGCATGGCGTCGTCCGCCCAGGCGTTCGGCACCGTCTTCAGCCGGTCGACCAGCGCGCGCAGTTCCGCCGCCTTGCCGAGCACGTCCTCAGCCGAAAGCACGCGGAAGCGCACCTCGTTGATCGAGAGCAGGTCGTCGATGTCATTGACCGCAGCGACGCTGTCCTCGATCTCGCCGTAGAGCGCGTCGCGGATCGTCACCGCGTTGATCGCACGCGCATTGGCGGAAAAGAATTCGTGCATTAGGGCGGCGGTGTTGGAGAAGCTCGTGTGCACCACCGGCAGTTCCACCTGGTCCGGCGTCAGGATGATGAAACGGCGGTTCACCCGGTTGGGGTCGAGATAGTCGCGGTCGCCGAGCTCGTCGGCGATCTCCGGCGAAAAACCGGTCATGTCGATGCCGAAGCGCGTGAGATTCGTCCGCGGCAGCCCGAAGGCCTCCAGCGCCTTGTTGTAGCGCTCGACCAGATGCGGCTCCGACACGTCGAGCAACCGCCCGTAGATCAGCTCGGCTTCGAGGAGGCGTTTCATGCGATCAGGCTCTCGTCACCCAGCAGAGCCGGATTCGGCATCGTGGTCGCCCCAGGCCACCAGATCGTCAATATCCACCTTCAGCGCCTTCGCGATCTTCTTCAGCGCCGAGATGCTGCCCTCCTTCTTCCGGGATTCTATCTCCGACAGATAGGTGGCGCTGATCCCGGCGGATGCGGCAAGCTCCTTGGCCGAAAGCCCGCGGAAATCCCGCCAGACCCGGACCGGGCTCTCGCCGTCGATCATCCGGTTGACGAATTCGGCGGGGATGAACTCCTCTTCTCCGCGCGCCAGCCGCTCTTGGAAGCGATCGTACGCGGCAATGTCTTCAAGCATCTCGGCCGCCTCTACGAGCTCCTCGTAGTCGACTTGCGACAACACCACCATCTCCTCACCGTTAGGCGTTTTGAAACGTGTAGCCATGCCCATGTCATCACCTCGCTAATATACGTTGCCACGACTGGCTATCTTCTCGACATCCAGAACCTTGTCGTCTTCATCGAAGATGACCCGCCAGTCGCCGACGCGAAGTCGATAGCCGGGGCGACCCTGCAATTTCACGACGTTTTTGGCCTGTGAACTTGGATCTCCGGCATACTGCTCGATCTTTGCGATGATCCGCTTGCTCTCGTTTGTGGGGATACGCGCCAGTGTGCGACTTGCTTGCCTGCTGTAGACAACTCGCTTTGCGACCATACCGCCCCCAAGTGTTTCAAACAACAAAATTCGCTAATAGCGAATTAAAGGTCATCACTATCCCCTACCACTTCCCCTCCCGCTTCATCGCCTCGATCTCCTCGACCGCCCGTTCGCGCAGGCGTTCGCGGCGGATGATGTCGGTGACGGCGGCGTCGTCGGATTTGTCGGCATAGCGGAATTCGCTGTCGGCGTAGCGGTTGATCTCCTGCAGCACCATTTCCATCGTGATCGGCCCGCGCAGTTCCTCGATCATGCTCTTCTTCTCGTCGTAGGACCGGTGCATGAAGGCGTCCGGCGTCGCGAACCAGTCGTCCGGCAGGTCGACGTCCATGGCCCGCATCTTGATCGCGTCGGTAATGTTCTTGATCGCCCGGCCGGTGAAGCGCGGCTCGGCCTCCTTGATCATGTGCAGGTAGGTGCCGACGTCGGCGAGCGTCGCCATCTTGCCGTGCGCCTTCTCGTAGCGCTCCCACACCTTGAGAAGCCCGTCCTCCTGCGGCAGCGCGTGCTGGCCGTAGGAGGTCGAGACCGCCTGCTTGATCTCCTGTCCGGCCAGAAGCGCATGCTCCCCGAGCGGGATCGAATGGTTCTTGCCGACGAGCAGCGCGAAGATGTCGACATAGTCGGCGCGCGACTGCGGCCCGTCGACCAGCCAGCGGGCGCCGGCGCGTTGGCGCAGCGCGTCGTCGACGTTTTCGGGATAGTTGGAGAACATGCCGAAGGTGCAGTTGCCGCGCACCACCGTCGAGGCGCCGGCAAAGCTCTCCATCAACACCGCCGTCACCTCGTGCTGGCCGGCCGACGCCCGGTCGTCGGAGCGCTTGGCCGCGACCTGGTCGACGTCGTCGATCGTGCCGAAACCGATCGCCTTTGGGTTCACCACGTTGTTGACGAAATCCTTGCAGTTCTGCCCCGACTTGCCCTGGTAGGAGGAGATCTGGTCGACGCCGAAGTTCTCGTAGTGGAAGGGATAGCCCGCCACCCGGCAATAGTCGTCGAGCAGCCCCGCCAGCATCTGGATCAGCATGGTCTTGCCGGTGCCGGGCATGCCGTCGCCGATGAAGGTGAACAGGAAGCCGCCGAGCTCGACGAACGGGTTCATCTGCCGCTCGAAGTCGTAGGCCATCAGCATCCTGGCAAGCCGCAGCGCCTGGTACTTGGCGATATGATTGCCGACGATGTCGGTCGGCTTCTTGAACGTCATCGACAGCGGCTTGCGCTTCTGCCCCGGCGCCACGTCGAAGCCGTTGAGGGTGAAATCGTCCTGCTCGATACGGATATGCGCGTTCTCGAAGCGCGAAAGCCCGGCAAAGCGCGCCTTCCTGGCGATCAGTCCCTCCAGCGCCACGCGGGCGAAGGCGCGGGCGCGGGCGATCAGCGCCGTCTCGTCGGCCGCCCCCGCGATCGCCCGGTCGAGGCCGGCTGTGAGGCTCTTCACCGCGTCCTGCGCCGTGTCGAACAGGTAGTCGGGCTCGTCGGTATCTTCCGCCGGCTCGCCCTCGCCGGACAGCGTCGCGCCCAGATAGGCGGCAAGGGTGAAGGCCGCCACATAGGCCGATGCGGAAAGCAGCGCCTTGAACCGCTCCGCCTCCTCGCCTGCGAGCGGCGCCGTCTGGTTGCGCGCCTGCAGCTGCTCCAGCTCCGTCTGCCGGGCGAAGACCTCGGCGACGGCGAGCGCGATCTCGATGCCGCGGCGGGCCCGATAGAGCAGCTGGTGCTGCGCCGGCGACAGCAGCGGGTCGTTCGCCCGCACAGCGGCGATCGTCTTTGCGAGTTCGACCTCGCGCGAACGCCGCATCCCGCCGGTCGAGACGGTGGGCACGAAGCGCCGCCCGGTGCCGGCGATCGGCGCGCCGCCCGGCCGGCCGTCGCTCTCCAGAACGGCGAGCCGCGTCACCATGCTCTGCGCCACCGCCCGGTGCTTTTCGATATCGCCTTCGGGGATCATCGTCAGTCCGGCGTTCAAGCTCATCGCGTCATACCCCGCTGACCACCTGGTTTCCGGAAATCACATGCACCTTGTATTCGCCGAAGATCGCGTCTGCCTCGCCGGCGGCATAGAGCGCCTGGTAGGCATCGTGCGGCACCAGCGCATGCTTCTCGAACGCGCTGACGCCCATGCGCACCGCCTCGAGATTGCCCGTGTCGATGTGGAACTCCTCCTGCGCCGGCGTCGAGCTCCAGAAGCCCTTGCTTGCCGGGCGCTCGGCCTTGGAGAACACCTCCTGGATCGTCCAGGTGAGCAGCCAGGCGTTCTCGACCTTGCGCACCTTCGACAGGATGTCGCGGACCTTCTGGTTGTTCTCGGTGATGTCGGCGGAATAGAACGGCCCGAGCACGATGCGCCGCAGCTGCTTGGGATGCAGCATCTCGAAGTCGCGGTCGAGATTGGTGGCGATCGTCACCGGCGACAGCGAATAGGCGCTGTTCTTCAACGCGAAATCGTCGAAGCGGCTGGCGAGCTCCGGATTGAGCAATCCGCCTACCGGCAGGTCGATCGTCACGTCGGGGTTGAGCTTGCCGTCCTCGGTGACCAGCAGGTCGACGATCTTCTCCGAACTGTCCTCGATCGTCGCCATGTAGACCATCGGCAGCGTGCTGGCGCCGTCGAAGGCGCCCCAGCTGACCACATAGTAGGGCCGCATCGTCTTCGGGTTGACGGCGACCCGGATCGTCTCCGGCAGCACGAACGGCGAGAACACCTCGCCCTTGCCGATCTGCTGCAGGTACATGCGCTCGGCCATGCGCGCCTGCAGCTCGGTCGGAAACGCCTTGTTGCGCAGGATGAAGTCGGCCATCTCGCCGCGCAGCTGATCGGCGCCCGGGATCTCCGAAAGCCGCTTTTCCGCGCCCTTGCGGTCGTTCTCCAGCTCCAGCACGTTCTGGTAGACCGGAAAGCCGCTCTCGGCGCGCGAGATGCGAAACTGGTCGACGAAGCCGATCCGGTTCTCCCAGCAGGAGAACGACGCCTTCAGCCGCGCAAGGTACGGCACGATCGCCTCGCCGATCACGCCATGCTGGTAGAGCGGCGAGTTGCGGTCGCCGAGGAAGATTTCCAGCCCGCCGAGCGCGGCCCGGATCGAAGCGAAGTACTGCGCGACAGCGCTGTCGGCCGCAGCTTTCATGGCTGCCTCCGGCTCGCAATTGCGGTGCGGAGAAATGCCGGGCGAAGCGAGGCGGCGATACGGTGCAGCATCCTCATCGGCCCCTCATCCGCCTGCCGGCACCTTCTCCCCGCTTGCGGGGAGAAGGCACGAGCCCGCAACGTCTCCGTCCCCTCTCCCCGCCTGCGGGGAGAGGGTCAGGGTGAGGGGCAATTTCTCGTGGCGCCACACCGGCCGGCCCATCGCCGTCACGCCTTCACGTAGTTGGACGCGTTGTGCTTGTCCATGACCTCCTGGAAGCGCCGGGCGAAGGCGTCGTCGGCGAGCTTCTTGCGGCGCTGGATGTCCTGGGTGGCGAGCATGTTCTTCTCGTGCATCTCGAGCAGGTCGCCGATGTGCTTCTGCGCCGCGGCGCCGATGCCGGCCATCGTCTCCTCGGCGGCGGTGTCGACCTGGCTGCCGAGCGTGTTGATCCGGTGGGCGACGTCCTGCTGCGCGGCCGTCTTCAAGGAATCCTCCAGCGCCTTGTAGAGCACGATGCGCTGCTCGGTATCGATCGTCAGCTTGTTGATCAGCGTGTTCTGCGCGGCGATCTGGTTGTTCAGGGAATCCACGAAGGTCTGGAACATCGAGGTGTAGCGCTCCAGCGTCTGGCTCTCGGCCAGAAGCTCCTGCTCCTTCGCCTGCTGCTCGTTGTATTCGGTCGCAAGCGCCGAGCGCTCGCCTTCCAGCTGCGTGCGCGTCTTCTGGTCGGTGGAGGCGGCGATCCGGTTTTCGATGTCGAGCAGTTGCGGGTTCAGCTCCTCGATCCGCTTCTGCGTCGTCTCCAGGTTCGCCATCGTCTGCTTGCGCCGCTCGATCACCTGGACCAGGCTCGCCTCCGAGGTCTTGTAGCGGCCGTCGAGGATCGCCTTCTGGTCCTTCAGGATGCCGACGATCGTATCCGACTTGGACAAGAGCTCCTGCAGGTTGCCGGAGAGCGACATGTTGCGCACGCGGTCGGTGCGCATGCGCTGCATCTTCTGCTTGGAGAAAAGGCCGATGAATTTCTCGTAGCCCGTATAGCTCTTCATGCTCTCGAACTCGGAGCCGAAGACGTTGGTGGCGTCCTCCAGCCCGATGATCAGGTCGGCGATGTTGGCTTCCATCACCTTCTGCTGGGAGAGCACGTCCTGCAGGCGCGCATTCTCGATGTCGAAATTGGTATCGCCGAGCTTGGTGTCCGCCTTGGCGAACTGTTCCAGCACGATGCCGGTCTGCTCCAGCTTGCTGCGCATCTGCTCGACCGTCTCGCGCGTTCGCGCGATCTCCGCGTCGAAGTTCTGAAGTGTGGCCATGCCTGCTCCCCTCTGTCCAAGGCGAATGCCCCGTCCCGCCCGACCGGATGGCCGGACCTGCCCCGCTGCAACCGGCAAAGGCCGCCGGCTGCGGCACTGGACATGATGTGGGAAGGCCGCCGGCCGCTGCAAGCCCTGAAAGATAAGTATTTTTTGAAGACGGGCCGACCGGGCGTTGCATCGACCGGCCGGCTGCACGGCAGGCCTATTCCGCCGGCGGTGCCTTCAGATAGGCGATGACGTTGGCGACGTCCTCGGGCTTCTTCAGCCCGGCGAACGCCATGGAGGTTCCCTTCACGACGGCGCGCGGCGCCGCCAGATATTCGGTCAGGAGGGCCTCGTCCCAGGTCTTGCCCTCCCCGAAGGCGACCATCGCCTTGGAGTAGCGGAAGCCCTCGACGGTGGCGACCGGCCGGCCGACGACGTTCTGCAGCGACGGGCCGACCTTGTTGGTCGGGTCCACGCTGTGACAGGCCATGCACTTCTTGAAGACGGTCGCACCCGCGGCCGCGTCACCTTCGGCATGCGCCGCGGTGGCAGCCGCGATGAGACAGCTCGATACGATGATTGCCAGCTTCATGTCGTTCCTTTCTCTGGATGGGTCATGCGATGAAGGAAGGCAGCGACCGGGACTGCACTTGGACGACGGCCGGCCGCCCTGAGGCGACCATCATGTGGTCCTCCCGATGCCGCAGGCAAGAGGAGCCTTCATCGTCGCAGTGTGGAAATAGAAATTTGCCATGATTTTGGCATCGGCGTTTTCCGGACCGGAGGACCGGCGTTTTCCATCGGGAAGAGGGCCGGATTTGCAGAATACCGCGCGCTCCGTTCTGAGCGACATTCTTGCGCCGGATTGCGAAACGCCATGAAATAAACTAGTCGCCTGATAGCCACCCGGCTGCGGTAAAGTGCTTGAATAATGACGTTTTTGATGCTTGGCTTAAAGCATCAGAACAAGAATGGGGAGCATGACATCATGAAATTCGCATCGACACTGAGGACTTCGGCGCTGGCCGCGGTCTCGCTGATTGCACTCGGCGTATCCGGCGCGCTCGCCGCCGAGCCGGAAAGCTGCGGCAAGGTTCGCTTCTCCGACGTCGGCTGGACCGACATCACCGCGACGACCGCGACGGCCTCGACGATCCTCAAGGGCCTCGGCTACGAGACGGAGACGACCGTGCTGTCCGTGCCGGTCACCTACCAGTCGCTGAAGAACAAGGACATCGACGTCTTCCTCGGCAACTGGATGCCGACGATGGAAGCCGACATCAAGCCCTTCCGCGAGGACGGCTCGGTGGAGACGGTGCGCGAGAACCTCGAAGGCGCCAAGTACACGCTCGCCACCAACGCCAAGGGCGCCGAGCTCGGCATCAAGGACTTCAAGGACATCGCCGCCCAGAAGGACGCGCTCGACGGCAAGATCTTCGGCATCGAGCCGGGCAATGACGGCAACCGCCTGATCATCGACATGGTCGACAAGGGCACCTTCGACCTGAAGGGCTTCGAGGTCGTGGAGAGCTCCGAGCAGGGCATGCTCGCCGAGGTGGCCCGCGCCGAACAGGACGGCAAGCCGATCGTCTTCCTCGGCTGGGAACCCCACCCGATGAACGCCAACTTCAAGCTGACCTACCTTTCGGGCGGCGACGACATCTTCGGCGCCAACTACGGCGGCGCCACCGTCTACACCAACGTCCGCCAGGGCTACGTGGCCGAATGCCCGAACGTCGGCAAGCTCCTGCAGAACATGAAGTTCTCGCTGGAGATGGAAAACCAGATCATGGGCAAGATCCTCAACGACGGGACGGCCGCCGAGGACGCCGCGGCCGAGTGGCTGAAGGCCAACCCCGCCGCCATCGAGCCCTGGCTGGCAGGCGTCACGACCAAGGACGGCGCGGACGGCCTGGCCGCCGTCAAGTCCGCTCTCGGCCTCTGATCGAGGCTGCGAAAGGCGGAAGGCAACTTCCGCCTTTCTTGAAATCGACGGTGCGATATGCTTCCGCGGAAGCGCGTCGCAGACTGATCAGTCTCATTTTTCGGATGCCTCCGCGCCCCTTGCGACCGCCGCTCCGGCAAGCGCATGGCACATGCGGCATGGCGTTTCATCAACCCTTCGGAAGGCAGGTGCGGACCCGTGGATTGGCTGACGAATTTCAAACTGCCCATCGGCCCCTGGGCCAAGACTGCGGTCAACTGGCTGACGAGCAACGGCAAGGAGATGTTCGATCTCCTCAAGGTCGTGCTGCAGGCCGGCATCGACGCCATCCTCTTCGTGCTGCAGGGGCCCTTTTCCAGTGAGCAGGGCGAATATGCCTATGCCTTGGTGATGATCGCGCTGATCACCCTCCTGTCCTGGTACCTGCGCCGTTCCGTCGGCGTCGCGGTCTTCACGCTGCTGGGGCTGCTCCTGATCGTCAACCAGGGCTACTGGCAGGAGACGACGGAGACGCTCGCGCTCGTCCTGGCCGCCACGGCCGTCAGCATGGCCGTCGGCATCCCGCTCGGCATCGCCGCCGCGCGCCGGCCGCTGTTCTACGCCTTCCTGCGCCCGGTCCTCGACCTGATGCAGACGATCCCGACCTTCGTCTACCTGATCCCGGCGCTGATCCTCTTCGGCCTCGGCATGGTGCCGGGCCTGATCGCCACCGTCATCTTCGCCATTCCCGCGCCGATCCGCCTGACCCGGCTCGGCATCATCTCCACGCCGGAATCGCTGGTGGAGGCCGCACAGGCCTTCGGCGCGACACCGGCGCAGGTGCTGCGCAAGGTCGAGCTGCCCTTCGCCACGCCCCAGATCATGGCCGGGCTGACGCAGACGATCATGCTGTCCCTGTCGATGGTGGTGATCGCCGCCCTCGTCGGCGCCAAGGGTCTCGGCGTTCCCGTCGTCCGCGCGCTCAACACCGTCAACATCTCCATGGGCTTCGAGGCCGGGCTCTGTATCGTGGTCCTCGCCATCATTCTCGATCGCCTGTTCCGCTCGTCCGATGAAGGAGAAGGCGCATGACCGAGGCCGTCGTCTTTCGCAACGTCGACATCATCTTCGGCGAGAAGCCCGAACGGGCGCTGGCCATGGTCGACGCCGGCCGGACCCGCGACGAGATCGGCAAGGAGACCGGGCTCGTCATGGGCGTCGCCGGCGCCTCGCTTTCGATCCACGAGGGCGAGATCCTGGTGCTGATGGGCCTCTCCGGCTCCGGCAAGTCGACGCTGCTGCGCGCCGTCAACGGACTGGCGCCGGTCGTCCGCGGCGAGGTGCAGGTCAAGACCGGCACCGGCTCGCTCAGTCCCTACAGCTGTTCGCCGAAGGCGCTGCGCGACTTCCGCATGCACACCGTCTCCATGGTGTTCCAGCAGTTCGCGCTGCTGCCCTGGCGGACGGTCGCCGACAACGTCGGCTTCGGGCTGGAACTGGCGGGCATGCCGGAGGCCGAGCGCAAGGCCCGCGTCGACGAACAGCTGAAGCTCGTCAACCTGACGCAATGGGCCGGCCGCAAGGTCAACGAGCTCTCCGGCGGCATGCAGCAGCGGGTCGGCCTCGCCCGCGCCTTCGCCACCGGCGCCCCGATCCTCCTGATGGACGAGCCCTTCTCCGCCCTCGATCCGCTCATCCGCACCCGCCTGCAGGATGAGTTGCTGGAGTTCCAGCGGCGCCTGAAGAAGACCATCATCTTCGTCAGCCACGACCTCGACGAGGCCTTCCGCATCGGCAACCGCATCGCCATCATGGAAGGCGGCCACATCATCCAGTGCGGCACCCCGCAGGACATCGTCAAGAACCCGGCCAACCAGTACGTCGCCGACTTCGTGCAGAACATGAACCCGATCAACATGCTGATGGCCCGCGACGTGATGCAGCCGGGCCTCGGCGGCCCGGCGGTGGGCGTGACGGCGACGGCCAAGCCCGAGACCCCGCTGGTCGACATTCTCGACGCCATGTCCAAGCAGCCGGGCAATATCGGCGTGGTGGAAAACGGCGCGATCGTCGGCATGATCAACGCGCAGAACGTGGTGGAGAGCCTGACGCGCCATCGCCGTCGCGAATGACGGCAGGCCGCGGCGGCCGCAGTGTCGCAGTGCCCGCATCCCGCTTGACACCGCCCCGCCCGTCGGCTCGAAACGAGACGATGCAACAAGGCGAGGACGAGCCATGACCGGCAGCAATGACGACCGTGCGAAGGTCCTGCGCGACACCGACGACGAGGCCCGCAGGCTCGCCCGCACGCTGCTGCGTTCGGCCCGCAGCGCCTCGCTCGCGGTGCTGGAGCCGGAGACGGGCCATCCGCTGGCAACCCGCGTCCTCACCGGTCTCGACATCGACGGCGCGCCGGTGATCCTCGTCTCCGCGCTTTCCGTCCACACGAAAGCGCTGCGCGCCGATCCCCGCTCTTCGCTGCTGGCCGGCGAGCCCGGCAAGGGCGACCCGCTTGCCCATCCGCGGCTGACGCTGATCGCAACCGCAGACGAGGTCGCCCGCGACACGAAGGAGCATGCCCGCCTGCGCGAGCGCTTCGTCCGGCGCCACCCCAAGGCGAAGCTCTATGTCGATTTCCCGGATTTCACCTTCTTCCGGTTGGTGCCGCTGCGGGCCAACCTGAACGGCGGCTTCGGCAAGGCCTACCTCCTGTCGGGCGACGACCTCATGATTCGTTCGCCCGCCCGCGAGGCCGTCGCCGACCGCGAAAATGCCGCAATCGAGCACATGAACAGCGACCACGCGGAGGCCGCATCGGTCTATGCGAACCACTACTGCGGCGCGAAGGGGAACAATTGGTCGCTTTGCGGAATTGATGCGGCGGGCATTGACCTCGCCGCCGGAGACGAACTGAAACGTGTTGAATTCGCAGAAGAACTCACCGATCCTGCGCAACTGCGCACGGTCCTCGCCGACCTGCTCCGCAACGCGCGCGCCGGGCAGGCCTGACCTCTCCCCCTCGATGCACAGACCCCCAATTTCTGGCCACTTGATGTGTTCGGTTTTGTTTATATGCTAACAGTCATACAGTACGGGACCGCACATATTGAAGTTGATACGCATTGAAGGAGTTTCCGATGGACGCCTTTTCTGACTACGAGCAGGCACAGGCCGAAGTTGCGACGAACTTTCTGTCGGCAGTGGCGAATCCCAAGCGCCTGCTGATTCTGAAAGTCTTGGTCAGCGGCGAAATCGCCGTGGGTGCGCTCGCGCAGAAAGTAGGACTGAGCCAGTCTGCCCTGTCCCAGCATCTGTCGAAGCTGCGCGCGCAGAACCTCGTCACCACGCGTCGCGACGCCCAGACGATCTATTATTCCAGCAAGTCGGACGCCGTCCTGACGATCCTGGATGCGATCGACACCATCTACGGCGAGGCACGCCCGGCCGACAGCAGGCAGCTGCGCTACGCCTGACCGGAAGAACGGACCCGTTTCACGCCCGGCGGAACACCCACCGCCGGGCGTTTTCTTTTGTGCGGTCGCGATGCGGCCGAGGCTTGACGATGCCGGGCGCTTCGATAATTTGACCAACAGGTAAAGAAACCTGCCGGGACGGCGCCGCCCGTCCGCACCCATTGTCCTCACGGAAGAAGGCCACGGAGATCGCCATGTCCAACCGCGTCAACACCCCGAACGACATGCGCGCCTTCTGGATGCCGTTCACAGCGAACCGGCAGTTCAAGAAGGAACCGCGCCTGTTCGTCAGCGCCAAGGACATGTACTACCAGACCCATGACGGCCGGCAGGTGCTGGACGGCACGGCGGGGCTGTGGTGCGTCAATGCCGGCCACTGCCGGCCGAAGATCACCGAGGCGATCCGCGAACAGGCGGGCGAACTGGACTACGCGCCGGCCTTCCAGCTCGGCCACCCCAAGGCCTTCGAACTGGCCAACCGGCTGATCGACATCGCGCCCGAGGGCATGAGCCACGTGCTCTACACCAATTCCGGCTCCGAATCGGTCGACACCGCGCTCAAGGTCGCGCTCGCCTATCACCGTGCGAAGGGCGACGGCTCGCGCTTCCGCCTGATCGGCCGCGAGCGCGGCTACCACGGCGTCAATTTCGGCGGCATCTCGGTCGGCGGCATCGTCGCCAACCGCAAGATGTTCGGCACGCTGCTGACCGGCGTCGACCACATGCCGCACACCCATTTCCCCGACCGGAACGCGTTTTCGCGCGGGGAGCCCGAGCATGGCGGCGACATCGCCAGCGAATTGCAGCGCATCATCACCCTGCACGACGCCTCGACCATCGCCGCCGTCATCGTCGAGCCGGTCGCCGGATCCACCGGCGTGCTGATTCCGCCGAAGGGCTACCTGCAGAAGCTGCGCGAGATCTGCACGCAGCACGGCATCCTGCTCATCTTCGACGAGGTCATCACCGGCTTCGGCCGCCTCGGCGCGCCCTTCGCCGCCCAGTATTTCGACGTCAAGCCGGACATCATCACCACCGCCAAGGGCCTGACCAACGGCGTCATCCCGATGGGCGCGGTCTTCGTCACCTCCGAGATCCACGACGCCTTCATGAACGGGCCGGAGCACCTGATCGAGTTCTTCCACGGCTATACCTATTCCGGCAACCCGATCGCCTCTGCCGCAGCGCTCGGCACCCTCGACACCTACAAGGAGGAGGGCCTGCTGACGCGGGCAGCCGAGCTCGCCTCCTACTGGGAGGACGGGCTGCATTCGCTGAAGGACTGCCCGAACGTCATCGACATCCGCAACGTCGGCCTGATCGGCGCGATCGAACTGTCGCCGATCGCGGGCGAGCCGACCAAGCGGGCCTTCTCCGCCTTCCTCAAGGCCTACGAAAAGGGCCTTCTGATCCGCACCACCGGCGACATCATCGCGCTGTCCCCGCCGCTGATCATCGAGAAGCATCACATCGACGAACTGTTCGGCAAGCTCAGGGATGTGCTGAAGGACAATATCTGAGCGCGGTCGGCTCCGATTTCGGCAATGGCGGCCCTTCCGGCCGCCATTTTCGTTTCCGGCTCCACTCGGCTACAGCCGGCGCAGCCTTCCGGTATAGCGGATGATCTCTCCAATGCCCGGCAGCGCGATCGGGACGTCGAAGCAGAAATCCTCTCCTTCGCCCCACTCCCTGGCCTCGCTTCGCGGCGCGAGCGCAAGCGGCATCGGGATGCGGAAGATGGACCATTTGCGCATCGCCATCCGCAGTCCCGAGGGGTCGGCCGGAAGATCGAAGTGAAACCGCATGGGACCGAAGCGCTCGCAGAGAAAGGCGCCGCACTGGCTGAGTTCGCTGGTGAAGGACCGGCCCGAGAACGTCCGCGTCCAGCGCTCCCTCCCGCGATGTTCCTCGAACGCGACATGCAGGCTGTGGGCGCCCTCAGGGGGAAACCGCATGACGGCGCAAACGAGACGGGCCAAGGGCGATCGTCCCCGCCGTACCGTCGCCGTCCCGGCAGCCCCGGCGTCTCCGATCAACTGATGCATGTCGCGGACGGAGGGCGGCAGCGTGTCGAAGGCCGTGCGCATGATCCTGCGGTAGAGCGGCACATAGGGCTCTTCCACGATCTCGCGAAAAGTCGAGAGCCGGTCGAGGTGCCGATCGAAGGCCTCAAGCGCCAGCTTCCCCGCCGCGTGCCCCGCCCCTGTTGCAAGCCGCCCCTCCGCAACCGCATTGGCCAGGAGCTGGGCGGCGATCGTCGGAATTTCCGGGCCGTCTCCGTCTTCCGCAATCAGCGTCCACCGCCGAACCAGCGGTTTCCCCCCAGCCATGCCCTTCAGCTCGACGGCCATCGCCGAACGATCGGTGCCAAAATACGACGTGACCTTCTGCAAGGGCTGCAGCCACTTCGACAGCCCTGACAGGGAAGCAAGCCAGCCTGCCCTGACGAGCCAGCTTGCAAGCCACAGCGCGGCGAGCTGGACCGTGAACTCCGGCCCGGCGCGGAAGACGGTGGCCGGCTTGCCCCTGATCATCTGCGGAACGACATCGTGGTCCGGAACGTCGGAGAGGGCAACGACCCTCGTGATCGGCCGGCGGTGCGAGACGCGGTATCGCTCGCGCCGCAGCATGTGCCAGCCCGTCTCCTGTTGCCATCGCCGCCCGCGCCAGAGCCGAACCGGCCGGCCGACATAGCTGAGGATGGCCGCCGCCACCGAGGCCCCGGCGGCGGCCCGGCTGGAGGCGCTGATGGAGATGCTCACCTGCCGCACGTCGTCCATGTCCCGACCGAGTTCGGCGATGACGGCACCGGAGAGCACCGGCACGCTCGAGCCGCCCGATAGCACCACGACGCCACCCTCGCGGGCCGCGGCGTCCAGGCTCTCGATCCCGCCGACGAAATCGCGCGCATCGGCGAGGTCGATATAGTTCACCCCGCAGGCGATGCAGGCCTGCACGACCTGGTAGCCGCTGCCCTGGAACGGGCCGGCCGCGTCGATGAGCAGCATGGGTCGATGCTGTTCGAGGAGCGGGGTCAGGTCGGCGTTGCGATCGGCCACGAGCGGCCGGGCGTTCGGCAGGCGCGCGGCAAGCGCCGCCGCCGCATCACCGTTGCGCCCGGCGACCAGCACCGACCAGCCGTCGGCCGCGAGCCGTCGCGATAGCCGCGAGCCGAAGCCGCCGTAACCGCCGAGAACGATGACTGTCTTCACAGGATGCGATCGGCATAGTCGGCCGGGGGAACCCAGCAGGCCTCGCGCCGTCCGAAGATGCGGTAGCGGTTGCGCGCGATCCAGCGATAGACCGGGTCGCGGACGAGGCGCGGGACCAGCCGCAGAACCCCGACCGCTTTCCACGGCCAGCCGAGGCCGGCATAGATCGCAAGCACCGCGTCGCTGTCGCGCAGCATGCTGTCGCCATCGACGATGATCAGCGTCTCCGGCCGCAGGGGATCGATGCCGAAACGCCGGTAGAGGGCCGCCCCGACCCCGTTCTGCATCGAGGCGAGGCGAAAACGCCGCGCCCGGTCGTGCCGCAGCACGAACTGCGCATTAACGGAGCAGAGGATGCACTGCGCATCGAAGACGATGATCGGACCGGTTGCATGGTGAGGTGCCATGCCGCAACCATATTTCGGCTGGCAGCCGCCATCAATGGACTTTCTGCCGCGAGGCACTGCGGCCGCGGCTTCCTACCCGGCGATGTCGCGACGTTTGGCGGCGTGGGGCAGGATGAAGAGGTAGAGGCCTGTCGCCAGCAGCGGGATGAGCGGCACTAGCGCGAGCAGGCCGATCCAGACCACGGGCTCGTCCATGCCCATCGCAGCGATATTGGCGATCACGGCGAGCGTGAAGGCGATCGAAAGCCAGCGGTGAAGCTGCCTGATCCACGTGTTCCGGTTCAAATCGGTCTTCCTCGATTGCGGGCCGGACGGCCCTCCATTGCCTTTCTGCCCCCATAGTGCGCGACGCCGTCCGCGCCCCGTCCCCGGACGGGCCGCGTCGGCAATGGCTGTCGCTCACTTGGGACGTTTCCGCCGGTCGCGGAGACCTCAGTCCAGACGCGCGAGCACGTCTTCCAGCCTGTCGATGAATTTCGGCCAGCCCATCTTGGCGCCGCCGTAGAACATCGGCTGGTCGTGACGGAAGCCGGTTTGCTCCATGCGCAGCATCGTGCCGCTCGCAGTCGGCGTCAGCGTCCAGGTGACGATGCTCTCCAACGGCGCGGCGTCCCAGCTGTAGGACAGCGTCCTGTTCGGCTCGACGGTGCGCACCTTGCATTCCACGGTGCCCCAGTCGGCGCTGAGGCTGAAGGCATGGCCGACTGTGGGCTTGAACGCGTTCTTCATCAGCCATTCCTCGATGAGTTGCGGTTGCGTCAGCGCACGCCAGATCTTCTCCGGCGGATGCGGCAGCTCCCGTTCGACAACGACGGAGAGCGTTTGTTCGGCGGCTGCAGTCATTGATCCATCCTCTTGAGCAGGTCTTCGAGATCGTCGAACCGGCTTTCCCAGAAGCCGGCCATCTGTTTGGTCCAGTCCACCAGCGGGGAGAGCGCTTCGAGCCGGGCGCTGTAGTGCGTCTGGCGGCCTTCGTGCCGGTCGCGCACGAGGCCCGCCCGCTTCAGCACGCCCAGGTGCTTCGATACCGCCGGCTGCGAGACGCCGGCCTCGGCCGTCAGGGCGCCGACCGTCTGCTCGCCCCGGCGGCACAGCCGCTCGAAGAGCGCCCGACGCGTCGGATCCGCCAGTGCGGCAAAGAGAATGTCCTGCGCTTCGCCCATGAAACCCATAACCCGATGGCTATTGGTCTGTTCAATAACTCTTCGGTTATGGATATGTCAAGTGACGCGTGAGTCACGGAAAATCGCCCCGCCGCCCCCGACTGCCCACGAAAAATCCGGGAGAAGCGTCTATGCTGCGTCGCGCGTATCGCCGCATCATGCATCAGGAGCGACCATGTCCACCCTCACCCGCATCGAAAGCGAAGCCCTCACCGTCGAAGTGTCCGCCCTCGGCGCCGAAATGCAGTCGTTGACGACCCGGGACGGCCGCGCGTGGCTGTGGAACGGCGACGCCGCCTTCTGGTCCGGCCGCTCGCCCGTTCTCTTTCCGATCGTCGGCAAGGCGCCGGACGATACGCTCTCGATCGGCGGCAAACCCTATCCGATGAAGCAGCACGGTTTCGCACGGCGCAGCACCTTCGCCCTGTCGGCGTCCGGCACGGGCTTCTGCCGGCACGAGCTGACGGCCGACGCCGAGACCCGCGCCGTCTATCCCTTCGACTTCCGGCTGGCGCTGGAGCACCGGCTGGACGGGCACCGGCTGTCCGTCACCGCCACGGTGAGGAACGAGGGCGCCGATCCTATGCCCTATGGCATCGGGTTCCACCCCGCCTTCCGCTGGCCGCTGCCGGGCGGCGAGGGCAAGCCCCATGTCGTCGTCCTCGACAACGGCGCCGAACCGCCGCTGAGCCGGCTGCACGACGGGCTGCTGGCCGCCGATCACCTCCCCTCGCCTTTCCAGGCCGGCCGCCTGGAGCTGGAGCACGACCTGTTCGACGCCGACGCCATGATCTTCCCGGACGGGGCGGGCAACGGCCTGACATACGGCCCGCCCGACGGCCCGAGCCTGACGTTCCGCTTCGAGAACCTTCCCAATCTCGCCCTGTGGCAGAGGCCGGGCGCCCCGTTCCTGTGCATCGAGCCCTGGCACGGCATGGCCGCCCATGCCGGCGGCACGGCGGAGCTCACCGAACGGCCGTTCACCGTGGCCCTGGCGCCGGGCGAGAGCGCCGCCTACGGCTTTTCGGTCGAACTGCCGGCGTGAGATTGTCATCGCCGCCGTCTTCCGCGCCACGGCCGGGCGCGGTTAGACTGTGGGCGACAACGGAATCGGGAGATCGCCATGACCGACTTGGAACGCCGCATCGACCAGGGTACCGGCCGCATGCCCGCCGACATCGTGCTCAGGGGCGGCCACTTCCTCGACCTCGTCACCGGCGAACTGGTGGCCTCCGACATCGCCATCTGCGGCGATCGGATCGTCGGCACCTGCGAGGCCTATGAGGGGCGCGAGGAGATCGACGTCTCCGGCCGCATCGTCGTCCCCGGCTTCATCGACACCCACCTGCATATCGAGAGCTCGCTCGTCACCCCGCACGAATTCGACCGCTGCGTGCTGCCGCATGGCGTGACGACGGCGATCTGCGATCCGCACGAGATCGCCAACGTGCTCGGCGAGGACGGCATCCGCTTCTTCCTCGATTCCGCCGAGCAGACGGTCATGGATATCCGCGTGCAGCTCTCGAGCTGCGTGCCGGCGACGCATCTGGAGACCTCCGGCGCCGACCTGCCGGTGGAAAAGCTCCTGCCCTTCCGCACCCATCCCAAGGTGATCGGGCTTGCCGAATTCATGAACTTCCCCGGCGTGATCCACAAGGATCCCGGCTGCATGGCCAAGCTCGAAGCCTTCCAGGGCGGCCATATCGACGGCCATGCGCCGCTGCTGTCCGGCCGCGACCTCAACGGCTACCTCGCAGCCGGCATCCGCACCGACCACGAATGCACGACCGCGGAGGAAGCGCTGGAGAAGATCAGGAAGGGCATGCACATCCTGATCCGCGAAGGCTCGGTGTCGAAGGACCTCTTGGCGCTGATGCCGCTCTTCACCGAGCGGTTGTCGCCCTTCATCGCGCTCTGCACCGACGACCGCAACCCGCTCGATATCGCCGAGCAGGGCCATCTCGACCACATGATCCGCACCGCGATCGCCCATGGCCGCGCGCCGCTCGCCGTCTACCGCGCCGCCTCGATCTCGGCGGCCAGGGCCTTTGGGCTAAGCGACCGCGGCCTCGTCGCTCCCGGCTGGCGCGCCGACCTCGTCGTCATCGACACGCTGGAGGACTGCCGCGCCGAGATGGTCTTCGCCGCCGGCCGCCGCGTCACCGACGCCCTGTTCGCAGCCCGCAAACCGGTCGCTCCCGTCGGTCTCGACAGCGTCAGGGCACGGCCGGTTCGTGCCGCGCATTTCGCCGTCCCCGCCACCGAGCACGAGACGCCGGTGATCGGCGTCATGCCGGGCAAGATCATCACCGAGCATCGCCGCTACCGGTTGCCGACCAGCGGCAACCAGACGACCGTCGACCTCTCCCGCGACATCATCCGCGTCGCCGTCATCGAGCGCCACGGCAAGAACGGCAATCACGCCAACGGCTTCGTGCAGGGCTTCGGGCTGAGGAAGGGCGCGATCGCCTCCACCGTCGGCCATGACAGCCACAACATCTGCGTCGTCGGCGTCGGCGAGGACGACATGGCGCTCGCGGCCAACCGGCTGGGCGATATCCGCGGCGGCTTCGTCGTCGTCGAGGACGGCAAAGTCACCGGCGAGATCGCGCTCCCCGTCGCCGGCCTGATGAGCCTGGAGCCCTTCGAGGTGGTCCGCGACACGCTGCATCACCTGCGCCAGGCCGCTTTCGCGCTGGGGGCGACGCTGGAGGAGCCGTTCCTGCAACTCGCCTTCCTGCCCCTGCCGGTCATCCCGCACCTGAAGATCTCCGACCGCGGCATGGTCGACGTCGACCGGTTTGAACTGATCGGGTGAGCGGGATGCCGGTCGTCTTGCGGATTGGCAAGTTCGTCTTCTTCTTCTACTCGAACGAGGGCGACCCGCGGGAGCCGGTTCACATCCATGTCCGCAGTTCCGGCGCCGAGGCGAAGGTGTGGCTCGATCCTGCGATCGGCATCGCCGACAGCCGCGGCTTCAATGCGAAAGAACTGTCTGCTATCATCCGCCACGTCATCGACAACCGCGAGACCATCCGGAGCGCATGGAATGAACACTTTGGCGACTGACGTGCGCTTCGACGACGACACGATGTGGGTCGACCTCGACGACGGCCGCACGCTCGGCGTTCCGCTCGCATGGTTCCCCCGGCTGTTGTCCGCATCCGCCGATGAGCGCGGCCGATATGAACTCAGCCCCGGCGGCATTCACTGGGACCATCTCGACGAGGACATATCCATCGCCGGGCTCCTGGCGGGTCGCGGCGACATGACCCGCAAACGCCCTGCGGCGTAAAGCATCCCTGAAGATCTCCGACCGCGGCATGGTCGACGTCGACCGGTTCGAACTGGTCGGGTGAGCGCCCGCGCTTGGCAACGGCATGGAAAGCGCCTAACGTCCGCCGGAGATCGAATTTGACCGGAAATCTGCCGATGTCGAAGCTTCAGAAGATCGAGGAAAGCGTCGCGTCGCTCGACAGCGACGATTTCGCCGCCTTTTCCCGTTGGTTCGAACGGTTGCAGGCGAAACGGTGGGATGAAGCGTTCGACCGCGACGCCCGGACGAGCGGGAAACTGTCGGAGCTTGCCGACGAGGCTTTGTCCGAGCATCGCGCCGGCAGGACCAAGGCGCTTTGAGGCATCATGCGAGCGCCAAGTTCTGGCGTTCCTATGACGCCTTGCCCGAACACGTGCAAAGACTTGCCGATCAGAACTTCACGCTCCTCAAGTCCGATCCGCACCATCCCTCGCTGCATCTGAAGCAGGTGGGGCGCTTCTGGTCCGTGCGCGTCGGCCGCTCATGGCGCGCCATTGCGGTGGCCGACGGCGACGATCTCGTGTGGTTCTGGATCGGCAGTCACGCCGACTATGACAAACTGCTGAAGTGACCCCTCAGAGCCGCACGCAGGCCATGTCCAGCGGCGCGAGCGCGATCGAACCGTCCACAAGCCTGCCGCCGAAGCCGGGCACGGCGACGCTGTCGCCGAGCTTGATCGAGGACGGCGGGGAGAACTCCGCCTTCTCCCGCGTCAGGTTGAACACGAACAGAAGCTTTTCCGCCCCCTTCTCGCGGGTGAATGCCAGGATGTCCTGGTTGGACTTCACGAAGACCATGTCCCCGTCCAGCAGCGCCGCATGCGCCCGCCGGAAGGCGAGCGTGTCGCGATAGTGGTTCAGCACCGAGCCCGCGACCTTCGCCTGCGCGTCGACGGCAAGCCGCGCGTGCTCTTCCGGCACCGGCAGCCACGGCCGGCCGGAACTGAAGCCGGCATGCGCCTCTTCCGCACTCCAGGGCATCGGGGTTCGGCAGCCGTCGCGGCCCTTGAAGGCCGGCCAGAAGCGGATGCCGTAGGGGTCGCGCAGATCCTCGAAGGCGAGCTCCGCCTCGGGCAGGCCCAGTTCCTCGCCCTGGTAGAGGCAGATCGTGCCGCGCAGCGTCGCCAGCAGCGTCATCGCCAGCCGCGCCACGCGCTCGCGCTCCTCCGGCGCCTCGATGAAGCGGCTGACATGGCGGACGACGTCGTGGTTGGAGAAGGCCCAGCAGACCCAGCCGTCCGTCACCGCCTTCTGGAAGCCCTCGACGCACTTGCGGATATAGGGCGCGGAGAAATCCGGCCCCAGCAGGTCGAAGGTGTAGCACATGTGCAGCTTGTCGCCGCCGCTCGTATACTCCGCCACCGTCTTCAGCGACCGCGCCCCGTCGCCGACCTCGCCGACCGTGGTCCGCCCCTCGTAGCCGTCGAGCAGCGCACGCACCTCTTTCAGGAAGCCGACGTTTTCCGGCTGGGTCTTGTCGTGGCGGTGCGACTGCATGCCGTAGGGGTTGACGTCCGGGGCGTCGAGCCCGGCCTCGTCGCTGTCCGGTTCGTGCGGCGGATTGTCCCGGAGCCTGGCGTCGTGGAAATAGTAATTGACCGTGTCGAGCCGGAACCCGTCGACGCCGCGGTCGAGCCAGAAGCGCATCGCCTTCAGCACCGCCGCCCGGACGTCCGGGTTATGGAAGTTCAGGTCCGGCTGCGAGGTGAGGAAGTTGTGCATGTAGTACTGGCGGCGCACGCCGTCCCATTCCCAGGCCGGCCCGCCGAACACCGAAAGCCAGTTGTTCGGCGCCGTCCCGTCCTTCTTCGGCTCAGCCCAGACGTACCAGTCGGCCCGGTCGTTGTCGCGGCTGGATCGGCTTTCCCTGAACCAGGGATGCTGGTCGGAAGTGTGCGAGATCACCTGGTCGATGATGACCTTGAGCCCGAGGCGGTGCGCCTCGGCGAGCATGTCGTCGAAATCGGCGAGCGAGCCGAACATCGGATCGACGTCGCAATAGTCGGAGACGTCATAGCCCATGTCCGCCATGGGCGACTTGAAGAACGGCGACAGCCAGATCGCATCGACGCCGAGGGACGCGATGTGCCCCAGCCGCTGCTTGATCCCCTTCAGGTCGCCGACGCCGTCGCCGGTGGTGTCCTGGAACGAGCGCGGATAGACCTGGTAGATCACCGCGCCGCGCCACCAGTCGGCTGCGGACGTCTGCGAAGCGGCCATGGAGAACTCCCGGAAATGATGCGCCTCAATGTGTAGCGGGCAGGACGGGACGCGTAAACAGCCAAACGGCAGCGCCCGCTCGATGCCGTTGCGGCCTTCCCAAGGCCGTTCCCCTCGTGCGTCCAGTGTGCATCCCTTGTGCACCCCGCGTGCATCCCGCGGTTGACGCCGGTGGCTCGGGGCTTGATGATGGCGCGGAACGGGACCGGAGCAAAGCCGTTCTTGCCCTGGGGCGGCGCGCCGCCCGGGGAGCCCGAACGAAAACGCCTGCCCATCCCCGGAGGCGACCGCATGGCTGATCGCACCATCTCCCTGACGCTCGCCGAGATCTCCACGCTCGCCGCCGACGCGCTGCTGCGGGCCGGCGCCAGCGAAGCGCTTGCACGTTCGCTGGCTGGCGCGGTCGTCGCCGCCGAGGCGGCCGGCAAGCGGGCGGTCGGCCTCGCCCACCTGCCGGACTATCTCGACGCGCTCGACCGCGGCCGCATCGACGGCCGCGCCGAACCGCTGCTCACCTCGCCGGTCCCCGCGCTGATGAAATGCGATTGCGGCGGCGGCATCGCCCAGCTCGGCTTCGACATGGCCTTCGAGGAACTGGTCGCCAAGACCCGCATCTTCGGCCTGACGGCCTATGCCTCGCACAACAGCTTCACGACCGGCGAACTGGGCTGGTATGCGGCCAGGCTTGCCGCGGAGGGTCTCGTCGCCCTTGCCGCCACCAACGGCCCGGCCCTGATGGCCGGCGCCGGCGGCACCCGGCCGGTCTATTGCACCAATCCGCTCGCCTTCGCCGCCCCGCGCGCGGACGGCCTGCCGCTCGTGATCGACCAGGCATCGAGCGCCACGGCCTTCGTCAGGATCCGGGAGGCGGCGGAGCGCGGCGGGACCATCCCCGAAGGCTGGGCGCTCGACGCGGAAGGTCGCCCGACTCTGGACCCGAACGCGGCCATCAAGGGCGCGCTTCTCGCCTTCGGCGGCCCGCGCGGCGCCAACATCGCGCTGATGGTCGAGGTGCTCGCGGCAGGGCTGACGGGGGCCAACTGGTCGCTCGACGCCCCCGACTTCCAGTCGGGCGACGAAACGCCGGGCGCCGGTCTCTTCATCCTCGCGATTGCGCCGAAGCTCCTCGCCCATGATTTCGAGGCCCGGCTCGACAGGCAGCTGCAACGCCTTGCGACGGACTATGGGGTCCACGTCCCCGGAAAGGGCCGCGCCGAGCACGGTCGCATCGCCTTGCCCCGTGCTCTGTTTGACAGTATCTCCTCCTTCCGACGCAGATAGGGAGGCGGACTTCATGGCAGGCAAGCTGCTCGCGATAGGCGAATGCATGGTCGAACTGATGCAGGCGGATGGCGGCCTGATGCGCAAGAGCTTCGCCGGCGACACCTTCAACACCGCCTACTACGCCCGCCAGTACCTGCCCGCCGACTGGTCGGTCGACTATTTCACCGCCGTCGGCCGCGACATGATCTCCGAGGAGATGCTGGCCTTCATGGCCGGCCACGGCGTCGGCACCGGCCATATCGCCCGCATCGAGGGTCGCTCGCCGGGCCTCTACATGATCCACCTGAACGACGGCGAACGCAGCTTTTCCTACTGGCGCTCGGTCTCCGCGGCCAAGCTTCTGGCCCGCGATGCCGAGCGGCTGCGGGCGGCGATCGAGGCGTCGGACGTCATCGTCTTCTCCGGGATCACGCTGGCGATCCTGTCGCCCGAGGACGTCGACACGCTCTTGGCAGAACTCCGCCGCGCCCGGGCGTCCGGCAAGCTGGTCGCCTTCGACCCCAATATCCGCCCCCGCCTCTGGGAAACGCCCGAGCGCATGCGCGCGACGATCATCGACGGCGCACGCGCCGCCTCGCTCGTGATGCCGAGCTTCGACGACGAGGCGACCCATTTCGGCGACGCCTCCATCGAGGCGACGATCGCCCGCTATCGGGCGCTCGGCGTGCCCGACATCATCGTCAAGGATGGTGCGGATGGCGCCACCCTCGCCCTTGCCGGCACGACCGCGCACGTTCCCTCGGCCAAGGTGGAGAAGATCGTCGACACCACCAGCGCCGGCGACAGCTTCAACGGCAGCTTCCTCGCCCGCTATGTCGCAACCGGCGACGCTGTCGCAGCCGCCCGCTTCGCCGCCGACGTGGCGGCATCCGTCATCCAGCACCACGGCGCGCTGGTGACGCGGGAGAAGCTGCCGGGCTGAGAGACCTTGTCGCACCTGTCGTGAAGCACTATATTGACCAGAGTTAGCTAAGGAGCCATCCGATGCGGACTGTTAACATGCTGGACGCCAAGACGAACCTTTCAAAGCTGGTGAGTGATGTCGAGAGAGGGGTGGAGAGCGAGGTCATCATAGCCCGCAATGGTCGCCCTGCTGCCCGCATCGTTCCAATCTCGGAGGCAAAACCCACGCAGAGGCGGCTGGGCCTGATG
This sequence comes from Mycoplana sp. MJR14, assembly GCF_029210525.1. Classification (NCBI taxonomy): domain Bacteria; kingdom Pseudomonadati; phylum Pseudomonadota; class Alphaproteobacteria; order Hyphomicrobiales; family Rhizobiaceae; genus Mycoplana; species Mycoplana sp. MJR14. Next base: position 171,431 of record NZ_JARGEO010000009.1, read on the forward strand.
GCAGGCAAATTTCCCCCAATGGAACTTGAAGACTTCAATGCACTCGACGCTGAGGTCGCGGAGCTTTTCGGCGTCAAGCCTGAATGAGGCTGCTTCTCGACACACACGCCGCCGTCTGGGCGGTCGCCTCTCCTGAGAGGCTGTCGGGATCTGTGGCGGAAGCCATCGCCGACACGAGCAACGAGATATTCGTATCGGTGGCGAGCCTTTGGGAAATCGCCATCAAATTCAGTCTCGGAAGAAAGCAGGCGCCGCCTTTCGATGCGGAGGCCGCTCTGACGTTCTTTCACGAAACGGGCTTCGCGCTGCTCGACATCACGCCGGCACACGTCGTTGCCGTCGGCAAACTCGCCATCGAGCACTCGGATCCGTTTGACAGGCTGTTGATCGCACAAGCGCTGACAGAGCCGATGGTGCTTGTCAGCAAGGATCAGAAGATCGCCGCCTGCTTGCCCCAGCTGACGCTCTGGTAGCCCTCAGCGCTTCTTCTTCGCCTTTCCGGCATAGGGATTGTCCGAGGCGCGGAAATGGATGCGGATCGGCACGCCCGGCAGGTCGAAATCGTTGCGCAGACCGTTCGTCAGGTAGCGGACGTAGGATTCCGGCAGCGCCTCGGGCCGCGTGCACGAGATCATGAAGCCCGGCGGACGGGCCTTCACCTGGGTCATGTACTTCAGCTTCAGCCGGCGGCCGGAGACGGCCGGCGGCGGATGCTGGACCTGCTGCGCCTCCAGCCAGCGGTTGAGCCGGGCGGTCGAGATGCGACGGTTCCAGACGCGGTCGGTGTCGATGATCGACTGCATCAGCTTGTCGAGCCCGCGGCCGGTCTGGCCGGAGATCGGCACGGCGCGGATGCCGCGCGCCTGGGGAAGCAGCCGGTCGGTCTTCTCGCGCAGGTCGGCGAGAACGGCCTGCGGGTCCTCGATCAGGTCCCACTTGTTGAAGGCGAGCACGGCCGCCCGGCCCTCACGCAGCACCAGGTCGACGATCTGCAGGTCCTGCTTTTCGAACGGGATGGTCGCGTCGAAGACGATGACGACGGTCTCGGCGAAGCGGATCGCGCGCAGGCCGTCGGCGACCGAGAGCTTCTCCAGCTTCTCCTGCACCTTCGCCTTGCGGCGCATGCCGGCGGTGTCGAACATCTTGATGGTGCGGCCGCGCCATTCCCATTCGACGGAAATCGAATCGCGGGTGATGCCGGCCTCCGGCCCGGTCAGGAGCCGGTCCTCGCCGAGGAAGCGGTTGATCAGGGTCGACTTGCCGGCATTCGGCCGGCCGACGATCGCCACCCTGAGCGGCTTCGTCTCGTCGTAGGCGGGCTCCTCCTCTTCCGCCGCGTCCTCTGCGCCGAGAGCCGTCTGCGGCACGTCGACATTGGTGACGGCCTCGTCCTCCTTCGGCGGGAAGGCGCGCTCCTCGCCGAGGGCGGCGACGATGGCGTCGCGCAGGTCGAGCATGCCCTGGCCGTGCTCGGCGGAAATCGGCGTCGGATCGCCGAGGCCGAGCGTGAAGGCCTCGTAGAAGCCGGCGTCGGAATCGCGCGCCTCGGACTTGTTGGCGACGAGCACCACCGGCTTGCCGTGCCGGCGCAGCATCTCGGCGAGCGCCTGGTCGACCGGGGTCAGCCCCGTCTTGGCGTCGACGATGAAGAGCGAGAGGTCGGCCTCGTCGATCGCCGCTTCCGTCTGCGCGCGCATGCGCCCCTGCAGCGTCTCGGGGGCGGCTTCCTCCAGGCCGGCGGTGTCGACGACGCGGAAGCGCAGGTCGACGAGCTTCGCCTCGCCGGGCCGGCGGTCGCGGGTCACGCCGGGCGTATCGTCCACCAGCGCGAGCTTCTTGCCCACCAGCCGGTTGAACAGCGTGGACTTGCCGACATTGGGGCGCCCGACGATGGCGACGGTGAAGCTCATGGGACGTTCCGTTCCGGGTTCGAGCCGCGCGGTGCGCGGCGTCAGGAGGCCTTGCCGCTGGCGGCGATCAGGTCGAGCAGCATCTGCGCGCGGTTGGAAAGGTTGCGCGGCGCCTCGGCGTCGTTGACGACCTGCTCGAACCATTCCTTGGCGCGGGCGAAATCGCCGGCCTTGTAGGCCGACAGGCCCAGCACCTCGCGCGCCGAATGGCGCATCGGGTTCGCCGCGTTCGTCAGTTGCTCGGCTTCGGCGGCGACCTGCTCGTAGGTACCGGTGTCGACCAGCAGGTAGGCCGCGCGCAGCCGGGCGGCATCGCGGATCGCCTGCGGCACCGAACCGTCGTTGGCGATCGCCGAGAACGCGGTGACCGCGCCGGCGGCATCGCCGCCCTCCGCCAGGAGCGAGGCCGAACGCAGGCGCGCCAGCACCGGATAGGCGCCGAAACCTTCCTGCTCGAGGGCGGCCAGTTGCTTCTGGCCCTCGTCCCTGTTGCCTTCGCGGATCTGCGTCAGCGCGGAAAGGAACTTGTCGCCGGCGGCCGAGGCCTCGCGGTCGCGCCAGTATTCGTAGCCGACCTTGCCGATCGTGCCGAGGACGACGAGGACGGCGGCAGCGATGAGGACCCGGCCGAAACGCCGCCAGAAGGCGCGCACCTGGTCGGAGCGAAGCTCCTCGTTGACTTCGCGGATAAAGCTGTCGTCCTGGTTTGCCATTATCGGTTCCGGCTTTCACTCGTGAGTTTGTTTTTCGCGCTTCTACCCGATTTTTGGCGCGTTGTAAGGGGGCAGCGCGATTTCGCGCCGCCGCCACGGAGGCAATAGGCGAAACGGCTCAGGCCAGCGGCGCCACGCCGATGAAGAGCTCGTGCAGTTTCAGCACGATCGCCGCATAGAGCGCCAGGCCGAGGACGATGGCGATCAGGTCGTAGCGGGCGGAGACGAAGACCGGCAGCTTGGTCTCGCCCGCCGCGATCCGCCTCTTCAGCGAGATGCGCAGGACGACCGCCCAGGCGAGGATCGCCAGGAACAGCACCACCGAGTAACTCTCGCCGTTGGCGAGCAGATGTGCGAGGGCCCAGATCTTGATGGCGACGAGCAGCGGGAACTTCAGCTTCGTGCGGATATGACCCGCCGGCAGGAAGCCCGCGACCAGACAGATCGAGGCGATCAGCATCAGGGTCAGCGTGATGTGCGCCATGAAGGCCGGCGGATAGTAGAGCATCGTGCCGCCGTTCCAGCGCGCCTCTGCGAAGCCGTAGACCATCATCACCGCGCTCAGAAGCGAGACGATGCCGTGGATCGCCATGAAGGCCGGCATCCCGAGACGGCCGATTGCGGCAGCACGAAGGCCGGGCGCGAACGGTCGAACGAGGTGCGTCGCGATGAAGAGAACAATGCCGGCAACAAGCAAAGTCATGAAGTTCCGCCTTTCGTCATTGAAATGCGGTCAGGGGACCGCCCCGCTGGGATAGCGCCGCTATCGGTCAAATTCCAGTGTCATCACGGCTTTGCCGCATTCGCAACCGATGAAGGCCCGTTGCAAATTGTCGCGGTGCCCATGTTTCGATCAAGTCTTTCGACCGTCCTTGCCCTTTCCCTGGCCGGCTTTCCGGCCCTTGCCCAGTCCCCGGAGGATCCGGTGGACGACAGGCCCGTGCAACTGGTCGTCGTCTCCTTCGACGGAGCGCACGACAACCGGCTGTGGACGCAGAGCCGGGAGATGGCGAGGCGCACCGGCGCCCATTTCACCTATTTCCTCTCCTGCACCTTCCTGATGACGAAGGAGAACCGCAAGAGCTACCAGGCGCCGCACCAGCCGCGCGGCAAGTCGAACGTCGGCTTTGCGCCCGACAACGCCGACGTCGTCACCCGGCTCGAACACATCTGGCAGGCGCGCGCCGAGGGGCACGACATCGGCAGCCATGCCTGCGGCCATTTCGACGGCGCGAAATGGAGCGCCGACGACTGGAAGCAGGAGTTCGATTTCTTCCGCAACACGCTGCGCGACGCCTGGCAGAACGCCGGCGTGCCCGAGCGCGAGCCGTTGGAATGGCGCAATTTCGCCGAGAAGGAGATCATCGGTTTCCGCGCCCCCTATCTCGCCGCCGGATCCTCCCTGAATGCGGCGCTTCGCGATTTCGGCTTCCGCTACGATGCAAGCCAGGTGTCGAAGGGCCCGGTCCTGCCCGGCGAGAGCGAGGGCCTCGTGCACTTTTCCCTGCCGCTGATTCCGGAAGGCCCCTCCGCCAAGCCGGTGATCGGCATGGACTACAACCTGTTCGTCCGCCATTCGCTCGGCATCGAGGACAAGAAGCACAGCGCAAAATTCGAGGAGCGCGCGCTTTCCGCCTACCGTGCCGCGTTCGAAAAGCAGTATTCCGGCGAGCGCATCCCGCTCCAGCTCGGTTTTCATTTCGTGGAGATGAACGGCGGCGCGTACTGGCGCGCGCTCGATCGCTTCCTCTCCGAGGTCTGCAGCAAGCCCGGCGTCGCCTGCGTCAGCCAGCGCGAGGCCATGGACATCCTGGCAAAACGGACGAAGGCGGCCGAGGCCGCCTCCCAAACGCTCTGACGCTGCCGGCGCGGGACTACTGCGCCATCTCCTCGACCCCGCCGGCGGCGATGAACTCCTCGTCGATCGACGGCAGCGGCCTGTCGTCCATCGCCGCCTCGAACGCCTTGAGGCGCTTGTAGATCGAGATCAGCTCGATCACGGTCGGCCAGGAGTTGACGAGGTACTGGAACGAACTGGTCACCTGCGAGAAGGCACCCTGGATCTGCTGCATCAGGCCGAAGGTGATGGTGGCCGCGACAACCGATGGTATCAGCAGGAAAAGCGAAAAGATGACGTCCGTCTGAAGGTAGAAGTAGCGGGCGACGTTGAAATACATGTAGTGGAAATAGAGCCGGAAATAGTTCTTCCGGACGTTGTCGAACAGCTCGCGCACCGCCAGCGGCTGAGCCCGCTCGACATGGTCCTCGCCATAGACGAGTTCCTTGCGGTAGGCCGCCTCGACGCGCTGGTTTCGGAATTCCAGCCCCGGCAGCTTCACGCCGACCACGGCCAGAAGAACCGTGCCGAAGATCGACCAGAAGATCGCCGCCGTCACCAGAGGATAGGGAATGGCGCCGACGATCGGCAGTTCCTTGATGCTGGCAGACAAGGCGTGCAGGACCGGAAGAAAGGCGATCAGCGTCATGAAGCTGTCGACCAAGCGGATGCCGAGCCCCTCCACCGTGCTGGCGAAGCGCATCGTGTCCTCCTGGATACGCTGGGAGGCACCTTCGATGTGGCGCACCTTCGGCCAGACCGAGATGTAGAAATTGTTCATCGCGTTGCGCCAGCGGAACACGTAGTGGCTGGTGAAGAAGGCAATGAGCACGCCGGTGATGATTGAAATCGTAGCGAGCTGGAAGAAGATGAAGGCGTAGCCGTAGAGTTCGTCATAGCTGACCGTGTTCGGCGCCTTGAGCGCCTCGATGATCCGGTCATAGGTCGGGCGGCGCCAGTTGTTGACGGCAACGCTGATATCGACGGAGAAATAGACCGTGAAGATCAGAAAGGCCGAGCCCCAGACGGACCACAGCCGCCAGGGCTGGTCGGTAGCGCGGATATGCCAGAAGCCGCAGAAGATCGCCATCGAGGCTATGAAATAGAGATAGAACCAGATCGAGGCGGTGGTGAAGAAGTGCCCGAGGCCGATTGGCACCTCCTGTCCGGGCGGCAGCGGCGGCAGGCCGAACGAGGCGCCGAGGCTCTCGCCGACACTGTACCAGACCGCGACGACCACGAACGTCCAGATCAGGGCGGACAGGAAGAACTTTTTCGGCTCGGGGAAGAAGGAATGGAACAAGGCGATCGTCTCTCGTTGCGGGAACGGTTGCTCCGCTCCGGTTCGCGCGGAAACTAAAGCAGTTTCCGCACAGCAACAATCGCCGAGGCCGTGGATTACCGTTATTTAATCATCGCGTGATCGCCGGCGGCAAGCGTTGCGAGCGCAGCGATCGCCAGCACGACGGCGGCGAGCAGGCTCGGCAGGCCGTAGCCGCCCGAGAGACCAGCGAGCCAGCCGGCAGCGAGCGGCCCGACGATCTGGCCGACGCCGAAGCCGGCCGTCATCATCGCGAGCGACCGGCGCGGGCTCTCCGGCGCCATGGTGCGGCCGAGCTGGAGGCCATAGGCGGTGACCACCATGAACGTCGCACCGAGCAGGAAGCCGCCGACGAGCACGGAGGCCGGCGGCGGCAGCAGGACCGTTGCGGCAACGCCGGCCGCCTCGATCACCAGCGCCGCACGGTAGACCCCGAGGATGCCGAGAGTGCGGTCGAGCCCCTTCCAGGCAAAGAGCGACAGCATCGCCGTGAGGCCGGTGAGGAACCAGGTGAGCCCTTCGAGCAGCCGGCCGCCGCCGCCCTCGCGGGCCATCGCCACGATGAAGGTGGCGGTGACCACATAGCCGATGCCGAACAGCCCGTAGCTCAAGGTCAGCGCGACGAGCGGCCGTCTCCAGAGAAGCGGCGGCTCGGGTCGGGCCGGACCGCCCCTGCCGCCGCGCGGCAGAAAGGGTCCGATTGCGAGAACGGCAAGCGCGGCGAAGCCGGCAGCGACGAACCAGTCCAGGCGCCAGCCCGCCAATCCGGTCGGATGGAGCGACGCAAGCCCCATCACCAGCAGGGACGACAGCGCGATCCCCGCCCCCACGCCGGAGAAATAGACGACGGGGACGCGTCGGTCCCCTGCCGCAAGTCCGTGCGACAGGACGATCGCCGAGGTGAAGACCATGCCAAGCGCGCTGGCAAGCCCGGCGAGGAAGCGGATGACGACGAAGGCGGGGATGGTCGAGACGAGCCCCATCGCGGCGAGCAGAACCGCATTGGCGGCCAGGGCCGCGAGCGCCAGCGACCGCTCGCGCCCGGCAGCCCAGCCATAGGCCGCCAGCACGGCGCCTGCGAGATAGCCGGCGAAATTGGCAGCGGCTATCAGCCCGCTTTGCGCCGGGTCGAGATGCAGGTCGGCCATCATGGCGGGCAGGACGGGCGTATAGAAGAACCGGCCGAACCCCATCAGGGAGGCGAGCGAAAGCCCTCCCGCGAGCGCCACGAGGACGGGATGAGGATGGAGCGGTTTGGCAGATTGCAGCATGACGCCGTCGTATTGCAGCGCAGCACACAGCGTCAAACGACTAAAACTGATCGATCGACGATTATTTCTGAAGGCGCGGCGCGCGCCCGAAGCTCAGCCCGGCAGCGTCAGGATCAGCGGGCCGTTCTTCGTCGCCACCACGGTGTGCTCGAACTGGACCGTCGGCGCGCGCGGATCGCTGTAGAGCGTCCAGTCGTCGTCGCCGTTCTCCGCCCAGTTGGCGCCGAGCGACAGGAACGGCTCGACCGTGAAGACGAGACCTTCCGTCATCATCCGCTTGTCGCGCGGATCCGGCCAGGTGGCGATCTCCGACGGCTCCTCGTGCAGCGAGCGGCCGACGCCGTGGCTGGCGAGGTTGGTGATCAGCGTATAGCGGTTCTTGCGGGCAAAGGTGCCGATCGCGTTGCCGATCGCCGACAGCGGCCGGCCGGACTTGACCTCCTTCAGCCCGACCCACAGCGCCCGCTTGCCGTCGCGGCAGAGCCGGTCGACGTTCGGCGCGACGCGCCCGACGGTGAACGAGGCGCCGGTATCGGCGAAGTAGCCGTCGAGCTCGGCCGAGACGTCGATGTTGACGAGGTCGCCCTCGGCGATGACGCGGTCGCCCGGGATGCCGTGCGCGACTTCCTCGTTGACGCTGATGCAGGTGGCGCCGGGGAATTCGTAGCAGCTTTCCGGCGCCGAGCGGGCACCCGCCTCCTCGATCATCCGCCGGCCGATCAGGTCGAGCTCGGCCGTCGTCATGCCCGGGCGCAGCGACGCGCCCATGTGCTGCAGGACATTGCCGCACAGGCGGCCGATCGCCTGCATGCCGCGCAGGTCTTCGTCGTTGTTGAGGGTCATCGTATCTCGCTTTCGGCGGGCTCCATATCACGGGGGAGCGGCGGAGGCCATGCCCTCAGATTTCCGGCGCGCTCCCGGCGAGCGCCGCGCGCACCAGCGGCGCCACCTTCGTGCCGTAGAGCTCGATGCCGCGCATCACCTGCTCGTGCGGCATCAGCCCGATCGCCATCTGCAGCACGAAGCGGTCGTTGCGGAAGAGCCGGTGATGGGCGACGATCTTCGCAGCCACCGTCTCCGGATCGCCGAGGAACAGATGCCCCTCCGGCCCGGTGGAAAGATCGAACTGCGCCCGGCTCGTCGGCCCCCAGCCGCGCTCGGCGCCGATCCGGTTCATCACCGCCGTCTGCGGCCCGAAGAACTGGTCGGCCGCCGCCGCGAAGGTGTCGGCGACGAAGCCGTGCACGTTGATGCTGGTCTTCAGCGTCGAGAGATCCCGCCCGGCACGGCTCGCCGCCTCGCGGTAGAGATCGAACAGCGGTGCATAGCGCGCGGGCGTGCCGCCGATGATCGCAAGCGCCAGCGGCAGGCCGTGCACTGCGGCGCGCACGATCGATTGCGGCGTGCCGCCGACGGCGATCCAGATCGGCAGCCGGCCATGCAGCGGCCGCGGATAGACGCCGAGCCCGGGGATCGGCGGCCGGGTCTCGCCGCTCCAGGACACCTTCTCGCTGTCGTTGATCGCCAGGAGCAGCTCGAGCTTCTCCTCGAACAGCTTGTCGTAGTCCTCCAGATCGTAGCCGAACAGCGGAAAGGACTCGATGAACGAGCCGCGGCCGGCCATGATCTCGGCCCGCCCGTTCGAGAGCAGGTCGAGCGTCGCATACTGCTGGAAGACCCGCACCGGATCGTCCGACGACAGCACGGTCACAGAGCTGGAGAGTCGGATCGACTTCGTCCGCGCAGCCGCCGCCGCAAGGATCACGGCCGGCGCCGAGGCCGCGTAGTCCGGCCGGTGGTGCTCGCCGATCCCGAACACGTCGAGCCCGACCCGGTCGGCAAGCTCGATCTCCTCCAGAAGCTCGCGCAGACGCCGCTCCCCTTCCCTGCCGCGATCGGCGGCGGCGGGATCGACGTCAGCAAAGGTGTGAAGGCCAAGTTCCATGGCGATGCTCCGGGTTGCGGTTGCATCCACAAATAGGGGCACGCCGCCGTCGCGCAAAGCGCGAAAATGGAAACGCTACGTTTCACAATCGTGCCACGGGTCCCGGAAACCACCCCACACCACAGCAGAAATATCGAAGCATTGCAGAGAGCGTTACCGCACGCGCCACCCAATTTTGCTCGTATTTCAGGAATAAAGAAAACATTTCCAGACGGAACTATGTATTTCCTCATCGACGGATTACCAGATGCACAGAAGTACGGGCATGAGGCATGAGGTCAAGGCGAGATATATATCCACCTGAGGGATCCCGTTGCGCATCATCTCGCTTTCCACCATCCCGCCCAGGTTCGAAACGCTTGCGTCGACGCTGCAAAGCCTCTTGAGCCAACGCGGTCCGATCGACGAGGTGCGCCTCTACGTCCCGCGCCGCTATCGCCGGTTTCCGCAATATGACGGTGGCGCACCTGCCGTACCGCCGGGTGTCACCGTCGTGCGGACCGAGGTCGATCTCGGCCCGGCTTCGAAGGTCCTGTTTGCCGTGCGTGAGCTGAGGGGCAAGCCTGCGCAAATCCTCTTCTGCGACGACGACCGGGTCTTCTCTCCCACCTGGGCCGCCGATCTTCTTTCCGTGCAGGCGGACCGGCCCCGCGAATGCGTCGCGCTCATCGGCAAGGCGATCCCCGCCCATCGCGGCAAACCGGGCCCCTTCCGGCCGAAGGCGGTGCACGCCGGCAAGTTCGACCCGCAACTCCGCGCCCGCCGCCTCGGTCACAGGCTGACATCCGCGCTTCTTCGCCGCGACAGCCCGCGTCCGATGCGCCGCCCGGTCGCCAGGGCCGGCTATGCCGACATCCTGCAGGGGCTCGGCGGCGTCGTCGTGCGGCCCGAATTCTTCGACGACACCGCCTACGACATTCCCGACGCCGTCTGGGCGGTCGACGACGTCTGGCTCTCCGGGCTGCTGGCGTGGAAGGGCATTCCGATCTGGCTGCCGGCCGGCCTCGAGCAGCCGCAGACAACGGCAGCGCACGACATCGATTCGCTCTACCGTTCCACCGTCGAGGGGATCAGCCGCAAGGAGGCGAACCGCGCCTCGGTGGCCTACATGCAGCAGCGCTTCGGCATCTGGACCTGAGCCGTTCGGGGCTTGCGCCGTACGCCGCCCCGATCGGTGATGAAGAAGGGGCCGTGTACCGCCGCCTTCTTCGCCCGACCCGTATCCTGATTGAATTCGCGGCTCGTCATGCGTGCCATGCAGCACCTCCAATTGTAGAAACGTTGCTACATGGACCGATGCCAGCAAGCCCGTTCAGAGCTTGGCGGCGACCGCCTCGAGCTGGCTCGCCACCTGTCCCCAGCCGCCGTGGAAGCCCATCTTCTCGTGCTCCTTCGCATCCTCGACGCTCCAGTGGCGGGCGATCGCGGTGTAGCGGGTGCTGCCGTCGCCGAGGTCGTCGAAGAGGATCTCGGCGGTGAAGAAGGCCTTCTCCGTCGGCTTCCAGTCCGGTCCGAAGGCATCGGTGAAGATGATCCGCCGGTCCTTCTCCACCTTCAGCAGCACCCCGGTCGAATCCATGTGGAAATCGTCCGGCCCCTTCATGACGGTGCGGAACTTGCCGCCGTCGCGTGGCTCGATCTCGACGAGCGGCGTCTCGTACGGCTTCGGCGCGAACCATTGCGTCATCAGTTCGGGCGTCGTCCAGGCCTTGAAGAGCTGGGCGGGAGTGGCCTTCAGCACGCGGGTGAGCACCAGCTCCCGCTCGTTCTGCGGCTTGATCTCGCCGGCCTTGATCTCGACGGTCTTGTCCATGGTCTGTCTCCTCGTGGTCCGGTTTCGGTCGGTTCATTGCAAGGACGAAGGCGACGCCGGCGATCCGACAGGCCGAACGAAAAAATCGTCCGTTATTTCGTCTCCGCGACGACATCGCGCGAAAGCCCGTCCAGGTGCTGGCGGATATGGGCGGCTTCCGCCGGCGTCGTGGCGAGTGCGATGGCGCGTTCGAAGGCGGCGCGTGCGTCGCGATCGCGGCCGAACTGCTTCAGGAGCCCGCCCCTGAGCCCATGGAAATAGAAATAGCCCGAAAGCCGATCCTCCAGCGGCTCGATGAGATCGAGTGCGGCCTGCGGTCCCTGGCGCTTCGAGACGGCGACGGCGCGGTTGAGGGTGACGACCGGAGACGGCTGCAGCCGCTCCAGCGACTGGTAGAGCAGGTCGATCTCCTCCCAGTCGGTATCCTCCGGGCGCGCGGCGCGCGCATGCAGTGCGGCGATTGCCGCCTGGATCTGGTAGGGACCCGGTGCGCGGTGGCGCAGCGCCTTGTCGATCAGGGCCAGCGCCTCGCGGATCATCCGGCCGTCCCAGAGGCTGCGGTCCTGCTCCTCCAGAAGCACGATCTGGCCGTCGGCGTCGAAGCGCGCGCCTTTTCGCGAATGCTGGAGCAGAAGCAGCGCCGTCAGCCCCATGATCTCGGGCTCGGAGGGAAACAGCCGCAACAGCAGCCGCGCAAGCCGGATCGCCTCTTCGCAGAACGGCGCATCGGCCCGCTGGGTCTCGCCGGCCGAGTAGCCCTCGTTGAAGACGAGGTAGACCATTGCCGAAACCGCGCCGAGCCGCTCGGCCCGCGAGACGGCGTCCGGCGTCTCGAACGGCAGTCCGGCGGCGGCGATCCTGGCCTTGGCGCGGGTGATCCTCTGCTCCATCGCCGCCTCGGAGACGAGGAAGGCGCGGGCGATCTGCCGCACCGACAGCCCGCAGACGATGCGCAGCGCCAGCGCGATCTGCTGCGTCGCCGGCAGGTCCGGATGGCAGCAGACGAACAAGAGCCGCAGGATGTCGTCGCGGTAGTGCGAGCCGTCCAGCCGCTCGGCGAGGTCGTCCTCGACATCCTCCAGGTCGGACAGCGTCTCCTCCGGCGGCAGCGGCTGCTGCCGCGCCCGCTTGCGCAGGTGATCGATGCCGCTGTTGCGGCCGACGAAGATCAGCCAGGCGACCGGATCGCGCGGCGGCCCCTTGTCCGGCCAGACGCGCACGGCCCGCAGGCAGGCCTCTTGGAACGCCTCCTCGGCCAGGTCGAGGTCGCGGAAGTAGCGCAGCAGCGCGCCCATCGCCTGCGGGCGGGCGGAGGACAGCGCCAGGTCGATCCAGGAGAGTTCGCTCACAGTGCCTCCAGGGCTCCGCCCGGCTTGAAGACGCGCAGGGGCCGGATCTCGTAGGCGCCGACGCCGGGATTGGCGACCGCGAGATCCTTCGCGAAATCGATCGCCGCGTCGAGCGTCTCCATGTCGACGAGGAAGAAGCCGAGGAACTGCTCCTTGGTCTCGGCGAAGGGCCCGTCCACCACGATGGTCTCCCCCGGCGCCTTTCGCAGCGTGGTCGCAGCCGTCGTCGGCATCAGCCGGGCGACCGGCCCGAGCTTTCCGGCCGCCACATATTTCCGCTCCACTGCGGCGAGATCGGACATCACCCTGTCCTCCTCCTCCCGGCTCCAGGCGGCGACGGCTTCCTCGGAATTGTAGCAAAGCACGGCATACAGCATCGGATCCTCCCATCGTTGCAATGACGTAGGAGTAACGCCGATCCCGACACGGCGCATGAAAAATTCGATGGGCGGCCGCCGGAGTCGGACGAATGCATCTTGGACTGGCATGCAGGCATGCTATTCTCTGGCGCAAATGGGAAAGGACTACTCCTGTCATGGCACGCAAAGCGCAACACGTGGTTCCAAGTGGCGGAAAATGGAGCGTTCGGGCAGCCGGATCGTCACGCGCGTCGCATACGTTCGAAACGCAGACGGAAGCCATCGAAGCCGCGAAAAGAATAGCGCAGGACCAGCGGTCGGAACTCTATATCCACGGAGCCAATGGGCGTATCCGCGACCGCCGCTCCTATGGCAATGATCCTGCCAGCAGGAAGGGGTAACGTTTGGGCGCAAATTTCGATCGGAATGTCTTTGTAAATTGCCCTTTTGATAGAGACTTTGCTCCACTGCTCGAGGCGGCCATTTTTTGCGTCGTGTCCTTCGGATTTACGCCGCGCCTTGCCAGCGAACGCCTTGAAGGCGGCGAGAGCCGGCTGGACAAAATCGTAGATCTGATAAAAGCCTCTCGATACTCGATCCATGATCTATCCCGCGGCCGCGCCAGCGCATCCGGCGAGTACCTTAGGATGAATATGCCGTTCGAGCTCGGCTTGGACCTCGGCTACCGTCGCAGCGGGGCGCAAGGCGCGGAGCAGAAAAAGTTCCTGATATTTGAATGCGATCCGTACGATCTGAAGCGGTCGCTATCGGACCTTGCAGGTCAAGACGTGGCGTTTCACCGAAACGATTATGAATTGGTCATCAAGAAGGTCCGCGACTTCTTCAGGGTCGAGGCGCGTATCCAGGCTCCCGGACCGTCACGGATAATTTCAGACTACACCACGTTCCAGGGCTGGATGGTGGAGAAAAAGATACACGAAGGTCATTCGGAACGGGAGGCGATAGACTTGCCCACCCAGGAACGTCTCGATGAGATGAAGGCATGGATCGCGCTCGGGCGTCCATCGGCATTCGCTCCGGCGTGACCGTTCGCCCCTACCCCGCGCTCAGCGTCCGCCGCACCGCGTCCTTCCAGCCGGCGACCTTGGCAGTGCGCGTTGCCTCGTCCATCTGCGGCTCGAAGCGGCGGTCGCGGGCCCAGGAGCGGGCGATGCCGTCCCGGTCCGGCCACACACCGGCGCGGTGGCCGGCGAGCCAGGCGGCCCCCAGCGCCGTCGTCTCCAGGATCGTCGGCCGGTCGACCGGCGCATCGAGGATGTCGGCGAGCCGCTGCATGGTCCAGTCCGAGGCGACCATGCCGCCGTCGACGCGCAGCACCGTCTCGCGCGCACCGTCCGCCCAGTCGCCGCGCATGGCCTCCAGCAGGTCGCGCGTCTGGAAGCAGACCGCCTCCAGCGCCGCGCGCGCGAATTCCGCCGGGCCGGTGCCCCGCGTCATGCCGTAGATCGCCGCCCGCGCGTCGGGATCCCAGTGCGGGGCGCCCAGGCCGGTGAAGGCCGGCACCAGATAGACGTGCTGCGTCGGATCCGCCTTGTCCGCAAGCGCGCTCGCCTCCGACGCCGCCCCGATCATCTTCAGCCCGTCGCGCAGCCACTGCACGGCCGCGCCTGCGATGAAGATCGAGCCCTCCAGCGCATAGGTCGTCTCGCCGTCCAGCCGGTAGGCGATCGTCGTCAGCAGGCGGTTCTTTGAGCGCACCATGTCGGAGCCGGTGTTCAGGAGCGCAAAGCAGCCGGTGCCGTAGGTCGATTTCATCATGCCCGGCGCAAAGCAGGCCTGGCCGATCGTCGCCGCCTGCTGGTCGCCGGCGACGCCCAGGATCGGCACCTCGGCGCCGAGATGCTCGCGCGCGGTGACGCCGAAATCGGCCGCGCAGTCGAACACCTCCGGCAGCATCGCCCTCGGGACGTTCAGGATCGACAGCAGTTCGTCGTCCCAGGCGTTGGCGCCGATGTCGTACATCAAGGTTCGGCTCGCATTGGTCGCATCGGTGGCAAACGAGCGCCCGCCGGTCAGCCGAAAGATCAGGAAGGTGTCGATCGTGCCGAAGCAGAGCTCGCCGCGCTCGGCGCGCGCCCGGGCGCCGTCGACATTCTCCAGTAGCCAGGCGAGCTTGGTGCCGGAGAAATAGGGATCGAGCAGCAGCCCGGTCCGGCCGGTGAAGAGCGCTTCCAGCCCCTGCCGCTTCAACTCCTCGCAGCGATCGGCGGTCCGCCGGTCCTGCCAGACGATGGCGTTGTGGATCGGCCGGCCGCTCTCGCGGTCCCAGACGACGACGGTCTCGCGCTGGTTGGTGATGCCGATGCCGGCGAGATCCGAGGCGCCGATGCCGGCCTGCTCGAGTGCGACCCGGGCCGACCAGATCACGCTCTCCCAGATCTCCTCGGGATTGTGCTCCACCCAGCCGGAACGGGGAAAGATCTGCGGGAACTCGCGCTGGCCGACGCCCACCACCTTCTGGCCGCCGTCGAAGACGATCGCCCGGCTCGAGGTCGTGCCCTGGTCGATTGCGAGGATGAAGCCGCCCATGAATCCCTCCCGTCTGTCCGGCCGCTCCCGACGGCCTTCGGAATCTTCAATACGACATGAAAACGAATGTCAAAGGAAAATAAAACGCAACCTGCGGCGCACAATTTCCGCGCTGCACCGCCCCAAAAGCCGATTGCAACGGCCGGTTCTTTGCGCGTAGGCTGGCCCGGATGCGGCGGTCCGGAGGTTCTTCCCGCCGCAAGAAAACGGGAGAAAAGCAAGATGAAGACAGCCGTCGTCACCGGCTCCACCAGCGGTATCGGCCTTGCGATCGCCACGGCTTTTGCCCGCACCGGCGCCAATGTCGTGATCAACGGCCTGGGCAGCGCGGCCGAGATCGAGGAGATCCGGCAGCGGCTTTCCGGCCTCGGCAGCGGCAAGGTGGTCTATCATCCCGCCGACATGACGCGTCCGGCCGAGATCGCCGACCTGATCGGCAGCACGGCCGCCGAATTCGGAAGCGTCGACATCCTCGTCAACAATGCCGGCATCCAGCACGTCGAAAAGATCGAGGACTTCCCGGTCGAGAAGTGGGACCAGATCATCGCCATCAACCTGTCGAGCTCCTTCCACACGATTCGCGCCGCGATCCCCGGCATGAAGGCGAAGGGCTGGGGCCGCATCATCAACGTCGCCTCCGCCCACGGTCTCGTCGCCTCGCCGTTCAAGACGGCCTACGTGGCGGCGAAACATGGTATCATGGGCCTGACCAAGGCCGTGGCGCTGGAAGTCGCCGACCAGGGCATCACCGTCAACGCCATCTGCCCCGGCTACGTGCTGACGCCGCTGGTGGAGAAGCAGATTCCCGATACGGCGCGCGCCCGCGGCATCAGCGAGGCGCAGGTGAAGTCGGACGTCATGCTGAAGTTCCAGCCGACCAAGGAATTCGTCAGCGTCGAGGAGGTGGCCGAGACGGCGATCTTCCTCTCGAGCGACGCCGCCCGCTCGATCTCCGGCACGCACATCTCCATCGACGGCGGCTGGACCGCGCAGTAGCAGGCAAGGCAGAAGAGGCGCATGCAAGAGACCGACCGCATCCGATTCATGCTGAACGACGAGGACGTCGTGCTCGACGAGGTCCCGGCGACCGGTACCCTGCTCGACTGGCTGCGCCTGCGCCGGCGGATGACCGGCACCAAGGAGGGCTGCGCCGAGGGCGACTGCGGCGCCTGCACGGTTCTCGTCGGCCGGCTCCTCGGCGGCGAACTGGTCTATGAGAGCGTCAATGCCTGCATCCGCCTGCTCGGCTCGATGAACGCCACCCATGTCGTCACCGTCGAGCATCTGGCCGGCGCCGATGGGGCGCTGCATCCGGTGCAGCAGGCGCTGGTCGATCATCACGGCTCGCAATGCGGCTTCTGCACGCCGGGCTTCGTCATGTCGCTCTATGGGCTGTGGCTTTCCGGCGACCGGCCCGGCCGGCCGGCGATCGAGCGGGCGCTGCAGGGCAATCTCTGTCGCTGCACCGGCTACGAGCCGATCGTGGCCGCCGCCGAAGCCGTCGCCGCCATGCGCCCGAGCGCCGTGTTCGATCCGATCGAGCGCACGCGCACGGCCGTGAAGGAAAAGCTGGCGGCGCTCTCGCCGCGCCAAACGATCCGCCTCGGCGGGACGGGAAACCGCATCGTCGTCCCCGCCTCCGCCGATGAACTGGCAGCGGTGCTGGCGGCCGAACCGAAGGCCACCGTCGTCGCCGGCTCCACCGATGTCGGACTCTGGGTGACCAAGCAGATGCGCGAACTCGACCCGGTCGTCTTCATCAACCACCTTCAGGATCTGCAGGCGATCGAGCGCACCCCCGCCGGGCTTTCGATCGGCGCCGGCGTGACCTACACGCAGGCCTGCGACGCCCTGTGCGACCTCGTCCCCGCGCTGCGCCCGCTGATCGACCGGATCGGCGGCGCGCAGGTGCGCAACATGGGCACGATCGGCGGCAACATCGCCAACGGCTCGCCGATCGGCGACACGCCGCCGCCGCTGATCGCGCTCGGCGCCACGCTGACGCTCCGCTCGACCGGCGGCCGCCGCGAATTGCCGCTCGAGAACTACTTCATCGCCTATGGCCGGCAGGACCGCCGCCCCGGCGAGTTCGTCGAAAGCCTGTTCGTGCCGGCGCCGGCGGAGGCCGACCTGTTTGCCGTCTACAAGATCTCCAAGCGCCGCGACGAGGACATCTCGGCGCTCTGCGGCGCCTTCCGTCTGAAGCTCGACACGGCCGGCGCCGTGGCCGACGCCCGCGTCTGCTTCGGCGGCATGGCCGCGACGCCGAAGCGGGCGACGCATGTCGAGGCGGCGCTTACCGGCCGGCCGTGGACAGAGGCGACCGTGCAGGCCGCGACCGCGGCGTTCGACCACGACTACACGCCGCTCTCCGACTGGCGCGCCACCGCCGCCTACCGCCTGCTGGCGGCGAAGAACCTGCTGTTGCGTTTCTATCTGGAGACGACCGGCGAGGCGGCCCAGTTGAGGCGTTTCGAGGAGGTGGCATGATCGGCGCGTGCACACGGACTTTCCTGCTGCGACCCTCCCTCACCGAGGCCTGGGCACTGCCCCTCACCCCGACCCTCTCCCCGCAAGCGGGGAGAGGGGCACCGAGACGCCGCGACACCCGTCCTTCTTGCCGCCTGCGGGGAGAAGGTGCCGGCAGGCGGATGAGGGGCGCCCTGTCCGCCTCGCTGCGCTCGGCACTTCTTTCCGATGAGGAGAGGGCGGCGGAATTGATGCCCACAGGGCGCCCGGAGGCCTGAACCATGGACAAGTCCGCCTTCGAGGAGCGCAAGACCATTTCCGCACCCGTGCACGCGCCGCTCCGCCACGACAGCGCCCACAAGCACGTCGCCGGCAGCGCCGACTATATCGACGACATGCCGGAACCCGAGGGCACGCTGCATGCGGCGCTCGGCATGAGCGACCGGGCGCATGCCGAGATCGTCTCGATCGACCTTGCCGCCGTCCGCGCGGCCCCCGGCGTCGTCTGGGTGATGACCGGCGCCGACGTGCCCGGCCACAACGACATCAGCCCGACCGGCCGGCACGACGAGCCGGTGCTGGCGGAGGGAAAGGTCGAGTTCCACGGCCAGCCGGTCTTCGCGGTGATCGCCGAAACCCGCGAGGCGGCGCGGAAGGCCGCACGGCTGGCGAAGATCGAATACCGCGACCTGCCGCACTTCACCGACGTCACCGACACGCTCGCAAACGGCGCAGCACTCGTCACCGACCCGCTGACGCTGTCGCGCGGCGACGCCGATGCCGCCCTTGCCGCATCGCCACGCCGCATCGCCGGGGCGGTGCGCGTCGGCGGCCAGGACCATTTCTACCTCGAGGGCCACATCGCGCTCGCCATCCCCGGCGAGGACGACGAGGTCACCGTCTGGTCCTCCACCCAGCATCCGAGCGAGGTCCAGCACATGGTCGGCCATGCGCTCGGCGTGCCGTCCAATGCGGTGACGGTGCAGGTGCGCCGCATGGGCGGCGGCTTCGGCGGCAAGGAGACGCAGTCCAACCAGTTCGCCGCCATCGCCGCGATTGCCGCCAAGCGGCTTAAGCGGGCGGTGAAATTCCGCCCCGACCGCGACGAGGACATGACGGCGACCGGCAAGCGCCACGATTTCCTCGTCTCCTACGAGGCCGGCTTCGACGACGACGGCCGCATCCTTGCGGTCAAGGCCAACTATGCCGCCCGCTGCGGCTTCTCCTCCGACCTCTCGGGTCCCGTGACCGACCGCGCCCTGTTCCATGCCGACAACGCCTATTTCTTTCCGCATGTGACGCTGACCTCGCAGCCGCTGAAGACCCACACCGTCTCCAACACCGCCTTCCGCGGCTTCGGCGGCCCGCAGGGCATGGTCGGCGGCGAACGGATCGTCGAGGAGATCGCCTACGCGCTGGGCAAGGACCCGCTGGAGATCCGCAAGGCCAATTTCTACGGCGAGGCGGGCTCCGACCGGGTGCTGACGCCCTATCACCAGCCGGTCGAGGACAATATCGTCGCCCGCATCGTCGACGAGCTGGAACAGTCCGCCGACTATCAGGCGCGGCGCAAGGCGATCCTCGCCTTCAATGCCACGAGCCGGGTGATCCGCAAGGGCATCGCGCTGACGCCGGTCAAGTTCGGCATCTCGTTCACCGCCACGTGGTACAATCAGGCCGGCGCCCTGGTGCATGTCTACCAGGACGGCTCGATCCACCTGAACCACGGCGGCACCGAGATGGGCCAGGGCCTGTTCACCAAGGTGGCGCAGGTGCTGGCCGACGCCTTCCAGGTCGACATCGCGACGGTGAAGATCACCGCGACGACGACGGCGAAGGTGCCGAACACCTCGGCCACCGCTGCCTCCTCCGGCTCCGACCTGAACGGCATGGCCGCCTACGATGCCGCCCGCCAGATCAAGGAGCGGCTGGTGGCCTTTGCCGCCGAGAAATGGGGTGTGGCGCCGGACGCGGTGGCCTTCGTGCCGCATCACGTCCGCATCGGCGAAACGCTGATCCCCTTTGCCGACTTCATCAAACAGGCCTACATGGCGCGCGTCCAGCTTTCCGCCGCCGGCTTCTACAAGACCCCGAAGATCCACTGGGACCGGGCGAAGGGGATGGGCTCGCCCTTCTACTATTTCGCCTACGGCGCCGCCGTCTCCGAGGTCTCGATTGACACGCTGACCGGCGAATACCAGGTCGACCGCGTCGACATCCTCCACGACGTCGGCCGCTCGCTGAACCCGGCGATCGACAGGGGCCAGGTCGAGGGCGCCTTCGTGCAGGGCATGGGCTGGCTGACGACGGAAGAACTGTGGTGGGACGACAAGGGGCGGCTGCGCACCCACGCGCCTTCAACCTACAAGATCCCGCTCGCCTCCGACCGCCCGAAGATCTTCAACGTCCGCCTCGCCGAATGGTCGGAAAACGCCGAGCCGACGATCGGCCGCTCCAAGGCCGTCGGCGAACCGCCCTTCATGCTGGCGATCTCGGTGCTGGAAGCACTCTCGATGGCGGTGGCCAGCGTCGCCGGCTACCGCCACTGCCCGCGGCTGGATGCGCCTGCGACGCCGGAACGGGTGCTGATGGCGGTGGAGAGGTTGAAGGGGATGTGAGGGAGGGGCCACCCGCCTGCTCTGCTCTCTCGCTGCCCCTCATCCGCCTGCCGGCACCTTCTCCCCAGAGAAGGGCGAACGCCGCGACGTCCCCGTCCCCTCTCCCCGCCTGCGGGGAGAGGGTCAGGGTGAGGGGCAAGTCTGGGGACCGAGAGGGAATGCAGGCGGCACCCATGAGGGGCTGCAATCTGAGACGGGGCGGTTTCCGCAGCCTCGCTCTTTTCCCCGCCGGAGCGAAGTGCCGAGCGTAGCGAGGCGATGGCGGGCTTGGCGCAAACACGACGCCTGCCGCCTCCCCCTCATCCGCCTGCCGGCACCTTCTCCCCGCGAGCGGGGAGAAGGGCGAATGCCGCGACGCCTCCGTCCCCTCTCCCCGCTTGCGGGGAGAGGGTCAGGGTGAGGGGCAAGTCTGGGGACCGAGAGGGAATGCAGGCGGCACCCGTGAGGGGGAAGGCAGATCCCCCTCACCGCCCCTCGTCGCAATAGCGGTCGCGGCCGTCGAGCAATCCCAGGTCGCGCTTGATGTGATCCGGCATCGTCTCCAGGTCGAGGCGAGAATGGCGTGGCGTCAGCGACGGCATAAGCGCGTCCACGATGACGCGAACCCACCAGTCGAAGGGGGACGGAAGCGGCTGGCGCAGGCTGTGTTCATCACGAACAAGATCGGGGCAGGTCATAACGACACCTCATGGCGGCTGTTGAACTTGCTTGCACTTTGCACGCCGAAGTGCTGGAATTCCAATCGAACCTCCGGCTGCATGCATCAAGAGAGCTTATCCATGAAGATGGCCCGCCAGTTCCCGCTGAATGCGATGCGGGTGTTCGACGCCGCCGCCCGGCATGGCAGCTTCACCCGCGCCGGCGAGGAGCTCGGCATGACCCAGACCGCCGTCAGCTACCAGATCAAGCTTCTGGAAGACCTGCTCGGCGAACCGCTCTTCCTGCGCCGGCCGCGCCAGATCGTGCTGACGGAGGTCGGCCAACGGCTGGCGCCGAGGGTGGGCGAGGCCTTCTCCATCCTGCAGGACGCCTTCGCCTCGGTGCTCGAGGATGCCGAGGGCACGCTGGTGATCTCCTCGACCTACACGATGGCGTCCAGGTGGCTGGCGCCGCACCTCGGCTCCTTCCACCTGCAGAACCCGACCGTCGCCGTGCGGCTTCTGACCGACCAGACGCTGGTCGATTTCTCGCGCGAGGCGGTCGATGTCGCGATCCGCTACGGCGACGGCAACTGGCCGGGCCTTGCCACGCACCGGCTGATGGAACTGACCTTCACCCCGATGCTGAGCCCGGCGCTGGCCGAGAGCGTCGGCGGCATCGACAGGCCCGAGGACCTGCTGAAGCTCCCCATCTTCGATCCGACCGACCCCTGGTGGGCGCAGTGGTTCGCCGAGGCCGGCCTGCCCGACGTCGACCTCGGCGCCCGGCCGCACACCTATCTCGGCACCCAGACGCTGGAGGCCGACACCGTGATGGGCGGGCACGGCGTGGCGATGCTCAGCCCGGAACTCTATGCCGACGACATCGCGCGCGGTCGCCTCTACCAACCCTTCGACATCGCCTGCAACGACGGCAAGGCCCACTGGCTGGTCTACCCCGAAAGCCGGCGCAACGTTCCCAAGATCCGGCTGTTCCGCAACTGGCTGCGCTCCGAGGCGCCGACCTTCGTCGATTGAGGAACGAGAGCGGGGCAGGTCGCCGAGGGAGCCCGGACGGCGACAGGGCGGTGGAACCGCGCGTCATCCCCTTCCCTCGCCTCGCATTTTTTCGCAAGGTGCGGGACAGACGAGAATGAGGGGTCATGCATGTACGAATACGCCATCGCCTGGGAATGGATCGCCTTTGCCGTGCGCTGGCTGCACGTGGTCACCGCGATCGCCTGGATCGGCTCGTCCTTCTACTTCATCGCCCTCGACCTCGGCCTGGTGAAGCGGCCGCATCTGCCGCCGGGCGCCTATGGCGAGGAATGGCAGGTTCACGGCGGCGGCTTCTACCATATCCAGAAATACCTGGTGGCGCCGGCGACCATGCCCGAGCACCTGACCTGGTTCAAATGGGAGAGCTACGCCACCTGGCTGTCCGGCTTCGCCATGCTCTGTCTGGTCTATTACGGCGGCGCCGAACTGTTCTTGATCGACCGCCAGGTGATGGACGTCTCGGCTGCCATCGCGATCGCCATCTCGCTCGCCTCGCTGGCGGCAGGCTGGATCCTCTACGACCTGCTCTGCAAGTCGCCGCTCGGGAAGAACACCTGGGGCCTGATGATCCTGCTCTATATCCTGCTCGTCGCCATGGCCTGGGGCTATACGCAGGTCTTCACCGGCCGCGCCGCCTTCCTGCACCTCGGCGCGTTCACCGCCACCATCATGTCGGCCAACGTCTTCTTCATCATCATCCCCAACCAGAAGATCGTCGTCGCCGACCTGATCGCCGGGCGCACGCCGGACCCGAAATACGGCGTCATCGCCAAGCAGCGCTCGCTCCACAACAACTACCTGACGCTGCCCGTCATCTTCTTCATGCTGTCGAACCACTATCCGCTGGCGTTTGCCACGGCCTTCAACTGGATCATCGCCGCACTCGTCTTCCTGATGGGCGTCACCATCCGCCACTGGTTCAACACCACGCATGCGCGGAAGGGCCGGCCGACCTGGACCTGGCTCGCCACCGCGATCCTGTTCATCGTCATCATCTGGCTCTCGACCGTGCCGAAGGTCCTGACGGGTGGCACGGCGGAGGCGACGCCCGCGCCGGTGTTCGAAAGGTTTGCGGCCGATGCGCATTTTCCCGCCGCCCGCGACGTGATCATGAGCCGCTGCAGCATGTGCCATGCCGCCGAGCCGGTCTGGGAAGGGCTGCACGCCGCGCCGAAGGACGTCGTGCTCGACAGCGATGCGGCGATCGCAAGCCATGCCCGCGAAATCTATTTGCAGGCCGCCCGCAGCCATGCCATGCCACCCGGCAATCTCACCGGCGTTACGCCGGACGAGCGGCAATTGCTGACCGCCTGGTATGAAAGCGCGGTCTCGAAAGGAGACGCACCATGACGGCAACGCTTCTGCGCGGACGTCTGCTCGGCTTCGTCCGCCGGCCGGAAGGCATCGACGATCACGACGCCTACCGCTACGAGGAGGACGGAGGCATCCTGGTCGAGGACGGCCGCATCGCCGCTGTCGGGCCCTATGCGGCCGTGCGCGCCGCAGCGCCCGAAGGCATAGACGAGATCGACCACCGGCCCTGCCTGATCCTGCCCGGCTTCATCGACACGCATGTGCATTTCCCGCAGATGCAGGTGATCGGCGCCTATGCGGCAAACCTTCTGGAATGGCTGAACACCCATACCTTCCCCGAGGAGTGCCGCTTCGTCGAGCCGGCCCATTCGGCAAGGATCGCCCGCCATTTCTATGACGAGATGCTCCGCCACGGCACGACGACGGCGGTCGCCTACTGCTCGGTGCACAAGGCCTCGGCCGATGCCTATTTCGCCGAGGCGCTGAAGCGCGGCATGTGCATGGTCGGCGGCAAGGTGATGATGGACCGCAATGCCCCGCAAGGGCTGCTCGACACGCCGGAGATGGGCTACGACGAGACCCGCGCGGTGATCGAGGCGTGGCACGGCAAGGGCCGCAACCACGTCGCCATCACCCCGCGCTTCGCCATCACCTCGACGCCGGCGCAGATGGAGATGACCGCAGCGCTCGCCCGCGAGTTCCCCGACCTGCACATCCAGACGCATCTGTCGGAAAACCACGAGGAGATCCGCTACACCGCCGAGCTCTACCCCGAGGCGATCGACTACACCGACGTCTACGCGAATTATGGGCTGCTGGGTCCGAAGAGCCTGTTCGGCCACTGCATCCATTTGACCGAGCGCGAGGCGGATGCGATGAGCGAGGCCGGCGCCGTCGCCGTCCACTGCCCGACGTCCAACCTCTTCCTCGGCTCCGGCCTGTTCCCGCTGAAGACGCTTTCACGACGGGACAAGCCGGTGCGGATCGGCCTTGCCACCGACGTCGGCGGCGGCACCAGCTATTCGATGCTGAGGACGCTGGACGAGACCTACAAGATCCAGCAGTTGCTCGGCGAGCGCCTGAACCCGTTCGAGAGCTTCTACCACATGACGCTCGGCAACGCGCAGGTCCTGTCGCTCGAAAGCCGGATCGGCACGCTGGAGCCCGGCACCGACGCCGACCTCGTCGTGCTCGACGCCACTGCGACGCCTGCGATGGCGCTCAGGATGGAAGTCGTCCGCTCGCTCGCAGACGTGCTCTTCCTGTTGCAGACCCTCGGCGACGACCGCGCGGTGCGCGAGACCTACGTCGCCGGCAAGGCGATGAAGGCGGGGCTGTGAGGTCGAGAATGGTGCCGCTTCAGTAGTGGAAGCGGCACTGGAGAACGATCAGCATCCGCCGCTCTCCCTCTCCTTCGACCTTGTAGACGAGGCGGTGCTCCTGCGTGATCCGCCGCGACCATTGGCCCTTCATCTGGTTGCGGAGCGGCTCCGGCTTGCCGATCCCCTCGAAGGGATGGCGGAGGGCGTCGCGGATCAGTTCGTTGATGCGCGACACCATTTTGGGATCCGACTGTTGCCAATGCAGATAGTCGCGCCAGCCTTGAGGCGACCAGCCAAGCGTGCACCCGTCGTTTGCCCCCATCGCCCCTCTCCCGGTGTGCCGTCAAGGATCGATGAGATCGTGGAACTCGACCTTTCCCTCCTTCACGCTCTCGATCGCCTCCATCAAGGCCTTCGCATTGGCCGGCGTCGACATCAGGTGCAGCGTCTCCAGCATGCCCTCGTATTCGTCCTTGTCGATCAGGATGGCGGAAGGTTTGTTGCGGCGGACGATCTCGACCGGCACCCGGTCGTTGCTGACCTCGTCCAGCAGGCCGGCCAACTCTTCCCTCGCCTTGGAAAACATCACCGTGCGCATGGGGCACCTCCGTTCGACTTGTACCAAATATCGTACAAGTCGAACGAAAACTCAAGCGCCGTCAGCTGCCCCGGTAGGTCGAGTAGCCATAGGGCGAGAGCAGCAGCGGTACGTGGTAGTGGCTCGACGGATCGGCGACGCCGAAGCGCAAGGGGATGACATCGAGGAAGGCCGGGTCCGGCAGTGCCGACCCACTCTGGCGCAGGTAGTCCCCGGCGTGGAAGGCGAGCTCGTAGGTTCCGGCCATGAAGCCGACGCCCTCGACCAGCGGCGCGTCGACCCGCCCGTCGGCGTTGGTCTTCACCGTGGTGATCCATTGCCGCTCGCCGTTCTCCAGCCAGAAGAGATCGATCGTCAGGCCCGCGGCCGGCCTGCCGAGGGCGGTGTCGAGCACATGCGTCGTCAGTCGTCCGGCCTTGGTCATGCGCGTAGCTCCGCCGCTTCGATGATGAAGGGTTCGTCGTAGAAGAATTCCTCGAGATTGTTTCCCGCCCCGCTCCGGTCGACGACGAGGAAATCGCTCGTCTCGCCCACCGTCATCAGCGGATGGTGCCAGACGTTGCGGCGGTAGTTGACGCCCTGCCGGCCGCCCGCGAGAAACACCTGCGGCACCCCCGGCCGGCCGCCTTCGTCCTCGGCCACCACCACCAGCCAGGGGCGGTCGTCGATCGGCGAAAAGCTCTGGCTGCCGAACGGGTGGCGCTCCATCATGGCCACCGCATAGGGAAAGGTCCGCGGGCTGCCGCGGAAGATGTTGATGACGACGCGCGCGTCCTCGCCGGTCGCCTCGGCCTCCGCAAGCGCATGGTAGCGCTCGGTATTGCCGCCGTTGATCAGCCGCATCGTCCCGGGATCGGCCTCGATGACGCTGCCGAAGGGGGCGAACGCTTCCCTTGTCAGCGGGCGGACGGCGAGCGCATGCCCGTCTCCCGGCAAGAGCGCCGACAGCCGCAGCAGCGCGATGCGCTCCACCTGCGCCTTGGCCGTCTCGAATTCCTGTTCGCGGCCGTTGCCGATCCGCGCCTCGAACGCCTTGAGGATGTCGTCCTTCGTCAGCCCCTTGACGGCGATGATGAAGGGAAAGCCGAATTTCTCCACATAGGCCGTATTCAATTCGGTGAAGCGCGCATGCTCGGCCGCACTCAGCCGGTCGAGACCTGCACCCGCCTGCTCCTTGCGGCTGTCCTCGGTCAGTTCGCCGGCGATCGCGAGCCGGCCGGCGAGATCGGGATGTGCCCGCAGGACGCCGAGCTGCTCTTCGGAAGAGGCCGCGCGAAACTGCGCCGCCATCGCCGCGTGCACGCCCCGGGCCGTCAGCGGCGCGATGATGGCACCTGCATCATGCGCCCGTTCTGCGATGAACGGCGAGTGCTCGAAGACGCCGCCGAAGCGGCTGACGAAATCCTCGCGGGTCATGGCAGGCCCGCCGTCGGCTTGTGATGCGCATGCCAGTGGCGGGCGATGTCGATGCGGCGCGGCACCCAGACCTTCTCGTGCGACAGCACGTAGTCGACGAAGCGAGCGAGTGCGGCCGCCCGACCCGGACGGCCGACGAGGCGGCAGTGCAGGCCGACGTTCAGCATCTTCGGGCTCCCCTCCTTGCCCTCCGCGTAGAGCACGTCGAAGGCATCCTTCAGGTAGGTGAAGAACTGGTCGCCGGAATTGAACCCCTGCGGCGTGGCAAACCGCATGTCGTTGGTCTCCAGCGTATAGGGAATGATCAGGAACGGCTCGTCGCCCAGCCCCTTCACCCAGTAGGGCAGGTCGTCGGCATAGCTGTCGGAGGAATAGACGAAGCCGCCCTCCTCCATCACCAGCCGCAGCGTATTTGCCGACGGCTTGCCCTGGTACATGCCGAGCGGGTGCGATCCGGTCAGCTCGGTGTGCAGCCGCACCGCCTCGCGGATGTGCCGGCGCTCCTCCTCCTCGGAAAAATCCTTGTACTCCAGCCAGCGGTAGCCGTGGCTGGCGATCTCCCAGCCCGCCTCCTTCATCGCCGCCACCGCGTCCGGGTTGCGTGCCATCGCCAGCGTCACGCCATAGACGGTGACCGGCACGTCGCGGCTGGAAAACAGCCGCCACAGCCGCCAGAAGCCGGCGCGCGCGCCGTACTCGTAGATCGATTCCATGTTGAGGTTGCGCTGCCCGGGCCAGGGCTGCGCGCCCACGATCTCCGACAGCAGGCTTTCGGAGGCCGGATCGCCGTCGAGCACGCAGCTTTCGCCGCCTTCCTCGTAGTTGACGACGAACTGCACGGCGATGCGCGCCTCACCGGGCCATCGCGGGTCCGGCGCCGTGCGACCATAGCCGACGAGATCGCGCGGATAGGGCTTTTCAGACATGAATTCCACCTCGAAACGTTCGGCCGACGGTAGCATCCGCGGCAGGAAAGTCGAGGCGGAATCCGGCATTTCCACGATGCCGCCGATGGAACAAGACGGGGAACGGCGCGTTGATTTCCCGAACAGAAAGGGAGAACACACGATGATTCCGCAGGATGCAAACATCAAGGAAACCGAAGCCCTGATCGCCAGCGACAAGGTCGAGGGCACCGCCGTCTACGGCGCCGACGGCAAGCACATCGGTTCCGTCGAACGGCTGATCCTGGACAAGCGCAGCGGCCACGTCTCCTATGCCGTCCTCTCCTTCGGCGGCTTCCTTGGCATCGGCCACGATCACTATCCGCTGCCCTGGGGCAAGCTGAACTATGACGAAAGCCTCAACGGCTATCGCATCGACGTGACCAAGGAGCAGGTCGAAGCCGCGCCGCACTACGAGAGCGAAGCGGAATACGAATGGGATCGTCGCAACGGCAAGCTGATCCACGACTACTACGGCGTGCCGCCCTACTGGATGTAACGCCTAGGCCAGATCCCGGCGCGCAGCCTCCAGATGCGTGCCGACGGCAAACGACGGCGGTAGCTCCCCTGCGCTACCGCCGTCGATCTGTCGGATCACCGCGCGCGCCAGCTCATGCGCAATGCCGAAACTGATCTTGAAGCCGCCGCCGAGAACCGCGACCGCGGGAAAGTCGGGGTGCAGCCCCGCGACCGGATCGCGCCCGATCGGCTTCGGCCGCAGGCCCGCCCAGCGTTCGACCAGCGACGCCTCGCGCAGCACCGGCGCCAGCCGGCAGGCTCTTTCGACCACGTCGTCCAGCAACCCGTCGGTGGCGGTTCCGTCGCCGAACGCGTCCTCGCTGGTGCTGCCGACCGCACAGTATCCGCCGTCATGCGGCACGATGTAGATGCCGTTGTCGAACAGGATCGGCAGACCGGGGTCGATTTCGGCCCTGAACAGCGCCGCCTGCCCTTTCACCGCCACGCCCAGCGGCCGCGGCAGCTCGAGCGGCTCCAGCGCTTCGAGCAGGCCGAAGCCCGCAACGCCGGCCGAAACGACCACATGGCCGAAGGCGATCTCGGTGGCGTCGGCCAGACGCGCGGTCCTCGCCTCGGGATCGAGGCGGGCGACATTGGCACTCTCCGCGATGCGGACCTGCGGCATCGCCTCGAGGGCAGCCCGCAGCAGGTTCAGCAGCCCGCGCGGCGAGATGCGGGCGGCGAGGCTGTCGAAGACCAACCCATGCGTCGTCGCCTCTGCCGCCGGCCAGCCGGAGGCCGGAGCACGATACGAAACCTCGTAGGAAAACGTCCGCCCAGCAACGCTCCAGGCCGCGGCGGCATCGCGGGAATGCTGCAAAGCGCGCAGATGCTGCTGCGGTCCGGCCAGGGGGATCACGCGTCCGCTGCGACGATAGCCGGCGGAAAGGCCGGTGGCCGCCTCCAGCTCGGCAATCTCACCCTCGAGCGAAGAAAGCGCCTCGAGCTGGAACTGCTTCTTGGCGTTCCAGCGATCCGGCAGGTGCGGCATCAGGGCGCCGAGCAGGCCGCCGCTGGCGCCGGCCCCGACCCGGTTACGTTCGGCGACCAGCACCGTGTGCCCGGCGCGCGCCGCCATCAGCGCCGCCCACATCCCCATCACGCCCGCCCCGATGACCAGAACGTCGGGGTGCCATTGACCGGCACCGCTGGCGCGACTATCGACTGGCGGCATGGCTGACAACGCTCCTGACATCGCCGCGGCGGCGAATGGCTCGACCCCGGACCCGGTCCCCGGCCGGGCGCCCGCTGATCCGACGCCAGATCTGGCCCCTGATCTCGCCCCCGATCTGGCTCTCGATTGGCATGAGGGCGATATGCCCTATTCGCAGGCCTATGGCGATCACTTTTATTGTCGCACCGACGGGCGGCTGGAATGCGGTCACGTCTTTCTCGACGGCAATGGCCTGCCGTCCCGCTGGGCGGCGGGCGGCGACTTTGCCATCGGCGAACTGGGCTTCGGCACCGGCCTCAATTTCTGCGAAACCTGGCGTCAATGGCGCTCCGCCCGCACGGCGACCGGCCGGCTGCACTTCGTCTCCTTCGAACGCTTCCCCCTGCCGAAAGCGGCGATCGGCCGCGCGCTCTCCCATTGGCCGGAGATCGACCGCGAGCGCGAGGCGCTTTTCGAGCACTGGCCGGAGGCACCGGAAGGAGACGGGGCGATCGAGCTGGAACTGGACGCGCAGACCCGCCTGACCGTCGTCTGCGGCCCTGCCCTGGAACGGCTTCGGGCGTCCGGCCTCGCCTTCGACGCCTTCTATCTCGACGGCTTCGCGCCCTCGCGCAACCCGGACATGTGGTCGGCGGAACTGATCGGAGAGGTGTTCGGGCACACCCGACCCGGCGGCACGTTCGCGACCTATGCGGCCGCGGGCTTCGTCCGGCGCAATCTGATCGCTGCGGGCTTTGCGGTGGAACGGCGCCCCGGCTTTGCCGGAAAGCGCGAAATGCTGTGCGGCCGCCGCCCCTGAAAGCGACCCGCCGCGCGCAACAGAGAGCCCCGACCGGACCCGCCGGGCGCGCCCGCTCAGTGAAGCGTGGAACGGCGGGCGGCGGAGAAGGCGCTCAAGTCCATCCAGCGCCCCAGCATTTCCTCCAGCCGGTCGGTGCTGATCGGCTTCGTCAGGTAGTCGTCCATGCCGGATTCCAGGCAGCTCTCCCGGTCGCCGTCGAGCACGTGCGCGGTCACCGCCACGATGGGCACGCGGTCGCGCGTGCCGGCCTCCAGGCTACGGATCGCGCGTGCCGCCTGATGGCCGTTCATGACCGGCATCGACACGTCCATCAGGATCAACCGCGGCTTCAGCCGCTTGTAGGCCTGCACCGCCTCCTCGCCATTGGCAACCACCGTGAAGCCGACGCCCAATCCCTCCAGCAACTGCCGGAAGACCAGCTGGTTGACCTCGTTGTCCTCCGCGACGAGAACGTCGACGGTCCCTTCCTCCTCGGCCGGAGCCGCCGGCGCAGGCTGCCGGATGTTGACGACGATGCCGCCGTCGGCCTCCACGGGCGTGCCGTGGCCGGAGGCGCGCCGCCGCGCGGCACGCACCACTTCGCACACCGTCTCGCGCAACAGCCCGGCCCGCACCGGTTTCATCAGGTGCGCCTCGGCCTCGCAGGCATCCAGCCCCGCCTGCGGCGAGGCGCCGCCGAACGTGGAGACGGCGATCACCGCCGTCTCCGGGAATTCCTTGCGGATGGCCTCGATCAGGCTCCGGCCGTTGCCGTCGCGGATATTGCGGTCGACGATCACCGCCTCGACCATGATTTCGATCGCGCTGGCCGCCGAAAGCACCGCCAGCGCCTCCTCGGCATTGGCGACCGCCGTCACGTCGAAGCCCCACTCCGACAGAAGCTCGCGCGCGACCGTCCGCGTCGCGTCGCTCCGGTCGGCGACGAGGATGCGCGCCCCGCGCAGGTTGGCGGGCACGGCCGTGTTCGACGCCGAGAGCTGATCGACCTCGAAGGGTAGCGTCACGGTGAAGGCGGACCCCTTGCCGACCGTGCTCGTCACGGACAGCGCGCCGCCGAACAGCGTCACCAGGCCGTGGGTGATGGCAAGGCCGAGACCGGTCCCTTCGTGGCGGCGGGTGGACGACGAATCGACCTGCGAGAACTTCTCGAACACCGAGGCGAGCTTGTCTTCCGGAATGCCCGTGCCGGTGTCCTCCACCGTCAGCGTCACGTCGATCCTGCCGTCCTCGGCCTCCCGTGCGGCCATGTCGATGCGGACATGGCCGAAATCGGTGAACTTCACCGCATTGCCGACGAGGTTCGTGACGATCTGGCGGAAGCGCCCGGCATCGCCGACCAGGACCGCCGGCATGTCGGCCGCAGCCCGGACGACGAGCTCGATGTCCTTTTCCGCCGCCTTCGCCGCAAGCAGCGTCGCCACGTCCTCGACGGCTTCCAGCGCGTTGAACGGCGCCTTGCGCAGGGTCATCTGGCCCGCATCGATCTTGGAGAAGTCGAGCACGTCGTTGATGATCGTCAGAAGCGCGTTGCCGGACTTCACCATGATGTCGATGAAGGTCTTCTGCCGCGTGTCCAGGTTCGATTTCGCCAGGAGCTCGGCCATGCCGAGCACCCCGTTCATCGGCGTGCGGATCTCGTGGCTCATGTTGGCCAGGAACTCCGACTTCGCCTTGTCGGCCGTCTCGGCCCTGACCACCAGGCGACGCAGCTCGTCTTCGCGTTCCTTCAACTGGCTGATGTCGGAAAAGACGAAGACGATGCGGCCGTGTTCGGTGGGCCGCGCCTCCATCTGCAGCCAGCTGCCCTTGCCGCTCAGCAGCGTGATCGAGGCCCGCCGGTCGCGCAGCAGCGTCTCGCGAAAATTCTCCACCGAGACGCGCTGGTCGCCGGAAAAGCCGAAGATGCCGCGTTCGCGGCAATCGGCGATGATGTCCGCCACCGCCGCCCCGGGCCTGAGCAGCTCCGGCGCAATGTCGACCATCGACAGCAGCGCCTCGTTGGCGAGTTCGACGTGGTCCTTGTCGATGATCAGCAGGCCCTGGCTCATCGCCGCCATGGCGTCCTTGACGAGGCTTCCGACCTCCTCGAGGGCGCTGCGCGTCTCCAGCACCTCCCGTTCGTGTTCGCGCCGCTCGGTGATGTCGATATAGGTCAGCAGGCAGCGCCCGCCCGATATCGGCTGTCCGGATTCGATCAGCGTGCGGCCGTTGGCATAACCGACCTCGCGTGTCGGAAAGCCGCCGTCCCGTACCCGGCGCAGCCAGACCTGATGATCGGTGTCGCAGACGTCCGCCTCGGTCCCGATCGTCTCGCCCTGCTCCTTCTTGAACCGCAGCAGCGCATCGAACGGCTTGCCGATTAGCGCCGGCAGCTTGCCGTTCCACAGGCTTTCGAAGGCGCTGTTGACCAGCTCGATCGTCGAGTTCTCGTCGACCACGACGATGCCGACATGCAGCGAGGCGACGATGCTTTCCAGGTCCGACTTGATCTCTTCGGCCTGCCGGCGCGCCTCGATCAGCTGCTCCTCGCGCCGTTTCAGCATCGAGGTGTCGGTGATCGAGCCGATCAGGTACTTGTGGTTGTCGGCGGAGATCACGCGGTAGCTGCGGGCAATCGTCGGGATCACCTGGCCGTCCGGCCGGCGGTAGTCGGCCTCCGCCTCGACCAGTTCGCCGCCGTCCAGCACGCTCTGGTTCCGGGCATGGAATTCGTCGCCCTGATCGGGAAACATCTCAAGCGTGGTCTTGCCGAGCACATCCGCGGCGACAAGCCCGGTCAGCTCGAGGAAGGCCCGGTTGGCGAACACCAGCCGCTGCGCCTCGTCGCGCACGAAGGTCGCCACCGGCAGTTCGTCGAGGAGCGCGCGGTAGAGCCCGATCTCCTGCCCCTGCTGGCGCAGCCGGCCCTCGTTCTCCTTCATCGCGGTGACGTCGGAGCGCAGCGCCACGAGCGTGCCGTCGGCGCGGCGCTGGGTGACGAGCCGCATCCAGCCGCCGGCGACCGTGCGGCTGACGCGCTCGAACAGCGGCAGTTCGTACTCGGCGAGCCGCTGGCTGATCCAGTCGTCCCTGGCATCCTCGACCGCGTCCGGCGCCTCGACCTCGTAGAGTGCCTGAAGCAGCGCGTGCATGGTGATGTCCGCGTCCGCAACCTCGCCGAGAAGCGCCTTGTAGAAGGCGCGCATCACCTGGTTGGCGTGGATCAGCGCGCCGGCCCGGTCGTAGATCGCAACCCCGGTGCCGATCGCATCGAGCAGGTTCTCCGCCGAGGCGGCGCCGGCGTTCGCCAGCGGCTGTCCGGCCGAGACCGGCGACGATCCGGTGGCGCAGCCCTGCTCGGGCGCGCCGGCAAAGGCGATGCCGGTGCCCTGCGCCAGCACGTCGAGCCGGTTGGCGAGCGTCTCCGTCGCCGGCAGGAAGGTGCCGACCAGGATCGACAGCTCCGCCGACAGCTTCTGCCGTCGCATCGAGATGACGAAGGAGGAAGCGCTGGCGCTGTGATGATAGCGGGCGGTCTCGTCGGCTCCGAACACCAGGCAGCGACGCTCGTGCTCGCTCCTGTCCTCGTGGCCGTCGCACTCGCCGAGTTCCGGGCCGCTGCGGCCGACGACCTCGCCCTCGCTCAGGCCGAAGAGCTCGCAGAAGGCTTCGTTGACGGCGAGATAGCGCATCTCGCTGCACTTGATGTAGGCCGGCGATTTCTGCGCGCGAATCGCTTCGCGGGCCGCAAGCAAAAGATCGTCTCGTATGTCAGCCACGCCGGCGCTTTCCACGTGTGGGCAGAAGGAAGTCTCCCTCCAGCGATTAGCACGAAGGATTTGAACAGATGGTTAAGAATCGGTTGCTTACGCCGTGCGGTTGCATCGCCGCAGCCGGCGACCGGCCACGGCCGGGCACCTGCAGGCATGCCGCCGCATGTCGCAAATCGCCCGTCGTCCGGGAGGTTTCTGTGGCAGGATCGCGACCGAACTGAACGGCAATCGGGACGGATCATGGGCGACGTCGTAAACTTGGACCTGCACCACGGACATCAGGCGGCAGAAGGCCCCGTCGAACGCCGCCGGCGCTCGGGAGGACGCGGAACCGAGCGGCAGCGGGCGGCGCCGACCGGCTCCCGCTACCTCAACCTGCGAAACACGATGGCCTCTTCGCGCGTGCTCTCGGACGACGCCGTCGAGGCCATCCATGAGGCCTCGCTGACGATCCTCGAGGAAATCGGCATGGACATCATCTTGCCCGAGGCCCGCGAGCGGATGAAGGCAGCCGGCGCCGACGTCACCCCGGGCACCGACCGGGTGCGCTTCGACCGGGGGCTCATCATGGAGATGGTGGCTCAGGCGCCGTCGAGCTTTACGATGCATGCGCGCAATCCGATGCGCAACGTCGAGATCGGCGGCAACAACCTCGTGTTCGCGCAGATCGCCTCCGCCCCCTTCGTCGCCGACCGCGAGGGCGGCCGGCGCACCGGCAACCAGGAGGACTTCCGCAAACTCGTCAAGCTCGCCCAGTCCTACGACATCGTCCACACCACCGGCGGCTATCCCGTCGAACCCGTCGACCTGCATGCCTCGGTCCGCCACCTCGACTGCCTCTCCGACCTGGTGAAGCTCACCGACAAGGTGTTCCACGTCTATTCGCTCGGCCGCCAGCGCAATCTCGACGGCATCGAGATCGCCCGCATCGGCCGCGGCATCTCCATGGAGCAGATGGAGCGCGAGCCCTCGCTTTTCACCATCATCAACACCTCGTCGCCGCTCAGGCTCGACGGCCCGATGCTGCAGGGCATCATCGAGATGTCCTCGCGCAACCAGGTCGTCGTCGTCACGCCCTTTACGCTCGCCGGCGCCATGGCGCCGGTGACGGTCGCGGGCGCGCTGACCCAGCAGAACGCCGAGGCGCTCGCCGGCATCGCCTTCACGCAGATGGTGCGCAAGGGCGCACCGGTGATGTATGGCGGCTTCACCTCGAACGTCGACATGAAATCCGGCGCGCCCGCCTTCGGAACGCCGGAATACATGAAGGCGGTGATCGCCGGCGGCCAGCTGGCCCGCCGCTACAACATTCCCTACCGCACCTCCAACACCAACGCCTCCAACACGCTGGACGCTCAGGCCGCCTATGAATCGGCCCTTTCGCTCTGGGCGCTGACGCAGGGCGGGGGCAACTTCATCATGCATTCCGCCGGCTGGAGCGAGGGCGGGCTCACCGCCTCGTTCGAAAAGTTCATCCTCGACGTCGACATGCTGCAAATGGTGGCGGAGTTCCTCGCGCCCCTCGACACCAGCCCCGACGCGCTCGGGCTCGATGCGGTTCGCGACGTCGGACCGGGCGGGCACTTCTTCGGCACGCCCCACACGCTGGCCCGCTACGAGACCGCCTTCTATTCCCCGATCCTGTCGGACTGGCGCAATTTCGAGACCTGGTCGGAGGCCGGCCGGCCGACCACCTACGACCACGCCAACCGCGTGTTCAAGGAGAAGCTGAACAGCTACGAGCGTCCGGCGATCGATCCGGCGGTCGAAGAGGAGCTCGATGCCTTCGTGGCGCGACGGAAGGCGGAAGGCGGCGTGCCGACGGACTTCTGAACGCACGGTAAGCGCCCGCATTCACCGGAACGGCGCGCGGCTCGGATGGCAGATGCACACGCCGGCGGCTCCCGGGCCGGCCCTCCCGCAGGCGTTCGCCCGCCTACTTGGCGGGCTGCGGCGCGCCCTCCGGAAAGATGAGCGTCAGCACCGGAAAGGTCGGTTTCTCGCCCGGCCCCAGGGGTCCCGGCACCTTGTGTTCGACCGGCTTCATCGACTTGAGGAAGGCGGCGATCGCCGCCGCATCCTCCTTCGTCAGCTTGGCGAAGGCGTGCCAGGGCATGATCGGGGCGAGCACGCGCCCGTCCGGCCGCACGCCCGTCTGCAATGCGGTGACGATCTGCGCCTCGCTCCAGTCGGCAAGCCCCGTCTTGTCGGGCGTCAGGTTCGGGCCGACGAACGTGCCCTGCGGCATCTGGAAGCCGACATCGGAGCCGGAGAGATAGGTCTCCGGCGTCGTCTTGCCGAAGAAGTACCCGGGCGAGTGACAGTCGTTGCAGCCGCCGAACTGGACTAGGTACTGACCGCGCTCGACGGGCGTTTCCGCGCGGGCGGTCTCGATGGGAAGGATGGCCGGACAGCACAAGAGCACTGTCGCAGCGATTGCGCTCTTCTTATGCATGGGATGGCTCCTTTAGAAAGAGCGAACATATAGCAATCGCGCCCGGAAACCGGCAATTCGTGCAATGGAGGTAGGTCCGGCGAAGAGGGGGCGGACGGCGTCGCCCGCCGCCCTGCCTGTCGCCGGTCAGTCGAACATGATCGAGCGCACCGACGACACGAGCTTGTCCGTCGGCAGGTTGGTGAAATCCTTGTCGATCTCCGCCGTGGTCTTTTCCCGGCACTTGGCGCCGAGCATGCTGCGCAGGTCGCCGAGCGTCTGCGGCGCGGCGCACACGATCAGCCGGTCGAAGGCGCCGGCATCGGCATAGCCTTCCAGCTTCTCGGCCACTTCCGCGGTGAAGCGCTGCTGCTCGTCGCGCACGGGATCGCTGGTATATTCCATCGCCGAGCGCCCGGGCCCGTGCGACGAATAGCTCCGTCCCGGCCTGTCGCTCATGATGTCCTGCACCTTCTTCGGTTCGCTCTTGAAAACCTCCTGTTCGGGGCTGCGCCTGTCCTCCTTCAGAAAATTGACGCCCTTCAACAGCCGGGCCTGGTTACCGTCGGCGGCGAGGATCCAAGTGGTCGTCATGCTTTTCACTCCTTTGGCGGTTACCGGCGGCAGCATGGGGTGCTGCGGCCTCAGGATGCCTCCGAAAGGCTGCATCCTATGAGGGCAACGCGAGGGCTGGGTCGAGGTTCCTTGCTTCGTCCGGAGCGGCGGTCATGTTGCACCCGCGAAAACTCGCGCTTGACTTTCAGGTTGAAAAGCACGACATGGGCCTGTGTAATCCTTCCGGCCGCCGCGTGAGCGAGCCCCGCACAGTTCCTGATTGGACTGCGGAAGAAGGAAGAGCGCAAGAGAAATTGTGCCGCCACCCGGCGGGAAACTGCGCCAGACGCCACTATCAACCCACAAGTTCCCAATTCACGCGGGGTTCTTGACGCCAGACGGTCCCGGATCGGCAATGAAGCCGCTCCGCCAGACGCGCTTGGCGCCCCGAAAGGCTATTGCTTTGACCACTTTTCATGACCTCGGTCTGTCGAAGAACGTTCTGTCCGCGCTGGAAGCGCTCGGCTTCGACACCCCGACCCCGATCCAGCAGAAGGCGATCCCGCTGGTGCTCGCCGGCAACGACCTGATCGGCCTTGCCCAGACCGGCACCGGCAAGACCGCCGCATTCGGCCTGCCGATGATCGAGCGGCTTCTGGCCGAGGGCCGCCGCCCCGACCCGAGAAACATCCGCGCCCTCGTCCTTGCGCCCACCCGCGAACTGGTCAACCAGATCGCCGACAACCTGCGCGACTTCGTGAAGAAGACGCCGCTGCGCGTCGTCACCGTCGTCGGCGGCGCCTCGATCAACAAGCAGCAGCAGATGCTGGAGCGCGGCACCGACATCCTCGTCGCCACCCCCGGCCGCCTGCTCGACCTCGTCTCGCGCAAGGCCGTGACCTTGACGCAGGGCCGCTACCTCGTCCTCGACGAGGCCGACCAGATGCTCGACCTCGGCTTCATCCACGACCTGCGAAAGATCGCCAAGCTGGTGCCGAAGAACCGCCAGACGCTGCTCTTCTCCGCAACCATGCCGAAGCTGATCGCCGAGCTTGCCGGTGAATACCTGACCAACCCGATGAAGGTCGAGGTCACCCCGCCCGGCAAGGCCGCCGACAAGGTGGAGCAGTATGTCCACTTCGTGCCCGGCAAGGACCAGAAGACGCAGATCCTCAAGCAGTCGCTCACCGACAATCCCGACGGCCTGTCGCTGATCTTCTCGCGCACCAAGCACGGCGCGGAGAAGCTGATGAAGCATCTCGACCACGTCGGCTTCAAGGCCGCCTCGATCCACGGCAACAAGAGCCAGGGCCAGCGCGAGCGGGCGCTGAAGGCCTTCCGCGACGGCGAGATCCGCGTGCTGGTGGCGACCGACGTCGCCGCCCGCGGCATCGACATTCCCGGCGTCACCCACGTCTACAACTACGACCTGCCGGAAGTCCCCGACGCCTACGTGCACCGCATCGGCCGCACCGCCCGCAACGGCCGCGACGGCATCGCGATCGCCTTCTGCGCGCCCGACGACATCCGCCTGCTGCGCGACATCGAGAAGCTGATGGGCATCTCGATCGCCGTTGCCAGCGGCGACGCGCCGGCGGATCTCCCCGGCCCCGGCGGCAAGTC